>JAQTIF010000001.1:1202508-1803762 GCA_029433525.1 Enterobacteriaceae bacterium ESL0689 | reverse complement strand
TCTGCCGTCGGATCATCATTAACATAAGTATCGGTAATAAAGGTATTTCCCCCTGGCAGCAATAACGCATTCATCGCACCAGCAGTATAAACCCCTTTACGATAGCCCAGTAATGACTGCACGATGGCGTAGTGTTCATGGTATTCACCGACCGTACCGCAGATCATCGCGTCGGCTTCGCCACGCAATACCATCAGCGCACCAATAACCGTCGTATTGCTCATCACAGTGTAGCGCGCCTGTTGCTGGGTGACCCCACGCCGTTTCATTAACTGATAATATTCATTCCAGTATGTTTTATAACGCGGATCGGATTCGTTATTGACGATCTCAAAATCGACACCGGCTTTGATCTGCAATCCCAGCTTACGAATACGCTGTTCAATTACTGCCGGACGGCCAATCAGGATCGGCTTCGCCACCCCTGATGAGACCAGCTCCTGAGTCGCATGCAGAATGCGCGTCTCTTCCCCTTCGACCAGCACGACAGATCGCGGATCTTTACGTGCCTGTGAGAAAACCGGCTTCATAAACAAATTCGTTTTGTCGATAAACGCCCGCAGTTTCTCAACATAAGCGTCAAAATCGGTGATCGGGCGGGTGGCTACGCCAGAGTCCATCGCGGCTTTCGCGACCGCCGGGGCAATTTTAACAATCAGCCGTGGATCGAACGGTTTGGGAATAATATATTCCGGGCCAAAGCTCAGGTCCTGATCACCATAGGCAGACGCCACCACCTCACTCTGCTCTGCATGCGCCAGCTCAGCAATCGCATGCACCGCCGCCAGTTTCATCTGTTCATTAATGGTTGTCGCGCCGACATCAAGCGCACCACGGAAAATAAACGGAAAGCAAAGAACATTATTCACCTGGTTGGGGTAGTCAGAACGCCCGGTACAGATAATCGCATCTTCACGCGCCTGTTTTGCCAGCGGTGGCAGGATCTCCGGCTCCGGATTCGCCAGCGCGAGGATCAGCGGCGCGCGCGCCATTCTTTTTACCATCTCAGCGGTTAATACCTTCGGCCCGGAACAACCGAGGAAAATATCGGCGCCATCAATAACATCATTCAGGGTACGTTTACCGTCATCTTTCACCGCATAAGCGGCTTTGGTCTCCGCCATATTGGCTTCACGACCCTGGTAAATCACCCCTTTGGAGTCACAGACCACGATATTGTGCTTATTCATGCCCAGCGCGACTAACAGGTTCATACAGGCGATCGCTGCCGCACCGGCACCCGATACCACCATTCGCACGTCAGCAAGCTTTTTACCGACTACGCGCAGGCCATTCAGAATGGCGGCGGTACTGATAATCGCGGTGCCGTGTTGATCATCATGAAACACCGGAATATTCATGCGCTCACGCAATTTTTGCTCAATATAGAAGCACTCGGGCGCTTTGATATCTTCCAGATTAATACCGCCAAACGTCGGCTCCAGCGCCGCCACGACATCGATAAACTTATCCGGATCACGTTCAGCGACTTCAATATCAAATACATCAATACCGGCAAATTTCTTAAATAATACCCCTTTGCCTTCCATCACCGGCTTACCCGCCAGTGGGCCGATATTACCTAATCCTAATACCGCAGTACCGTTAGAGATAACCGCCACCAGGTTACCTTTCGCGGTGTATTTATAGGCTGCTTGCGGATCTTTTTCGATTTCAAGGCAGGGGGCGGCAACACCGGGTGAATAGGCCAGCGCCAGATCATGCTGTGTAACAAGGGGTTTAGTCGGTACTACCTGGATTTTACCAGGCACAGGAAATTCATGGAAATCTAAAGCACTCTGTTTTAATTGTTCGTCCATCTCATTATTCCTTATTTCGTATCAGCCATGAGGCGGCGCGTAATGACCCGCCCAGCCGCTATATAAGCGTGGGGAGGTCATCATCAGATGTCGGCATGTTTTCGCCAGACGCAGGTTATTATAAAGATAAGCCATGAGCGAAGTTATAACATTACGCTTAATGATTATTCTCTCAGATTATTACAACTGGCCTGAAATCAGGTTATCAGGGCTGATCATGACAGATATCGCAACAAAATAACGGCTTTACCATCACAGTTCTCGTCACTGGCGACCATTTTTATCCCCTGGCGAAAAGCGCGCGCCAGCAACGCGTTATCATCGCCACCGCCAGGTGGCGCACCCTGCCTGATGACCCGTACCATAAAAAACAGCTAATCAACGGTACTATCACATTAATTTTTAAACGATTATTTATCGTATTTTCTATTTACATTGTGGCGATATATCGCATAACGCAAATAGATACAATGAGGTTTCAGTTCTGATGGCGAAATTTTTTATTGATCGCCCTGTTTTTGCATGGGTGCTGGCCATCCTGGTTTGTCTGACCGGGATACTGGCGATATTATCACTGCCGGTGGAACAATATCCCAGCCTCGCGCCGCCCAATGTGCGTATCAGCGCCAGCTATCCAGGCGCCTCGGCGCAAACTGTCGAGAATACCGTCACGCAGATCATCGAACAAAACATGAATGGCCTCGACAATCTGATGTATATGTCATCGCAAAGCAGCGCAACCGGACAGGCGGCGATCACCCTGAGCTTTAGCGCCGGAACCAACCCGGATGAGGCGATGCAACAGGTACATAATCAGCTACAGACGGTACTGCGCAAACTGCCACAAGCGGTACAGCAACAAGGGGTGACGGTACGTAAAACCGGCGAAAGCGATATTCTGACGCTCGCCTTTATCTCTACCGATGGCAGTATGGATCAACAGGATATCGCCGACTATATCGCCAGCCACATCCAGGACCCGATTAGCCGGATCAATGGGGTCGGCAATGTGGATGTTTACGGCTCACAATATGCGATGCGTATCTGGCTGGAGCCCGCCAAACTGAATAGTTATCAGTTAACCACCCGCGATATCATTAACGCGATCACCACCCAAAACGCCCAGATTGCGGTGGGGCAACTGGGCGGCACACCCGCCGTCGCGCAGCAAAGACTGAACGCCACCATCACCGCACAATCACTACTACAAACACCAGAGCAATTTCGCCGTATCACGCTGCGCGTCAATCAGGACGGTTCAGAAGTGACACTCGGCGATGTCGCCACCATCGCCATCGGTGCCGAAAAATATGACTATCTGAGTCGTTACAACCGCCAGCCAGCCTCCGGCCTGGGGGTAAAACTGGCCTCCGGTGCCAATGAGATCACCACATCCCAGCGGGTTATTGAGCGTCTGAATGAGCTGGCACAGTACTTTCCTCCGGGGCTGGAATATAAAGTAGCTTATGAAACCACCTCGTTTGTCAAAACCTCGATCTTCGATGTGGTGAAAACATTGCTGGAAGCGATTGTCCTCGTATTCCTGGTGATGTATCTGTTTTTGCAAAATTTCCGTGCCACGCTCATCCCCACCCTGGCGGTTCCGGTGGTATTACTGGGCACATTTACCGTGCTGTTGCTCTGCGGTTACAGCATCAATACACTGACCCTGTTTGCGATGGTGCTGGCGATAGGCTTACTGGTGGATGACGCCATTATCGTTGTCGAGAATGTCGAACGTATCATGCACGAAGAAGGGCTTTCACCACGGGAAGCCACCCGCAAATCGATGGGACAAATTCAGGGAGCCCTGCTGGGGATCGCGATAGTGCTCTCTGCGGTCTTTGTTCCGATGGCATTCTTTGGTGGCACCACCGGCGCGATTTATCGCCAGTTCTCGGTGACGATTGTCTCGGCGATGGGATTATCGGTGCTGGTCGCCATGATCTTCACCCCTGCGCTCTGTGCAACACTGTTAGTCCCTGTCTCACCAGCGGCCCGACAGCGACAGAGGGGTTTCTTTCACTGGTTTAATCACACCTTTGCCCGCGCTGCAGGGGGTTATGAAACCATTATCGCTAAACTCCTCCACCGCTCACTGCGCTGGATACTCATCTACCTGCTGCTTATCGCGGGGATAGTGTTACTGTTTATGCACTTACCGACCTCGTTTTTGCCACAGGAAGATCGGGGGATTTTTATCACTTCGATACAACTTCCGGCGAGCTCCACGCAACAGCAAACTCAGCAAGTCGTCAGGAAAGTAGAGGACTATCTACTGGAGCATGAGCAGGAGAACGTGGCTTCGGTATTCTCAACCGTCGGAACCGGGCCAGGGGGCAGTGGCCAAAATGTAGCGCGTCTGTTTATTCGTCTCAAAGACTGGGGTCAACGCCACCCGACAAGCGGTTCATCGTTTGCCATTATTGAACGATCGACTCAGGCGTTACACACAATAAAAGAAGCACGTATCTACAGTAGTAACCCTGCCGCGATCAGCGGACTGGGGAATGCGGCAGGTTTTGATATGATCCTCGAAGACCACGCCGGGCACGGCCATGATGCGCTGATGGCGGCCAGGGATAGCCTGCTGAATCTGGCAGCACGCCATCACAAGGTCACACGTGTGCGCCACAATGGTCTCGACGATAGCCCCCAATTGCACATTGATATTGATCAACATAAAGCCCAGGCGTTAGGCATTACGCTTGATGAAATTAATGCGACGCTGCAAACCACCTGGGGATCGAGCTACGTGAATGACTTTATCGATCGTGAGCGGGTGAAAAAGGTCTATGTCCAGGCCGCAGCCCCGTATCGTATGCTGCCAGACGATATTCATCAGTGGTATGTCCGCAATAAGAGCGGCACGATGGTGCCTTTCTCCGCTTTTGCCTCCTCATACTGGAAAAGCGGATCACCGCGTCTGGAACGTTACAACGGTTACTCCTCTGTTGCTATCGTCGGCGATGCGGCACCCGGCATCAGCACCGGCAGCGCTATGGATACGATGGCGACGCTGGTGCAGCAATTACCACGCGGTTTTGCGCTCGAATGGACCGGAATGTCTTATCAACAAAAACTGTCGGGTGCCCAGACCCCGGCGCTGTATGCGCTGTCGTTGCTGGTCATCTTCCTCTGCCTGGCGGCGCTGTATGAAAGCTGGTCGGTGCCGTTCTCTGTCATGCTGGTGGTGCCGCTGGGGGTTATCGGCACCCTGCTGGCGACCTGGATGCGTGGTCTGGAAAACGATATCTACTTTCAGGTGGGATTACTGACGGTTATCGGTTTATCAGCAAAAAACGCGATTCTGATCATTGAGTTTGCCAGCGAACTGAACGCCAGAGGGGAAGATTTACTCACCGCGACGCTGACCGCCTGCCGCCAGCGTCTGCGCCCCATTCTGATGACTTCACTGGCCTTTATCTTCGGAGTCCTGCCGATGACCCTCAGTACCGGTGCTGGCTCTGCCAGCCAGCATGCGGTCGGGACCGGGGTGATGGGCGGGATGATCTCCGCCACCCTGCTGGCGATTTTCTTTATTCCACTGTTTTTTGTCCTGATACGCCGCCATTTCCCGGCGCGCATAAAACCCCAATAACCGGGCAACCCGATGATCAAAAAAAGCGACCCACCCGGTCGCTTTTTTGCTTTGAGAATGCCATTCAGTCGCCTGATCTTATGCCTGACAGAAAACAAATTTATCCGCCTGCTGTGATTGGATCGAGACACTATTTGATGCAGACTGAGCGTTATCTGAAATCATTGATCAGGATATCATTATGCTGACACTTTACGGGATAAAAAACTGCGATACCATCAGGAAAGCGCGACGCTGGCTGGACGCTCATCAGATTGCCTACCGCTTTCATGATTACCGGCTTGATGGTCTGGACAGGGAATTATTAGATACATTTATCGCCGAACTGGGATGGCAGGCGTTACTCAACACCCGGGGGACGACCTGGCGCAAACTGGATGCCCACGTGCGGGACAGTATCGATAATGCCGATGCTGCGGCGACCTTAATGCTGGAAATGCCCGCGATCATCAAACGCCCATTGCTCTGCATCCCAGGACAGCCTATGCTGTTGGGCTTTAATGAACTCACTTATAACACGCTGATTAACGAGGTATAGTTATGTCTTGCCCGGTTATTGAGCTGGCTCAGCAGCTTATTCGCCGCCCTTCCCTCAGCCCCGATGACGCAGGCTGTCAGGCATTACTGATCGAACGTCTGCGTGCGATGGATTTTACCGTTGAAGAGATGAATTGGGGCGATACCCGGAACTTCTGGGCCTGGCGTGGCGAGGGAGAAACCCTCGCTTTCGCCGGTCATACCGATGTGGTGCCGACCGGTGATGCCACGCAATGGCTCAATCCCCCCTTTGCGCCGACCATTCGCGATGGCATGTTGTTTGGTCGCGGAGCGGCAGATATGAAAGGATCGCTGGCGGCGATGGTGGTTGCCGCTGAACGTTTTGTCGCCCGCTACCCGACGCATAAAGGCCGCCTGGCTTTTTTAATCACTTCGGATGAAGAAGCCAGTGGGCAACATGGCACGGTAAAAGTGGTTGACGCGTTGATGGCGCGTCATGAGCGTCTGGATTACTGTCTGGTGGGAGAACCCTCAAGCAGTGAAACCGTCGGCGATGTTGTCAAAAACGGGCGTCGTGGATCATTAACCGGCAATCTGATCATTCATGGCGTACAGGGACACGTCGCGTATCCGCAACTGGCCGACAATCCGGTGCATCGCGCAGCACCGATGCTGGCAGAGCTGGTCAGCATCCAGTGGGATAAAGGCAATGAATTTTTCCCCCCCACCAGTTTGCAAATTGCCAATATCCAGGCGGGTACGGGCAGCAATAACGTTATCCCCGGTGAACTGTCTGTACAGTTTAATCTTCGCTTTAGCAGCGAATTAACCGACGAAATCATTAAGGCACGCATCGTGGCATTGCTGGAAAAGTATCATCTGCACTACAGCATTGACTGGTGGCTGTCCGGTCAGCCTTTCCTCACCCGGCGGGGCAAACTGGTGGACGCGGTGGTCAACGCGGTGAAACGCTATAATGAGATAACACCGCAGCTGCTCACCAATGGTGGCACTTCTGATGGTCGCTTTATCGCCCGCATGGGTGCGCAGGTGGTTGAGCTGGGGCCAGTCAATAAAACCATTCATAAAATTAATGAGTGTGTTAACGCCGCTGAACTGCAACTACTGGCAAGAATGTATCAATGTATCATCGAACAATTGCTCCTCTGACGGGCACGGCACACAGGAAAACAAGATGGAATGGCTGATAAACCACATATGGATTGTTGTACCATTATTTTTAGTCGGTGTTATTATCAATGCCATTAAGGATCTGAATCGTCTTGATTATAAAAAATTTCTGCGCCATAAACCGAAACTTCCTCCTCATCGTGACTGTAACGATAAGTGGGATGACGACGACGATCAGCGACACGATACGCCGCGGAAATAGACTTAGCGCCTTTTAGTTACCGATAGCAAGCGAGATAATCTGCTGACATAATAAGGCAGCACGTGCAGCATCCAGCGCGGATAATGCCTGTTGTGCTTCATAACGCATGGCTGTCAGTAAGGCCTTTCTCCCGTTCAGCTGTAACCGGGTGCATATTTCTGCTTCACTCTGCCGTTGCAGACGCGCGCGTAAAGCGGGCAACGGCAGAGGGCTCAGCAATAACAGGCGGTTGAGGCTGCCCATTGTTGTCAGCAAAGGTCGATGGGCATAAGCAAATCCGGCCACCTCCTGCCAGTCTTGATCACTCAAGGTGTGATCAGCTGCCACGGTCAGCGGTAACGACAGCTCACGCCACTCACGCAGCCAGTATTCATCACGCATCAGGCGTTGTGACTGCTGCCGGGTCAACTCATGACCTGCTGCTGTCACCGGATATAACGCTATCGCACTGTAACAACCACTGCTTGCCTCACGATGCGTCCCTAAACGTACCAGCGTAAAGCCGCAGCGCTGCCAGAAATGCCAGAGATCGGCGGTATAACCAAAACTGACTGAAAAATAATCACAGCCGGCATCCTGCGCGATGGCCTGAGTCACCAGCGCCCGCCCCAATCCCTGACGCTGACGTGTCGGATGGACAGCGATGCGGCTGATCCGTTTGCCCGTTAACGTTGCCGCCAGAGGATCTCCCCCATGAGCGGCCAGCGACTGCGCCACCAGATTACCACGCGGGCGACGAAACCCGGCCCAGACCGCCTGACTGAGTCGCGCTGACAACCCACCCTCGGCCACCAACCATAATGCGCCCGCCATTCGCGAGTGACTCTCTGCACAGATAAAAGACTGTCCCGGCGCATCCATCATCCGCCGCAAATCCACGGGCGATGTACGATAGTGGGCGCCAGAGAGCAGTTGATACATCGCCACCATTTGCTCACGATGCTGCGCCCTCTGTTGCGGGTTGATGGTGGTCAGAGTGACGGCACCTGTCGGTGACTGACTAAACGTTTCATCGGTCAATAACAGTAACTGATTAATCCGGGCTTCGAGAGGACACCCCGCCGCCCAGCGGATCGGCCTGATCAGGCTGAATGAGAACAGATGCGGAAAGTGAGCGCAGAACTTAAACAAAAATCCTCGTCCCGTACCTTCATAACCCTGCACCGTGGTCATTAATAACGTATGTGGAAAACGCGCAACCAGTTGCTGAAGCACGGGCAGCGGGATCGCTGCCGCTTCATCGATAATCAGCCACTTCGCCTGAACCGCTGCGGTCAGTAAAGCATCCGGTGCCATAAAGTGAAAATCATCACCAGCGAAAGCGGCCATCACGGCTGTTGCCCGCCGGGCAGGCGCGGTCACGATCGCATCGCCAGCGAGCTGACGGATTAGCATCCCTGCCAGGGCAGACTTTCCCCGCCCACGTTCAGCGGTCACTACTGCGATACCGGGCGGAAGCGCTGTCAGACGATGAAGGATCGCCGCCTGCTGCTGTTGTGGTGATCCATCCGCCGGACGCCAGCGCACTCGCGGCGTGAAATCGGGCAAATACAACGGCTTATCCTGTTGCCAGATCACAACATTGTTATCGGTGAGGATCTGCTGGCAAAAATGATCAATAAAATGAGGTGTCGCTATCGGCTCCGGTGTATCACTCCAGCGCAGAGAATCCGCATCGGCTAATGTTGGCCAGCGCATCAACGGAGGAACCATCAGAATCAACCAGCTTCCCGCCCGCAGGGTGCCGCTCAATACCGCCAGTGCACTAACATCAAAGCCATAACGGGCATCAAAGAAGGCATGAAGATACTCCTGGCCCAGCAACGATTTGAGTGCATCGGGTGCTATCGAAGGCGGCGCAACAGCCGACTGCGTCCCAACCCACAACCTGTCCCCTGCCAGCCACTCACGCAACCGCTGAGCCTGTTCCAGACACCAGTCATCATCGCCACTGATCACCAGCAGGCGGCGGATACCTTCCTGCGCCATTTGTGCTGTCAGCCGCAACAGTTTTTGTTCAATCTCCACAGTGCGTTGCCTGTAACACCATCCAGACCCTCCGGCTGATTCATATAGCGGGAGATCGTAGGCAGATAACGAGGGAATTACCACTGGAAATAACAATGGCGATCAGCGTTTATCAGCCTGGATTGAGAAAAAATAGCATTGCGTTTTTGGCTAAAAATGATGATGAGGAACATCGGTTTTCTGTTGCTACATTAACAGGTTGGTGAAGTGTCTGATGTCTGAAATGGCCCCTCAGTGTCAGGATAGTTGTCACCCCCTCTGAAAAATCAGTCTGAGGGCATGGAGTGACAAATGAAACGTATTTCCTCTGAACGTAAAGCAGCGATACTGGCTAAATTATTGCCCCCCTACAACATGTCGGTTTCCACCGTTGCACAAATGGAAGGAATATCCGAAGCTACCCTCTGTAACTGGCGTAATCAGGCCAAATCAGAGGGGAAGCCCGTGCCCGGCGCAGAGAAAACAACCGACCAGTGGTCAGCAGAAGCACGCTTCGCCGTGATAGTCGAAACCGCCACACTCAGTGAGGCTGAAGTGGCAGAATACTGCCGTAAAAAAGGTCTTTATCCGGAACAGATTATTCAGTGGAAGCAGGCTTTTTTACAGATTTCCGCACCGGAAGATAAAGCGGCCCTGAAGCAGAGCCAGAAAGAGATTAAACAGCTGAAGAGAGAGCTGGTGCGTAAGGAGAAAGCTCTGGCGGAGGCGGCAGCGATACTGGTACTGCGAAAAAAGCTCAGGGATTACTACGGGGAAACGGACGGGGACGACTGACGCCTGCACATGAGCGTCAGCTGTTCATCCGGTGGATTAATGAGGCCGTCGCCGCAGGAGCCCGGCGCAGGGTTGCCTGCCGTGAAGTGAACCTGAGCCTTCGCACCTGGCAGCGCTGGCAAAAGCATCATGAAGATGGCCGTCTGACAGCCGTCAGGCCGGTGCCGGTTAACCGCCTGAGCGCTAAGGAAGAGCAGCAGATACGGGAGATATGTCATCAGCCTGAATATGCCAGTCTGCCGCCGTCGCAAATCGTGCCGCGTCTGGCAGACAAAGGCATTTATCTGGCGAGTGAATCGACCTTTTACCGCATACTGCGTCGTTCAGGCGAGGTTCACCGGCGGGGACGTCAGGCCCGGCGGCAGAAGGTGGCCGCCCCGACGACCTTTACGGCGACAGGTCCCTGCCAGGTGTGGACATGGGACATCACCTGGCTGCCCTCTGTGGTGAGTGGCCGCTGGTATTATCTGTATCTGATAACCGACCTGTACAGCCGAAAAATTACGGGTTACGAAGTGCATGAGACAGAAAGCGGTGAACAGGCAGCCGCCCTGATGCAGCGCAGTGTGATGCGGGAAGGCTGCTGGCGACAGCCGCTGGTCCTGCGGCTCAGGGGCTGACCATCGCCGGCATACTGCCACCGGGTGACCTGGCCCTGCGGGTCGCGCCAGGCGGTGAGCCTTTGCCAGCGGTCATAACTGAAGGTTTCCGTGCCGCCGTCAGGGTGAGTGATTTTCACCAGCAGGCCATCCTGACGGTGAAGCATCTGTGTGCGGTTGCCTGCGGCGTCAGTCTGCTCCCTCAGCCAGCCATAACGGTCATAGTCATACGTGGTGGTGCGACCACTGCAGTCAGTGTGGCGGGTGACCAGCCCGGCACTGTTGTAAGTGAGACGCTGAATACCGGAAGCAGCATCGCAAATCCTGGTCAGGTTGCCCTGGTCATCGTGGTTGTATTCGGTTATCCGTCCCGCTTCGTCCATCATGCGGATAAGATTACCGACAACATCATAGGTGAACTCCTGTCTGCTGCCGTGCATGTCAGTAATACTGCGCGGCAGGTTCCAGCGCGGGTGCCAGTCGAAGTCGGTGGTTTCACCGTCCGGGGCGATGATTTTCATCAGGTTGCCGCGTTCATCATAATAACAGCGGGTCAGCCGTCCGGCCGGGTCGGTCAGGCGCATTATCTGGCCGCGGGCGCTGCGCTGTATTCGTGTGCAGCCACCGCACGCATCGGTCAGGGCCAGCAGTTCATGGTTATCATCGAACTCATAGCGGGTGACTCTTCCCGGGGCATCGGTGACCGTGGTACTGGAGGTGTCGTAACGGAAGCGCCACTCGCCACCCTGGCTGTCGTAATGACGCAGTACCTTTCCCTGCGGGGTGTATTTATCATACTCATAGAAACAGGCCAGCTCGCCTGCCAGCCGGTGGGCCACCAGCATATGCTGCTGATAGCGAAACTCGCGCAGTACTGCTCCCTGGCCATTGCGCACCGCGATAAGGTCACCTTCCGGCGAGTAGTCATACTGGCACAGCTTTTCAGCACTGAGCGGGTCGGAGGGGTGGCAGACGCTAACCCCGGTGATGCGCTCAACAGTGCCACCACCGGTCAGCGACAGGGAGGAAAATTCAATCAAAAAGCGCCGTCTGGCGCTGTCGGTTATCTGCTCTGGCTGATTGCGGCTGTTGTAGTCAATGGTCAGGCGGTTTTCATTGCGGTCAGTGATTGCGGACAGCAGCCAGTGGCCTGGCCGGGGCTGATGGCTGAAGTGCCAGTGGCGGGATTCATCGGCGGCGGAGATGCAGACCGTGTCTTCCTCAGGTCGGCTGACCTTCAGCTGTTCATAACGATTCATCACCGGCAGTTCGCCGGGTGGCGGACAGGGGAAGCGGATATCCCAGCCCTGTTCGTCAGTGAATATCAGCATATCATCCTGCTGGCGCACACTCAGCGACAGTGGCAGAAACCAGCCCTGACCCAGCCAGCCGTTGCTGATTTCATCCGAGAAGTAGTAACGCTGCCATGTCAGGGGTATCGCGGCCGGAAAGTCAAAGTCGTTATCCTCATCGCCATACAACACCTTGATGCCCAGAATCGCGTTAACCGGGTGGCCAGTCAGTGGCGACAGTGGCTCGGCCGGGATTTTGCAGGGCTCGCTCTTGCGGCTGTTGCGACTCTGATGGCTGCCGCCCTTTTCACTGCCTGCTTTTTTGGCGCTGAGGGTATGACTGGCACTTTTTCCGGCTGCCCGGCTTTCAGCTTTTACCGCCGTCTTTTCTGCCTGGAGTGCGGTTTTCTCCACCGCTTTCACCGCACTGGTTTTACCGAGCGCCTTATTAATCCGGGCGGCCATTTTGCCAGCTTTAAATATGCCGCCCGCGCCGGGAACAAAGTTGACCACGGCCGAGCTGGCTGACAGCGCCGCCTGGTCATATTCCCCTTCAGCGGTATAGATAACCGCGTTCACACCATCGGCGAGAATACCCACCACCGGCACCGCGCCGATGATATCGAGCCCGCTGTGCACCATCTCACCCCGCTCGGTCCACCAGTCGTTCTTCACTGGCGGATTAGCGCTGCCGCCATCGACCGTGCCGAGCGGCGGCGGCACATACTGCAGTTTACCGATGGTGTTGCCTTTGCGCATGACCGTTCCCTGTGCTGAAGTAAGGCGTGGATGATTGATTCATAGGGTCTGAGTCTGCCACAGAGGAAGGTACATTACTATATGATTAAATAATAAGCGTGATAATGGTGATTTATTTTTACGCATAACAGGGATGGTTGGCGATGACCCTATTATCGTCAGCCCCCGCTTAACGGGGGCCCATTATCTGTTGACATCACCTGGCGGGTTAACTGGCGTTAATCACTACCCACATCGGCCCCTGGCCGACGGCGTAACGCCCTCTCTCCTGCAGTAAGCCCTGTTCAGCGCTAATCTCATAGACAGCAATATGGTGTGATTTCTGTCCGGCTGCGATCAGGTAGCGACCACGGGCATCAATACAGAAGCCACGTGGCTGTGTCTCTGTCGGCTGATAACCGCTCAGCGACAATTCGCTGCCATCCGCCGATACAGTGAAAATCGTGATGATGCTGGCTGTGCGATCACAGGTATAAAGATGACGACCATCCGGGGTCAGATGAATATCGGCTGCCCAACGCACGCCGTTAAAATCTGCGGGCATCATATCCAGCGTCTGGACAAGGGTCATTTTGCCATCAGCCCCGGGTAGCGCCCAGACATCCACCGTGCTATTTAATTCATTCAGGCAGTAAGCATAGGGCTGTCGGGGATGGAATACCATATGCCGTGGCCCTGCTCCCGTGGCGGTAGTGACAGCCGGAGGATCCTGTGCTATCAGCGTGCCATTGTCACGAAGATGAAATAAACAGATCCGATCCTGTTTCAAAGCGGGTACCCACAAGGTACGATTATCCGGAGAGATGTTCGCCGAATGGCAACCCGCTACTCCTTCGACAACTTCGACTGTCTCAGTGGGCAGGCCATTCATCAAGGGGGTGACGCTGACGCAGCCCGCATTATAAGAGGCACTGAAGATAAAACGTCCCTGATGATCGGTTGAAATATGGGTCGGACTACCCGGTAGTGCTGCCTCGCCCGCCAGAGTCAGTGCGCCGCTATCGGCAGCGATACGGTAAGCCAGCAGGCGAAATTCAGGGCGCACGCCGACATAGAGATACGCTTTATCGACGCTGATCACCATCGGCTGAACCTGGCCGGGGACATCAACCACCTGCACAGGCACCAGATTGCCGCTCTGCTCCAGTCGCCAGACATGGATTTGCCGACTTTCCGGACTGGCGGTATAAACGATTTGTTTCATTCACTGCTCCTTACGACTGCATATGGATTTCATTTATCCCTCTGAGCGGCAGGCAATTTTATTGGCTGCAGAGAGACAGCGGTGTACCATCAATGTCAGACGACTTTGTTATTTTATTAACCGGGGGTACTTCTCATGCGTTCACGTGTTATTGCGCTTGATTTAGACGGCACCTTACTGACCAGCGATAAAACTATCCTCCCTGCTTCACTGACGGCACTGTCTCGTGCCAGAGCGGCCGGTTTTCAGGTGATTATCGTCACCGGGCGGCATCATATCGCGATTCATCCTTTTTATCAGGAACTGGCGCCTGGGACACCTGTCATTTGCTGTAATGGTACTTATCTCTATGATTATCAGGAAAAAAAGGTACTACAAGCCGATCCTGTGTCGATAGAGGAAGCGCGCTGCCTGACTGACTGGCTGGCCGGTAGTGATATTCAGGCGCTGATGTACGTTGACGACGCGATACTCTACCAGCATCTCACCAGCAAAATAACCACGACTATCGAATGGGCACAACAGTTTCCTGTAGCACAACGCCCGGTTTTTACCCAGGTGAAATCACTGGCGCAAGCGATTCCCACCGTACAGTCAATATGGAAGTTTGCTCTGGCTGATCAGGATATTACGCGATTACAACAATTTTCTCAGCAGATTGCTCGCCTGCCCGGACTGACCTGTGAGTGGTCATGGTACGATCAGATAGACGTCACCCATGCCGGTAACAGCAAGGGGCGACGTCTGGCACAGTGGCTGGCCACTCAGGGATTATCAATGGATGATGTCGTTGCCTTTGGCGATAACCACAATGACCTTAGTATGCTGGAAGCGGCCGGTATCGGTGTCGCTATGGGCAATGCGGTCGAGGCGGTCAAAGCGCGTGCCGATGTCGTGATTGGCGATAATAACAGTAACAGCATCGCTGATTTTATTCAGCAAACGCTGTTGTCATCAGGCGATAATTGACACGCTTTTAATCTGCGCATACAACCACTGGCCAGCGGTGATCGCCAGCTCATCTCTGGCCCACGGACTGATGCGCGCCCACAGGATATGACCACTGACATTCAGCTGAACTTCAACCTGCCCCTTCACCTCGATGGTTTCAATGACCTGCGCAGCCAGAATATTACGCACACTGGTATGCTGAGGTTGTTGCAGCATCAGCGATACATCAGACGATGGTATCCGAATACGCACTGTTTCACCCGGTAGCCGATCAAGGTAATTGACCCATAACGGTTGTTCACCCAGTGCTAGCGCCGTCATCGCATAGTGTGGATGCTGGGCGATAACCGTCGCATTGAGGATGGTGCTTTGTTGCTCTTGCGGTAGCCAGGGATGCATCACGCTGCTTGCCCAGACTTGCTCCAGATTGCCATAGGCTTTGACTTTCCCTGCTTCCAGCACCAGGATGTCATCCGCCAGATGCTGAATTTCATCCAGCGAGTGGCTGACATATAACATCGGGATACGAATTTCCCGTGCTAATCGCTGCAGATAAGGAATAAGTTCTCGTTTGCGTGGAATATCAAGTGAGGCCAACGGCTCATCCATCAGTAGCAGTTCCGGTGCAGTTAATATGGCCCGGCCGATTGCCACCCGCTGTTTTTCTCCTCCGGACAAGTTCCCCGGAAAGCGTCCCAGTAAGGGTTCTATCCCCAGCAGGGTAACCAGTTTATCAAATTGATCGACCATGCCTTTCGCCATGCCGTACTGTAAGTTACCGCGAACGCTGTAATGGGGAAACAGACGCGCATCCTGAAAAACATAACCGATATGCCGCTTTTCCGGTGGCAGACAGATATGTTTCGCCACATCATTGAGCACCCGATCATTAAGAACAATCCGCCCGGTATGGGGACGGGTCAGGCCACTAATCACATTGATGAGCGAAGTTTTTCCGGCACCCGAGATACCAAATATGGCAGTGATACCACGGCCAGGTAACGTCACATCAATAGACATGTTATAGTTGCCCAGCGGCTGAGTGAAATTGAGCTCCAGCATGTTATTACCCCCGCCGTGCCCGGCTAAGACGCACCAGCCATTCCGAGATCAGCAGTGACAACAGCGCCAGAGCAATCGAGATCAGGCATAAACGCGCTGCCGCGTTTTCACCATCTACAGTTTGGATCAGCGTATACATGGCTGACGGAATAGTGCGTGTTTCGCCAGGGATATTGGAGACAAACGTAATTGTCGCACCAAATTCACCCAATGACCGGGCAAAAGCCAGCACCACACCGACAATAATACCCGGTAACATCAGCGGCAATGTGATGGTAAAAAACACCCGCCAGCGTCCAGCTCCCAGCGTGCGAGCCGCCTGTTCCAGCTTGATATCGACCTCTTCCAGCGCCAGACGAATGGCGCGTACCATCAGCGGGAATGACATCACTGCCGCCGCCAGTACCGCGCCACGCCAGCTAAAGGCGAAGCTCAGGCCAAACCAGCGATACAACGCGCTGCCGATAACACCATGCTGCCCCATAACAACTAAAAGCAGATATCCCACCACCACGGGCGGTAATACCAGCGGTAAGTGGATAAGACTATCGAGCAGTGCTTTACCCGGGAACTGGCGTCGTACCAGCAACCATGAGACAACGATGCCAAAGGGCAGGTTTAACACTACCGCAAGGGAAGAAACTTTCAGACTCAGCAGTACCGCCTGCCATTCGGGATCACTTAAAAACATTAGCGTGTGGTAAATCCATATTGTTTAAAGATAGTGGCAGCTTGCGGTCCTTTCAGATAGTCATAGAACGCTGTCACCGTCGCATTTTTATGTCCATCAATAATCGCCAGCGGATACTCCACTTGTTGGTGCGTGTCATCCGGAAAAACCCCGACAACTTTTACTTTTTTACTGGCCACGGCATCAGAGCCGTAAACAATGCCTAAGGGCGTTTCACGACGTTCAACCAGCGCCAGTGCGCTACGCACATCTTCCGCTGGTGCCAGTCTGGAGGTTAACGTATCCCATGCCCCCAGTTTTTTCAGTGCCTGTTCGGCATAGATCCCGACCGGAACATGTTCGGGGTTACCTACCGCCAGGCGTCCCCCTTTTAACAAACTGAGCCAGTTGGTGTGGTTGTTAATCGTGATTTCACCCTGTTCACTCTCTTTCGGCGCGACCACCACAAGGCGATTGCCCAGTAAGGTTTCACGTGTAGAGGTATCGATAACTTTTTTATCGACCGTATAGTCCATCCATTTCTGATCGGCCGAGATAAATAAATCCGCCGGTGCGCCAGCGGTAATTTGGCGGGCGAGAGTCGAAGAGGAGGCAAAAGAGGAGACAACATCAACATTAGTTTCTTTTTTATACTCTTTGGCGATCTCCTGTAACGCATTTGTTAATGATGCCGCAGCAAATACCATAATTTTCCCCTCTTCTGCCCGTACCGGGCTTGCCAGGGTGAATGTTAATACCGTTGCTGTCAGTAAACGTGACCATTGATATGTCATAGGTAACTCCTGTAGGTGCGTTATTTACGAAACAACATAACGATACAACAAAATTTTTCCCAATATCAATAAGGGGATAGATGCAGAGGAACATCAAAAACGAGAGGAATATAACAACAAATCTCACCTGACAGCAAATGAACATAATTAGTAAAATAAATGTTCATGTTATCAGGTAACGACTTAAGTTTATTCATATTTATCGATTCCGGCATCGGGAGCGCTCAGCGCTTTGTTATCATGCGGATGCTGAGCCGTTAATGAATGCCCCCAGCGGCGGCTTTGGGAGGTGTTATGGCGGTTGAAATAGCCAGTAAAATCAGCTAATAAGTCAGACGGTGAATCAGGAAACAACGACCAGAGGGTATCGCTGCGCTACGTTTTCGTTAACCACAGCAAAAACACACAGGGTTTCCCTGTGTGTCTGCAATCGGTTATCGGCTCAGGCTGGGGATGGCAGAGCGTTAATCAGTGGGTACGTTGACGATTATTACTGCGACCCACGCTGGACAACAGATTAAAGGCTTCGCCAAGACCATAAATTAACCCGAGGATGATACCCATCACCACCGGAACCATGACACAGGCAAAAACCAGACTTTCCAATAGCTGTAACATAGCGGACTCCATAACACTGACAGATCTTATTGTAATTCATTAAACGGCAAAAATACGTTCCATTTGTGCGGTCATCGATGAACGGAAATGACAGATGTATCTTGCAAGATAATCACTATCGGTCACAATACACTTTTTGCCAGGATCTCACTATGACGGCCGAAATTCTTCTGACCCTTAAATTACAACAACGTTTGTTCGCTGATCCGCGACGTATTGCCCTGCTAAAACAAATCGATAAAACCGGTTCGATTAGTCAGGGGGCGAAAAATGCGGCGATCAGTTATAAAAGCGCCTGGGATGCGATTAATGAAATGAATCAGCTCAGCGAACAAACCCTGGTTGAGCGGGCCAAGGGGGGAAAAGGGGGCGGTGGCGCGATCTTGACCCGCTACGGGCAGCGGCTGATTCAGCTTTACGACCTGCTGGCTCAGATCCAGCAAAAAGCGTTTGATGTGCTCAGTGACGATGATCGGCTACCGCTTGACAGCCTGCTGGCCGCTATCTCACGTTTTTCATTACAAACCAGCGCACGTAATCAGTGGTTTGGTACGATCACCGGTCGTAATCATCAACAGATACAACAACATGTCGAGGTTTTGCTCGCTGACGAGCAGACCCGTTTGAAAGTCGCCATTACTGCGCAAAGTGCCGATCGTCTCGGCCTGAACGAAGGTCAGGAGGTGCTGGTGTTGCTCAAAGCGCCGTGGGTGAGTATGACCCAGGATCGCGCTATCGCAGCGCAAGCGGATAATCAACTGGCTGGCAAAATCAGTCATATCGAATATGGGCCACAACAGTGTGAAGTGTTAATGTCGCTGCCCGACGGGCAAACGCTGTGTGCCACCCTGCCCCGCGATCAAGCTGATCAACTGAGCGAAGGCAGTGATGCCATCGCCTGTTTTAATGCCGATCATGTCATTCTCGCCACCTTGCGTTAATCACATTGACATCATGTCGCTGGCGTCGTATTCCTGTCATCACTGACAGGAATAAATGGAACAGATGATGTTATCGTTGCAGATTTCGCAAGGCGTATTTTACCTGAGCGCAAACAAAACATTAACTATCGCCCATCTGGCGATTGCCGCAGGCGAAAGCTGGGCTTTTGTTGGCAGTAATGGCAGTGGTAAATCGGCGCTGGCTCGCGTGTTATCGCGGGAGATTACCCGCTTTAGCGGCCAGTATGAAAATCATTTTTCCCGTATCGCTCGTCTTTCTTTTGAACAATTACAGAAGCTGGTGGGTGACGAATGGCAGCGCAACAATACTGACTTACTCAGCCCTGGCGAAGAGGATAGCGGACGGACGACGGCGGAGATCATTGAGCTTGAGCATCAGGATCCGGCCCGCTGTGCCACTCTCGCTGAGCTGTTTGGTATCACTCACCTGCTCCCTCGTCGCTTTAAATATCTCTCCACCGGTGAAACACGTAAAACGCTGCTCTGTCAGACGTTAATGACTCAGCCGGATTTGCTGATCCTCGATGAACCTTTTGACGGACTTGATGTAGCGTCTCGTCAGCAGCTTGCCGGCATACTGGCAACGCTAAACGAACAGGGTATCACCGTGATCCTGGTACTGAATCGTTTTAGTGACATTCCCGACTTTGTCCGTTTTGCCGGAGTGCTGGCGGATTGTACCCTGAGTGAGTACGGTGAAAAAAATAGCCTGCTCAACCAGGCACTGATCGCTCAACTGGCGCACAGTGAAAAGCTGGAGGGCATCACCTTACCGGAGCCGGATCTCCCCGCAGCCGGTCAGGTGCTGGCCGATGATACACCACGGGTCATTCTGCGCGATGGCATGGTGTCATACAACGATAAACCGGTTATTCAGCATCTCAACTGGACGGTTAATCCAGGCGAACACTGGCAAATTGTCGGCCCTAATGGGGCCGGAAAATCAACCTTGCTGAGTCTCATTACCGGCGATCATCCACAGGGGTACAGTAATGATCTCACCCTGTTTGGCCGCCGTCGCGGCAGCGGTGAAACAATCTGGGATATCAAAAAGCACATCGGTTACGTCAGCAGCCTTCTGCACCTCGAATATCGCGTCAGCACCACCGTGCGCAATGTGATCCTGTCGGGATATTTCGACTCTATCGGTATTTATCAGGCGGTTTCTGATCGGCAACGCCAGCTGGTACAGCGCTGGCTGGATATTCTGGGCATCGATGCCACTACCGCTGATGCGCCATTTCATACTCTTTCCTGGGGTCAGCAACGGCTGGCGTTGATCGTCAGAGCGCTGGTAAAACATCCGACCCTGTTGATTCTTGACGAACCGCTACAGGGACTGGACCCACTCAATCGCCAGCTGGTACGTCGTTTTATTGACGTGCTGATCCAGCAGGGCAATACCCAACTGCTGTTTGTTTCCCATCACCGGGAAGATGCGCCTGCCTGCATCACGCATCGCCTGATCTTCATTCCGGATGAAAACGGTTACAGTTATCAGTTCGAACGATGCGCTGAATAATATGCTGGCCTGGCAGCAATTTCAGATGTGGCTTGCCCGCAGATCAACGGTATAACACAGATCCGTCATCAGGGAAGATATCGCTCCCTGATGACGGGCTGATATCAGGGATAATGGCGTCGATATAAAAGAACGTCTTCTTGATTTTTCACCATAATAGAAATATTTTCATTAAACTCAATGAGCGAATAATAATTGCACATGTTGGTGACGTTTTCATTGTAAACGATTCCATACATTTGCGTTTAATCACACTTTTCTCCTCATGGTCATGCTATTTTTTTCAGGTAATAGCAGCCTTACGGAGTCCATTATGAAGGTATTAGTTACAGGTGGTAGCGGTTACATCGGAAGTCATACCTGTGTACAATTATTACGGCAAGGACATGACGTTGTTATCCTGGATAATCTCTGTAACAGTAAACGCAGCGTCGTGCCGGTTATTGAACAGCTGGGCGGGTCAAACATCACTTTTATTGCTGGTGATATTCGCGATGAAGCATTGATCACAGAAATCCTTCATGATCACGCCATTGAAGCGGTGATCCATTTTGCTGGCCTGAAAGCGGTCGGGGAATCGGTGGTCAAACCGCTGGAATATTATGACAATAATGTTACCGGCACCCTGAAATTAGTCTCTGCGATGCAGACGGCCAGGGTCAAAAACCTGATTTTCAGCTCCTCGGCCACCGTTTATGGCGATCAGCCACAAATCCCCTATGTTGAAAGTTTTCCGACCGGATTGCCGCAAAGCCCTTATGGCAAAAGTAAATTGATGATTGAGCAAATCCTGAGCGATGTACAGGCAGCGCAGCCCGAGTGGAGTATTGCATTATTGCGTTACTTTAATCCGGTCGGCGCCCATCCATCAGGGGAAATGGGAGAAGATCCACAAGGTATTCCCAATAATCTGATGCCTTATCTCGCTCAGGTGGCGGTGGGACGTCGCGAATCACTGGCTATTTTTGGTAACGATTATCCAACACCGGACGGTACAGGGGTGCGTGATTATATTCACGTCATGGATCTCGCGGATGGCCACGTAGTGGCGATGGAAAAATTAGCCCATCGTGCGGGCGTACATATCTATAACCTCGGTGCAGGGGTTGGCAGCAGTGTTCTTGATGTAGTCAATGCTTTCAGCCAGGCCTGTGGTCAGTCGCTCAATTATCACTTCGCCCCCCGCCGCGCAGGTGACCTTCCTGCTTACTGGGCTGATGCGCAAAAGGCTGAGCGAGAGCTCAACTGGCGTGTGACCCGAACACTTAATCAGATGGCTGAGGATACCTGGCGCTGGCAATCCCGCCATCCCTACGGTTATCCCGACTAAAGGAACGCTTATGGCGCAATTTAACCCTGTCGATCACCCCCATCGTCGTTATAATCCGTTAACCGGAGAGTGGGTTTTAGTTTCACCTCATCGCGGCAAACGTCCCTGGCAGGGGGCACAGGAGTCCCCTGCCTGCCTGACCCTGCCCGCCCATGATCCGCACTGCTTTCTGTGTCCTGGCAATACCCGCATCACCGGGGATGTCAATCCGCGTTATACGGGTACTTATGTCTTTACTAATGATTTTGCGGCATTAATGACTGATACCCCCGATGCACCAGCGAGTGACGATCCGCTGATGCGTTGTCAAAGTGCGCGCGGAACCAGCCGGGTTATCTGTTTTTCACCGGATCATAGCAAGACGCTGCCGGAATTAAGCATCACCGCCCTGGAGGGGGTAGTAAAAACATGGCAGCAACAGATGGCCGAACTGGGGAAAAGCTATCCGTGGGTACAGATTTTTGAAAATAAGGGTGCCACAATGGGGTGTTCCAACCCACACCCGCATGGCCAAATCTGGGCTAATAGCTTCCTGCCTAACGAGGCAGAACGGGAAGATCGTCTGCAAAAAGCCTTTTTCTCCCGCCAGGGTACGCCGATGCTGCGCGATTATGTTGAGCGTGAATTAAACGATGGCAGCCGTACGGTTGTCGAAACGACACACTGGCTGGCGGTCGTGCCCTACTGGGCAGCATGGCCCTTTGAAACCCTTCTGCTGCCGAAAGCGCATGTGTTGCGACTCACTGATTTAACCGCTCCACAAAGTCATGATCTTGCCATAGCACTGAAAAAGCTGACCAGCCGTTACGATAATTTATTCCAGTGCGCCTTTCCCTATACCATGGGCTGGCATGGCGCGCCTTTTAATGGGGCTGATAATGATCACTGGCAGCTCCATGCCCATTTTTATCCCCCTTTATTGCGTTCCGCCAACGTGCGTAAATTTATGGTCGGCTATGAGATGCTGGCCGAGACGCAGCGCGATTTGACCGCCGAGCAGGCCGCCAGACACCTGCAGGCGGTCAGTGATAGCCATTTTCGTGATTCCGGAGAGTTATCATGAATCTGCAAGAGAAAACTCGCACTCTGTTTGCTGAAAAATTCGGCTATCCTGCCAGTCATTTTATCCAGGCGCCTGGCCGGGTTAACTTAATCGGCGAACACACCGACTACAATGACGGTTTTGTCTTACCCTGTGCCATTGACTACCAGACAGTGATCGCCTGTGCCCGCCGTCATGACCAGTGTGTGCAGGTGATCGCTGCTGATTATGATAATCAGCGTGATCAGTTCTTTCTTGACCGGCCGATTGAGCCACATCCAGCCCAACCGTGGGCAAACTATATTCGTGGGGTGGTGACACAGTTACAGCGGCATCATCAGATGGGTGGCGCAGATTTGGTGATCAGCGGCAATGTGCCACAGGGGGCAGGACTGAGTTCCTCCGCCTCACTGGAGGTTGCTGTGGGGACAGCATTTCAGCAATTATACCATCTGCCACTGGATGGCAGACAAATCGCGCTGCAGGGTCAGCAGGCAGAAAATCAGTTTGTTGGCTGTCAATGCGGCATTATGGATCAGCTTATCTCGGCGCTGGGAAAGAAAGAGCATGCATTACTGATTGACTGTCGCACCCTTGAGACCCGCGCGGTATCGATGCCACAAGGTGTCGCGGTGGTCATTATCAATAGTAATTTTAAACGCACGCTGGTCGGCAGTGAATATAATACCCGCCGTAAGCAGTGCGAAGCAGGCGCTCACTTCTTCGGAAAATCATCACTGCGCGATGTCAGTCTTCGCGATTTTCACGCCGCTGCCCATCAGCTGGACCCACTGGTGGCGCACCGCGTTCGTCATGTGCTGACCGAAAATGCCCGCACTCTTGAAGCCGCAGAAGCGCTCGAAAAAGGCGATCTGCAACGGATGGGGCAACTGATGGCCGAATCCCACGCTTCGATGCGTGATGATTTTGCCATCACGGTGGCCCCCATTGATCACCTGGTCGATATTGTCAGCAATACTCTGGGTGACCAGGGAGGGGTGCGCATGACCGGTGGAGGATTTGGCGGTTGCGTCGTGGCGCTGGTGCCTGAACAGCGGGTTGATCCACTGCGACAAGCCGTTGCTGCTCAGTATGAAGCACTGACCGGTATCAAAGAGACATTCTATGTCTGCAAGGCTTCCGCAGGCGCGGGATCATATTAAATTTGGGTTTTGCGATAACTATGTCATCAGGCGGTAAATTTCGCTATGGTTAGGGATAACCATTGCCGTGGTGCAAATCACCGCAATATAATGAGAACAGTTATCAATCAATAGTAATGCATACACGCGGCTATCGGAATTAGCTCAGCAATATATCAGTGCGTTGCCGGGATAATCCGAAAGAGTATGTGTATCGAGGAGCGAAAGAATGGCTGTAACTAAGCTGGTACTGGTTCGTCATGGCGAAAGTCAGTGGAATAATGAAAACCGTTTCACCGGTTGGTACGATGTGGATCTCTCTGCAAAGGGGGTCAGTGAAGCTAAAGCGGCAGGGAAATTGCTAAAACAGGAAGGTTTCGTCTTCGATTTTGCTTATACCTCTGTGCTGAAACGTGCCATCCATACCCTGTGGCATATGCTGGATGAACTGGACCAGGTCTGGTTGCCCGATGAAAAATCATGGAAGCTGAATGAACGTCACTACGGCGCATTACAGGGACTGAATAAAGCAGAGACCGCAGAAAAATATGGTGATGAGCAAGTGAAACAGTGGCGTCGTGGCTTTGCCGTCACCCCTCCTGAGCTGAGCAAAGAGGATGAGCGCTATCCTGGTCACGATCCCCGCTACGCGGCACTGAGTGATAAAGAGCTGCCGGTCACCGAGAGTCTGGCACTGACTATCGAACGTGTTGTCCCTTACTGGAAAGACACCATTCTGCCACGGATGAAAAAAGGTGAGCGTATCCTGATTGCTGCGCACGGTAACTCACTGCGTGCGCTGGTAAAATATCTCGATAATATGAGTGAACAGGAGATCCTCGAACTCAATATTCCAACCGGTGTTCCGCTGGTGTATGAATTCGACGAAAACTTCAAACCGATTAAGCATTACTATCTGGGCAACCCCGATGAAATTGCGGCAAAAGCGGCTGCCGTAGCCAATCAGGGAAAGGCGAAGTAATTTTCAGCTGATCAAAACAAGCGTGGGTGATCCACGCTTGTTTGCTGAGGCGCTACGATTAACAGGCGTCCTGCGCCGGAATCCCAGAAAATTCTGCAGCTAAAAAATAAATATTTTCATAGTAAAATCAGGTAATGACTGATTTAGAGCCTGGCCCACCAGGCGTTATTGACGCAGCCAGTCAGGACACGGACAGCGCGGAGAAACCGCAGCGTACACGGTGCTCAGGGCCAAAATGACCAGTAAAATAGCCTTTTTCCAGCCTTCTGATTAAGTCATAATATCCATCATACTGATACTGAGAGACTCCGCGGCGCCGTCGGACAGGCCTGATGGTGCGCAGTACAGCAGGCGGACATCAAACTGATAGTTCAGCTGACTGTCGGCAAAAAAGTCCACACTCAGTTCGATTCCGGCCGGCAGCTTCGCCCGCGCTCGCACACAATCAGGAGTGGGTTATGGCGCATGATTCCAACCGAAAAATGTTGATCACCGCACTTGCCAGGTTCACGCTGGCGAACATATCCCTGGTGGCAGCTGCTACCGGAAACGCAAATGTGCAGGGTAAAAGTCGAATTCTGGTAGCGTACTTTTCCCGCAGCGAAAACACACGAGTGATTGCGGACGTCATTCACCGCAGCCTGAATACCGTTCTGTTTGAAATTGAACCGGCGACACCTTATCCGGAAAACTATTTTCAGACCGTTGAACAGGCGAAAAATAAGCGAGAGCAAGGCGTAAAACCCGCATTGAAATTTAGCAGGAACTTACGATTCACATTTCCAGCCAGGGTCGAAAGCGTCAGGCTGGTCAGTACCGCCAGTGCGCCGGAGACAGCAATCCCCTGCCCTGCCAGCCCCACCGTCACACCTGAATCACGGGCAATCGGCGTGAGCAGGCTGACGGGCATAAATTCAGAGGCAATCAGCATAAAAACGCACAAGGTTATGGCAAAAATGCCTCCCCATTATGCGTGCTGATGTTGAGATGATGGTGTTTGGCTCAGTGTCGACATAGTGATTCACAAAGATCAGGATAAAAGCCATCGGCCATAGATCGGTAGTTTTTGATCAATTCAGGAGAGGGGGTATTTCAGTTTGGTTTGAAAAAATTGTTCGAACTTCGCGAAAGGTATTTTTCCGGCAACGTTATCGTATAGATCCACATGATTTGCCCCAGGCACCACCACCAGCTCTTTATCTTTACTGCCGACCGCCTTGTAAGCATCTTCAGCAAAATAGCGTGAATGCGCTTTTTCACCGGTCACGATAAGCGTCGGAATGGTGATCTCACTGGCGTAGCTCAGTAACGGCATATTCATAAACGACAGCGGCATCGTTGCCGTCCACGCCCCAGTCGAGTTCACGGAACGCGCGTGGAAACCGCGCGGCATACGGTAGTAGTCAAAGAACTCTTTCAGTACCGGATGCGGATTTGCCGGGAGCGTTTCTGGCAGAATGCGCCCGCCCGCGCTGGCTTTGCCGTTGCTGTCGACGTTAATATCATGACCGCCGTGAGCGAACGTTCCGCTCTGTGCATCCTTCCAGCGCTGTTCATTCAGATACTGCAGAACAGCTCGACGGTCGACGGTTGAATAACGGTCTTTGCCATTTCCCACGCCATGCCCCATCGCCCGGCTCATATCGTACATCACGCTGGTGGCCACCGCTTTAACGCGGGTATCCATCGCGGCGTCGTTCAACGCCATGCCACCCCAGCCGCAAATACCGAGCAGCCCGATACGGTTGCGATCCACCTCTTTTTGCAGCCCTAAGAAATCCACCGCCGCACTGAAATCTTCCGTGTTAATATCCGGTGAGGCGACGTTTCGCGGATAGCCGCCGCTTTCCCCCGTGTAAGAAGGATCGAATGCCAGAGTAATAAATCCTTGTTCCGCCAGCGTCTGGGCATACAGACCGCTGGATTGTTCTTTCACCGCGCCAAAAGGCCCACTGACCGCAATCGCCGCCAGTTTGCGATCGCCACGATCTTTGGGCAGATAAAGATCGCCCACTAAGGTGATGCCATATCGATTCGGGAACGAGACTTTACGATGGTCGACTTTCTGGCTCTCAGCAAAGGTCTTGTCCCATTTATCTGTCATGGAAACAGGAGTATTCGGATGGGTTGAATCAGCATAACTCATTGTCGTGACTCCACTTAATGATGCGAATAACAGCATGGCCGGTATCGTAGTTTTTAGCGTTCGGGTGAAAGCTTTCATAAAAATCCCCATGAAAATCAACAGAGAGATACAAGTTTCCTACGGACAACGCTGCAGTGCTTTGTTTTGATGGGATCATTATAGTGAGCAGGATTAGTGCTGATTAGAGGGTGATTACTGCTAAGATTAATACCATATTGTTATAAATTAATACTGAGTTTGCTGTCATTCAGGGGGGATTATGCATGGCAAAAAGGGAGAACTACAACGAGTTGTATCTGTTTATGCAGGTGGTTCGGGAAGGTAGTTTTACCGCTGCAGCTCAGCGGCTGGGACTTGCTCAGTCAGGGGTCAGCCGTTCTGTTCGTGAGCTTGAAGAAAGGCTGGGCGTCCAGCTGCTGGTGCGCACCACGCGTAAACTGTCACTGACGCAAGCAGGCGAGCAGCTCTACCAAAAGACGGCGTCTGGATTTGATACGTTAGATCTTGGGCTTGCCACGCTGGCGCATTATCGTGAGACGCCCTCCGGCACGGTGCGAATCAATGCCAGTCAGCACGCGATTGATAAATGCTTGCTGCCAAAGCTAGCGGTATTTAAACAGCGCTATCCTGATATCAGGCTTGAACTGATGAATGAGAGCCGATTCGTCGATATCATCAAGGAAAGATTCGATGCCGGCGTCCGTCTGGGACCTGAAGTCGGCCAGGGCATGGTCGCGGTGCGCATCACGTCCGATATGGAGATGGCGATTGTGGGTACTCCGGGACATTTTCGACGCTACGGTTTTCCACAAACCCCGGCGGATTTAAAGGTGCATCCCTGTATCGCCTATCAGTTTGCCGACGGCAGCGTATACCAGTGGGAACTCAATCAGGATGATAAAATAATTACCCATCGACCTGAAGGACAATGGGCCTTATCTGACAGCTATATGGAAGCAGAAGCCGCCCGGCTGAGCCTCGGGTTAGCCTATGTCCCTGTTGAACTGGTCGCCGATGATTTAGAACACGGTAAGCTTATCAGAGTATTGCAGCGTTACAGTCTGCGAATGGAAGGATTATTTCTCTATTATCCTCATCGCAACGTCTCCCCCGCCCTACGGATGGTCATTGATACGTTAAAAATCTGAGAAACAGGTCGCTTAAATTAACCAGGGGTGACAACTGTCTTGACACTTACCGGCCGGAGCCCGGCGCAGGGTTGCCTGCCGGGAGGTCAGTCTGAGTCTGCGGACATGGAGAAGATGGCAAAAAAGTCCGGAAGATGGCCGTCAGACCGGTGCCGGTTAACCGCCTGAGTCCTGAGGAAGAGCAGCAGATACGGGAGGCCTGTCATCAGCCTGAATATGCCAGTCTGCCGCCGTCGCAAATCGTGCCGCGTCTGGCAGATAAAGGCATTTATCTGGCGAGTGAATCGACCTTTTACCGCATACTGCGTCGTTCCGGTGAGGTTCACCGGCGGGGACGTCAGGTCCGGCGGCAGAAGGTGGCCGCCCCGACGACCTTTACGGCGACAGGGCCCTGCCAGGTGTGGACATGGAACATCACCTGGCTGCCCTCTGTGGTGAGTGGCCGCTGGTATTATCTGTATCTGATAACCGACCTGTACAGCCGAAAAATCACGGGTTACGAAGTGCATGAGACAGAAAGCGGTGAACAGGCAGCCGCCCTGATGCAGCGCAGTGTGATGCGGGAAGGCTGCTGGCGACAGCCGCTGGTCCTGCACGCCGATAACGGTCCGGCGATGAAATCGCAGACGCTGCAGGTGAAGCTGCTGATAGCGAAACTCGCGCAGTACTGCTCCCTGGCCATTGCGCACCGCGATAAGGTCGCCCTCTGACGAGTAGTCATACTGGCACAGCCTGTCGGCGCTGAGCGGGTCGGAGGGATGAAAGACGCTAACCCCGGTGATACGTTCCACAGTGTCACCATTCGTCAGCGGCAGGGAGGAAAATTCGACCAGGAAGCGTCGCCCGGCGCTGTCGGTTATCTGCTCTGGCTGATTGCGGCTGTTATAGTCAATGGTCAGGCGGTTTTCATTGCGGTCAGTGATTGCGGACAGCAGCCAGTGGCCTGGCCGGGGCTGATGGCTGAAGTGCCAGTGGCGGGATTCATCAGCAGCGGAGATACAGACGGTATTATCGTCCGGACGACTGACCTTCAGCTGTTCATAGCGGTTCATCACCGGCAGTTCGCCGGGTGGCGGGCAGGGGAAGCGGATATCCCGGCCCTGTTCGTCAGTGAATATCAGCACATCATCCTGCTGGCGCACGCTCAGCGACAGCGGCAGAAACCAGCCCTGGCCCAGCCAGCCGTTACTGATTTCATCAGAGAAGTAGTAACGCTGCCATGTCAGGGGTACGGCTGCCGGAAAGTCAAAGTCGTTACATGTGGCAACTACTGAAACAGGTAAAGCAGTTTATGAAAGTTGCCTCCCCATTTCCCGGTAGCTGTCTGGGGCTGGCGAAAGTGGAGCGTTAATATGAGAAGTTATTTATTCATTACCTGGTTTAAAAATGGCGATTTTGACTGTCCTTGCTGGCATATCAGACAGCCGTGCCTTGATTCCAGGCCCTATATGGCGCAATGTCATGACTATTTCTGAATCAGCTAACAGTCAAACAATGACAATGTATAATGGATTAATGGTTTCCAGACCGGGCGCTATTATTGACTGGCGATATGTTGTGTCAGGCACAGGAAGTATGCCGGAGAAGGACGAGTTGAAAGTAGAGCACTATTCCGTACCGCTCATTAGCATTAAGATCGTGACTATGACTCACAACACGAATGGCATGTAAGCTTATTCAAAACTATATATCAAGGATTCGTCACTATTATGAACCTACTGCTCCGTCTGTTACCACTGGCTGCGTTGTTCCTGACTGCCTGTAACCTTAATCACGCCGAAGACCCGACTAAAACAGCGGATTCCCCCCAATGGCGTCAGCACCAGCAAGCTATCCACAATCTGACGCAATTTCAGACCCGTGGTGCTTTTGCTTATTTTAACAGCGATCAAAAAGTTTATGCCCGCTTCTTCTGGCAACAAAGCGGAGAAAATAACTATCGCCTATTACTGACCAACCCGCTGGGCGGTACGGAGTTGTCGCTGGTTGCTCAGTCCGATCATGTGACCCTGACGGATAATCAGGGGCAGACCTACACCGCTACGGATGGAGAAGAGATCGTCAGTCGTCTGACCGGAATCGCGATCCCACTCAATAACCTGCGTCAGTGGATTGTCGGTCTGCCGGGTAAAGCCAGCGATTATTCACTTGACGATGACTATCGTCTGCATAAGCTGACTTACCGCCAGAATGGCAAGACCTGGCATCTTATCTATAACGGCTATAGCCATAAAAGCCAGCCGCCGCTGCCAGATAATATTGAGCTGCGTAATGGTCAACAGCGTATCAAGCTAAAAATGGATAACTGGATAGTAAAATGATCACTCACTGGCCCTCTCCGGCGAAGCTAAATCTGTTCCTGTACATCACCGGACAACGCGCTGATGGTTACCATACCCTGCAAACGTTGTTTCAGTTTCTCGATTATGGCGACATGTTGATCATCGAGCCACGTTCTGACGGGATACTGCGCCTGCTGACGCCGGTCGCAGGTGTTGCCACTGAAGATAATTTGATTATCCGTGCTGCCCGCTTATTGCTGCAAGAGATGACCGCGCGTGGAGCGTTATCGGCTGGTCGCGGCGCAGATATTCATCTCGATAAACGGCTGCCAATGGGCGGCGGACTGGGCGGCGGTTCATCCAATGCCGCTACCACCCTGGTGGCTCTGAACCACTTGTGGCACTGTGGATTATCAGAGGATGAGCTGGCAATCCTGGGATTACAACTGGGGGCGGATGTCCCGGTTTTCGTGCGGGGTCATGCCGCTTTCGCGGAAGGTATTGGTGAGCTTTTGACCGCTGCGACACCACCGGAAAAATGGTATCTGGTCGCGCATCCCGGTGTCAGTATTGCCACACCACTGATTTTCCGTGATGCTAATTTACCGCGCAATACACCGGTCAGATCAATAGACAGGTTGCTGGACAGCCCATTTCATAATGATTGTGAAGCGATCGCAAGAAAACGTTTTCCTGAGGTTGATGTTGCACTTTCATGGCTGTTAGAATACGCGCCATCACGCCTGACCGGAACAGGTGCCTGTGTCTTCGCTGAATTTGATACTGAGGCTGCCGCTCGCCAGGTGCTGAAAAAAGCCCCGGAATGGTTACAATGCTTTGTGGCGCAAGGTGTTAATCGCTCGCCACTTAAGTTAGCCTTGTCACAAAATTCTGCCTGTTAGTCTGAATGATGTGACACACCGGACAAAATGAGTCACGCTGACAACGCCATATTTTGCCGACGTTGCCTCGTTCTCTTTAAACATATTATCTGGATAGAATAGCCCTCATCCCTGTCTTAATTATTCTGGTGCTATTTATCCACTACTGGACGCATGCCTGAGGTTCTTCTCGTGCCTGATATGAAGCTTTTTGCTGGTAACGCTACGCCGGAACTAGCACAACGTATTGCCGACCGTCTGTATACCTCTCTCGGCGACGCCGCTGTAGGTCGCTTTAGCGATGGTGAAGTCAGCGTACAAATCAATGAAAATGTACGTGGTGGTGATATTTTCATCATCCAGTCTACTTGTGCGCCTACCAATGACAATCTGATGGAGCTGGTTGTTATGGTGGATGCGCTGCGTCGCGCTTCGGCGGGTCGTATTACGGCCGTTATCCCTTACTTCGGTTACGCGCGTCAGGATCGCCGGGTTCGTTCTGCGCGGGTGCCAATCACCGCAAAAGTAGTCGCCGATTTCCTGTCCAGCGTTGGAGTCGATCGGGTTCTGACCGTTGACCTGCATGCTGAACAGATCCAGGGCTTCTTTGATGTTCCGGTCGATAACGTATTCGGTAGCCCCATTCTGCTGGAAGATATTCTGCAACGAAACCTCGACAACCCGGTGGTTGTGTCTCCTGATATCGGTGGTGTGGTACGTGCCCGAGCCATTGCCAAACTGCTTAACGATACCGAGATGGCCATCATCGATAAACGTCGCCCGCGCGCTAATGTTTCCCAGGTTATGCACGTCATCGGTGATGTTGCTGGCCGTGATTGCATCGTGGTCGATGATATGATCGATACCGGTGGCACACTGTGTAAAGCAGCAGAAGCACTGAAAGAGCGGGGAGCTAATCGCGTATTCGCCTACGCGACCCACCCGATATTCTCCGGCAATGCCCCCCAGAATATTAAAAATTCAGTGATTGATGAATTTGTTGTCTGTGACACTATTCCACTGACACCAGAAATCAAAGCACTCAATAAAGTCCGGATGCTGACACTGTCTGGTATGCTGGCAGAGGCGATTCGTCGTATCAGCAACGAAGAGTCTATCTCCGCGATGTTTGAGCATTAATCACGTCTGTTGACACAACCCGCCACGGCGGGTTTTTTTATTTTTGCGATATATTTGTCTGGCTTAGCAATACCGCGCCTGTGCTATTCATCTGGCAAATATTTCACCTGGGATGAAACGCTATTGTGAACCGTTTGCTTTCTTTACACGTCATGCCGTGCAGCGCGTTTATTGATGCCTGCTGGAAAGAAAAATATACCTTTGGCCGTCTGATACGTGATGCGATCGCCGGAATTACGGTAGGCATTATTGCGATCCCGCTGGCAATGGCTTTAGCGATTGCCAGCGGTGTTCCCCCCCAATACGGACTTTATACCTCCGCTATCGCCGGTATTGTTATTGCGCTGACCGGCGGTTCACGTTTCAGTGTCTCCGGCCCTACCGCCGCGTTCGTGGTAATCCTCTATCCGGTATCACAGCAATTCGGTTTATCAGGATTACTGGTTGCCACCTTATTGTCCGGGATATTCTTAATTCTTTTCGGTCTGGCGCGATTGGGTCGCCTGATTGAATATATTCCTCTGCCAGTCACGCTCGGTTTTACTTCCGGTATCGGTATCACGATTGCGACAATGCAAATTAAAGACTTTTTAGGTCTGCAGATATCACATATGCCGGAACACTACCTGCAAAAACTCGGCGCGCTGATAATGGCACTGCCAACAATCAATCCTTGCGATACGGCAATTGGCATCGTCACTCTCGGAACATTGATAATATGGCCGCGTCTGGGAATTCGCCTGCCAGGCCACCTCCCCGCCTTACTGATGGGCTGTGCCACGATGCTGATATGCCATCTGTTGGGAGGTCATGCCGCCACGATTGGCTCACAGTTCCACTATCTGTTAGCCGATGGCAGTCAGGGGAACGGTATTCCACCTTTGCTGCCACAACTGATGCTACCGTGGCAAATCCCCGGTGCTGATTTTACCCTTAACTGGCACTCGCTGAAGGCCCTGCTGCCGGTCGCCTTTTCGATGGCGATGCTGGGTGCCATAGAGTCCCTACTGTGTGCCGTGGTGCTGGATGGCATGACCGGCACAAAATATAAAGCAAATAGCGAGCTGGTTGGCCAGGGGATTGGTAACATCATCGCCCCTTTCTTTGGCGGCATCACCGCAACGGCCGCCATTGCGCGATCCGCAGCGAATGTTCGCGCTGGTGCCACATCACCGATTGCTGCGGTGATCCACTCACTTCTGGTGATCATGGCGCTCCTCGTGCTGGCGCCCCTGCTCTCATGGCTGCCTCTTTCGGCTATGGCGGCATTGCTACTGATGGTCGCATGGAATATGAGTGATGCACGTAACATCATTAATTTGCTGCGCCATGCACCGAAAGATGACATTGTGGTGATGCTGATGTGCATGTCTTTAACCATTCTGTTTGATATGGTTATCGCTATCGGTGTCGGGATTGTTCTGGCCTCACTGCTGTTTATGCGCCGCATTGCACGGATGACCCATCTGGCACCCGTCAATGTTAATCTTCCTGATGATGTTCTGGTCTTGCGAGTCATTGGGCCGCTGTTTTTCGCCGCTGCTGAAGGGCTGTTTAACGATCTGCAAAAGCGAATTAGCGGTAAGCGCATCGTGCTGCTGGAGTGGGATGCGGTTCCGGTACTGGATGCCGGAGGTCTGGATGCCCTTCAGCGTTTTGTTAGCAAGTTGCCTGAGGGCTGTGAACTGCGGATCGCCAGTCTTGAATTTCAGCCATTACGCACTTTTGCCCGCGCGGGCGTACAACCGATCCCAGGACGCCTGCGCTTTTATGCTGATCGTCATGCTGCTTTAGCGGATATTTTATCCTGATACGGTTTCAGCTATTGCGGCGTGGATCATGGCGACAGCGCTTATCATAATGACGTACCCACCAGTACCTGTCGTCAATCTGCTCATGCCCGCCAATGCGGGCTCCCACCAGCCAAAGGATCGCACCAACAAAGATGCCCAGTATCGCGCTATGTGAAAAAAGCTGCGGCATTTCAAGCTGGGGGAGCTGATTTAAAATGGCGCAGCCAATGCCGATGGACATAACCACTAACCCAGTGATTATCAATATATTACCGATAAACGAAGCCTGTTTGCGCGTCATATATTACCTCCGTAGTGCCCGATGCCATGGCGAGATTGATATCAGTTTACAGAATCAGTATAGACAAACCGCTAACATTGATTGCGTTATCGATCACATTCGTAAACATAAGACAAATGAATAATTACAAATAAAAAACAAAATGACATCAGACTATTTTCATCACTGGCGGGATAATCCTTTCCACGGGGCAATCTCAGCGCCTGAATTTTGCCAGCCAAATCGACACACAGTACACTATGGGCCATAAAATGTTTCCCGCAGGAAAATAATGTGACCATAAAACTGATTGTAGGACTGGCCAATCCTGGTGCTGAATATGCGGCAACAAGGCACAATGCCGGTGCCTGGTATGTTGATTTACTGGCTGAACGCTATCGGGCGCCGCTACGCGAAGAGAGTAAATTCTTCGGCTATACCGCACGGATTAATCTTGCCGATAATGATCTTCGCCTGCTGGTTCCGACCACCTTTATGAATCTGAGCGGTAAGGCCGTGGCAGCAATGGCGACATTCTACCGCATTAAGCCAGATGAAATTCTGGTGGCGCATGACGAGCTGGATTTACCGCCAGGAGTAGCCAGATTTAAATCCGGCGGCGGTCACGGAGGTCATAATGGCCTAAAAGATATCATCAGCAAGCTGGGAAATACCTCTGACTTTCACCGCTTACGTCTCGGTATTGGCCATCCTGGTGATAAAAATAAAGTGGTGGGCTTTGTTTTAGGTAAACCGACTGCCCGTGAACAGCCGCTGATTGACGAAGCGATCGATGAAGCAACACGCTGCACTGAGATCTGGCTAAAAGAGGGGCTGAGTAAAGCCACCCAACGTTTACATGCTTTTAAAGCCGCATAGCGGGCAGGATGCGGAATTTTTACCACACACTGTGTATAATAGGCGGACTATTTTACTTTTATGCAACCGGTGCATGTAACAGGTTGATTAGCAAAAGATTAAGGTAACTTAAATCATGGGATTCAAATGCGGTATCGTCGGTTTGCCTAACGTTGGCAAATCCACCTTGTTCAATGCGCTCACCAAAGCGGGTATTGAAGCAGCTAATTTTCCCTTCTGTACTATTGAGCCGAACACCGGTGTCGTGCCGATGCCTGATCCGCGTCTGGATAAGCTGGCCGAAATCGTCAAACCACAACGTATTCTGCCGACCACAATGGAATTTGTCGATATCGCCGGCCTGGTCAAAGGGGCGTCAAAAGGTGAAGGTCTGGGGAATCAGTTTCTGACAAATATCCGTGAAACCGAAGCTATCGGCCATGTTGTACGTTGCTTTGAGAATGACAACATTATTCATGTCAATAACAAAGTCGACCCGGCTGACGATATCGATGTTATCAATACCGAACTGGCCTTGTCCGATCTTGATACCTGTGAACGGGCTATCCATCGTGTACAGAAAAAAGCTAAAGGGGGGGATAAAGAGGCTAAAGCAGAACTGGCTGCCCTGGAAAAATGCCTGCCACAGCTTGAAAATGCCGGCATGTTACGCGCATTAAAAAGCCTGACCGCGGAAGATAAAGCGGCGATAAAATACCTGAGCTTCCTGACGTTAAAACCGACAATGTATATTGCCAATGTCAATGAAGACGGTTTCGAAAATAACCCTTATCTGGATAAAGTGCGGGAAATTGCTGCCGCTGAAGGTGCCGTCGTGGTTGCGGTATGCGCCGCCATTGAGGCAGATATTGCCGAACTGGATGATGCCGAACGTGATGAATTTATGGCCGATCTCGGGCTGAGCGAGCCGGGGCTGAATCGCGTCATTCGCGCCGGTTATGAGCTGCTGAATCTGCAAACCTATTTTACCGCTGGCGTCAAAGAGGTGCGGGCATGGACAATTCCGGTCGGTGCCACAGCACCGCAAGCCGCCGGTAAAATTCATACCGATTTCGAAAAAGGCTTTATTCGCGCCCAGACAGTCTCTTATGAAGACTTTATCGCCTGTAAGGGTGAACAGGGCGCAAAAGAGGCCGGTAAAATGCGTGCCGAAGGTAAAGACTATATCGTTAAAGATGGCGATGTGATGAACTTCCTGTTCAATGTCTGAATGAAATTTGTTGGTTTATGCGCTTTCATCCGATCTGGTGAAAGGCAAAAAACAGTTGGCTTAAATTAACCGCAGGTGCCAACTGTTTTGACACTTACCGCTTACGATAACTGTAAAACATATCGCGAAAGACATCTATTATGATTTTTCAGGTTTTCGATACGTTACTGAGTTCTTCAGACAGATTGAGCAAGCTGGTTTTGTGTTTGATGGCAGGATTGGTAGTATGAATCACGAGAGTTACCTCAGATTTTGTTTAAAAATTAAACGCCCATATCAAAACTGGTAACTCTCAACCTTTCAAGGCTTAGTGTCAGCTTAAGTCGCAACTAATACATATAAAACAAAAACTATCACTTTTTTAAAGTGATAACATGCTCGGATGTATTGCCTGCATCGTCAATATATTGCAGTGCCATTTTCAACGGTGCTACGGCATCTTTAAAATGGTAAAGATTTTTACCAAATGGCTTGATGAGATACTCTTCATTCGTTGCTTTAACTGAAGCCGCTTCGGACAGCCAGAGCTGAACATCGGTAACTGAAATATGAACAGGGGTCGGGTTATAACACGAAACAGACGCCTTATCGTATAAGCTGCACACGATTTTCTGTATTGCCTGATCAGAAGTCATGGTTAGGCCGTGGGGGCGATAAAATAATTTAATCTGTGTATTCATGGTCACCAGAACACTGTTATCCGCTGTCAGTTCCTTATGCTCAGGGGGTATTTCATACATATTAAACCAGAAAAGAGACTCTTTATCCTGCGGGAGTGCTGCCTTATTGTATAACACCCGAACCGCCTTGATGGCAGCGGGCTCAAGATAAAACAGCGGTGGAATACTGACAAAAGGCATATCCTGTATATCAGGCGAGCCCTCGCCATTATCAATCCAGGTCTGTACAACCACCGGATAATCATTGGTATTAACCAGCATGATGCTCGCATCTTTATTGTCAGAACTGTATATAATTCGTGACCGGGAGGGCATGATTCCGCCATGAGCACTGATCGACAAAATACCTAAAACCGCCAGAAGATATCGTGCTACGCTCATTGTACTTTTACCAGTACGGTGACGGTAGAACGAACTTTACCGGCGGTGACTGTCTGCCCCTCTATTTTTTTCAGTGATGCAATAAAATGGTAATTATAATCGGTATAGCCCGCAACTGTGCTGGCCGCTGCTTCGGCATTCTCCAGTACCGGATACCAGCCCGCCGCACGGCCCATATAAGCGCTGTTCAAAGGATTGGTTCCGAACTGACCAATGAAGGTCAAAGGCGTCGCTGGCGCATTGCTATAGGCAATGTTTATTCCTACACCATGCGCTGCCGTTGAAGCATTATAATTATCGGACAATAGCATACTCACCCCACCACTGTTATTCACGAGTCCTAATGTCTGGGCTGCACTGTAGGCACCAGCAGAAACCTGAAAACCTAGCGCGGTCTGAGAACTTGCCGTGCCCGAAGCTACATTATTACTGCACTCAACGCTAACAGAAAAGGAGGCGGTGCTGGTTTGTCCATTATTTAAATCATTAATCGAAATAGTGGGCAGTAATACAAGCGAGGTAGCGCTTTTTGCCACACAAGTAGGCGTGTTATACAGGCGATTGACTGAACGCATCCCATACCCAAAGCCATTATCCGCCCCCCAAAAAGAAAAGTTATCCTTACTATCTTCCCCCGCTTGATCATGAGTCAGGCCGGGGCCAACCAGTTGTATATAGGCATTCGGTTGAGCACAACTATAACCCGCACCGGTGGTGGTGCCATAGACAATACCGGAACCGGCATTATTATTATTACCACAATAACTTGAGGCAGCACTGGTACCCGGTAAAGTCGATACCCGATATAATTCAGCCTGAAGCGGGGGGATATCCTGTAATCTGATCTGAATTTTAGTCCCCGATGTGGCGTAACTCCTCACGGGTACTTTTTTCCAGTTTCGGCTGATAACAACGCTGTCCATGGTTTGTTTCAACCCAACGTATGCGAAATAGGTTGCGTAAACATCAGGGTTCCCGTCGGCTGCGCCAAGATCATAATAGCCCCCCACCCGATCGTCACCATTGGTCGCAACCAGAAAATAGATATCAGGCAGATCGGTGCTGTCACATGTCCATAATACACTCGAGGCTGTCGCGCCGCCATAAGTATAATTGGTGGGCGGTACCACCACGCTACTGATAAGAGCACCAACCGGCAAAAAATGAGTATCGAATAAATTGACTTTACCAAACGGAATTAATGCTGATCGGCCATCCTCTGTCTGGCTGACGCCTGATGAGGTACAGGTGGCCCATAAGGGGGATGAAAGCCCGCATAATACCAGCGCAGACAGACGTTTTAATAAAGAGAAATAGTGACTCATTGCGCATTCTCACTTTTCGGATCGATACAATCTAAAGTCAGATTAATCAGCGGGGATTTAGTATCCTTATTAGTCAAATCATAAGGGATCACACACTGATTATGCCCATGACGAACCCATAGTTTTCCTTTTGTTTGCTCGACGCGGACATAGACCTGCCCCCCCTGGCCGGTAATACCGACGACTTCATTTTTAGCGTTGTAAACTTCGGCGCCCATAGGAAGACTACTCCCATTTTTCATCAGGGTTTTTATCAGCAAGGCAGCGCCTGACCGGGTACGGAATTTAACTTTAACGCCCGCTCCGGCAACAGGTGCAACCCGTTTCTGGCTATCCAGCACTTCCGCATTACCCTCAATACCTTGTGGATCAAGCGAAACATTGTTGTAACGATATGCCGTTACTGTGGGAATCAGCGCATAACCTCTGCTGTCAATGGTTGTTTGCGTGGAGTTAAAAAGTTTTGCCCCTGCGGCGCCCTGCGCTTCAACCAGCGCAAAAGTATCGCCCAGGTAAGGCCCGAAGGTCACGCCGCCTGAATGAACAGCAAGTGCGCCTTGCGCATTGCCGCTGGCCTGCCAGTAATTCTTACCGCTGGATGCATTAAGACCCAGTGTGACTCGGGACAGACGCTGCTGAAGATTGGCACTAAAAACCGTCTGGTTATATTCCTGATCGCGCATGGCGCTAAGGTTATAACTGGCTGTCTGCGCTTCATCGATCATACCCGAAGCTGTCAGCTGATACTGGTCACCCCCGTTACTACTATGGTTATAAGAAGTGCTCAGGTTGACTCCGCGTGGGTTGCTGGTAAATAAGGGGATAGAAAATGCCAGCGCGGTGGCTGTTTCCATTGTCCCGCTATCATAAGAACTTCCTGTACGTTGCCGCGTCACCGATAAGTTCATATTAATATCGTAAGCAAAACTCTGGTTGTAACCAAACTGTAACTGCGTATCCCTTGAACGTCCGTTACGATAATTCTGTGTTGCGCCGGTAATAAAAAGATTACCGAACTCCTGCATGTTCTGGCTCACCGTGATGTCAAAACGTGAACGCTGTGAGTTGGCATAGCTCATCCAGTTAAGGCTTTCTGGATCGTTATCACGCGCTCCGGCAATATCAGTCAGCTCACGGTATCCGCTGGTTGAATAACGATAACCAGCAAGCGAAACCGTCGTTCCGGTAGGCTGAAATGATTTACTCCATGAGAGGTGTCCCATCCATCCTTCATGACGATTTTGCAATATTTTTGCGTGAGAAAACGTGGCATCCATCCCCACTGCCCCTATGCGGCTGGTATATACTGATCCTAATACCGCCGCAAAATAATCCTGTGCAATACGAATGCCGCTATTCGCTGTGATGGCGTTAGTCAGACCGCGTTGATAAATACCATCGGCAAAGGTTATTTTTTTTCGCGTATTGCGGGTACGACCTGTTGTCAGGTCATAATGAGATACGCCGGGTCGCATCGATTCAAGAACCGCAGAAAACGGCACCATAAATGTTTTTACTGTACCATCCGCCTCCGTCACCTGAATCTGCAAATCACCGCTATTGCTTGTCGGATACAGGTCGTTAATTTCAAATGCACCGGGCGGTACTGTGGTTTGATATATATTTTGTCCATTTTGACTGATGGTGACCCTGGCATTACTGGTTGCTATTCCTCTGACAATCGGAGCATAACCACGCATCGACTCAGGAAGCATCGCATCTGCCGTGGACAAATTAACGCCATTATAATTCATCCCTGAAAAGAAACGACCATTGGTAATCAGCTGACCAGCCATAAACTGACTGTTTATCATCGGGATGGGGCGTTGCACATAGCTTCTGATATTATCCCAGTTATGACCATTTTTCTCACGCCATGTGGCCGTACTTAACTGCCGGTATTGCCAGGTAGCAATATTTAACCCGCCATTAATCGAGAGCCACGCCGAGTTCTGATCACTGATATTATTACCTGAATAGGATACATGATAATAGTTTGTAATGTAATTAATGAATCCTATATTCGCACCGGTATCATAATTATCAGGATTAACATACCCCTGTGGTTTGTTTTTTAACAGTGCCTGCGGAACGATAATCGACAGCTTAAAGATGGACAAATCCGTTTTCAACCGCGCCTGTGGTGATATGGCAGACATAAAATAACATTTCTTCTCACTCCCCTCAGTGGTGATGTTGGTTTCTTTGAAATCAATATCACGAATTAATCCCGCACTAAAACAGGGAATCACCTTGTCATTATCATCAACGAAAGCAATCGTGTAGTTACCAATAAAAACCTGGTTAACATAAACATCTAATTTATACTCACCAGGCGCAATAGCATCCGGATGAGTCAGTTTCTCAAGCACCGATTGATCAAAATCACCGCCTTTAAACAGTGAGGGATCAAAAATATAATCATGATCCTTATCCGATAACTTCTTGCTCTCTTCATTGGCAAGAACACAGATGACTGGATTCAACACCAGAATAAACAGGATAAAACATCGTATATATAATCTTTCTGATACTAGTACGGGTTCTTCATAAAACTCTTTCTCTTTTGATGTCACCGCCATAGTCATTCACCAATATCAATTGCAATCGAGCGCCAGTTAATATCGTAATTTTTTCAGATAACGGCCATAATGTTTTTGATTTAGGAGAAAGCATAACACTGTCAGCAAGCTTTATGCTTTGACCATTTATTGATAATTTAGCTTCTCTTATCGACATATAAAAACCGGTCGGATTGTCGACATTGAATTTTCCATTGACGACACTGAAATTCAACGCCTGATAAGCATCATCCTGCATTCCTTCAAGCGAAACCGGACGATAAAATATTTTTACTCTGTTACGGACCGCAATGACCAGTTGATTTTGATCTTTTTGATCTTTTTGCAGAGCAGGCAACTGAGTGAAATCAAAATAGAAAACAGATTCTTTATCCTCAGGAAGCCCTCTGCCGGTGAAAATTAACCTCACTGACTGCCCGGTATTGGGTTCCATACGGAATACCGGCGGTAGCGGAGAGAATATTGAATTTTTATCTGCTTTACCATTCTCATCGGTCATCTGTAACTGGACGACATAAGGTTGTGGGTCCGGATTTTTCAACTGGATAGTTTTTTCCATGACCGATGATGGAAAAATAACTCTTGTTCCGGTCATCACCACGCTTGCATTAGCCATATCGGTCACAACGGCAATAAAAAAAAACCATAAAAAATTATATTTCATTGTTCTCTACCGGAATAAAACTGGCTGTAATTAATACAGCCAGTTTAATATTACAGATAACTTACCGCATATTCAGTAACAGCCGTAATTTTCCCTGTAGTACCGTTGGTACCTAAAGAATAATACTGCACAGCAAATTCATGGCTGGCAGAGGTTTGGTTTGCAGGTAATACCAGACCAGCAACCTCAGTGATACCATTTAAATGCACCACCGAACCACTGGTACCCGAAAGTAACTGGAGCGCAAATCCGCTGGCGGCGTCGCTTCCGGTTCTTGTGTTACCGAGAACACCTAATGTCGAATCCACATTATGACCATTGAACTTGGTTTTAATAGCCAGACTGGTTGATGCCGCTGTGCAACCCGTGACTGAAATAGTGAACGGAGTCAGCCCAGCAGTCTGACCCGCTGCAAGTGGCGATCCAAAATCACTCATCGCCACTGTAGGCAATAGGATCGAGGTATAATTATCTTGACCGTTAATCTGTACTGCACAAGTTTGAGAGGTGACTTCCCCCTCAAAAGTGATGGTTGGGGTTGCCATGACCGAATATGGTAGTGCGGCCATTGCAGTTATGGCGAACATCTTTGTCAATTTACTGTTCATACTTAATTTTCTCTCTCTTCATTAAACGCTATACGCATAACACAATATGACGAGTTATTCGCATATATGGATGACACGGCTTACAGAAAAGTAAGCATTTAGACAGGTAAATCCAGGCTTTAGAATATCGATCTGATTATTAAAAATACTCAATGTTAAATCAAAGGGATAACAGCAGATAACCATTTCATATCCCTCAAAGTATCACCCACACATTAAGTATATTTATCAGCTAGCTACTGTCACATATTTACTATCATGTTCCAGAAAGACCAGAAAAAAATCACATCAGCTCAATATCCTGCCTGTAATGATATACACGTTCTAAATAAGATATCAATACCTGGTATACCATGACGGGCTTGTAATATAGGGTCGCAGGGTAGAATAAAATCCTTATTAAATATGAAATATTGATTGTAACCAATTGTTAATGTTGATTATTAAGCTATCTTAGTTTTATTTTTTAACATTGTATAGAAGATTAAAAAAGTTAAAAAAAAGATAGTCAGTTGATCTCAATCAATACCATTAAATTTATCTGAGCAGCCCTGATTTAAATTTCATCTTATTTATAACCATTTTCTCATGGTGAAATCTGACGATCTATATTACTGATATGATGATGATAATTGATATAATGACCCGCGTTTTCAGCTGATTTGATTAAAAAGTTAAGACACAGAATTTTATCGGCAGGATTTTCAGTTGATTTTTTGCTGGTGTCAGTATTTCCATGAAGTTATCAGGGAGATTTCATTCCTTTTAGGTTTGTTTAAATAGATAACAAACTTCGAATAAGTTTATCTAAATATCTTTGCAGAATAAGAACCTGGCCCACCTGGTTATTGGCGCAGCCAGTCTGAACACCGATAGCATGGAAAAACCGCAGCGTACAGTTCGTATGTGAGGGTTCAGGGCACTGATGAGGAGCAAAAGGGCCAGTAAAATAGCCTGATGAAACCGCTCATTGCATCTGCTTGCTTTCCAGTGGCATGAGTAAAACGACCCGCTTTTGCCAGTCACCGGAGAAACAGTCGTTGATTAAAAATTTTTCAGCATGCCGTCTTCCGCTATGCCTGATAGATAGCAATGCTGCGCTGCATTGCAGGAAAATCCTTAGCGATGACCACGATCTGAGCCAATTAATCGCTGCCAGCACCGCAAATGCAGTAGCAAAAATAGCTGTTCTGAAGGTAGAGTGGGGACTTTGTATCGAGAATTTTTACCTTTATTCTGTCAGAGTGTGCATAATAAAAATATTCGGTCAGGAGAGACTATGTCACTGAAAAATTTAGCACGCTTCCCGCGTCTGTCATTAACGGGGGCACCAACACCACTGGAGTATCTGCCACGTCTGTCCAGCCATCTGAAACGTGAGATTTTTATTAAACGTGATGATTTAACGCCGCTGGCCATGGGCGGAAACAAACTCCGCAAGCTGGCATTTCTTGCCGCAGATGCCTTAAATAAAGGCGCAGATACGCTTATCACTGCGGGGGCGATTCAGTCAAACCATGTCCGGCAAACAGCTGCCGTCGCGGCGAAACTGGGGCTGCATTGTGTCGCATTACTGGAAAATCCGACAGCGACTCATGCCGCCAACTATCTGACTAACGGTAATCGGTTACTGCTGGATCTGTTTAACACCGAGGTTGAAATATGCGATGCCCTGACCTGCCCTGACAGCCAACTGCAGGAGCTGGCAATACGTATTGAAGCGCAAGGCTATCGCCCCTATATTATCCCGGTTGGCGGCTCCAGTGCCCTCGGCGCCTTAGGCTATGTTGAAAGTACGCTGGAGATCGCGCAACAATGTGCCGGGATGACACCGTTTTCCGCCGTCGTCGTCGCATCCGGCAGTGCGGGCACACATGCAGGGCTCGCGGTAGGTCTGGAACAACTGATGCCAGAAACGGATGTTATCGGCGTCACTGTCTCACGAACCGTTGCCGACCAGTTACCCAAAGTGGTCACCCTGCAGCAAGCGATAGCAGAGATGCTTGATCTGTCAGCAACCGCTGACATTCAGTTATGGGATGACTATTTTGCCCCCGCTTATGGTGTACCCAATGATGCCGGAACCGCTGCGCTAAAATTAGTGGCACAACTGGAAGGCATTCTGCTGGATCCGGTGTATACCGGAAAAGCGATGGCCGGGCTGATTGATGGCATTAATCAGCAACGCTTTAAGGATCAAGGCCCCATTTTATTTATTCATACCGGTGGCGCACCCGCGTTATTTGCTTATCATCCTCATATATAAAGCAGAACAGAGAATGCAACAGAGTATCCAACTGATTATCGAATCGGCACCCTCTTTATTCAAAGGTGCTATGTTCACATTACAACTCAGCATCGGTGGCATGTTTTTTGGCCTGATACTGGGTTTTATTCTGGCCCTGATGCGTATGTCATCCCACTGGCCAGTCAAATGGCTGGCAAGGATGTATATCTCTGTCTTTCGCGGCACCCCCCTGATCGCCCAGTTATTTATGATTTACTACGGCCTGCCACAGTTTAATATTGAGCTGGACCCCATCCCCGCCGCCATGATTGGTCTGTCGCTGAATACGGCCGCTTATACCGCAGAAACGCTGCGTGCCGCCATTGCCGCGATTGATAAAGGGCAATGGGAGGCCGCCGCCAGTATTGGCATGACCCCCTGGCAAACATTACATCGCGCCATCCTGCCCCAGGCGGCGCGTATCGCATTACCTCCACTCTCCAATAGTTTTATTAGCCTGATTAAAGATACTTCTCTGGCGGCAACGATTCAGGTGCCTGAGTTATTCCGTCAGGCCCAGCTGATTACTTCACGAACCCTCGAAGTATTTACCATGTATCTGGCCGCTTCGTTGATTTACTGGGTCATGGCGACACTACTCTCTGCATTGCAGAACTATTGTGAAAACAAACTGAATAGCCAGGAGCGAGATGCTAAATGAATGCGATTGACATAAAAGGTCTGGTAAAAAATTTTCATGGCCAGACAGTGCTGCATGGCATCGATCTTAGTGTGAAAAAAGGCGAAATCGTCGCGATTATCGGCCCCAGCGGTTCTGGTAAAACAACGCTTTTGCGCAGCATTAATCTGCTGGAGTCGCCGGAGAGTGGCACGATTCAGGTCGCTGATATCACTATCGATATTGCTCACATCGGCCAGCAAAAAAAGCTGATCCGCCATTTACGCCAGCATGTCGGATTTGTCTTCCAGAATTTCAATTTGTTTCCACATCGTACCGTGGTGGAAAACATTATAGAGGGCCCGGTGATTGTTAAAGGGGAAGATAAAAACGAAGCGATAATTCGTGCCAGAGAATTACTGGCCAAAGTCGGGCTGAGCGGTAAGGAAAACAGCTATCCTCGCCGTCTTTCCGGTGGTCAGCAACAGCGGGTGGCGATCGCCCGCGCGCTGGCCATGCGTCCGGATATTATCCTGTTTGATGAGCCGACATCCGCACTGGACCCGGAGCTGGTAGGAGAGGTACTGAGCACCATTCGTCAGTTAGCCGAGGAGAAGCGCACGATGCTGATTGTCACCCATGAAATGAGTTTCGCTCGCGATGTCGCAGACCGCGTTATCTTTATGGATCAGGGACGTATTATTGAACAAGGTGAGGCCAAAACGCTTTTTGCTCATCCGCAACAACTGCGGACACGTCAGTTTCTGGAAAAGTTCCTGGTGTCATAATCCCGCTCAGATCAGCAAAACAGTTCCCTGTCGCAAGGGAACTGTCTTTTTGCTGCCCGCGATGTCACTACCAGGGCCAATCTGAGCAGATATTGCCCATCGCCGATAAATTTACTGACGGTAATCGTGTTTAATTTGCTTAACCATATCGGTAAATATCGCCGCCTGAGCCTCATCATCCATTTGAGCGATCTGTTTTTCCATTTTAAGGATGACCCGCCCGGCATCAGCCTGCCCCATTGCCTGAAGTATCAGTGTGATCAGTGCTTGCAGACAAGCCACCTGCTGGGTCAATTTTTGATGACTTTCTGCGCTGGAAAAATCTGGCATACTCATGGATATCCTCGTTTGCTATTGCCACTTTACGTAACATGTACTGCCCAGGTGGCGCAGCATATCATAATCAATGACAAAAAGAATCGCCTGATTTATTAACAAAACAACAAATAATTTTTAATAAAATGATATTATTTTTGCATTTTTTGGTTAAAAAACATCTCACTTGTGTGCTAAAAACGGCCCGAACAATAAAAAATATTCTGAACCTATACTGGAACATAGTCATGATACAACTTATTGTTATATATAAAACTGTTATCATCACATACACAAATTGAGATCGCGAAAATGATGCCTTTTGCCAGACATTATTTTGTTTTTTAATGTGGCAATAAATCCCGATAATATGTATAAGATAAGGTATTAGTTATACGGTAGTTTACTGTGGAGATTATTCCTTTGATTAATGTTCTTCTTGTCGACGACCATGAGCTTGTACGCGCAGGGATACGCCGTATTCTGGAAGATATAAAAGGAATTAAGGTTGTCGGCGAATCCTGTTGTGGTGAAGATGCCGTAAAGTGGTGCCGCACTCATCCTGTTGATGTTGTCCTGATGGATATGAATATGCCGGGTATTGGTGGTCTGGAAGCGACACGGAAAATTGTCCGTTTTTTTACCGATACCAAAGTGATCATGCTCACTATTCATACTGAGAACCCTTTGCCGGCAAAAGTGATGCAGGCGGGTGCTGCAGGCTATCTGAGTAAGGGCGCTGCGCCACAGGAAGTCATCAATGCCATTCGTTATGTTGCCTCCGGTCAACGTTATATTGCCTCCGATATCGCACAACAAATGGCACTAAGTCAGATTGAACCCGAAAAAAGCCATTCACCGTTTGCCAGCCTGTCTGATCGTGAACTGCAGATCATGCTGATGATTACCAAAGGTCAGAAAGTCAACGAAATATCTGAACAGTTACATCTGAGCCCTAAAACGGTTAACAGCTATCGGTATCGTATGTTTAGCAAGTTAAACATTCATGGCGATGTTGAATTGACACATCTGGCCATCCGTCATGGTCTGTGTAATACGGAGTCTCTGGCAAATCAGTGAGTCATATTTTTGATGCTAAAGCTTTTCTAAAAACGATAACCAACCAGCCAGGCGTTTATCGCATGTATGATGCGACAAATACCGTTATCTATGTCGGCAAAGCAAAAGATCTGAAAAAGCGGCTAAGCAGTTATTTCCGGCCGAATCTGGCTTCGCGCAAAACGGAAGCCTTGGTGGCTCAGATTGCACAAATCGATGTGACTGTCACACACACAGAAACGGAAGCGCTGCTTCTTGAACATAACTACATTAAGTTATATCAGCCACGCTACAACGTCCTGCTACGTGATGATAAGTCCTATCCTTATATCTTTCTGAGTCGCGATCCTCATCCCAGACTGTCGATGCACCGTGGTGCGAAACATGCGAAAGGCGAATATTTCGGCCCCTTCCCTAACGGTTACGCGGTGCGGGAAACGCTCGCGCTGTTGCAGAAAATTTTTCCTGTTCGTCAGTGTGAAAATAACGTCTATCGCAATCGTTCACGCCCCTGCCTGCAATACCAGATTGGCCGTTGTCTTGGCCCCTGTGTCGCAGGGCTGGTCAGCGCAGAAGAGTATGCACAACAAGTGGAATATGTCCGTCTTTTCCTCTCGGGGAAAGATGATCAAGTTCTGACGCAACTGATTGCCCGGATGGAGAAAGCCAGCCAGGCATTAGCATTTGAAGAAGCGGCGCATATTCGCGATCAAATTCAGGCGGTTCGCCGGGTTACTGAAAAACAATTCGTCTCGAACACCGGTGAGGATCTGGATGTTATCGGTGTTGCATTCGATGCCGGAATGGCCTGTGTTCATGTCCTGTTCATTCGCCAGGGTAAGGTATTAGGCAGCCGCAGTTATTTTCCGAAGATACCAGGCGGTACAGCGCTGGGGGAAGTGGTCGAAACCTTTGTTGGCCAGTTTTATCTGCAGGGTAGCCAGAATCGTACCCTGCCTGGCGAAATCCTGCTCGACTTTAATCTTGATGATAAAACATTGTTAGCCGACTCGCTTTCCGCAATAGCAGGGCGCAGAATCAACGTCCAGACGAAGCCACGCGGTGATCGTGCTCGCTATCTCAAACTGGCACGGACTAATGCCACCACAGCGCTGAGCAGTAAGCTTTCTCAGCAATCGACGATCCATCAACGTTTACAAGCGCTAGCGACCCTGTTCAAGCTTCCAGCGATAAGGCGAATGGAGTGTTTCGATATCAGCCATACAATGGGTGAACAGACTGTTGCTTCCTGTGTCGTCTTCGATAATAACGGACCATTACGGGCAGAATACCGGCGCTACAATATCACTGGCATTACACCCGGTGATGATTATGCCGCAATGGATCAGGTATTGCGCCGCCGCTACGGTAAAGCGCTGGAAGAGAGCAAAATACCTGATATCATTCTGATAGATGGTGGCAAAGGTCAGCTAAGACAGGCAAAAAACGTCTTTGCGACCCTTGATGTCCCGTGGAATAAACACCATCCCCTCTTATTAGGTGTGGCCAAAGGAAGCGACCGTAAAGCGGGGCTGGAAACGCTCTTTTTTGAACCCGAAGGCGAGGGTTTTAGCCTCCCCTCCGACTCACCCGCACTGCATGTGATCCAGCATATTCGGGATGAATCGCATGATCACGCCATTAGCGGACATCGTAAAAAACGGGCAAAAGTGAAAAATACCAGCATGCTGGAGGCGATCACCGGAATAGGTCCCAAACGCCGTCAGATGCTATTAAAATATATGGGTGGATTACAGGGATTACAGAATGCAAGTATCGAAGAGATAGCCAAAGTACCAGGAATATCGACCGGCCTTGCAGAAAAAATCTTCTACTCATTGAAACATTAGAGGCTCTGTAGCAACATAGAGCTTATTTATATCTAACAAAAATCGTTATCTGTCATTATGCAATTAAATATCCCTACATTGCTGACTTTTTTTCGTATCATCCTGATACCTTTTTTCGTGCTGGCATTTTATCTTCCCTTCTCCTGGGCACCCTTCGTCTGCGCGCTGATTTTTTTTATCGCCGCGATCACTGACTGGTTTGATGGCTATCTGGCACGCCGCTGGAATCAAAGCACACGTTTTGGCGCTTTTCTTGATCCGGTGGCAGATAAAGTTATGGTCGCTATCGCGATGGTGCTGGTTGCCGAACATTATCATTCATGGTGGGTAACCCTCCCGGCGGCCACGATGATCGCCAGAGAGATCATTATTTCTGCCTTACGTGAATGGATGGCCGAACTGGGCAAACGTAGCCGTGTCTCTGTTTCCTGGGTGGGTAAAGTCAAAACCACCGCACAGATGACAGCACTGATATGGATGCTATGGCGTCCTGATATCTGGGTCGAATGGATCGGAATTACGCTGTTTCTCGTCGCGGCAGTGCTCACCTTGTGGTCGATGTTTCAATATCTCAATGCAGCACGTAGCGATTTGCTGGAGCAGTGATCGTTTCGGCGCAAATTTCAGCAAACAGTACAGAATTTTAAAAAATAACGTTGACTCACTGCGTCAGGTCAGTAGAATGCACCGCATCGGACAAGATGCCGGTTTTGATATACGATAGTAAATTCAAGTCATTGTAGAATTTATATCACTATTGCGGGAATAGCTCAGTTGGTAGAGCACGACCTTGCCAAGGTCGGGGTCGCGAGTTCGAGTCTCGTTTCCCGCTCCAGTTTAAGTAGTCAGTTGTTGCAGATACTCAGGTATTAAGGCGCGTTAGCAAAGCGGTTATGTAGCGGATTGCAAATCCGTCTAGTCCGGTTCGACTCCGGAACGCGCCTCCAGTTTATATGTCTGGCCCGGGTGGTGGAATCGGTAGACACAAGGGATTTAAAATCCCTCGGCGTTCGCGCTGTGCGGGTTCAAGTCCCGCCCCGGGCACCATACAAAAGATGATAAAAAATCAAAGAGAAGCAGTGTTATAAAACCGCCAGTCCAGGCGGTTTTTTTATGAGTTAAATTTGAGTTGTACAACCAAAGGGGCACATCCGTTTTTTATCTTTCCCCCGCACAGATATCGTTATTCGGTTACATCCACGCCAAACCATTTTTCTGATAAGGCTTTCAGACTACCATCTTTTCGCATATCCAGAATCGCACTGTCTATCACTTTTAATAGATCTTCATTGCCTTTACGTAAAGCCACCGCAGACTCCTGGCGGGAGAATGGCTCTCCAGTGACGGCCAGTGTATTACCTGTTTTTTTAACCAGATCCAACGCCGCCAGGCGATCAACCAGAATGACATCTATGCGGCCGACGCGCAGATCCTGATATTTTGTCGGATCATCATCATAAGTACGAATATCGACCCCTTCAACATTCTGACGCAGCCACTCTTCATAATTAGTGCCCAGACCTACACCCACTTTTTTGCCTTTCAAATCAGCCACTGTTTTAATCGTGTCTTCGTTGCCCTTTTTCACCAGCGCCTGAATACCCGATACCGTATAGGGCAGCGAAAAATCATACTTTTTCTTACGTTGCTCAGAAATAGTGACTTGATTGATGATGACATCAGCACGCTTAGCATCGAGAGAAGCCAGCATACCGTCCCATTTTGTCGGTTTTAGATCGGCTTTTACACCAGAACGTTGTGCCAGCATTCGGGCAAAATCGACTTCAAAACCAGTCAGATTGCCATCATCACCCTGATAGCTAAATGGTGGATATGTGCCTTCCAGACCGATGCGTAGCGTACCGCGTTCTTTAATCTGATCCAGCAAATGATCTGCTGCCAACGCTTTTGCACTTATACCAACAGCCAGAACTATCGCCAGAACCCCTGATAGTAGTCGCTGATGACGGCTAAATTTTAGTTTCATAAATTCTCCAGAAGATACATTTTCCCTTTAGTATAAGCAAGTTATGTCATATTGACTAACACCGACACACTACATCTTATGCAAATTTGTTATAAATAGCACGGCATTAATGAAATTTAACAATATAATAACAGTGATAAATATTATCAAAATAACTGAAAAGCTGAGTTGGCAACAACGAAACAGACAGGCACGTTCGGTAGCACAATAGCCATCAAAAAGCGTTACCTCTGCGGTCACGACTGATCGTTAATTCATGACTCTGCTTTCTCAACAAAAATGCCATCCGGATGGTTCTTTTCATTAAAAAACCAGATCCCCAATGGATAGTCCTGCAATGAAACCAGGTACATCGTCCCTTCATTAAAAGGCTCAACCGCCAGCACAACACCGATTCGGCGTGGACCATCACCGGTTTTCACTGTCACGCGATCATTGACCTGCATATCTTATCTCCTCTTTTTTCAGCCAGTGTAGAACAAAACCAGCTTCAGCACAGCCCCGGCTGTGACGCCCGGATCGCCGTCACACAGACCAAAAAAATCCCGGCTGATACCCCGCCGGGAAAATATAAAAAGCATTTGAAAATCACTACATCAGGGATCTGATGCAGATAAAACATTACTTTTAATTATCTTACGTGGCAAGTTATATTCACGATACCAATGATTAAACAGACAAAAGTTAACAGGACGTTATCTGATACTCGCCAATACCCTGAGTATCGATCTGCGCACAGCCATCACCACTACAAATCCATTCTTCCAGACGTTCAGCCAATGCCTTGTCACTGAGCTTAAGGCGTCCACGTAATGCACATTCCCACACGATCAGCACCCGCCACCCTGCCGTCCGTAATAATGCAATATTACGATTATCGCGGATAACATTACTGCCGATTTTATCTAACCAGAAACGAGTGCGGGTTGCTGGCACTTTAAATAAATAGCAATGGTGATGATGCCAGAAGCAACCGTGGGCAAAAATGATACAGCGGTACTGTGGTACAACAAAATCAGGGCGACCAGGCAACGTACTCTCCTGGGTAGTAAACAAAAATCCGGCTTGCGTGAGCAGCATTGCAAGACGTTTTTCAATCGCTGTATCACGATGGCCAATAGCACGCATATTTTTACTACGAGTGGTATTGTCATGGACATCCATCATAACTCCAGCGTCTTAAATTATCGGTGTGAATTAGAGCCTGGCTGTTAGTATACGCTATTTTTCACACTGTGGACTGACATCACTGGCATTCCCTGTGTACAGGCAGGGTAGATAAATCATAGCTGATAACTGGCGTATAAGTAATTGCCCTGCTCTGAAATAACCAGCAAAATAGTCCTGGTGAATCAGGTATTAAAGATAAAACTGTTTATTTATGGCAAAAGAACGGGTTTGTCAGTGCCAGATAAAATAGTCCCTTGTGACAGTAAAAACTCTCCTTTATTTTCATTACGTCCCTGTAACAATATTTTTGCCGTATCCTTTTTATAATCATGAACAGCCTGAGCGGAAAGTTTACCAATAATGCTTTGCGGTGACTGCAATCGATTTATAATCAAAACCAGACGGGTATCATCAAAATCTGACATCATATTCTGGTCGCCTTCGCTATCACCACAAACTAGTCCGGGGCCTTTGTTGTTATAATTTATTCGGATAAATTTATTGATGGTTTCTGTTTTACCCTTACCCTGAGTCTGGGGATAGAAAGAATCAAGACTGGAAGTCAATTTTCCCTCTTGATCATACAAAGGATGCATCGCATAGATATGAGAAGCCGGGATAGAGAAACCATATTTTTCCTGCATCATTATCGCCTTGATAACATCTAATGCTGAAGCGGAAACCACATACACATCGACACCAGCTTGTTGTAGTTTTTTATACAGATCCTGCATTTCAGGGATTAGTCTGAAACCATTTTTCCATACTGTTTTCACCACACCAGCCTGCCCCGCGAGACTATCCGGACTTTGCCATACGACCTTCTCAATCGGCTGCTGGCTTTGCCACTGAATGGTATCTTCAGCCAGCTTAGCCACTTCGTCTTTCGACATGCCGCAGAAAAGATATGTTACCCACGGATAGGATACCCTATGCTCGAAAGAGCCTCCAATGGCATCATACAAATAGCGCATCTTGACAATAAAGTTTTTATAATGGGCGGTTTGTTTTATTTCACTCAACGAGAGTCCACCCTGAAAGCCTTCATAATTATTATATAACCACGTATAGCTATCAAGAATATCCGCGCCAACTGCATCTATATTGACAGCGTGGTTTTCAAGATTATTATATTTTGATTTAAAACTGATTTTTGGTATATCTTTATAAATTACCGTGCGGAATACATCCGGGGTCATAGAGAATCGAAGATTCTCAAGCTGGTAAACCAATATCGCCTCTTCTATATCAAGAAAAGCCGTCGTGTTGTCGAAATCAAAAATAGCATAGCTTGAGTGTTCAGGACGATTTTGTGCCTCAAGCAAAAAATTATCCAGTTTCTTTTTGTTAAAATTATCCCAGTTCCCGTCGGCTAATATGACTGATGTTTGTTGTTCCTGACTTTTTTCACTGGCGATCACAACTTTCCCATACACCCCAATGAATAAAAAGGCAAGAGCACATAATGCTACTTTTCTCATAGTTAATACCCTTTTTATTGAAAGACTGGCATTCTAGAAAAATCAAATCTTAAAAACCAATATATTTATCTGAAATGTGATGAATGGCAGATTTTATTTAATTGTTACTTTGCGATAACATTAGAATAATATTCTAATAAACAGGCACGATTTCAGTATATTAAACTAAAAATTTAAATAACTCATATTTATATCACAAGAGTGATTTTTCTACGCCGACGTTTAAATTAGCGCTATTCCAGCAGGTGTTATTGCCGCAGCCCATCTGGACACCGACTGCACGAAGAAACCGCAGCGTAATGCAGTGGATAAGGATTTTGGGGACGGTCCAGGGCCAGAATGGCCAGTAAAATGATATGACGGGCGAGGCGCTTAGTAACTGTTTTAGAAATAACCTTATACAACCTACAACCACGGTTCATCAGCTTTACAGCAGCTAACGACCCCAATACTAAACATAATGGGTAGGACAGGTTTTTAAATGGCGGAGAGAGGGGGATTTGAACCCCCGGTAGAGTTGCCCCTACTCCGGTTTTCGAGACCGGTCCGTTCAGCCGCTCCGGCATCTCTCCGTAACAGGGTTGCTATAATGTCAGTTTTTTTCGCAGCTTCACAGTCCTGATGACTGATTTTTTTCCGTATGATTATTTTACGAGCAATATGCGCGTTTCCGATCTTGATAAACTGTTAACACCATACACGTATAGCTGTATCACCAGACGTTATTGGCGCAGCTAGTCTGGGCACGGGCAGCGCGGAACAGCCGCAGCGTACAGGTAATACGTGAGGATTTCGGGTACGGCCCAGGGCCAAAATGGCAACTAAAATAGCTTACTGGGCCAGGTGTTTAGCATCATCGTCAGGTAATAGTACATAAAAATAACGAAATGGCTTAATTTTAAACGTTCAGATCAGTAAGTTAATTTTAGTATTGACACAAAATTATAAGGCCAGTAGTATGCGCCTCGTCGAAACGATTCCTCTGTAGTTCAGTCGGTAGAACGGCGGACTGTTAATCCGTATGTCACTGGTTCGAGTCCAGTCAGAGGAGCCAGATTAAAGAAAGCAGACGTCATTGACGTCTGCTTTTTGCATTTATGTCAATGGGTTATTCCTCTTCAGTCGTTTACCCTCGTTCATTAAAAACCACTCGAAGCCATACTCTTCTGCTGGTAAAGCTGGTTCGATTTTCTTTTTACTAACAATCAGAGGTTCTTTCTGACTCTGTTTCACAGCCACCCTATCACCTGGCGAGGAGGTCAGTAAAAGCCCTGCTTCCACTGCGTCAGTTGCTCTGGATAAAGGCCTTTTTTACGCAGTATGCTACCTGGAAAGTGTCATGTGGTAAGAGGGCAGCAAATCACTCCATAGTCCGCAGACTAATTTTTCACAGGGTGATAACCAGGTGATGTATCCAATGTATTTATCTCGTCTCAAACATAATATTCGCGCTCAATAAAAGTACCAATGATCCTGTCATGCATTTCAAAAGATTTTGAGTACCCCAGAGTCTTACGATTCAGTCGCTTTAATCGGTTACGCAAATTCAGGTTTTCCCGTTCAATCCGCTGTGTATAAAGCTTACCCCTGATATGTTTTTCATCCGGCAGCAGATCATAAGCACTGAAGTTATCTGTACACCAGAAGGCAACATTAAAACCTGACAATAATTTCAGTAACCTGCGCAGTGTCTTTTTGCTTCTGCGTCCAAAAGTATGAGCAATAATTCGTGTGAGGCGAGGCTCCCATGCATACCACAGCCAGCGTTGCTGCTTTTTACTGCCGACAAAAGACCACATCTCATCCACTTCACAGATAAGCTGGATTTGCTGATTATCCAGCGGAAACGTGGTTACACATCGTGGGGCGAGTTTTTTAAAGTGCGGACAACGGCATTAATGCTGATATGCAGAGTCCTTGCGGTATCGCGGATACCGGCATTATTCATGGCAAGGTCAACAATTTGTTCTTTCATGCCGGGCAGGCAGGCACGGTAAGCGTAATCGACCTGGAAAGTACGGCAGCATGACTGACAGCGATAGCGCTGAAATCCAGCTTTGCCCAGACCATGCTTTTTAACGGGTTCAGTTTGTTGACAAAACGGGCATGTTACATCAATTTTAGCCATCTGGCGCACCTGTTAAAAAGAGTGATTATACAACATGATAAACACGTTGAATACATGACCCTTTTTCTTTTGCTGGTGCTGACATACCCCCCCCCCAGAATATTTTGATGATGAGTATATAGCATATTTTTTAAACATCAAGACAGACACGGGGTTTACGCAAAAGCTCCTGAAATCACCTCCTGTAAAAAATTATCCGCGCCTGCGAGCGCGGATAATCTTCGAACTCTTACTGATCAATGCGACGATTTTGATTGCTGCAAAAACTGCACCGCTTTATCCGGAAAATCACTGAATAAGCCATCGACATCAGCCTGATTGTATAGCAGATCGAAAAGCTGATTAACGTCGGTGACATACGCTGGCAACTTATCAGCGCGCACGGTATAAGGATGTACCATCAGATGCTGCTGATGCGCCTCTTTTACCATCGATGTCAGCGTCACCTGACCGGGTTTGGCTCCTTTCACCACCAGCATATGGTAATCTGGCCCGATGCCATCGGCATACTGCGCAATCTGCTTCATTGCTCCGGGCTGCAACATCCAGTCATAGCTGTAATTCACCCATGTACCATCCGCCTGACGCTGCTGAGTTTCATTCCATTTAGTATAAGCGATAAGCTGCACCAGATTCAGATCCATCCCCATTTTAGGTTCCAGTTCATTACGGATGCGCTTCAGCTCATCGGCATCAAAGCATTGCAGATAAACTTTATCCTGCTTCGTGGTATAACCGTACTTTTTCAACACCTGTAATACCTGAGTGCTGATATCTTTGCCCTCCTGATGGTGAAACCACGGCGCTTTGATTTCCGGGTAGATACCGATATTTTTCCCGGTGGAATGATTCAGCCCCTGAATAAACTCCAGCTCTTCTTCAAAAGTGTGAATACGAAAATCTGATTTTCCCATTGGAAAACGGCCGGGAAAAATCTGCTCATTATGACCCGCTTTTGGCTCAAACCCTTCGCTGAATTTCAGCGACTTCATCTCGGCAAGGGTAAAATCAATCGCGTAATAGCGACCATCGGCACGGGCGCGTTGCGGAAAACGTTGCGCCACATCAGTGACGCGATCAAGGTAGTGATCATGTAACACCACCAGATGATCGTCCTTGCTCATCACCAGATCCTGCTCAAGATAATCCGCCCCCTGCGCATAGGCCATCGCTTTCGCCGGTAAGGTATGTTCCGGCAAATAACCGCTGGCGCCACGATGGGCAATCACAATCTTATCGGCGGCGAAAGCCGTCGCACTCCATACCGAACCTGCCAGTAAAACGCTACTCATCAGAGCTGTTAAGGTCGTTTTCATATTCCTTCCTTATACATGTTTCACTTGCTGATGGCGTCGTTCGCCGATCATGACCACAATCAATAGCAATACCGACAGAACGCTACCACCCACCATGATCATAAAGCCGCCATCCCAGCCAAAAAGATCGACGGTATATCCCACTATTGCACTGGCTGCTACCGATCCTCCCAGATAACCAAACAGACCGGTAAAACCTGCCGCTGTCCCTGCCGCCTTCTTCGGTGCCAGCTCCAGCGCATGCAAACCAATCAGCATGACGGGGCCATAAATCAGGAAACCGATCACAATCATACAGACCATATCCACGGTCGGATTACCCGGCGGATTGAACCAGAAAACAATGGTGGCGATAGTCACCAGGGTCATAAAGAACACCCCGGTGGCACCCCGGTTTCCCTTAAAGACTTTATCTGACATCCAGCCGCAAATCAGTGTTCCGGGTATCCCGGCATATTCGTACAGAAAATAGGCCCATGAGGAGGTATCCAGCGAGAAATGCTTCACCTCTTTCAGGTAAGTCGGTGACCAGTCGAGGATGCCGTAGCGCAGGAGGTAGACAAACACATTCGCCAGTGCGATATACCACAGCAGCTTGTTCGGTAAAATATACTGATAGAAGATCTGTCTGGCGGTCAGCTCCTGTTCATCTTTTTCGCTATAGTCGCTGGGATAATCATTTTTATACTCTTCAATCGGTGGCAGACCGCAGGATTGCGGAGTATCGCGCATCATAAAGAAAGCGAATATCGCCAGTAAAATCGCCCCAAAAGCCGGCATATACAGTGCCGCATGCCAGTCATGGAACCAGGCCATTCCCAGCAGGAACAGCAATGGCGGAATACCACCGCCCACATTATGGGCGCAGTTCCATACCGACACGATGCCACCACGCTCTTTCTGCGACCACCAGTGAACCATCGTCCGTCCACAAGGCGGCCAGCCCATCCCCTGGAACCAGCCACAGAGAAACAACAGCACAAACATCACGGAGATACTGGATGTCGCCCACGGCACAAAGCCCATTATCAGCATCACTGACGCCGCGAGGATTAATCCGGCAGGCAGGAAAACACGCGGATTCGAGCGATCAGAGATCGAGCCCATAACAAATTTCGAGATGCCATAAGCAATCGAGATAGCCGAAAGCGCAAAACCGAGATCACCACGCGAAAACCCCTGCTCTATCAGGTAAGGGATTGCGAGGGCAAAATTCTTGCGTACCAGATAGTACGCCGCATAACCAAAAAAGATACCGATAAAGATTTGCCAGCGAAGACGTCGATATAACGGATCGATTTTCTCTTCCGCTAAACGTGCTTTATGTGGCTCAGGTTTAAAAATTGTTAGCATTACAGCCTCCGGGGCCTCTTCTGTTGGCAGACTAAAAATATCATTTCACTGCTCACTACTGATGCCGCGCAATCCTAAAGAAGCCTCTCGGTTAATACTGTGAATTAATGCAAAATTTGTAACAAAAACAAGACAATTAATCTATTTTGCGCGCAAAATCACATAAAGCAGCTAAAAATTACTGAAAAATATTCGTAATCAAACAAAATCACCAACTTCTGTGTTCAAATGATGGAAAACGAAAATGGGGAGAACAGCAGATGACAGGTAGCCATCAATGTGATGTCATCGTTATCGGCGGGGGGGCAACCGGTGCCGGGATCGCGCGCGACTGCGCATTACGCGGACTGCGTGTCACCCTGCTGGAACGTCATGATATCGCGACAGGCGCAACCGGGCGTAATCATGGCTTGTTACATAGCGGTGCCCGTTATGCGGTAACAGACAGCGAATCAGCACGGGAGTGTATCAGCGAAAATCAAATCCTGCGTCGCATTGCCCGTCACTGTGTGGAGCCAACCAACGGCCTGTTTATTACCCTGCCTGAAGATGATCTCGCCTGGCAGCAAAAATTTATCACCGCCTGCCAGCAAGCCGGGATCAGCACCCGTCAGCTCTCCCCCGATGAAGCGCGGCAGCTGGAACCGGCCGTCAATCCGACTCTGACGGGGGCGGTTCAGGTTCCCGATGGCACGATCGACCCTTTTCGTCTGACCTCTGCTAACATCCTCGATGCCAGAGAGCATGGCGCAACCCTGCTGACCGGCTGCGAAGTGACAGGTCTGATCCGCCAGGGCGATCGGGTCTGTGGCGTCCGTTTTTACCACCATCAACAAGGCGAAAGCCGTGAAATATATGCTAGCGTGGTGGTCAACGCGGCCGGGATCTGGGGGCAACGCATCGCCGAATACGCTGATTTACGGGTCGCCATGTTCCCGGCCAAGGGATCGCTCCTGATCCTTGAACACCGGATTAATCGTCAGGTGATCAACCGCTGCCGTAAACCGGCCGATGCCGACATTCTTGTCCCTGGCGATACCATCTCCCTGATTGGCACCACTTCCCTGCATATTGACGACAACGAAATTGATGATAATCGGGTAACACCGGAGGAAGTCGATATTTTGCTACGGGAGGGTGAAAAGCTGGCGCCGGTACTGGGCCGCACGCGGATACTGCGGGCTTACTCCGGTGTCCGGCCGCTGGTTGCCAGCGATAATGACCCCACCGGGCGTAGTGTCAGCCGGGGGATTGTGCTGCTCGATCACGCTGAACGTGATGGTATGGAGGGATTTATTACTATTACTGGCGGAAAATTAATGACTTATCGATTAATGGCCGAATGGGCAACCGACGCTATCTGCCGCAAACTGGCGATCACCGCCCCCTGTACTACCGCTGAGAGACCGCTGCCCGGCTCCGCAGATTCGCCGGAAGCGACAATAAAAAAAATCATCTCATTACCTGCTTCACTGCGTGGCTCTGCAGTCTATCGCCACGGCGACCGCACGCCCGCATGGCTGGGGGATAACCGTTTACATCGCAGTCTGATTTGCGAATGCGAAGCGGTCACGGCCGGGGAAGTTCAATATGCGGTGGAAAACCTGGCGGCCACTAATCTGCTCGATCTGCGTCGCCGGACACGCATCGGTATGGGCACCTGCCAGGGCGAACTCTGCGCCTGCCGTGCCGCCGGGTTGCTGCAACGCCTCAATGTCACCACCCCGGCTCAGTCACGCCATCAACTGGCGACCTTTCTTAACGAACGCTGGAAAGGGATACAACCTGTCGCCTGGGGCGATGCACTGCGTGAAAGCGAACTCACCCGCTGGGTCTATCTTGCGTTGTGTGGATTACAAAAGGAGGATCAGGATGAAATTTGATTGCGCCATTATCGGCGGTGGCTTCGCGGGACTCTTATGCGGCATCTCGCTCAACCAGGCGGGACGGCGTTGCGTGATAATCAGTCGTGGTGAAAGTGCATTACATTTCTCTTCAGGCTCGCTGGATCTGCTGACAACCCTGCCTGATGGCGAGCCGGTCACGGATGTCGCTGATGCGATCAGCCGCCTGATCAGCGCCTGTCCGGATCACCCCTACGCGAAACTGGGCACCGATAACGTGCTCAATTATGCGCTGCAAACCGAAGCGCTGCTGGCCAGCTGCGGCATCATGATGCAGGGACACGCCTATCAACCCCATGCTCGCATGACTCCCTTAGGCACCCTGCGCCCAGCCTGGCTCTCCCCGCTGGAAGTGCCGGTAATGCCGTTATCTGCGCGCAGCATTAGTGTTATCGGCATCAGCGGCTTTGCCGACTTCCAGCCTGCAATGGTGGCGGATTCGCTCAGGCAGCAAGGTTATGATGCGCAGGCGGAAGAGATAAGTCTGCCGGTACTGGACAGACTGCGCGAAAATCCGAGTGAGTTTCGTTCAGTCAATATCGCCAGGCTACTTGATCAGCAAGAACACTGGCCCGCCCTGCTGACCGCCCTTCAGCTGCTGGCGCAAAACCGTGATCTGCTGATCGTCCCTGCCTGCTTCGGCCTGGCGGATAACAGCTTATACAACTGGTTACAAGAGCGCTTACCGTGCCCGTTACGCCTGCTCCCCACTCTGCCACCGTCAGTGCCTGGAATACGCCAGCACAACCAGCTGCGACGTTACTTTATCGCCGGTGGCGGTACCTGGCTGATGGGCGATGAGGTCACCCAAATCAGTCATCAGGAGGGTGCAGTGACTGCGATCCATACCCTGCTGCAGGGTGATATTCCGCTCTGTCCCCGTTTTACCGTGCTGGCCAGCGGCCGTTTCTTCAGCAATGGGCTGATCGCCAGTCAGGATGATATTCGCGAACCGATCCTCGATCTCGAACTGATCGATCACACCCCACGTCGCGAGTGGTATCAGAACGACTTTTTTGCTTCGCAACCCTGGCAACATTTCGGTCTGAAAACCGACGCCTGCCTGCGCCCGCTGCACAAGGGGCAACCGTTAAATAATCTGTATGCCATCGGTTCGCTGCTGGGCGGCTATGACGCGATTCAGTCAGGATGCGGTGGGGGAGTATGTGCGGTCACCGCACGTCATGTCGCACAACAGATCCATAAACTTATCGGGGATGCGTAATGAGCGAGAACCATTTTGAAAACTGCATCAAATGTACGGTCTGTACCACCTGCTGCCCGGTCAGCCGGGTTAATCCGCTCTATCCGGGGCCGAAGCAGGCGGGCCCGGATGGCGAACGCCTGCGCCTGAAAGACGCAACCTTGTATGATGATGCCCTGAAGTACTGTATTAACTGCAAACGTTGCGAAGTGGCCTGCCCCTCAGATGTCAAAATTGGTGATATCATTCAGCGTGCGCGTATCCAGTACAGTCAGAAAAAACCGACACTACGCGATGCCCTGCTCAGTCACACCGATCTGATGGGGACGCTCTCGGTTCCGTTCGCCCCGCTGGTCAATACCATCACCGGACTCCAGCCGGTGCGCCGGTTGCTTGACAAGACACTCCATATCGATCATCGGCGCACTTTGCCAAAATACAGCGCGGGAACATTTCGCCAGCTTTACCGCCGTCAGCTTCCCAGCCAGGCACAATTTGCTGAACAGGTCGCCTTTTTTCATGGCTGCTATGTCAATTACAATAACCCGTCCCTGGGTCTGCACCTGGTTCGTGTACTCAATGCCCTCGGGGTTGGCGTACAACTGTTAAGCAAGGAAAAATGTTGTGGTGTACCGCTGATAGCCAACGGCTTCGCCCGCCGGGCACGTCGCCAGGCAGAGCATAATATCACCACGATGCGCGATAGCGGGTTACCGATCATTACCACCTCATCCACCTGTACCTTTACACTGCGTGATGAATATCCGGATGTGCTGGATGTCGATAACGGCGATGTCCGTGATCGTATTGAGCTGGCTACCCGCTGGATCTGGCGTCTGCTGAATAGTGGACGTCAACTGCCCTTGCGATCACTGCCGCTGAAGGTGGCCTATCATACCCCCTGTCATATGGAAAAAATGGGCTGGTCACTGTATACCCTCGAATTGCTACGACAAATTCCCGGATTACAGCTGACAGTGCTCGATTCGCAGTGTTGTGGCATCGCCGGGACTTATGGCTTTAAATCGGAAAACTACGCCACCTCACAGGCGATAGGTGCGCCGCTATTCCAGCAGATTGAAGAGAGCGGCGTCGATCTTGTCGTCACCGACTGTGAAACCTGTAAATGGCAAATTGAGATGTCCACCAGTAAAAGCTGTCAGCATCCGATAACCCTGCTGGCACAGGCACTGGATGCCGATACCGCCGTTTAAGTGATAAAACAGGATGCCGTGTTTTCATAACCTCGCGACGACATCAACCCAGCGGCATCCGCAGGTTACCGGCAAGCCCTGTAGCCAGCGACGCAACATATCCAGCGCCATCATCACACAAATCGCCTGGCGCACCGCGCAAGGGTAGTGGCTGGCGCGCAACTGCACCTGCATGCCCTGGGTGCCGTCAGCGGTAGCGAGGATAAAATTGAGGGCATCGCTCTCCTGCCCGCTGATGGTCAGGGCCAGGGCAGCCTTATGGTTAGCGCGCCGTGCCGCTGTCTGATCAGCGGAATCACTCAGTGACTGTTGCGTGCCGGGAAGTACCTCACTGGCCAGCAACGGTGCATGCGCCCGTGACAGCTCCAGCGCCAGCAAACCACCGGTAAACTGTTCGCTGACCGTCAGGCTGAGCTGACGTTGCGACAAATGGCGGGCCAGCTGCGCCGCTAAGCCTTCCGTCCCTTCAAAAATCAGGCTCTCACCGGCGACCTTTTTCACTTCTGACCACAGTGCTGACATCGCCTCACCTTGTGCCGCAGGCCCGGTCAGCTTGAGTTCGATCAGCGGTGTCGCTGAGCGATAGCCCATCACCACCCCCGGCGGTAACGGTAACCGATCAAGCGATTGTGCTAATTCGCTCTCCGAACGGCCAAACGTGGTCAGTCGCAGGCATAACGGCGGTTCTGGCAGCGAAAAATGCGCCCGCAGCTGGGGTAATATCGCCTGCTCGACCATCGCTTTAAACTCTGATGGCACGCCAGGAGTAAAAAACATCAGGCAGCGATTAAACGGCAACACAAAACCGCAGGCGGTGCCCAGCGGATTATCGATTATCGTGGCGCTGGCGGGAATAAGCGCCTGTTTGCGGTTGCTCTCCGCCATCGGCTGTCCGCGTTGGACAAACAGACGGCGCATGGTGGAAAGCCAGCCCTCATGCAGCACCAGGGGTTCTCCTTTCGCCAGCGCCGCCGCCTGGGCAGTCAGATCATCGCCGGTCGGCCCCAGCCCACCATTGACAATCAGCACATCGGCCTGCTCACTGCGTTCGCGCAAAATCGCCACCAGCGCGTTCAGATCATCGCCGATGGTATCGCGCCGGGTGAGCGGTAGCCCCTGATGAAAGAAAAAATCGGCCAGCCATGCGGCGTTGGTATCGACAATTTGCCCATACAACACTTCATCGCCGGTGGACAACATTTCTATCTTTAACATCCCCGACCTCCCCTTTACCCGCCAGTCTGCAAATGGGCACAATGACAGCTAACATCGCCCTGATAATCCCGATCTTAGCCCTCTGACAGCGCGCTTATCCGGATAAAACCCGCCGATCAGAAATGGGCGCTTACCCCAAGATACGCGCCATCGGCAATGGTGTTATCTTTATGACCATCCTTTCCCTGCAACGTCAGATAGCGATAACCGGCTCTGATACTCACTGGCGGTATCACCGTCCAGCTGCCCCCGGCCCAGGCTTCCTGATAACTGTCGATGCCACTGGAGAGCGAATCCGGCGAGTAGTAAAGCTCACCCGACAGGCGGATGTCGTCGCTGATGGGCCACTGTAATCCGCCGCCCGCTGCCAGCGCATAGCCTTCATTATTACTCTTCGGATTGGTGTAAATCCCTTTGCCACCGACCGTCGCCAGAAAAGGCCCCAGCGGGATATTCATGCCTACCGCTACACCGGCGGCATCACCATCATTATCACTGTGCGCCCAGTTACCGCTGACCGCCAGTCCGGAAGACTCGGTGCCAAAACCGACACCCAGATTAGTATAATGTTGTGCCACCTCACCGCTCACACTCACGGCATGTGCGGCGGCAGAATAGAACATTGCGCTGACAACACCCAAAAGACTGTATTTTTTCATGAAAACGCTATCCCTTAAGCTAAAAGCCAAATAATTCCTCTGATTGCAAAATTGTACTGTTAAATACTAAAGAATCAATAAGCTGAAGCTTCATTGACCCATTTCTGCAACTGGCGACGGGAGATTTTAATTCCGCCATTTTTCAGCCATGGCGGCAACGCCAGCCAGCGCACCGGCTGCTGAAAACGCGCCAGCTTATCCTGCGCCCAGCCCGCCAGGCTGGCGATATCACACTGCGCATCGCACTCCACCACTGCCACCGGACGCTGACCAAATTCACTGTCCTCCAGCGGCACCACAAAGACCTGACGAACCTGAGGATGACGGGCGATCACCCGCTCAACCTCTTCCGGCTGGACACCCTCACCGCCACTAAAAAAGAGATTGTCCATCCGGCCGAGGATCATCAGTTTGCCTTCACGCCACTCACCGCGATCACGGGTGGCAAACCATCCCTGTGCATTGACCAGCGGCTGTAATCTGCCATCATGCCAGTAGCCTGCGGCCATACTCTCACCGCGCAACCAGATCTCACCATCGACAATTTTGACATGGCGCCCAGGCAGCGGCAGGCCAACATCCGGCGCACTGTCCGCCGCTTTCGCACACACTGTCGAGGCAAATTCGGTCAGGCCATAGCCACACCAGCAGGCGATTCCCCTGGCGCGCGCCTGCGCCGTCAGCGCCAGCGGGATCGCCGCGCCCCCCAGCAACACCGCCCGTAATGTCACATCAGCATCATCCCTGAGCAAACGCCACAGCTGGGTAGGCACCAGCGAGGCGTGAGTACAGCCCTGTAATGCCTGCGCCAGTGGCTGTTTATCGCGTACTGTCAGACGCGATCCGGCCAGTAACCAGCGCCAGAGTATCCCCTGACCAGAGACATGAAACAGCGGCAGCGACAGTAACCAGTCATCGTCAGCGGTGAGCACTATCATCGTCAGTACCCCCTGCGCACTGGCCAGATGGGCATGACAGCTATGTACAGCAGCTTTCGGTAAACCGGTAGAGCCGGAAGTCAGGGTCATTGATGCCAGGCGCGCCGCATCCCACGGTACTGCATGGCTGCCGTTCGCCATTTGCAGACTCAGCGCAGGATAAGCGAGATCCAGCGCGTCCGGCTCAAGATCCAGCGCATAACGCAAATCCAGCTGCGGCAACAAGGTCGATAAAAGTGCGGGAGGAAGTTGTGGATTGATCGGCAATATGCGGGCACCACACTGCAATAACGCCAGCCACGCCAGTAAAGTAGCTGGTTGATTGCTGGCGCGTAATAGCACACCCTCGCCGATCGCCACCCCTTGTGCACAAAAGCCCTGCGCTAGCCCATCAACCCGCGTGCAGAGCTGTTGCCAGCTCAGGATCTGATTATTCAGACGCAAGGCGGCAGCATCACCACGTTGCTGGCACCAGACGCGCCACGGCCAGTCACTGAATACCATTACTGCGCCTCCAGAGCATCATGACCGAGACAAGGCAGCGTGCTATCCGGCCAGCGGCGCAACAACTGCGCACACATCAGATCGAGGGTATCCAGGCCCGGGATGGTCTCAGGGGTCAGCCAGCTGGCAAGGCGCGCCAGTTGTGTCAGGCCAAGGCTCGACTCCAGCGACGAACTGATCACCGCCGTCAACCCCAGCCGATGCGCCTCAGCCACCTGTTGCTGCACTTTTTGCAAACTGCCGGTCAGGGTGGGCTTAATCACCAGCGCACGAACACCGGGCTGTGGCTGCCAGCAAAAGTTGTCTTCACGCAGGCTCTCATCCCAGGCAATGGCGATCCCGGTCATTCTGGCAAACTTCAGCGACTGTTCGGCGGTTTGACACGGCTCTTCGATAAAGGCGATCCGCGAGCGATGATTGGGATGAACATAGCGCGCAAACTGCAGGGCTTTATGGGGTGTCCAGGCGCGATTAGCATCAAGGCGTAATGTCAGATCAGGGATACAGTCCAGCAACAGATTGACCATCATGCCATCACGGACAGCTTCATATAATCCGACTTTCACCTTTGCCACTTTTTCCCCCGGCATCGCCGCCAGCCGTACCAGCAAAGCGTCAGGATCGCCATTACACAAGGGGACCGCCTGATAATTGGCCTGAATCGGCAACAGGCCATCGCGCTCCGCCAGAGCACAACTGATGCCGAATGCGACGGATGGCAGCGCGGGATAAGGCACCTCCTGCCCCTGTGACCAGGCCGTTGTCCACTGCTGGAGCGCCTCCTGCGCTTCGTCCAGTGTCTCGTGACTAAACCCCGGTAGCGGGGCGATTTCCCCCCACCCCTCGCGGTCGTCTTCTTTGAGATGTAAAAACAGCCCTTCGCGCGTTTTTAACCGCTGGTTGCGCAGCACCACCCCGGCATCCATCGGGAGTTGCCAGCGATATACCTGTGCCTGGCGCATCAGGGATTCCGTTTAAATTTGCTGAAGTCTGGCTGACGCTTCTGATTAAATGCGTTACGCCCTTCCTGACCCTCTTCCGACATATAGAATAACATGGTGGCATTGCCTGCCAGCTCCTGTAGCCCGGCCTGACCATCGCAGTCGGCATTGAGTGCCGCTTTCAGGCAACGCAATGCCATCGGGCTGTTTTGCAGCATTTCACGACACCAGCGCACAGTCTCTTTTTCCAGATCTGCCAGCGCCACCACCGTATTGACCAGCCCCATCTCCAGCGCCTGTTGGGCATCGTACTGGCGACAGAGGAACCAGATCTCACGCGCTTTTTTCTGTCCCACGATGCGCGCCATATAAGAAGCGCCCCAGCCACCATCAAACGACCCCACTTTCGGGCCGGTCTGACCGAAAATGGCATTATCAGCGGCGAGGGTCAGATCACACATCATATGCAAAACGTGACCGCCACCGATGGCATAGCCCGCCACCATCGCCACCACCGGTTTTGGACAGGTGCGGATCTGGCGCTGAAAATCAAGCACATTAAGGTGATGGACCCCGGAGTCATCCTGATAGCCGCCATAATCACCACGCACTTTCTGATCGCCTCCGGCACAGAACGCTTTCTCTCCTTCGCCGGTCAGGATGATCACGCCGATCGTTTCGTCATAACGCGCATCGGCCAGCGCCTGGATCATCTCTTTGACGGTCTGGGGACGAAAAGCGTTACGTACCTGTGGCCGGTTAATCGTAATCTTCGCTATTCCGTCAGCGGACTTATGGTAACGAATATCGGTATAGTCTGCGGAACAGTCCTGCCACGCTACCGGGGCGTAAAGCAGCGTTTGATCAACGGTTTTCATAGGGTATCCTTGAAGTTAAATTGACGAAAAACTGCGCCAGGCATCCGGCGACCATCGCCGGATTATCGCGATGTGCATTATGCCCGGCATTATCAATAAGCTGTATCGTTGCGGTGGTTTCAGCGGCCAGCGCGCGAAATTTGTCATCATTTTCGCCGCAAAGATAGTAAAAAGGGAAAGGAAAGCTCTCTGCTGTCGCCCGTAAATCGGGCTGTGCCGCCAGTGATGTCGCTTCCAGCATCGCCGCCAGCGTGTGGCCTTGATTGTGGCGACGCAGGTCAACCAGCGCCTGGCGCTGGGCGGGGGTCAGGGAAGCGAAAACCGGCTGCTGATACCAGTCAGTAAACACCTCGCTCAGTGGCTGATGGCGGAATCGCGCTGCCCAGCGGGCATCATTCTGACGGCGCAACTGCCGTTGTGCCAGCTCCTGCAAGCCGGGGTGGGCTCCCTCCACCACCAGTCCACACAACCCCACCGGCTGCTGACTGGCGAAGTACCATGCCAGACGCCCCCCCAGCGAATAACCGATCAATCCGTACTCACTGATCGCCCAGGCAGCGAGGGTTTGCGTCAATTGCTGGCTGAACTCATCAAAACCCTGTGTGGCAATATTCGACGATCCACCATGGCCTGGCAAATCAACATACAACCGGGGATACGCTGCCAATTGCTGACCTATCGGCAGCCATTCCCGGTGATCACCGGAAAAGCCATGCAGAAAAACCAGCCAGGGATACCCCGGTTGCCCCGGCTGAGACAGCGCATGCAGGATCATAACTGGCTGACTTCGGTCAGTAATTGTTGTAACACCGCGGCACCTTCTGTTTCCTCAACCACCAGTTCGATGACGGTTGTCTGAGGTAAACGCCAGCTCTCCGCCAGCACGGTTTCCAGTGACGACCAGTCCGCCGGGCAGGCATAGCGCAGGTCAAACATCGCCGCCGCATGGGCAAAGCTGACATTCTGAGGCAACAGATAAAATTGTCGGCGCTGCGCCTCTGGCGTCGGCAACAAGGAGAAAATTTGTCCGCCATTGTTATTGACCACCACCAGCACCAGCGGCGCGCTCACCTGACGTAACAGCGCCAGTGAGTTCAGATCATATAACGCAGAGAGATCGCCGACTATCGCCAGGGTCGGGCGGTTATTGGCTCGCTGCACACCGGCGGCGGTTGCCAGAAGGCCATCAATCCCGCTGGCACCGCGATTACTGTAAACCGGATATCCCACCGGCAAGCGGGCCAGGGCATCAATCAAGCGCACCACCAGACTGTTACCGACAAACAGTTGCCCTTCAGGGGGCAGATAACGGGCAAGATGGTGGGCAAATCCCGCCTCACCAAATGACTGACAGCGTTTCACCACGCTCTGCCAGGCTTGCTGTGACAACGCTGGCAGGGTCATCGCCCACGGCTGATGATGCTCCGCCGGATGCTGTATCAGCCACTGTTCCGGCGCACAGACCAGCCGCCGCCCGCGATGATGCGCCGGGTCGAGACGCCCCGCGAGCGAATCCACCAGCCAGTACTCCTGCGGTGTACAGGCCGCCTGCCACTGCAGCAACCGCTTTCCGGTCAGGCTGCTTCCCAGTTGCACCACAATCTGTGCCTGCTGCAACTCCGCCAGCGCTTTCTCGTTGCCCAGCCACAGATCGGCACACGGCAGCGGTTGCCCGGTTTGCGATAACACATCACTGATCAGTGGCCAGCCCAGTGTCTGCGCCCACTGAGCCACTTTTTCCCCAGCCCCGGCAGGCATCCGTCCCGCCACCACCACACCGCGTTGTTGTCGCCAGTATGACCAGTCAGGCTGTGGCTCGCTCGCCAGATGCAGGGACTGACGTAACCAGGGCATATCACTTTGTCTCCAGTCACCCAGCGCCTGCTGCCACGCCTTGCCATGCTCACTCTGTTCGCCATACAGCGGTTCAGCGAACGGGCAGTTAATATGGACACCCCCTCCCTGTAGCGTTTCCAGCGCCTGATCAATCGCCGACACCAGCCAGCGAGCGGGCACATCAGGTGAGGGACGCGGCAATGACAGAGTGTGCGTCGGATGGCTGGCAAACATTCCCGGCTGGCGAATGGCCTGATTGGCGCCACAATCGATTAATTCCGGCGGCCGATCCGCGGTCAGCAAAATCAGTTTCTCACCGGTCAACCCGGCTTCAATCAGCGCCGGATAGAGATTGGCGGCGGCCGTTCCCGAAGTCACAATCACCGCCACGGGCTGGCCGCTGGCTTTCGCCACGCCCAGCGCCAGATAACCCAGCCCCCGTTCATCAAAATGGGTATGGGTAAGCAGCCGGTGATCCTCGGCCGCGGCCAGCGTTAAAGGGGTTGAACGTGAACCTGGCGCAATACAGACATGCCGTACACCGTGGCGAGTTAAGGCTTCCAGAATCACCGCCGCCCAGCGTCGGTTAAATGCGCTTACTGACATGAAATTATCCGGTATCTACTATTGCGGCATAAAAGTCTGCAGCATAAAGGCTGCGATTATACGAGGTACTGCCATCAAATTGCAGTACCTGTAACCAAAATCATACCCGCAATAGCACAGCAATTCATTTGTTTACCTGTGGTTAATATTACCCATGCGACCACGAGGAACCAGTCGTGATAAGCAAATAATTAGCTTCTTTCTTCTTTTTTATCTGCCTCTGGCTGATAAATCATCCTGATATGGGCAATTCCATCTTCCAGATAGCACTCCCCCACGGACTGAAAGCCCAATCGGCGATAAAAAGGTTGCAGATGCGCCTGAGCAGAAAGGGCAATATTCTTTTGCGGCCAGTGTTGCTGGCAACAGGCCAGTGCCTGTTCCAGTAACGCATACCCCAGCTTCTCACCGCGTGCGGTCGGCGCAACGATAACCCGGCCAATCATCAGCGGCTGATCCGCTTTATCGCTATGCAGAATCCGGGCACAGGCCACCAGCTGCTGATCACGCCAGGCGAGAATATGCCGGTTTTCACCACGTAAATCTTCACCGTCGATATCCTGGTAAAGACAGGATTGCTCGACAATAAACACCGCGCAACGTAACTGTAATAAGGCATACAGTTGCTGAACACTCAACGCCTGATGGTGAAGATCCTGCCATGTGATCATCAACGACTCCTGTATACTCTGTTTTTTTCCTGCCTGAAGGAGGCAAAAACGTGGAACTACTCTTTTTAGGCACATCGGCCGGTGTGCCTACCCGCAGGCGTAATGTCAGCGCACTGCTGCTCAACTTGCCGTCACACACGGTAGCACAAATGTGGCTCTTTGACTGCGGCGAAGGCACCCAGCAACAGTTTCTCCACACCCCTTACCATCCCGGCAAACTCAACAAGATTTTTATCAGCCATTTGCATGGTGATCATCTGTTTGGCCTGCCGGGTTTACTGTGCAGTCGTTCGATGCAGGGCAATTCGCTGCCACTGACCCTGTACGGGCCTACCGGATTGCAGGACTTCGTTGATACCACCCTGCGTCTGAGCGGTTCGTGGACCGATTATCCGCTGACTATTGTCGAAGTGACGCCCGGCCTCCTGTTTGACGAACAGGGATACCGGGTAAGCGCCTGGCCGCTGAATCATCCGTTAACCTGTTATGGCTACCGTATTGAGCAGCATGACACTCCCGGCGCACTGGATGCGGCGCGGCTGAGGGCGGAAGGTATTCCCGCCGGCCCGCTATATCAACGCTTAAAACAGGGGGAGACCCTGCGCCTGGCCGACGGCCGGATCATCAACGGTCAGGACTATCTTGCGCCTGCCACCGCGGGAAAAAAACTGGCGATATTTGGTGACACCGCCCCTTGTGCGACAGCACAGGCGCTGGCGCAGGACGTCGATGTGATGATCCATGAAACCACCCTCGAACATGCGATGGCGGAAAAAGCCAACAGTCGTGGCCACTCCACCACCCGACAAACCGCGATGCTGGCACGAGACGCCGGAGTGGGTACGCTGATCGCCACTCATATCAGTTCACGTTATGACCACCAGGCCTGCCAGCGGCTGCTGGCGGAGTGCCGGGAAATTTTCCCCCCCACCCTGTTAGCTGAGGATTTTATGCGTTATCCACTGTAGTGGATCACAAAACCGGTTTTCCAGACAATACCGTTCAGCCACTGCTATTTCGCTTTCAGCCCTGGGATGAGTGCACAGATTTGACGGAAATGTTGCTCATCCACAAGGGTGCAGTTTGCGTATTTCTTTCCCTGTTGCCAGCGGAGAGATAGCGGCTCACCGTCTGGCTACTCTTCACCCACCCTGCTCAATCATCAACCGATCAAAATTGCATCTCTTGCCCGTTTTTGATATACAAAAAAGCGCTATTTTTTATGCCTTATTCTGCGGATAAAAAATCTTTTAAATCATTTTGTTTTATGCTTCAGCAAGCCAGCTTTCTGATACGGATATGAAACAAAAATAAAAACAATATTTCACAAACAACATCAGCACTACCCGCAATCTGGCGGCCATATAAAAATAAAATGGATATCACAGGGAGCAATATCACAATGGCATTTCGGTATTCACCATTAACCGAAAGGATTATTTTTTCTGTCACCAGTCTGCTGATCAGCGGCACTGTTTTCGCCGCCGCGAATGACGAGCAATTTATCCTGCAACAAAAACGTCAGCAGATACTGGAACAGCAACTCACGCCGTCCACCCCGGACGTTAATCTCGGCACCCCACTCCCCACCAGTGACCGGCTGGTCTTTCCTGAAGAACAGCCCTGCTTTCCCCTCCAGGATGTCATCCTGAGCGGTCAGCAGGATCTGCCGCGCTGGCTGCCGTTACAGCGCCTGGCTGATCAGGCGGCAGGCCACTGCCTCGGAAGCCGGGGCATCAATCTGCTGATGAGCAACCTGCAAAACCGCATTATCGACCACGGCTGGGTCACCACCCGGGTGCTGGCACCGCCGCAGGATTTGAAAAGCGGCCATCTGCAGCTGGTGGTGGTGGCCGGGAAAATTAACCAGGTGACCCTGACGCCAGAAAGCAGCGACTATCTCTGGCTATACAGCAGCTTTCCGGCGCATGCGGGTAATGTGCTGGATCTGCGGGATATTGAGCAGGGGCTGGAGAACCTGCAACGCCTGCCCACCGTGCAGGCGCAAATGGAGATCCTGCCCGCCGCAAACGCGGGCGAGAGTGATATTGTCATCCAGCGTCAGCAGAGCAAATTCTGGCGCCTGGGGCTGGCGCTTGACGACTCCGGCAGTGAAGCCACCGGGCGATATATGGGCACCATGACCCTGTCGCTGGATAATCCGCTGGCCCTCAGTGACCTGCTGTGGTTCTCCATCAGTCACGATCTACAGCCAGGGTCGGAGAAGAGCAACCAGAACCTCAGCGGCCACTGGTCGGTGCCGGTGGGATACTGGTCGTTTGGCATCACCGGCAGCGACTACCACTACCATCAGACCATTGCGGGCAATACCAGCGACTATCGCTACAGTGGCAAAAGCCAGACCCTCACCGGCCAGCTCAGCCGGGTGCTCCATCGCAGCGGCGCGCAGAAAACCACCGCCTCGCTTGAGATCCAGGGGCGCACCACCCGCAACTATATCAATGACACCGAAATCGAGGTCCAGCGCCGCCATACCGCCTCATGGAAAGCGGGTCTGCAACACCGGCACTATCTTGGCCCGGCGACCCTCGATGCCGGGATCAGCTATCAGCGCGGCACCCGCTGGTTTGGTGCCCAGCCTGCGCCGGAAGAGCTTTTTGATGAAGGCACCGCGCTGAGCCGCATTCTGCGCGAAGAGGCACGACTGAGTCTGCCCTTCAGCCTTTACCAGCAGGGACTGCGCTATGACGTCGCCTGGCAGCACCAGAGCAGCAATACCCCGCTGACCACCCTTGATCAGTTCTCGATCGGCGGGCGCTACACGGTGCGCGGGTTTGACGGCGAACGGACACTCAATGCCGATCGTGGCTGGTATGTGCGCAACGATCTGTCATGGCAGACCCCGGTGCCCGGTGCTGAACTCTATCTGGCGGTGGATTATGGCGAGGTGGCGGGCAAAGGCAGTGAATATCTCGTCGGTAACCATCTGGCCGGTGGCGCGCTGGGGCTGCGCGGCAGTGTGTGGAAAATCGGCTATGACGCCTTTGCCGGTATCCCCTTCTCGCGGCCTGACGGTTTCAAAACCAGCCCGGTCACCCTCGGTTTTAGTCTCAATATGGATCTGTGATGATGCGCGACGGTAACTATTTTATCCAGGCTCCCCTGTTGCTGGGGGGTGAAGTGTCACAGGCGGAAATCTTCGGCGCGGCGGTCTGGCTGTGGATGCACTCGGTCAGGCATCGCGATGCGCCGCTGTATGTGCTGCCTGCGGTGCTGCTGCCGATTGTAAAACGCCAGCAATATGTGCTGGTGTCCGAAGGCACCCGCCCGGTGTTCTTCCTGAGCTGGATGTGGCTCAACCCGCAGAGCGAGCAACACTACCTGACTGATTCAGTCCTCTCGATAACAGAAGAGGAGTGGTGCAGCGGCAACCGGATGTGGTTTCGTGACTTTATCGCTCCCTTTGGTCATACCCGGGCGATGAGCCGTCTGCTGCGCAGGGTTATTATGCCGGAAACCTGCGCCCGCTACCTGTGGCACCGGGGCCTGGCTCATGGCGGAAAAATCCGCGCGTTTCGTGGCGATCAGGTCAGCCTGGCCGACTTCCGCGCCTGGCAGGCTGCCACCGCGCCCGACCTGACTAACAATAATCAAAAATAATAAGGATTAAGCTCATGAACAGGCTGTTTTACCGGATTATCTTTAATAAAACCCGTGGCATGCTGATGGTGGTGGCGGATATCGCGCACCCGCGCCGGGGTCTTTCTCCCGCCGGAAAGGGCACCCCGCTGCTTTCTCAGCAGCTCAGCCGGCTCAGCGCCCTCACCTTCAGTCTGTGGCTGGCGCTTGGGGTGGTCAGTCCCGCCGGGGCGGCGATTGTCGCCGATAACCATGCGCCCGCGCAGCAGCAACCCACCGTCATCACCAGTGCTAATGGCCTGCCACAGGTCAATATTCAGACGCCTTCTGCCGCTGGCGTGTCGCATAATACCTATCAGCAGTTCGATGTTGATCACCACGGCGTGATCCTGAACAACTCCCATGCCCCGGTTAACACCCAGCTGGCGGGCATGGTGGCAGGCAACCCGTGGCTGACACACGGCGAAGCCACCATTATCCTCAACGAAGTTAACAGCCGCGATCCCAGCAGGCTTCATGGCTATATCGAAGTGGCCGGGCGGCAGGCGCAGGTGATCATTGCCAACCCCTCCGGCATCACCTGTAACGGTTGTGGTTTCATCAACGCGAACCGCGCCACCCTCACCAGCGGCACGCCGCAGCTGCAGAATGGCGCCCTCACCGGCTACCGGGTCAATGATGGCCGGATTGTGGTGGAAGGGAACGGCATGGACAGCTCACGCACTTCTCATACCGATATTATCGCCCGCGCGGTACAGATCAACGCCGCCATCCATGCGCAGGATTTACAGATAACCGCCGGGCGCAACCAGGTGGACGCCGCCCATCAGCAGGTCAGCGCGCTCGCCGGGGATGGCTCTCCTGCGCCACAGCTGGCGATCGATGTTGCCCAGGTGGGCGGGATGTACGCCGGTAAAATCCGCCTGCTGAGCACCGAAAAAGGGGTCGGGGTCAGCCATGCCGGGCAGAGTGGCAGCGAAGCCGGGCTGGTGACCATCACCGCCGATGGCCGGATTGACAACAGCGGCCATCTCAGCAGCCGCGACGGGCTGCAGCTCAGCGCCAGCGGTGATATCCACAACAGTGGTCAGATCCAGGCCCGGGAGGCCGTCACGCTACACAGTGACGGCACCATCAGCAACAGCGGTAGCCTGTGGGCAGCGAAGGACACCCGCGTGCAGGCGGCAGACGCAGTGACAAACAACGGAGCGCTGCTGGCCGGAGAGCACCTGGCGATCAGTGGCCAGCAGATAACCAGTAACCAGGGCAGTATCCTTGCCGCTGGTGTGCAGAACGATGGCCGGGTCGGCACCCGTGGTAACCTGACACTCAGTGCCGGTGATAATCTCGCGATCCACGGCCTCGCACTCGCCGGGGGCGATATCGACGCCCGCGGACAGGGGCTGGATGCCAGCGGCAGCCAGATCGAGGCGAACAATATTACCCTCGACAGTGGTCAGCAAAACCTGAGCACCGCCGGGGGAAAAGTGACCGCAGCACAGCAGCTCGCGGTCACGACTGCCGGAACCCTTAACAACCATGGCGGGTTGCTGGCGGGCGATAAACTGACCCTCCGTGCCCCGCGACTGGACAACTCCGCCGGGCAGATCATTCAGAGTGGTGGTGATCCGCTGACACTCCACCACCAGCAGGGCATTGATAACCACGGTGGCACCATTGCCACTAACGCCCGCGATATGACGCTGACCACCGACTGGCTGGATAACCGTGAAGGCACCCTGACCCACGCCGGTAACGGCACCCTGACCCTCGCGGCCACCTCTGTCAGCGGCGCCCGGGGACATATCACCTCCGGCGGCGCGCTGACCCTGCGCGGTGAAGATATCGTTCTTGATGATGGCGCACTGAACGCCAGCCAGCTGGATATCGACGCTACTAATCTCTCTAACCGCCACGGCCAGCTGACCCAGAGCGGTCACGGCACGATGACCCTGAATGTGCGCCAGCATACCGACAACAGCGGCGGCACCCTGGCGGCAAATGGCAGTGTGGCACTGCATACCGCCACCCTCGACAATCAGCAGGGGCAGATTCAGGCGGCCGCGGGTGGCAGCCTGACGGTGGATGCGCACCAGACCAGTAACCAGCACGGCCTGCTGGCAGGCGCAGAACATCTCACCCTGCACAGTGATGCGCTGAATAATGATAACGGGCAGATTATCGCTGATCGCGGCAACGTCACCCTGACCAGTAGCCAACCCCTGAGCAGCCAGGAGGGGCTGATCGCCGCCGCCGGTGATCTCCATATCACGGCCCAGGGACTGAATAATCTGCAGGGCCGACTGCTGGCTCAGCAGATGACCCTGGCGCTGCATCAGGGGGCGCTGAATAACCAGAACGGGATTATCGCCGCGCAGCACGCCCTGACGCTGGACAGCGGTGCGCTCAGTAATGATCGTGGATTACTGCAGTCGGGGGGAAATATGCGGCTGGACACTCACGGCCAGCGCCTGAGCAACCGCGACAGCACCAGCGATGGCGGCATCGATGCCCGTGGCATGCTGCAGCTGAGCAGTGGCGTGCTGGATAACACCGGGGGGCACCTGACCGCCGCCGGTGACGCCACTCTCACCAGTGAAGCGCTGGACAACCAGCACGGCCAGATAGTGAGTGCCGCCACGCTGAACCTCAGCACTCAGGGCGAGGTGAATAATGACCAGGGGCTGATCCAGGCCGGTGGCAATATGCAGCTGAACAGCCACGGCCACAGAGTCAGTAACCGCGATACCCGTGACAGCGGCGGTCTGCTGGCGGGCGGTGCGCTGACCCTCTCCGGCGGTGAGCTGGATAACCGCCACGGGTTGCTGCTGGCAGCGCACGGCGACCTGTCGGTGACCAGTGCGGCACTGCACAGTGCGGGAGGCGCGCTGGTCAGCAGTAGCGCACTGCAGCTGACGGCCAGCGGCGAGCTCGATAACAGCGAGGGGCTGATCCAGGCGGCACAGGATATGACGGTCAGCGCGGGCGCGCTGGATAACCATGACGGCAAAATCATCGCCAGCGGTGCCGCACGCCTGACCAGCGACGGGCTGAACAACCAGCGCGGGCGGATACAGTCAGCCGGTGATCTGATCCTCAACACCCGGAGTCAGGCGCTCGATAACCACGATACCCGCACCAGCGGTGGCCTGATAAGCCTCGGCAGCATGACCCTCAGCAGTGGTGCGCTGGACAACAGCAATGGCCAGACTCTCGCTGCCGGTAACAGTCAGATCGACGCGCAGTCGCTGGATAACCGCAGCGGGATACTCTCCAGCGAAGGGCAACTGACGCTGACCCTCGCCGATACGCTTGATAATCAGCACGGCAGCGTCAGCAGTGGTCATACCCTGGCGCTGACCGCAGCGGCGCTCGATAACCGTCAGGGGGTGATGGCGGGCGATGGTGCCGCCGTGCTGAACGTCACCCGCACCGATAACCGCGCGGGGCAGCTTGCCGCCCGTGGCCCGCTCTCCCTTTACGGCCAGAGCGTGGACAACAGCAACGGTGGTCTGCTGCAGAGCGGCGGTGACCTGCTGATGCTGCTCGACACCCTGCGTAACCAGGACAGCGGCGATCACGGGGGGATCACCAGCCAGGGGAAAATGACCCTCGCGCTCACCCAACTGAACAATGACCGTGGCCTGCTGCTCAGCCAGCATCAGGCGACGCTGACGACGAATGATTTCAGCAATGTCAGCGGCACCCTGGTGTCCCGGGAGGGTCTGCAGCTCACCAGCCACCGCGACAGCGATAACCACGGCGGGCTGATCCAGGGCAGCGGCGTGGTGATTGACACCGATGGTCAGTCACTGAACAATCAGGGCGGCACCATCAACAGCCTCGCCGCCCTGCAGCTGAGCGGCGGCGCACTGAACAATCAGCAGGGCACCCTGGGGGCAAAAGGCGATGTCACCCTTACCGTCAGTGCGCTGGACAACCGCGATGGTGGCCGGGTGGTGAGTGAACAGCGCACCACCCTGACCACCGGCCAGCTCTCTAACCAGCACGGACAAATCCAGAGTGTCGGCGATCTGCGCATTGATGCCCTGCAGGGGATCATTGATAACACCCTCGGCCTGCTGCGCAGCGGCGCAAGGGTGATCCTCAGTGCCGCCTCCCTGTACAATAGCGACACCCGCCAGGCGGACAAGGGGATTGAGGGGCAGCAGCTGGTGATCAACAGCGGTGCGCTGGATAACCATAACGGCTCGCTGCTGGCGGCAGAAGACCTCAGCCTGACCAGCGAAGGCACCCTCGATAACCGCGATGGCGCCCTCAGCGCCGGTCATGCCCTGCAGCTGCAGGGAACGGCGCTGGATCTGCGCAACAGCGGCGGCACCGTGGGAGCGGGCCAGCAGCTGACCCTCAGCGCTGACCGGATCAGTGGCGACGGCCGCTTACTCTCAGTCGGCAGCCTTACCCTGAACAGCCGCCAGCGGCTCGACAACCAGGGGGAGATCATCGCGGGCGACGCACTGAGCCTCACCAGCCAGGCACAGATCACCAACAGCGGTAAACTGCTGGCGGGCGGCCTGCTGACCCTCAGCGCAGACAGCCTCAGCAATCAGGCCAGCGGCGAGATCAGCGGTGATAACACCCGCCTGACGGTCAGCGACACCCTGAACAATCAGGGCATCATTGACGGCCACAACACCCGTTTACAGGCCTCCACCCTGACCAACAGTGGCAGCGGGCGGATTTACGGCGACAACCTGGCGACGTTCACCACCACCCTTAACAATCTGGCAGAAAACGGCACCGCCGCCACCCTCGCTGCCCGTGAGCGGCTGGATATCGCCACCACCACGCTCAGTAACCGTGATCACGCGCTGATTTACAGCGGCGGCGCACTGGCACTGGGCGGCAGCCTCGATAACTACGATCACGCCAGCGGTCAGGCCAGCGTGCTGAATAACCACAGCGCCACCATCGAGTCTGCCGGAGAGATGGCGCTCGGCGTCAATACCCTCAACAACATCAACGACCATTTCAGCACCGAAATCGTCACCGTCTCTCAGGAGACGCATCACGAATACCGCCACCGGGGCTCCTCCATCCGCTGGGATGCCGACACGGACGGCGTGTATGTTGACCATAACTCCTCTGACGGGCTGCTCAACCTCAACACCCCGGATAAACATGGCTCCGGCCATGATAACTTCTACGAATATCAGTACACCCGCACCATCGAAGAGGAGCAGATTAAAGAGAGCGATCCCGGCAAAATCCTCGCCGGTGGCCGTCTCGCCATTCAGGCCATGCAGGTGCTGAATGACAAGAGCCAGATTGTCGCCGGCAGTGCGCTCGATATCGTGGCCACCACCATCGACAATATCATGCCCGAAGGCCAGCGCCGGATCACCGACAGCGGCACCGTCACCCACTTCTGGCGTAAGCAGCAAAAAGGCCATGATCAGCAGAAGCGCGATCGCGAGCGTTATCAGCCACCGGTGGTCATCGACAGCATCACCCTCCACCCCGGACGGCTGGAGGGCAACAGCACCGCCACTGGCAGCGGCCTGCAGCTCACGGCATTAACCCAGACTGACGCGCCTTCCGTCAGTGCGCTCACTGGCGCAGTCAGTGCCGGGCTGACGGTCGCTGACCCGGCCACCCTCGCCCGTCCGATAGCGGATATCCCGCGGCCTGAGCTCAGCACGGCCACCGCTGCCGCTGAGAGGCCGCCAGAGCAGCCGGTGGTGCTACTCCCCGGCCAGACCTTCGAGGTGGCGCTCAGCAGTGGCGGCGTCAGCAGTGACACGGTGACGGTGATTAAGGTCAGCGGTGCCAGCACGCAGCTGCCGGACAACAGCCTGTTTGTCACGCATCCGGATGTCCAGGCGCCGTACCTGGTAGAGACCGACCCGCGCTTTACCGACCGTAAAAAATGGCTCGGCACCGATTATATGCAGAACGCCTTTGCCCAGGACCCGGCAAACATCCATAAACGCCTCGGCGACGGCTTTTATGAACAGCGGCTGGTGCGCGAGCAGGTTATCGCCCTTACCGGCGGGCGCTATCTCGGCGACTACCGCAGTGATGAGGCCCAGTTTAAGGGGCTGATGGATGCCGGTATCGCCTTTGGCCAGCAGTATGACCTGATACCTGGCGTGGCGCTCAGCCCGGCCCAGATGCGGCTGCTGACCCACGATATCCTCTGGCTGGTCGACACCCCGGTGCAGCTCCCCGACGGCAGCTGGCAGACCGTTCAGGTGCCCCAGGTCTATGCCCGGGTGAACCCCGATGCCCCTGACGGTGCCGGGGCACTGCTGGCAGGCCGCGAGGTGACCCTCAATCTCTCCGGCGACCTGCTTAACCACGGCACGATTTCCGGCCAGCAGGTGCGCCTGACGGCCGATAACCTGATAAATCAGGCGGGCACGGTGCACGGCGCGGATGTCAGCCTGCAGGCGCGCACCGATATCATCAGCACCGGTGGCCTGCTCAGCGCCACCCACAGCCTGCTGGCGGCGGCCGGACGTGACATCACCCTCACCTCGCCCACCGTCAGCGCCTCGCGCCAGGACGGCAGCAACAGTTACGACCGTACCACCATTCAGCGCACCAGCGGCATCCAGGTTACCGGTGATGGCGGATGGCTGCAGCTCGCCGCCGGGCGCGATATCACCCTGACCGCCGCTGAGGTGAACAACCAGGCCAGCAACAGCCAGAGCTGGCTGACTGCCGGTCATGACCTTATCCTCAACACCGTCACCACCTCTGCCCGTGACCATCTGGTATGGGACAAGGATAACTGGCTGAGCAGTACCGACACGCAGCAGAACGGCAGTACCATCAGTGGCGGCGGACGTCTCACCCTGCAGGCCGGACATGACATCAGTGCCACGGCGGCCACGGTCAGTGCCGGACAAAACCTCGGTATTGCGGCGGGCAATGATATCCGCCTTGAGGCCGGTATTAATACCACCGACTATGAAGAGCATCAGCGCCACAGCGGCAGCAACGGCGCTTTCTCGTCCACCACCACCACTACCGTCGACCTTCTGCATCAGCAGCAGGCTCAGGGCACCCTGCTCTCCGGCGACACCGTTACCGTCCAGGCCGGACATGACCTGACCTTTACCGGCAGTGACGCGGTCGCTGAACATCAGCTGTACCTCAGCGCCGGGCATGACCTGACGCTGACCACGACTGCGGAGCACGGCAGTGAATTTCACCAGACCGAAGAGAAGCACTCCGGCCTCTCCGGCAGTGGCGGCATCGGCCTGACCTACGGCAGCCAGAGCCAGAAAGTCACCGACAGCGCCCAGACCCTCACTCAGCACGGCAGCACCGCCGGAGCCACTCAGGGCGATGTTATTCTCCATGCCGGGGATGTGCTGACAGTTAACGGCTCAGAGCTGATTGCCGGGCACGATATGGTGCTCAGCGGGCAGAGTGTCGCCCTCACTGCCGCCACCGAACACAGCCAGCAGACCCACAGCGTTGAACAGCGCACCTCCGGCCTGACCCTCGCCCTCTCCGGCAGCGCGGGCACTGCCCTCAGTAACACTGTGCAGTCGGTCAATCAGGCAAAGGGGCGGGATAATGACCGTCTCCAGGCGCTGTATGCCGTCAAAGGCGGCCTCTCTGCCATTCAGGCCAGTCAGGCGGTGCGCCTTGATGAAGCTCAGGGGGCGGCAGCCGAAAACGACAATACTATCGGCATCAGCCTCTCTTATGGCAGCCAGTCATCCAAATCAACCCAGCAGCAGACGCAGTATTCGGCCGCCACCAGCAGCCTCACGGCCGGGCATGACCTGACAGTGATTGCCAGTGGTCAGGACGGAAAAGGCAATATTCTGGCTGAAGGCAGCCAGCTGCAGGCCGCCCACGATATCACCCTCGACGCACAGCACGACATCACCCTGCTGTCAGCACAGAACGCCTCCTCGCTCACCGGCAGTAACCACAGCAGCGGCGGCAACCTCGGGATTGGTATCGGTGTCGGCTCCGGCGGCTGGGGTATCCACATCTCCGCCGGGGTCAACGCGGGCAAAGGCAGTGAGCGCGGCAACGGCACCACCCATGATGAGACCATTATCGGTGCTGGTCATCAGCTCTCGCTGCACAGCGGTAACGACACCACCCTGCAGGGGGCGCAGCTCAGCGGTGACCGCCTGCTGGCGGATATCGGCCATAACCTGACCATCTCCAGCGAACAGGACAGCGACCACTATCACAGCCAGCAGCAGAACATCAGCGCCAGCGGCTCCTTCACCTGGGGCTCAATGTCCGGTTCCGGCAGCATCAGTGCCAGCAGGGATAAGATGAACAGTGATTTTCTGTCGGTGAATGAACAGAGTGGCCTGTTTGCCGGAAACGGTGGTTATGACATTACTGTCGGCAGCCACAGCCAGCTCAATGGTGCGGTGATTGCTTCCACCACAGACAAAAACCGTCTCGACACCGGCACCCTCGGCTGGGGCAGCCTGCACAACAGCGCAGAGTATGATGTCGAGCACAGCAGTGCCGGAATGAGCTCCGGCGGCAGCATTGGCAGTCAGTTTTCTGGCAACATGGCCAGCAGCCTGCTGAACGGCCTCAGTGACCACGGCAAGGCGGACGGCACCACCCAGTCTGCGGTCAGTAACGGAACACTGATTATCCGGGATAAAGACCACCAGCAGCAGGATATTGCCGGCCTCTCCCACGACACGGAGAAAGCCAACGGCAGCATTCGTCCTATCTTTGATAAAGAGAAAGAACAGGATAAAATCGAACAGGCGCAGGTTATCGGCGATATCGGGAATCAGCTGGCTGATATCGGCCGCACGGAAGGCAATATCCGCGCCACTCAGGCCGGTAAGCTGGAGCTGGCGGGAAAAGGCATTTATGAGCCGGAACCGGGAGCCAGTGCTGAAGACCGGGAGAGGTACAACACCCTGCTTGCGAACACAGAAGGCTATAAAGCCGAACAGCAGAAATGGGGCACCGGCGGCAGTTATCAGCAGGCCATCCAGGCCACTACCGCAGCCCTGCAGGGGCTGAATGGCGGTAGCGTGACCGCAGCGATTGCCGGGGCAGCTGCGCCCTACATTGCTGAAATCATCGGCCACCATGCCGGGATTGATAACAATGACGAGGCAAAAGTCGCCGCCCATGCGGTGGCGAATGCGGTACTGGCCTCGCTCCAGGGACAGAGTGCGCTGGCCGGGGCTGCGGGTGCCGCAACCGGCGAACTCGCCGGTATACTGGCGATGCAGATGTACGACAAACCAGTCAGTGAACTGAGCGAAACCGACAAACAGACCATCAGCGCGATGGCGACTCTGGCGGCAGGGATTGCGGGCGGGATAGCCGGAGACAGCACCGCTGCCGCAGTAGTCGGGGCGCAGGCCGGGAAGACGACGGTTGAGAATAATGCGCTGGGAGCAATGGCCGGTGGAGGCTTAGGCTTGTTGCTGGGGAACACACCGGACTGTGATGAAACCTGTAAGGCTAAACTTGCCGGGGATGTTGCTAAGGGAAATCTGGTTGTGTCCGTAGATATTGCAGGAACCACAGGCCTCGCAACCCTGCCATCCGGTGCCATTGTTACTGCCGTTATTGGTGGCGGTGCCAATTCTCTGATTCAGTATGTTGCCAATGGTGAAATAAATTATACCGATGTAGTCATAGCAAGCTGGGTAGGAGCGGCTACCAGTGAGACTGGCTTTATAGGAACAATAGGCTGGAATGCAGCAGGAGGGGCTACTTCAAGCTACATTAAAGGGGATGATCCTTTATGGGGAGCATTAATAAGTGGTGGCTCTGCTGGCATTGGATATGGATTGGGACAGGCTGTAAAAACTCCTCTTAATAATGTACTTAATCCGAACTGGAAAAACTGGGAGTGGGTGGATATAGGTTTAGGAATAAGTAAACCAATGCCTTTAGACCCTCGCCCTGCAGTAATAGGAAATATTATCGCCTCTGGGGTAACGGAGAGCATTGGCCAGGAGGGGCCTAAACTTATTGATTCACAAAAAAATGAGGTGAAATAATGAATAACCTCATTAGATTAATGATTACCATATTAATAGTTATTTTTGTTGTTACTATCGGGGTTTTTATTAGCCGTATTCTAATTTATTCTCTTGAGTTCAGAAGTTTCAATATACCTTTTATTGAAATTATGAAGATTAGTATTAAAGTAGGATTAGCAGGAGGCAGTGTTGGTGGGATCGGGATCTATTTGATCCCCTATTTTTCCAGAAAAAGATACAAATGATAAACATGGCATAATGGTGTAATTTTTGACTGGGAAAGCCAGTACCGCTCCCATACTGGCTTCCCTACAGGAACAGAATGCACTAGCCGGTACGTCTGGTGCAGCGACGGGAGAACTCACCGGTATACTGGTGATAATTCAAGAACAGATTAAAACTCACAAGGAGAAGGAATGATGAATTATCAATCACTTCTTCTGCGTTTTTTAATAAGTTTATTGATATGGTTCTTTACCATATTCTTTATGGCGATAGTGATGTTTTTTATTGCGAGGGTTTTTGCTTTTTATTTAATTGGAGGTGATTTCCTGTTTTCTTATATGGATATTGTAAAGTCTTTTAAAATAGGTGTCTGTTGTTCTCTGTTATGTAACACAGGAATATGGGTTTTATTCTGGTGTAATAAAAGAAATTAAAGATTTTAAATCCCGCACTCAAGTGCGGGAAAATTTTAATGATCCCGTGCAGCTATAAGTTCCCTGGCGGGTGGCGTATTTGGAAAATATGCACCAGGCATTATACATTCAGCAACGGGTAAAGTTTTGCCTGGATTTATTATTGATTATACAGGTTCTTTTGGTAGTGCAGTTCTTGGTGGACAGATTAAAGATGGGATCAATGATAAACAACTCCCCTACAATAACTCGCAACAAAAGGATAAAAAATGATTTCCTATATTAAATTGTTAATATATTCATGCATTTTTTGTGCCTTGCTTGGATTTATTCTTCTAGGTATTGGGTCTTTGTTTATCTTTTTCACAAAAGATTATTTGTTTTTCCCACTTTATCATGTGAAAAGGATGTTGGTATTTAGCTGTATATCAGGCACGGCTATCACATTAGCCACAATAGTATTTAATTTAATAGATAAGTTCAGGACTAAAAAATCACCGCCACCTAATTCTAAATAAGTCTCTCTCCCGGTTCAGCTCGAACCGGGAGTTCTTTGGATTGTAACCATCCGGCAAACTCATATTTTCTTAATTATTTCATCAGGTAATATCATCCCCAATACTTCATCTCCTGACGAAGGTTTTCCATAATCCTGGCGATCTGTCAATGTGAGTTTACCGGATGGTTACAATAAATCCACGATCTTTTCTGTTTTTGCGTACCCGCTCGTAATTCTGCAATTATTTTCCCCTGCCACATCAGTTCTGGCCTAATATTCATTCTGAAACATGTTTCATATCTGTGTCAGCTATTTATGTATCCATTCATTATCTAAAGGAAAAAATCTATTTATATGAAAGTTAACCCTTCATTGAATATAATATTCACTGAAAAAAAACGTGACATAAATACGCCAGCAATGAAACTTAACATAACCATCGACATCAACAAACCGGTTTGCATCCTGATCGCTTTAATAAGCAGCTTAGCTGGTTATGTGCTCATAACAATTTGAATAAATTGATGAATATACACTTTTCCCGGAAAGTTCACTTTCCGGGAGTTTCCGCTTCTGACAGATGATTTTCAGTAATATCAGTAGCCACGCTTTATTTTCGGAATATCTCCGGTATCATTCAGCGCGCCGGGAAAGTTTTTCAGCCACTGCTTCACTTTTTCCTGATTAATACTGACCACACTCAGCCCTTCTGCGCAGCCCCATAATTCCCGGCTGTTCTGGGTGGTGATAACAATACAGTCCGGCATCACCCTGATTTTTACCGGCATATTGGGAATAAATCCCGCCCGTGAAAACCACTCACCCGACAGTGGTAAATAATTGACCCGCATCCGGTCATAAAACTCCATCCGTGCCAGCGGGGAGGATAATTCTGATTCAGGACAGTTTTGCAATGTTTCTGTTTCAATTTTGCGTGCCTGCCCGCGCTTTTGCGGTTTACTGCTTTCTGTCGCAAATTTCGTTTTGGCAACAGCGGATTCTGGCTTAACATCTCTCTTAGCCATATTCAACTCCTGGTTAGTTGTTTGTGGTCAGCGGTGTGAAGGTGGTGGTACACCTTCACACCGCGCTAATTTAACAGAACAGTTTTCTTTATAACTCATGCTCCGGTTAACGGGTTGCTCTGTGCGCTATTATACCGCACTGAATAAAAACACAGGGCTGTTTTTATCGTGGAAGTTTATTAATGCGATACAGCTCCGGAAATTAATACAACACCATGTAACGTTATCGTGTTAATTCTCATGTTGAATACTTTATCAATACAGCGGAAGTTTATAACAACGGACAGCTACGATAACCACGATGGCACCATCAGCGCCGGGCATGACCTGACGCTGACCACGACTGCGGAGCACGGCAGTGAATTTCACCAGACCGAAGAGAAGCACTCCGGCCTCTCCGGCAGTGGCGGCATCGGCCTGACCTACGGCAGCCAGAGCCAGAAAGTCACCGACAGCGCCCAGACCCTTACCCAGCACGGCAGCACCGCCGGAGCCACTCAGGGCGATGTTATTCTCCATGCCGGGAATGTGCTGACGGTGAACGGCTCAGAGCTGATTGCCGGTCACGATATGGTGCTCAGCGGGCAGAGTGTCGCCCTCACTGCGGCCACCGAACACAGCCAGCAGACCCACAGCGTCGAGCAGCGCACCTCCGGCCTGACCCTCGCCCTCTCCGGCAGCGCGGGCACTGCCCTCAGTAACACTGTGCAGTCGGTCAATCAGGCAAAGGGGCGGGATAATGACCGTCTCCAGGCGCTGTATGCCGTCAAAGGCGGGCTCTCTGCCATTCAGGCCAGTCAGGCGGTGCGCCTTGATGAAGCTCAGGGCGCTGCGCCCGAAAACGATAACACTGTCGGCATCAGCCTCTCTTATGGCAGCCAGTCATCCAAATCAACCCAGCAGCAGACGCAGTATTCGGCGGCCACCAGCAGCCTCACGGCCGGGCATGACCTGACAGTGATTGCCAGTGGAAAGGACGGAAAAGGCAATATTCTGGCCGAAGGCAGCCAGCTGCAGGCCACCCACGATATCACCCTCGACGCACAGCACGACATCACCCTGCTGTCAGCACAGAACGCCTCCTCGCTCACCGGCAGTAACCACAGCAGCGGCGGCAACCTCGGGATTGGTATCGGTGTCGGCTCCGGCGGCTGGGGTATCCACATCTCCGCCGGGGTCAACGCGGGCAAAGGCAGTGAGCGCGGCAACGGCACCACCCATGATGAGACCATTATCGGAGCCGGTCATCAGCTCTCGCTGCACAGCGGCAACGACACCACCCTGCAGGGGGCGCAGCTCAGCGGTGACCGCCTGCTGGCGGATATCGGCCATAACCTGACCATCTCCAGTGAGCAGGACAGCGACCACTATCACAGCCAGCAGCAGAACATCAGCGCCAGCGGCTCCTTCACCTGGGGCTCAATGTCCGGCTCCGGCAGCATCAGTGCCAGCAGGGATAAGATGAACAGTGATTTTCTGTCGGTGAATGAACAGAGTGGCCTGTTTGCCGGAAACGGTGGTTATGACATTACTGTCGGCAGCCACAGCCAGCTCAATGGTGCGGTGATAGCCTCCACGGCCTCCGCTGATAAAAACCGCCTCGACACCGGCACTCTCGGCTGGGGCAGCCTGCACAACAGCGCAGAGTATGATGTCGAGCACAGCAGTGCCGGAATGAGCTCCGGCGGCAGCATTGGCAGTCAGTTTACTGGCAACATGGCCAGCAGCCTGCTGAACGGCCTCAGTGACCACGGCAAGGCGGACGGCACCACCCAGTCTGCGGTCAGTAACGGAACACTGATTATCCGGGACAAAGAGAACCAGCGGCAGGACATTGCCACTATCTCCCACGACACGGAGAAAGCCAACGGCAGCATTCGTCCTATCTTTGATAAAGAGAAAGAACAGGATAAAATCGAACAGGCGCAGGTTATCGGCGATATCGGTAATCAGCTGGCGGATATTGGTCGCACGGAAGGTAATATCCGCGCCACTCAGGCCGGTAAGCTTGAGCTGGCGGGAAAAGGCATTCATGAGCCGGAACCGGGGGCCAGTGCTGAAGACCGGGAGAGGTACAACACCCTGCTTGCGAACACAGAAGGCTATAAAGCCGAACAGCAGAAATGGGGCACCGGCGGCAGTTATCAGCAGGCCATCCAGGCCACCACAGCAGCCCTGCAGGGGCTGAATGGCGGTAGCGTGACCGCAGCGATTGCCGGAGCGGCCGCGCCCTACATTGCTGAAATCATCGGCCACCATTCCGGGATTGATAACAATGACGAGGCAAAAGTCGCCGCCCATGCGGTGGCGAATGCGGTACTGGCCTCGCTGCAGGGACAGAGTGCGCTGGCCGGGGCTGCGGGTGCCGCAACCGGCGAACTCGCCGGTATACTGGCGATGCAGATGTACGACAAACCAGTCAGTGAACTGAGCGAAACTGATAAGCAGACCATCAGTGCGATGGCGACTCTGGCGGCAGGTATTGCAGGCGGGATAGCTGGGGACAGCACTGCTGCCGCAGTAGCCGGGGCGCAGGCCGGGAAGACCACGGTTGAGAATAATAATCTGGGTCTGATTGCCAGAGGGTGTGCCATAGCAGCCCCCTGCCGGACAAAAGTTGCAGAGCAACTTTTAGAGATCGGTGCTAAAGCCGGAATAGCAGGACTTGCTGGTGTTGCGGTTAAAGACATTGCTGACAAAATGACCTCAGAGGAACTGGATCATCTGATTACTCTGGAAATGGTAGGTAATGATGAGATTACCCGGAACTACCTGAATTCACTACAGGATAAGTATGCACCTTCGCATACAGGAAACAATGATATTCAGATTAATACCGGGCCTAATCATACGGGAGGCAACCAGACTGCAACGGGCAATGCGCCTAATCATACGGGGAACACCGACAATTTAACTGATACCGGACCGAATCATACTGGTAGTAATAATCCATTGCCTGTCTCTCAATCCCCTAATCACACCGGGAATACAGATGACACTCCGGCATTACCAACACATATGGATAGCGCAGGATATGACTCCAGATTACCAATACCAGAGGTCACTACGGCCAGTAATGGACTAAAGGTAGAATCGAATTCTAAACATACCCCTGGCGCACAAGGTTTCAGACCTAATGCAGGTATTGAGCCAAGAAATTCCTTGGATCTTTTTGGAAATTCAGTATCAATTGATGGTAACAAAGCACGTTATAGTATGGGAAATGACGGTTCTATCCATCGATTCTTCCCCGATAATACAGGGGTATATCATTGGTCAGGTAGCACAGGAGATTTAAGAAATCCTATGCAATTAGATAATAAAACTAAAGCTCAACTACACAAGCAAGAAGGATGGAAAATAAAATGATAATAGGTAATCCTTATCAAATTGCCATACAAATTGAACAGATTGATACTTTGTGTTCACCTAGTGGATTATTTAACTTCATTATTAATGATGTGCTTATCCCCGGAAAAGGAGTGACTATAGATCTTTACATTGTAATATCTTCGTTAAAAGAAAGTTTAGAGGAGGGTCTAAAAAAGACAACCCAAGATATTGGTAATATTTCCATAGAAAATATGGATTTTTCAGAAGGGGAGCCTCAAAATTTAATACCATTGAATGTTGCTGAGTTATATGATTATGGTTGTAATTTTTGGTTGGGTTTTGATTATAATGAAGAACGTTTGATTTATACTTTAGACTTTGAAAATAGCTTCATAGAAAATCGCTTCCCTAAAGGCACAATAGAGAAATTAATTAAAACATTACCTCCAGCAGATATGTTAATTATGAATAAAATTAATAATATTATAATTACAGAGGTAAGTTAATTTATCTTCGGAAGATCAGTGCCGGGCTGATGGGCACTGTAAACATTAATGTAGTGAGTGACGGCATATCCAGTACGATTAAAGGAGATGACCCACTGAAAGGGGGCTTACTTAGCGGCGCTGCGGCTGGTTTTGGTTATGGAGCAGGCAAACTGGTACAGTACCCGCTTGATCTACACTATAACCCAATGAAGCCCTGGAAAGACTGGCTCTGGACTGATATAGGGATGGGGATATCTAAGCCTTTGCCGATTGATTCATTACCTGGAGTTGTTGGCAATATGTTCGGCTCTGGTACAACTGAACTTACAAACGATCAGGCTGGGAAATGGACATCAGAACATAAGGAAATAAAGAAATGAAAAACAGGTTCTATTTTTTGATAGTGTTTTTATATCTTAATATAGCTCTTATGATCATTTTTCCATTATGGTTCATGCTTGTTCAGATTATAACCGAATTCTTTTGTTCATTATATTATGATGGTCAATTTAACCTTTCGAACATTCATTTTATGAAAGCAATAAAAACAGGTCTTTTTTGTGGAGTCCTTTCAGGATCTGGTTATTTTTGGTTATATTATAAACATCAAAGGAAGAAAATATGATCACTCTATAATATAATATTCTGCTTTATAATCCTACATTAAGTAAAGTCCCGATTCAGCCCGAATCGGGGATTCTTTGTCATGATTACATACAGCATAGTAATAAGGCATGAGATCAAAAAATTTACTATTCATCCTTTTTTATTTACTAATATCCTGTATTCAAATATTATGATTGTAATTGTATTTATAGCCACCGGATTGTTTTTTCTTATTTTTTACAATGTGCCATTTGAAATGGATTCTCATGATTTAATAAAATATATTAAGGCGGCTTCTTTTACTGGATGCATAGTTGCAGTCGGTAACTGGTGGATTTACTTTAAACACTACAGGAAATACGGATGATCCGTCTGTAAAAGCCAGAATAATCAGGATTGTTAACTACAATCCTGCGTTAAATAAAACCCCGATTTAGTCTGAGTCGGGGTTTCTCTTTTATTATCGTAACCATCCGGTAAATTCATATTTTCTTAATTATTTCATCAGGTAATATCATCTTCCAACGAACGTCCTCCATAATCCTGGCGATCTGTCAATTATCGGTGTCGGCTCCGGAGGCTGGGGTATCCACATCTCCGCCGGGGTCAACGCGGGCAAAGGCAGTGAGCGCGGCAATGGCACCACCCATGATGAGACTATTATCGGTGCCGGTCATCAGCTCAGCCTGCACAGCGGCAACGACACCACCCTGCAGGGGGCGCAGCTCAGCGGTGACCGCCTGCTGGCGGATATCGGCCATAACCTGACCATCTCCAGCGAGCAGGACAGCGACCACTATCACAGTCAGCAGCAGAACATCAGCGCCAGCGGCTCCTTCACCTGGGGCTCAATGTCCGGCTCCGGCAGCATCAGTGCCAGCAGGGACAAGATGAACAGTGATTTTCTGTCGGTGAATGAACAGAGTGGCCTGTTTGCCGGTAATGGTGGTTATGACATCACTGTCGGCAGCCACAGCCAGCTTAATGGTGCGGTGGTAGCCTCCACCGCCCCTGCCGACAAAAACCGTCTTGACACCGGCACCCTTGGCTGGGGCAGCCTGCACAACAGCGCAGAGTATGATGTCGAGCACAGCAGTGCCGGAATGAGCTCCGGCGGCAGCATTGGCAGTCAGTTTACTGGCAACATGGCCAGCAGCCTGCTGAACGGCCTCAGTGACCACGGCAAGGCGGACGGCACCACCCAGTCGGCGGTCAGTAACGGCAGTATTATCATCCGCGACAAAGAGAACCAGCGGCAGGACATTGCCACTATCTCCCGCGACACGGAGAAAGCCAACGGCAGTATTCGTCCTATCTTTGATAAAGAGAAAGAACAGGATAAAATCGAACAGGCGCAGGTTATTGGTGATATCGGGAATCAGCTGGCGGATATTGGTCGCGTGGAAGGTAATATCCGCGCCACTCAGGCCGGTAAGCTGGAGCTGGAGGGAAAAGGCATTCATGAGCCGGGGCCGGGGGCCAGTGCTGAAGACCGGGAGAAGTACAACACCCTGCTTGCGAACACAGAAGGCTATAAAACCGAACAGCAGAAATGGGGCACCGGCGGCAGTTATCAGCAGGCCATCCAGGCCACTACCGCAGCCCTGCAGGGGCTGAATGGCGGTAGCGTGACCGCAGCCATTGCCGGAGCGGCCGCGCCTTACATTGCTGAAATCATCGGCCACCATGCCGGAATTGATAACAACGATGAGGCAAAAGTCGCTGCTCATGCGGTAGCCAATGCAGTGCTCGCCTCGCTTCAGGGACAGAGTGCATTAGCGGGGGCTGCAGGTGCCGCGACGGGCGAACTCACCGGTATACTGGCGATGCAGATGTACGGCAAACCAGTCAGTGAACTGAGCGAAACTGATAAGCAGACCATCAGCGCAATGGCAACCCTGGCGGCAGGAATTGCGGGCGGGATAGCCGGGGACAGCACCGCTGCCGCAGTAGTCGGTGCGCAGGCCGGGAAGACGACGGTTGAGAATAACTTCCTGAACAGCACAGAAGCCAGAGCGCTTGATAAAGAGCTATCTGACTGTAAAGCCTCGGGCGGTGATTGTCAGAAGGTTGTTGAGAAATACCTTGAAATCAGTAACAAGAAAAGTAAAGAGCTGACTGAGGCCTGTACTGGTGGTGGTGTTACCTGTGTGAGCTGGGAGGAGTTAATCCAGGGGGCAACGAATGTTGCAAATGATGCAAATCCATTACAAATAAGGCTGGATGAAAAACTGAAAGATCCTGATGCAGCCGCATTGGTAAACTATCTCAATAGCACTGATCTGAAATTTCTGAATGATAATATAACACAAGGAGATCGTGTATTATCTGTTGTTAGCGATCCGACATCATGGCCGGTGCTGGTCATGGGTGGAAAAGCGATCCTTACTAATGCGGTCAATAATACCAAAGAGCAGCTTATTGCGGTTGGTGTAGGTGCCGGATTAAGTGCAGGTATACAGTATGGTACAACCGGAGAAGTAAAACTTTCAGACCTAATCGGGTCTGTAGTTGTCGGAGGAATAACAGCAGGTAAAGGTTATAATCCAACGGTGACATGGAATGCCGCAGGTGGTTATTACCAGGCAGAAATCAGCGGTAATGATCCATTTATGGCGGCATTAGTGGGCAAGGCTGGTGCTTCTGCTGGTTATGCAGTAGGTAACGTTATCAAAGTACCAATGGATAAGGTTCTTAATCCAGTATCAAAGCAATATGAATGGGTTCCTACTGGCGTATGGACAATAACCAAACCAGCCCCCCAAAGCTCTGTACCATCAATCATGGGGAATTTAGGAGATACTTTTGTTTCAGGGTTAACCGGTGATGTTTTACAGAAACCTAAATCTGGGGATAAAAATGAAACTAAATAGTCCCCAAAAACCGATATGGACATTGTTTTTTATATGTTTCCTAATGTGTATGGCATTAATTTTTTTAGGTTTTTTTTCATATCTCCTAAAGGGATGGTTTATTTGGGATTTTAATAAACCGTTTCCTTTTGGAAAAACAGAGATCGTTACGATCCTAAAAATCAGTCTGCTGGGTATTCCCACCGGTTTGGTCTTTTGGATATTCGATATTCGTTAATCTGTACCACTACTGAAATATCCCGGTCACCGAATCGGGATATTTTTACCTGACGGTTGCCAGTACGGCCTGACAGTGGTAGTCAGGGGTAACCATCCGGTAAACTCATATTTTCTTAATTATTTCATCAGGTAATATCATCCCCAATACTTCATCTCCTGACGAAGGTTTTCCATAATCCTGGCGATCTGTTAATGTGAGTTTACCGGATGGTTACGATAATTTCACGATCTCCTCTGTTTTTGCGTACCCGCTCGTAAATCTGTAATTATTTTCCCCTGCCACATCAGTTCTGGCCTAATATTCATTCTGAAACATGTTTCATATCTGTGTCAGCTATTTATGTATCCATTCACTATCTAAAGGAAAAAATCTATTTATATGAAAGTTAACCCTTCATTGAATATCATATTCACTGAAAAAAAACGTGACATAAATACGCCAGCAATGAAACTTAACATAACCATCGACATCAACAAACCGGTTTGCATCCTGATCGCTTTAATAAGCAGCTTAGCTGGTTATGTGCTCATAACAATTTGAATAAATTGATGAATATACACTTTTCCCGGAAAGTTCACTTTCCGGGAGTTTCCGCTTCTGACAGATGATTTTCAGTAATATCAGTAGCCACGCTTTATTTTCGGAATATCTCCGGTATCATTCAGCGCGCCGGGAAAATTTTTCAGCCACTGCTTCACTTTTTCCTGATTAATACTGACCACACTCAGCCCTTCTGCGCAGCCCCATAATTCCCGGCTGTTCTGCGTGGTGATAACAATACAGTCCGGCATCACCCTGATTTTTACCGGCATATTGGGAATAAATCCCGCCCGTGAAAACCACTCACCCGACAGTGGTAAATAATTGACCCGCATCCGGTCATAAAACTCCATCCGTGCCAGCGGGGAGGATAATTCTGATTCAGGACAGTTTTGCAATGTTTCTGTTTCAATTTTGCGTGCCTGCCCGCGCTTTTGCGGTTTACTGCTTTCTGTCGCAAATTTCGTTTTGGCAACAGCGGATTCTGGCTTAACATCTCTCTTAGCCATATTCAACTCCTGGTTAGTTGTTTGTGGTCAGCGGTGTGAAGGTGGTGGTACACCTTCACACCGCGCTAATTTAACAGAACAGTTTTCTTTATAACTCATGCTCCGGTTAACGGGTTACTCTGTGCGCTATTATACCGTACTGAATAAAAACACAGGGCTGTTTTTATCGTGGAAGTTTATTAATGCGATACAGCTCCGGAAATTAATACAACACCATGTAACGTTATCGTGTTAATTCTCATGTTGAATACTTTATCAATACAGCGGAAGTTTATAACAACGGACAGCTACGATAACCACGATGGCACCATCAGCGCCGGGCATGACCTGACGCTGACCACGACTGCGGAGCACGGCAGTGAATTTCACCAGACCGAAGAGAAACACTCCGGCCTCTCCGGCAGTGGCGGCATCGGCCTGACCTACGGCAGCCAGAGCCAGAAAGTCACCGACAGCGCCCAGACCCTCACTCAGCACGGCAGCACCGCCGGAGCCACTCAGGGCGATGTTATTCTCCATGCCGGGGATGTGCTGACGGTGAACGGCTCAGAGCTGATTGCCGGTCACGATATGGTGCTCAGCGGGCAGAGTGTCGCCCTCACTGCGGCCACCGAACACAGCCAGCAGACCCACACCGTTGAACAGCGCACCTCCGGCCTGACCCTCGCCCTCTCCGGCAGCGCGGGCACTGCCCTCAGTAACACTGTGCAGTCGGTCAATCAGGCAAAGGGGCGGGATAATGACCGTCTCCAGGCGCTGTATGCCGTCAAAGGCGGGCTCTCTGCCATTCAGGCCAGTCAGGCGGTGCGCCTTGATGAAGCTCAGGGGGCGGCAGCCGAAAACGACAACACTATCGGCATCAGCCTCTCTTATGGCAGCCAGTCATCCAAATCAACCCAGCAGCAGACGCAGTATTCCGCTGCCACCAGCAGCCTCACGGCCGGGCATGACCTGACAGTGATTGCCAGCGGAAAGGACGGAAAAGGCAATATTCTGGCTGAAGGCAGCCAGCTGCAGGCTGCTCATGACATCACCCTCGACGCACAGCACGACATCACCCTGCTGTCGGCACAGAACGCCTCCTCGCTCACCGGCAGTAACCACAGCAGCGGCGGCAACCTCGGGATTGGTATCGGTGTCGGCTCCGGCGGCTGGGGTATCCACATCTCCGCCGGGGTCAACGCGGGCAAAGGCAGTGAGCACGGCAACGGCACCACCCATGATGAGACCATTATCGGTGCCGGTCATCAGCTCTCGCTGCACAGTGGTAACGACACCACCCTGCAGGGGGCGCAGCTCAGCGGTGACCGCCTGCTGGCGGATATCGGCCATAACCTGACCATCAGCAGTGAGCAGGACAGCGACCACTATCACAGCCAGCAGCAGAACATCAGCGCCAGCGGCTCCTTTACCTGGGGCTCGATGTCCGGCTCCGGCAGCATCAGTGCCAGCAGGGATAAGATGAACAGTGATTTTCTGTCGGTGAATGAGCAGAGTGGCCTGTTTGCCGGTAACGGTGGTTATGACATCACTGTCGGCAGCCACACCCAGCTCAATGGTGCGGTGATTGCTTCCACCACAGACAAAAACCGTCTTGACACCGGCACCCTTGGCTGGGGCAGCCTGCACAACAGCGCAGAGTATGATGTCGAGCACAGCAGTGCCGGAATGAGCTCCGGCGGCAGCATTGGCAGTCAGTTTACTGGCAACATGGCCAGCAGCCTGCTGAACGGCCTCAGTGACCACGGCAAGGCGGACGGCACCACCCAGTCGGCGGTCAGTAACGGCAGTATTATCATCCGCGACAAAGAGAACCAGCGGCAGGACATTGCCGCTATCTCCCACGACACGGAGAAAGCCAACGGCAGTATTCGTCCCATCTTTGATAAAGAGAAAGAACAGGATAAAATCGAACAGGCGCAGGTTATCGGTGATATCGGGAATCAGCTGGCGGATATTGGTCGCGTGGAAGGTAATATCCGCGCCACTCAGGCCGGTAAGCTGGAGCTGGCGGGGAAAGGCATTTATGAGCCGGAACCGGGAGCCAGTGCTGAAGACCGGGAGAGGTACAACACCCTGCTTGCGAACACAGAAGGCTATAAAGCCGAACAGCAGAAATGGGGCACCGGCGGCAGTTATCAGCGGGCCATCCAGGCCACCACAGCAGCCCTGCAGGGGCTGAATGGCGGTAGCGTGACCGCAGCGATTGCCGGGGCGGCCGCGCCCTACATTGCTGAAATCATCGGCCACCATGCCGGAATTGATAACAACGATGAGGCAAAAGTCGCTGCTCATGCGGTAGCCAATGCAGTGCTCGCCTCGCTTCAGGGACAGAGTGCATTAGCGGGGGCTGCAGGTGCCGCGACGGGCGAACTCACCGGTATACTGGCGATGCAGATGTACGGCAAACCAGTCAGTGAACTGAGCGAAACCGACAAACAGACCATCAGCGCGATGGCAACCCTGGCGGCAGGTATTGCTGGCGGGATTGCTGGTGACAGCACCGCTGCCGCGGTAGTCGGGGCGCAGGCCGGGAAGACGACGGTTGAGAATAATAATCTGGGTCTGATTGCCAGAGGGTGTGCCATAGCAGCCCCCTGCCGGACAAAAGTTGCAGAGCAACTTTTAGAGATCGGTGCTAAAGCCGGAATAGCAGGACTTGCTGGTGTTGCGGTTAAAGACATTGCTGACAAAATGACCTCAGAGGAACTGGATCATCTGATTACTCTGGAAATGGTAGGTAATGATGAGATTACCCGGAACTACCTGAATTCACTACAGGATAAGTATGCACCTTCGCATACAGGAAACAATGATATTCAGATTAATACCGGGCCTAATCATACGGGAGGCAACCAGACTGCAACGGGCAATGCGCCTAATCATACGGGAAATGATCAAGCTCCTGTTCCAGGAGTGACAAACACCGGAAATACAGATAGTGTACCCGTTAGCGGTGGTACTACCACTGTAACTCCAGCTCCTGATGGACATAATAAAGATGATTTTATTTATTTATCAGAAGGTGATAGACCAGCAAATATGGCTCCTGAGGGTTCTGCCAGAGCTGGTGCTTTTAAAGAAGCCAAGCGAAAATCAGGCATCCCTGCAAGCCAAAGCCCGAGTAAAGTTTATCCGAATGTAGATAAACGTGGCAACCCGCAACCAGGTTATATTTATGAATTTGATATTCCCAAATCTGGTGGAGGAACTCAAAAAGTCTATATTCGTGACGATGCTAGCGGTCATTTTTTTGGAGAGGGAAATTCCCAAAATCGTGGGCCACACTTCAATGATGCTAAAGGGAATCATTATGATTACTAACATTGTTAAAAGATATGCAGAAGACATTTCATATAATAATGAAATTGCAAATTTCAGTTCCAGATATTTTATATCTGGAACAGGAATCTCTGCTTTAAGCTGGGAGTTACCAGGATGCTCAAGAAATCTATATGGAGAAAAACTTTTAAAAGAAATGATATTAAATGTATCATCGCTTAATAAGATTACCTATATAGGCGTAATGGTTGAATTATCATCCGAGCAACCAGATTCAGCAATTGTCAATTATAAAAAAACATGGGGATTACTTAAAGAGCGCGGAGTAAATAGTGAAAAGATTGTTGATAAGATAAACTTTATAGAGAAAAGACAAAATGGACTTAAACTTTCTGGCATTGGATTTATACACATAAATCAAGATAATATATTTCAGGAGTTAATCAATTCAGGGGAAAATATATATTTCTTCTTACTTGATTCCATGCATAATGATTTGAGTTCAATTAATCCACCTCGAAATGTAAATGATGTTATAGATCGCGAAGGAATAATATTTATGTTGCTTGGCTATATTGATGAACCATCATGTGAAGTTGTTGCCTTGGGTCTTAACAAGATTTTGCGTGAAAAAAATTATAGCTAGGCTGTGTCCCTTAACCTAACAACCGCCTTAAAAACAACCTGATTGCCCCCAGTTTTAGCATGCTCAGATAGTTTCTGGCTGTTTTTTCTGAGCGCGTGGCTATTCGACGGTTTTCTTTCAGTATTGCAAAGCAGCGTTCCACCACATTGCGCTTTTTATATAACTGACGATCCAGTGTTCGACGACCATCACGGCTTGCTTTTTCGTTTGATTTGAAAGGAATAACTGCCTTTATTCCCTTCGTTTTTAAATAAATACGAAGATTACCGCCTGAGTATCCTTTATCCGCCAGCACAGCTTTGGGGCGCGACTTCAGACAACCACTTTTTCGAATAACACCGATTTGTCTGAGTAAGGGTTTTGCGTACTGACTTTCGTGAGCCTGCCCACCGCTCAGGCAGAAACTTAAGGGTAATCCTGTACCATCTGTTGCCAGATGGATTTTGGTGCCAAAGCCGCCGCGTGAGCGACCCAGCCCATGGTCATCTGAGTCATCGGGATATTTTTTTTTGCACCCGCAGCCGCTTTCAGGGCCCTGATGTTACTTCCGTCAAGTGCGATGACATCCCAGTCAATTAACGATTTTTCATCAAGTATCTGAAGTAATTTATTGAAAATACTGTTCATTACGCCACTTTTTGACCACCGGTTAAAACGGTTATATATCGTTTTCCAGCAGCCGTAACGTTCAGGTAAATCCCGCCATGGGGCACCGGAACAAAGGATCCAGAATATGCCATTCATGACGTGTCTGTGAGAAAAATAAGGGCGTCCCCCTCTGGAAGAGGCTTTTTCAGGTGGTAGCATGGGAGAAATCAGTGCCCACGCCTCATCCGGGAAATCGTAGCGAGCCATATCTAAAGGACTTTCTATAGTGAGACAGATACCAGATTGTACAAAAAATAGTTACGGGACACACCCTAATATTAGCGACTCAATAAATCCTGGTCACGCAACTCAGGGACAGAGTGCGCTGGCCGGGAAGACGACGGTTGAGAATAATAATCTGGGTCTGATTGCCAGAGGGTGTGCCATAGCAGCCCCCTGCCGGACAAAAGTTGCAGAGCAACTTTTAGAGATCGGTGCTAAAGCCGGAATAGCAGGACTTGCTGGTGTTGCGGTTAAAGACATTGCTGACAAAATGACCTCAGAGGAACTGGATCATCTGATTACTCTGGAAATGGTAGGTAATGATGAGATTACCCGGAACTACCTGAATTCACTGCAGGATAAGTATGCACCTTTGCATACAGGAAACAATGATATTCAGATTAATACCGGGCCTAATCATACGGGAGGCAACCAGACTGCAACGGGCAATGCGCCTAATCATACGGGAAATGATCAAGCTCCTGTTCCAGGAGTGACAAACACCGGAAATACAGATAGTGTACCCGTTAGCGGTGGTACTACCACTGTAACTCCAGCTCCTGATGGACATAATAAAGATAATTTTATCTATATGTCCGATGGACATATGTTAGGCGCAAATGGAGTTAAAGTCCCAAGTCAAACTATTTGGAAAGGCGAAGGAAAAGAGCGAATCGATGTAGAAAACCCAAACCCAGGACAAAGACCGGGACAAATACATTATCAAGACAATAAAAATAATAAATATTATTATGACCCAAATAATAATAATTTTTATAGCTTTGACTCATCAAAAAATAAGATTCCAGCGCCAGCATCAATAAACAACATGCTTGACAATCCAAAATTTAAGCAAGCCATAGATAAAGGTATGAAACAGTACCTCGGAGAAAAATGATTATTTTTAATAAATATTTTGAAACGAACATATTAAACAAGGTATCTCCTTCATGTTCTATACCTATCAATCTTTTAACATTGATTAATCATGGGTTTGTTCTTCACTCTAATGGTTGTGTATTTTTTAAGCTTAAACAGCCTGTTGATATGGGGATTGATAAAGGCGATTTTTTTGATAAAACCGATCAAGAGTGTTTATATAATGAATTAAGAATTAGTGATTACACCAAAGATAACATTATATCTGTTGCTGTTAATGCATCAGAAATGATTGCCAATAAGTTGCATGAGGCAATGCCATCAGAACACTTTGAAGTGATTACTTCTTTTGATGATTTTAATAACGAAATTGATGCGGTAATTAAATTTCATACACTAAGAAAAGAAGAAGTACCATATATTGATCTGGAGTCTATAGAAGAATACCAACAACCTATTTTTATATGTCGAACAGATAAATAAGAGTATTGATTTATCATCGGTGGCCGTTACCAGCTGGCCACCATAATAGAGGATCTTTGTGACGATGTTAAATAACTTCGCAAAATAATAGATCACTTTGAGGGAACTCAGCCCGGATTTTGCGATCTGATCAATCGCCAGACATCACAAATCACAAACCGGACTGAGCGATGCCGATCATAGCAGCTATTTCTCCTGAAGAACGACGTTTTATGCGTAAAGAAGCACAGCAGACTCGCGATAAAAACGATGCACGGCGGCTAATCGCTATGCTTATGTTGCATCAGGGAATGACTGTTACCGATGTCGCCCGGCTGCTCTGTGCCGCCCGTTCATCTGTGGGCCGCTGGATAAACGGGTTCACGTTATAGGGTACTGAAGGCCTCAGAAGCCTCAGACCCGGACGAGAGCAGCACTGGCCTGTTACCGATATCTTACGGGTTCTGCCATTGCTGATTCAGCGTACCCCGAAAGATTATGGCTGGTTACGTTCACGGTGGAGTACAGAATTGCTGGCCCGTATCGTCAACCAGGTTTTTAATATAACGCTTCATCGTTCAACGCTGCACCGCTACCTGAAACAGGCGGGAATAGTCTGGAGAAGAGCAGCACCCACGCTGAAAATCAGAGACCCGCATTATGATGAAAAACAGTCCGCTATAGAGCAGGCTCTGGCTCAGGATCAGGCAGAAAATCCGGTGTTTTATCAGGATGAAGTTGATATTGACCTGAACCCAAAAATCGGCGCTGACTGGATGCTCAGAGGACAACAGAAACGAGTTGCCACGCCGGGACAGAATCAGAAGCATTACCTGGCCGGGGCGCTGCATGCAGATACAGGAAAAGTTCATTACGTCAGTGGCAGCAATAAGAACTCTGATTTATTTATCCGTTTGCTGGAAACACTCCGCCGCACATACCGTCGGGCAAAGACCATCACGGTGATAGCAGATAACTACGTTATTCATAAAAGCCGGAAAGTGGAGCACTGGCTGGACGGGAATAAAAAATTCAGGGTGTTGTTCCTGCCGGTATATTCACCATGGCTGAATCCAGTAGAACGGTTGTGGCTGTCCTTACATGAAACGGTCACACGGAATCATTCGTGCCGGTACATGTGGCAGCTACTGAAACAGGTAAAGCAGTTTATGAAAGTTGCCTCCCCATTTCCCGGTAGCTGCCCGGGGCTGGCGAAAGTGGAGCGTTAATATGAGAAGTTATTTATAACCATCGACATCAAAAAACCGGTTTACATCCTGATCGCTTTAATAAGCAGCCTGGCTGGTCATATGATCATAACGATTTGAATCAATTGATGAATAAATACTTTTCCCGGAAAGATTACTTTCCGGGAGTTTCCGCTTCTGACAGATGATTTTCAGTAATATCAGTAGCCACGCTTTATTTTCGGAATATCTCCGGTATCATTCAGCGCGCCGGGAAAATTTTTCAGCCACTGCTTCACTTTTTCCTGATTAATACTGACCACACTCAGCCCTTCTGCGCAGCCCCATAATTCCCGGCTGTTCTGGGTGGTGATAACAATACAGTCCGGCATCACCCTGATTTTTACCGGCATATTGGGAATAAATCCCGCCCGTGAAAACCACTCACCCGACAGTGGTAAATAATTGACCCGCATCCGGTCATAAAACTCCATCCGTGCCAGCGGGGAGGATAATTCTGATTCAGGACAGTTTTGCAATGTTTCTGTTTCAATTTTGCGTGCCTGCCCGCGCTTTTGTGGTTTACTGCTTTCTGTCGCAAATTTCGTTTTGGCAACAGCAGATTCTGGCTTAACATCTCTCTTAGCCATATTCAACTCCTCGGTAGTTGTTTGTGGTCAGCGACATGACGGTGGTGGTACACCTTCATGTCGCGCTAATTTAACAGAACACTTTTATTTATAACTCATGCTCCGGTTAACAGGTTGCTCTGTGCGCTATTATACCGTACTGAATAAAAACACAGGGCTGTTTTTATCGTGGAAGTTTATTAATGCGATGCAGCTCCGGAAATTAATACAACACCATGTAACGTTATCGCGTTAATTCTCATGTTGAATACTTTATCAATTCAGCGGAAGTTTATGACAACAGGCAGCTTCAATCCCCACGGTCAGGCCAGCGTACTGAATAACCACAGCGCCACCATTGAGTCTGCCGGAGAGATGGCGCTCGCCGTCGATACCCTTAACAACATCAACGACCATTTCAGCACCGAAATCGTCACCGTCTCTCAGGAGACGCACCACGAATACCGCCACCGCGGCTCCTCCATCCGCTGGGATGCCGACACGGACGGCGTGTATGTTGACCATAACTCCTCTGACGGGCTGCTCAACCTCAATACCCCGGATAAACATGGCTCCGGCCATGATAACTTCTACGAATATCAGTACACCCGCACCATCGAAGAGGAGCAGATTAAAGAGAGCGATCCCGGCAAAATCCTCGCCGGTGGCCGTCTCGCCATTCAGGCCGGACAGGTGCTGAATGACAAGAGCCAGATTGTCGCCGGCAGTGCGCTCGATATCGTGGCCACCACCATCGACAATATCATGCCCGAAGGCCAGCGCCGGATCACCGACAGCGGCACCGTCACCCACTTCTGGCGTCAGCAGCAAAAAGGCCATGATCAGCAGAAGCGCGATCGCGAGCGTTACCAGCCACCGGTGGTCATCGACAGCATCACCCTCCACCCCGGACGGCTGGAGGGCAACAGCACCGCCACTGGCAGCGGCCTGCAGCTCACGGCATTAACCCAGACTGACGCGCCTTCGGTCAGTGCCGGGCTGACGGTCACTGACCCGGCCACCCTCGCCCGCCCGATAGCGGATATCCCGCGGCCTGAGCTCAGCACGGCCACCACTGCCACTGAGACACCGCCAGAGCAGCCGGTGGTGCTGCTCCCCGGCCAGACCTTCGAGGTGGCGCTCAGCAGTGGCGGCGTCAGCAGTGACACGGTGACGGTGATTAAGGTCAGCGGTGCCAGCACGCAGCTGCCGGACAACAGCCTGTTTGTCACGCATCCGGATGTTCAGGCGCCGTACCTGGTGGAGACCGACCCGCGCTTTACCGACCGTAAAAAATGGCTCGGCACCGATTATATGCAGAACGCCTTTGCCCAGGACCCGGCAAACATCCATAAACGCCTCGGCGACGGCTTTTATGAACAGCGGCTGGTGCGCGAGCAGGTTATCGCCCTTACCGGCGGGCGCTATCTCGGCGACTACCGCAGTGATGAGGCCCAGTTTAAGGGGCTGATGGATGCCGGGATCGCCTTTGGCCAGCAGTATGACCTGATACCTGGCGTGGCGCTCAGCCCCGCCCAGATGCGGCTGCTGACCCACGATATCCTCTGGCTGGTCGACACCCCGGTGCAGCTCCCCGACGGCAGCTGGCAGACCGTTCAGGTGCCCCAGGTCTATGCCCGGGTGAACCCCGATGCCCCTGACGGTGCCGGAGCACTGCTGGCAGGCCGCGAGGTGACCCTCAATCTCTCCGGCGACCTGCTTAACCACGGCACGATTTCCGGCCAGCAGGTGCGCCTGACCGCCGATAACCTGATAAATCAGGCCGGTACGGTGCACGGCGCGGATGTCAGCCTGCAGGCGCGCACCGATATCATCAGCACCGGTGGCCTGCTCAGCGCCACCCACAGCCTGCTGGCGGCGGCCGGACGTGACATCACCCTCACCTCGCCCACCGTCAGCGCCTCGCGCCAGGACGGCAGCAACAGTTACGACCGCACCACCATTCAGCGCACCAGTGGCATCCAGGTTACCGGTGATGGCGGATGGCTGCAGCTCGCCGCCGGGCGCGATATCACCCTGACCGCCGCTGAGGTGAACAACCAGGCCAGCAACAGCCAGAGCTGGCTGACTGCCGGTCATGACCTTATCCTCAACACCGTCACCACCTCTGCCCGTGACCATCTGGTATGGGACAAGGACAACTGGCTGACCAGTGCCGACACGCAGCAGAACGGCAGTACCGTCAGCGGCGGCGGACGCCTCACCCTGCAGGCCGGTCATGACCTCAGTGCCACGGCGGCCACGGTCAGTGCCGGACAAAACCTCGGTATCGCGGCGGGCAATGATATTCGCCTCGACGCCGGTATTAATACCACCGACTATGAAGAGCATCAGCGCCACAGCGGCGGCAACGGCGCTTTCTCGTCCACCACCACCGTCGACCTTCTGCATCAGCAGCAGGCTCAGGGCACCCTGCTCTCCGGCGACACCGTCACGGTTCAGGCCGGACACGACCTGACCTTTACCGGCAGTGACGCGGTCGCTGAACATCAGCTGTACCTCAGCGCCGGGCATGACCTGACGCTGACCACGACTGCGGAGCACGGCAGTGAATTTCACCAGACCGAAGAGAAGCACTCCGGCCTCTCCGGCAGTGGCGGCATCGGCCTGACCTACGGCAGCCAGAGCCAGAAAGTCACCGACAGCGCCCAGACCCTTACCCAGCACGGCAGCACCGCCGGAGCCACTCAGGGCGATGTTATTCTCCATGCCGGGGATGTGCTGACGGTGAACGGCTCAGAGCTGATTGCCGGTCACGATATGGTGCTCAGCGGGCAGAGTGTCGCCCTCACTGCGGCCACCGAACACAGCCAGCAGACCCACAGCGTTGAACAGCGCACCTCCGGCCTGACCCTCGCCCTCTCCGGCAGCGCGGGCACTGCCCTCAGTAACACTGTGCAGTCGGTCAATCAGGCAAAGGGGCGGGATAATGACCGTCTCCAGGCGCTGTATGCCGTCAAAGGCGGGCTCTCTGCCATTCAGGCCAGTCAGGCGGTGCGCCTTGATGAAGCTCAGGGGGCGGCAGCCGAAAACGACAACACTATCGGCATCAGCCTCTCTTATGGCAGCCAGTCATCCAAATCAACCCAGCAGCAGACGCAGTATTCGGCGGCCACCAGCAGCCTCACGGCCGGAAATAACCTGACGGTGGTGGCCAGTGGAAAGGACGGAAAAGGCAATATTCTGGCTGAAGGCAGCCAGCTGCAGGCCACCCACGATATCACCCTCGACGCACAGCACGACATCACCCTGCTGTCAGCACAGAACGCCTCCTCGCTCACCGGCAGTAACCACAGCAGCGGCGGCAACCTCGGGATTGGTATCGGTGTCGGCTCCGGCGGCTGGGGTATCCACATCTCCGCCGGGGTCAACGCGGGCAAAGGCAGTGAGCGCGGCAACGGCACCACCCATGATGAGACCATTATCGGTGCCGGTCATCAGCTCTCGCTGCACAGTGGTAACGACACCACCCTGCAGGGGGCGCAGCTCAGCGGTGACCGCCTGCTGGCGGATATCGGCCATAACCTGACCATCAGCAGTGAGCAGGACAGCGACCACTATCACAGCCAGCAGCAGAACATCAGCGCCAGCGGCTCCTTTACCTGGGGCTCGATGTCCGGCTCCGGCAGCATCAGTGCCAGCAGGGATAAGATGAACAGTGATTTTCTGTCGGTGAATGAGCAGAGTGGCCTGTTTGCCGGTAACGGTGGTTATGACATTACTGTCGGCAGCCACACCCAGCTCAATGGTGCGGTGATTGCTTCCACCACAGACAAAAACCGCCTCGACACCGGCACCCTCGGCTGGGGCAGCCTGCACAACAGTGCAGAGTATGATGTCGAGCACAGCAGTGCCGGAATGAGCTCCGGCGGCAGCATTGGCAGTCAGTTTACTGGCAACATGGCCAGCAGCCTGCTGAACGGTCTCAGTGACCACGGCAAGGCGGACGGCACCACCCAGTCTGCGGTCAGCAACGGAACACTGATTATCCGCGATAAAGACCACCAGCAGCAGGATATTGCCGGCCTCTCCCACGACACGGAGAAAGCCAACGGCAGTATTCGTCCCATCTTTGATAAAGAGAAAGAACAGGATAAAATCGAACAGGCGCAGGTTATCGGCGATATCGGTAATCAGCTGGCTGATATCGGCCGCACGGAAGGCAATATCCGCGCCACTCAGGCCGGTAAGCTGGAGCTGGCGGGAAAAGGCATTTATGAGCCGGAACCGGGAGCCAGTGCTGAAGACCGGGAGAGGTACAACACCCTGCTTGCGAACACAGAAGGCTATAAAGCCGAACAGCAGAAATGGGGCACCGGCGGCAGTTATCAGCAGGCCATCCAGGCCACTACCGCAGCCCTGCAGGGGCTGAATGGCGGTAGCGTGACCGCAGCGATTGCCGGAGCGGCCGAGCCCTACATTGCTGAAATCATCGGCCACCATGCCGGAATTGATAACAATGACGAGGCAAAAGTCGCCGCCCATGCGGTGGCCAATGCGGTACTGGCCTCGCTTCAGGGACAGAGTGCGCTGGCCGGGGCTGCGGGTGCCGCCACGGGAGAACTCACCGGTATACTGGCGATGCAGATATACGACAAACCAGTCAGTGAGCTGAGCGAAACCGACAAACAGAACATCAGCGCGATGGCAACCCTGGCAGCGGGTATTGCGGGCGGGATAGCCGGAGACAGCACCGCTGCCGCGGTAGTCGGGGCGCAGGCCGGGAAGACGACGGTTGAGAATAACTTCCTGAACAGCACAGAAACCAGAGCGCTTGATAAAGAGCTATCTGACTGTAAAGCCTCGGGCGGTGATTGTCAGAAGGTTGTTGAGAAATACCTTGAAATCAGTAACAAGAAAAGTAAAGAGCTGACTGAGGCCTGTACTGGTGGTGGTGTTACCTGTGTGAGCTGGGAGGAGTTAATCCAGGGGGCAACGAATGTTGCAAATGATGCAAATCCATTACAAATAAGACTGGATGAAAAACTGAAAGATCCTGATGCAGCCGCATTGGTAAACTATCTCAATGGCACTGATCTGAAATTTCTGAATGATAATATAACACAAGGAGATCGTGTATTATCTGTTGTTAGCGATCCGACATCATGGCCAGTGCTGGTCATGGGTGGAAAAGCGATCCTTACTAATGCGGTCAATAATACCAAAGAGCAGCTTATTGCGGTTGGTGTAGGTGCCGGATTAAGTGCAGGTATACAGTATGGTACAACCGGAGAAGTAAAACTTTCAGACCTAATCGGGTCTGTAGTTGTCGGAGGAATAACAGCAGGTAAAGGTTATAATCCAACGGTGACATGGAATGCCGCAGGTGGTTATTACCAGGCAGAAATCAGCGGTAATGATCCATTTATGGCAGCATTATTGAGTAAGGCCGGTGCTTCGGCTGGTTATGCTGCGGGTAATGTTATAAAAGTCCCATTTGATAAAAAATTAAACCCAATATCAAAACAGTATGAATGGGTTCCTACTGGTATTTGGACAATAACAAAACCTGCTCCACAGCATCCGTTGCCATCAATAATGGGTAATATTGGCGATTCTGCTGTATCAGGTATGATTCAGGATAAGCTGAAAGATAGCGGAGGTAAGTGATGAAGGATAGCACTAAGTCATTACTTAACCTTTTATTCTTATGTTGTTATATGAGCCTGGCATTGTTTGTACTGACTATGTTTGGTCGCTTATTAGGAGCATGGTTAGCCTGGGATGTAAATGGAAGTTTTCCATTTTCATTAAAAGATTTCATTGATTGTCTCAAACTAACCTGGATGGGCGTACCTGCTGGATTTGTTTTTTGGTATTTTTATTATCGATGAGTCGGGTACGTTTATATGATCGTAGCTCGGTAGGCCTGATGTCACCGTCGGGCGGTAGCGTGACCGCAGCGATTGCCGGAGCTGCCGCCCCCTGCATTGCTGAAATCATCGGCCACCATGCCGGGATTGATAACAACGATGAGGCAAAAGTCGCTGCCCATGCAGTAGCCAATGCGGTACTGGCCTCGCTTCAGGGACAAAGTGCGCTGGCCGGGGCTGCGGGTGCCGCGACGGGGGAACTCACGGGTATACTGGCGATGCAGATATACGGCAAACCAGCCAGTGAGCTGAGCGAAACCGACAAACAGACCATCAGCGCAATGGCAACCCTGGCGGCAGGTATTGCAGGCGGGATTGCTGGTGACAGCACCGCCGCTGCGGTAGTCGGGGCACAGGCCGGGAAGACCACGGTTGATAACAACAACCTGGGTAGTGCGGCTGGTTCAGGTCTGGGGTTCTGGTTAGGTAAGACGCCGGACTGTGATGCCGCCTGTAAGGCTGATATCGCTAAAGGCGTCGCTGAAGGAAATCTGGTGGTTTCAGCAGGCGTCGCCACCGTTGCCGGGGGCGCAGTTATAGTTGGCGCTACACCGGAAATCACGGCAGCAGCGAAAGCCGCCCGGCTTTGTTGAATAAATAGATATTATGCTGCGTGCCTACAAAAACATCGGTCTTCCTCAACGTAAAATCAGAAGGTTAAGGTCAGGGTCGGAAGCTTCTCGCAGTAGAGACCAGCATTTATGACCAAAACAGGTGTGATAAAACAGCATGGTTCACTATTATTCAACAAAGCTAAGCCGCCCTTGAAGGTTGTGCTGCTTCGCCGGTAATATGCCTCAACAACGCTGGCTTGCAGGTGGCAGAAGCGGTAACACCAGGTGGTATTGGTGCGACAGGTGCTATCGGGGTTGGTAAAACGGCTGCTGAAGCGGCAGCGGCTAAAGCGGAAGCGACAGCAGTCAGTGCAGCGAAGAATAGCCAAATAATTAATGGCTCCAAACCGCTAAATATTGCAGAACAAATAGGAATACTACGTGATGCAGCTAAAGGTAATAAAGGGTACTTTGGCTTAGGAAGTGCCACTGCTAATGAGGCTAATGTATTAGGAGAAGCATGGGTTGGTCCAGGTTATAGAATATCTAAAGATGGGACATCGTGGGTAAGCGCTGATGGGCTGAGAGTTTATCGGCCACCTTCAGCCAAGCCAAATAGTACGCATGCAACGACAGGTATTCAGGCTAACTTTGAGCAAAAATTAACGCCTGGGGGAAGACCAATTAGTAACGGACACTTGGATATAACTAAATGAAAGCTTTATTAAAAAAATTATGGTCGTTAGAAATAGAGGATGAACTAATCAATTATTGGCCTGAAGATCCTGAAATTTTCGGGAGTTGGATTAGGGCAATGATTGGGCCTGATGATGAAGAGGGGGCTGAATGTTTCGACATGCTAATTTGCACTCCCAAATGGTTACAGAATGAAGCTGTAAAAAATAATATCTTCTTGGGTACAGGGATGATCATTATTAATGAGTATGATTACGATAAGATCATCGCCTTTGTAAAAAAGCAGATTGCTGATTGTCACGCTGATACCTGGCCAAAAATAGCCCAAAAGTTAAGTCGTTTTAGTTTTTGGGAATATGAGGATTATCAGCCTCGCTAGAATGAATTCCAGCCCTCAGCGGCTGGGATTTTCACTTTAACGTGAAGGTTGCGCAGCTTCACCGGTAATATGCCTCAACAATGCTGGCTTGCAGGTGGTAGAAGCTGTGACATCGGGTGGTATTGGTGCGGCTATAGGTTCCCTGGCGGGTGGCGTTTTACCGAAGGTGTTAATGATTCCTTGAAGAATAAAAAGGAGCAGAAATAATGAAACGCAAATACAGGGGTGTTATTGTGTTAATTTATTTATGCACATGCCTTTTTCTTGCATTTTTTATTATGTCCATATCATTTAGTCTTCTTGGATATTGGGTGGGCGGTGGTAAAGACATAATTGACTTTTTTACTACAAAACTTATTACTTATTGCAAGGTGGCTTTAACTGGCCCACTTATAGGAGTAATTACATGGTTTTTTTATTATCGCTAACCCGACAGCATTGATAGTCAGTTTGCCAGGAAAAAAGCAAAACTCGCCACCCATGCGGTGGCGAATGCGGTACTGGCCTCGCTTCAGGGACAGAGTGCATTAGCGGGCGCGGCAGGTGCTGCAACCGGCGAACTCGCCGGTATACTGGCGATGCAGATGTACGACAAACCAGTCAGTGAACTGAGCGAAACCGACAAACAGACCATCAGCGCGATAGCAACCCTGGCGGCAGGAATTGCGGGCGGGATAGCCGGAGACAGCACCGCTGCCGCAGTAGTCGGGGCGCAGGCCGGGAAGACCACGGTGGAGAATAATAATCTGGGTCTGCCATCAGGGCTGACGAGTTATGGTCAGGCTGTCGCCTCCTGGAATCAGTATGCCCAGGATAACAACCTTTCACCAGAACAAACCCAGGAAGGCATAGATAAACTGGCAACAGGAGAGTTGCCGGAAGGAGCCAATATTGCTCAGACCATCGTCAATGGCTATAAAGATGGCGCATTGATAGCCGGAGCCTGGTATTTAGGGCCTGCGGCTTCGGTGGGGAAAGTGGTTAGTGGTGTAGGGTGTGTCCCGTAACTATTTTTTGTACAATCTGGTATCTGTCTCACTATAGAAAGTCCTTTAGATATGGCTCGCTACGATTTCCCGGATGAGGCGTGGGCACTGATTTCTCCCATGCTACCACCTGAAAAAGCCTCTTCCAGAGGGGGACGCCCTTATTTTTCTCACAGACACGTCATGAATGGCATATTCTGGATCCTTTGTTCCGGTGCCCCATGGCGGGATTTACCTGAACGTTACGGCTGCTGGAAAACGATATATAACCGTTTTAACCGGTGGTCAAAAAGTGGCGTAATGAACAGTATTTTCAATAAATTACTTCAGATACTTGATGAAAAATCGTTGATTGACTGGGATGTCATCGCACTTGACGGAAGTAACATCAGGGCCCTGAAAGCGGCTGCGGGTGCAAAAAAAAATATCCCGATGACTCAGATGACCATGGGCTGGGTCGCTCACGCGGCGGCTTTGGCACCAAAATCCATCTGGCAACAGATGGTACAGGATTACCCTTAAGTTTCTGCCTGAGCGGTGGGCAGGCTCACGAAAGTCAGTACGCAAAACCCTTACTCAGACAAATCGGTGTTATTCGAAAAAGTGGTTGTCTGAAGTCGCGCCCCAAAGCTGTGCTGGCGGATAAAGGATACTCAGGCGGTAATCTTCGTATTTATTTAAAAACGAAGGGAATAAAGGCAGTTATTCCTTTCAAATCAAACGAAAAAGCAAGTCGTGATGGTCGTCGAACACTGGATCGTCAGTTATATAAAAAGCGCAATGTGGTGGAACGCTGCTTTGCAATACTGAAAGAAAACCGTCGAATAGCCACGCGCTCAGAAAAAACAGCCAGAAACTATCTGAGCATGCTAAAACTGGGGGCAATCAGGTTGTTTTTAAGGCGGTTGTTAGGTTAAGGGACACAGCCTAGTTATTTCAGAAATCGCTAATGGTACATATCAGTGGTTCGATTTGAGTAGGCCCGGTAATGAAAATAAAACATGGGATTACTGGGGGAGTGTGTCAGCAGGTGTTACTGGTGGACTGGCACCGGGTCGTGATGTATGGCAGAACGCAGGCATTGCAGTAGGAGGGACACTGTTCACCGATGGCCCTGATAAAGGTGCCATGATTGGTACTGGTGCTAAATAGCTGCGCCAAATAGTAGATCACTTTGAGGGAACTCAGCCCGGATTTTGCGATCTGATCAATCGCCAAATATCTCACATCACCTACCGGACTGAGCGATGACAATCATAGCACCAATACCCCGTGACGAACGACGCCTGATGCAGAAAACTATCCATAAAACACGCGATAAAAACCATGCCCGCAGGCTGACCGCCATGCTGATGTTGAGCCGCGGGTTCAGTGTCAGCGATGTTGCCCGAACTCTCTGCTGTGCCCGTTCATCCGTCGGGCGCTGGATTAACTGGTTTACCCTGTATGGCGCGGAAGGCCTGATATCACTGAGTCCGGGCCGTGAACGCAAATGGCCATTTGAACAAATCTGCAAACTGCTGGTTCTGCTCGTCAGCCGCTCTCCCGGTGATTTCGGTTATCAGCGCTCCCGCTGGAGCACCGAACTGTTAGCAATAAAAATCAACGAGATAACCGGATGTAAACTTCATCCCGGTACAGTCCGCCGCTGGCTGCCTTCCGCGGGGCTGGTGTGGCGCAGAGCAGCACCCACTCTGCATATACGCGATCCGCATAAAGAAGAGAAAATGGCGGCAATCCATAACGCGCTGGAGCAATGCAGCGCAGAAAACCCGGTGTTTTACGAAGATGAGGTGGATATTCATCTCAACCCGAAAATCGGTGCTGACTGGCAGTTACGCGGGCAGCAAAAACGGGTGGTCACACCCGGTCAGAATGAAAAATATTATCTGGCAGGTGCATTGCATAGTGATACAGGAAAGGTCAGCTATGTAGGCGGCAGTAGCAAATCCTCATCTTTATTTATCAGTCTGTTAGAGCATCTGAAAGCGACGTATCGCCGTGCAAAAACGATAACGCTCATCGTGGATAACTACATTATTCACAAGAGTGAGAAAACACGAAACTGGCTGAAAGCGAACCCGAAGTTCAGAGTAATTTATCAACCTGTATACTCGCCATGGGTGAATCATGTTGAGCGGTTATGGCTGGCGCTTCACGATACGATAACCCGAAACCACCAGTGCCGTTCGATGTGGCAACTGTTGAAAAAGGTTCGCCATTTTATGGAAACCGTCAGCCCATTCCCCGGAGGTAAACATGGGCTGGCGAAAGTGTAGCGGTATTAGGCGCAGCTATTTAGTTGGGCATTTGGTACAGTAGTTGGAGTAGTCGCACCGTCTGCATTGAGTCCCGTTTTAGGCTCAAGCTCTGGTTTTGTTGGTGATGTCATTGGCTCTACTGGTGGTCAATTTATTGGTAATAAAGTTAAAGATAAAATAAACAAAAAGGGTTCTAATGATGCAGAAAAATAAGAATATAAAGCTGAGACTTTTATTTTTAAGTATTGCATATCTTGTTTTTTGCTGTTTCATTCTTTTCTTTATGGCCAGTATTGTTATTGACTTAATTTTTGATGGTAAGGTTAATTTAACGCGAGAAGTAATTATAGATATCATCGTTGTAAGCACTATCGCAGGTACTGCGGGAGGGCTGGGTTCATGGATTTTTGCCAAAATAGATGAACGTAAAGCTCGAAAATCGCCTCCATCAGATTCTGACTAATGATCAGTGATGGCGGTAGCGTGACCGCAGCGATTGCCGGAGCGGCCGCGCCCTACATTGCTGAAATCATCGGCCACCATGCCGGAATTGATAACAATGACGAGGCAAAAGTCGCTGCCCATGCAGTAGCCAATGCGGTACTGGCCTCGCTTCAGGGACAGAGTACGCTGGCCGGGGCTGCGGGTGCCGCAACCGGCGAACTCACGGGTATACTGGCGATGCAGATATACGGCAAACCAGTCAGTGAACTGAGCGAAACCGACAAACAGAACATCAGCGCGATGGCGACTCTGGCGGCAGGAATTGCGGGCGGGATAGCCGGAGACAGCACTGCTGCCGCGGTAGTCGGGGCACAGGCCGGAAAGACGACGGTTGAGAATAATGCGCTGGGTAATGTGCTGGCTGCGGCTAACAAGCAGAAACCCGGTACGATAGAGAATTATCAGACGGTGACACAGGAAGCAATCAGGGAAGCCTATAGTGGCGGAACACCGGTTTCCTGTGAAACTCTTGTTGCCGCAATGGGCAGTGTCATGGTCTGGCCTTTATTACCTGAAGCGGCGATGACGACCAGCCTGATCGGTGCCGGAGCTAATGCGGGCGTAGGTCTTCTGGTTAATGGTGAGGTCAACCCTAATGATGTTATTCTGGCTTACTGGACGGGTGCACTCACGGCCAATACCGGACTGATGGGTACTGTCGGCATTAATGCAGTGAATGGCGGCATATCCAGTGCGATTAAAGGGGATGATCCACTGAAAGGAGGCTTCCTTAGCGGGGCTGCGGCTGGTGTGGGTTATGGTGCAGGCAAACTTACTCAAAACCAACTCAATTATATTATTAATCCGAACTGGAAAAACTGGGAGTGGGTGGATATTGGAATGGGAATATCAAAACCAATGCCTTTAGATCCATTACCCGGTGTTATTGGAAATATGGGAGGATCAGCCTCTACCGAATATATAAACAATCACATAAGTAACTCCTTGAGCAGTAACCAAGGAGAGAAAAAATGAGATATTCTGAACATAGAAGGATATGGATACTCTTAATATATATGATAGGTGGTACAGCCATTAGTATTTTTATAACGATATTTTTCATGTCTTTATTAGTTGATCTATATCTTTATTTCACAGCGGGAATAAAAATAAGAATATTTTTTTGTGATCTTTATAAGATTCTAAAGATAAGTGTGTGCTGTGGAGTTATAGGTGGCGGAGGGTGCTGGTCACTTTATTATCGGAAATATAGAAAAATATACGGTAAGAAATAGTAATCTAAAATAGGGAGCCAGTGCTGAAGAGTGGGCACAGTACAACGCCCTGCTCATGGACATAGAAAAATATAAAGCCGGACAGCAGAAATGGGGCACCGGCGGCAGTTATCAGCAGGCCATCCAGGCCACCACAGCAGCCCTGCAGGGGCTGAATGGCGGTAGCGTGACCGCAGCGATTGCCGGGGCGGCCGCGCCCTACATTGCTGAAATCATCGGCCACCATGCCGGAATTGATAACAACGATGAGGCAAAAGTCGCTGCTCATGCGGTAGCCAATGCAGTGCTCGCCTCGCTTCAGGGACAGAGTGCGCTGGCCGGGGCTGCAGGTGCAGCAACGGGAGAACTCACCGGTATACTGGCGATGCAGATGTACGGCAAGCCGGTCAGTGAACTGAGCGAAACTGATAAGCAGACCATCAGCGCAATGGCAACCCTGGCGGCAGGGATTGCGGGCGGAATAGCCGGAGACAGCACCGCTGCCGCGGTAGTCGGGGCGCAGGCCGGGAAGACCACGGTTGATAACAACAACCTGGGTAGTGCGGCTGGTTCAGGTCTGGGGTTCTGGTTAGGTAAGACGCCGGACTGTGATGCCGCCTGTAAGGCTGATATCGCTAAAGGCGTCGCTGAAGGAAATCTGGTGGTTTCAGCGGGTGTTGCCACTGTTGCCGGGGGCGCAGTTATAGTCGGTGCCACACCGGAAATCACAGCAGCAGCGAAAGCCGCGCTTGAAGGTTGTGCTGCTTCACCGGTAATATGCCTCAACAACGCTGGCTTGCAGGTGGCAGAAGCGGTAACACCAGGTGGTATTGGTGCGGCAGGTGCTATCGGGGTTGGAAAGACAGCGGCAGAGGCTGCGGCGGCTAAAGCCGGGGCAGTTAACGTAACAAAGAGTGGCGGACTAAATGTAATTAAAAATACCGCCGAAACACAAGCAAGTATTGAAAATAAATTATCTAATTATTTATTAGCAAAAGAACATCCTGTTGGGGGGAGTAAGGCTGACTGGTTCGATAGCGCTCTTGGTTTTAATAAAGCAAATTCAAGCGATCTTGCAAAGCAAATTATTTTCGATCCCAATAAAGCTATCAAGACAACAGAAACACAGTTTGGCACTAAGTATGATCAAGTAATTCCAATAACTGGTGCTAATGGTCGTGTTATTAGTGTTAAATTTGGATGGATAAAAAATAATGATGGTGTTGTTAGACTTGTAACAGCCATTCCGGCCAAGAAATGAACTATCGGTGTTTATTATGATTAAAGAATATGATGTAGTTAGAGCAACAAAAACTTTATCAAATAAAGTGCTAAAAGGATGTGTAGGAACAATTTTGATGATATATAACAATCCCACTTTAGGGTATGAGATTGAATTTGTTGATGAAAATTGTAATACCTTAGATGTTCTAACGGTTTCTCCAAAAGATATTGAACCATTAGACAATTTGTGCTCGCGTGATATTAACTGTTAACATCGTTAGCGGAATAGTCGATGGCAGCACTGCTGCCACCGTGGCAGGGGCACAGGCCGGGAAGACCACGGTTGAGAATAATAATCTGGGTCTGCCATCAGGGCTAATGAGTTACGGTCAGTCGATACAGTCTTACGAAAAATATGCCCAGGATAAGAATCTGCCACCGGAGCAAATACAGGCCGATTTGGCTCAAATGGTGAAAGGTGATTTGCCAGAAAGCGCGGATATTATTAAAGCTATACTGAGTAATAACCCCGGTTCTGATACTGTAATGGCAGTATTGTCAGCACAGGACGCAAAAGATTATGCTCTGGCACTATTGACATCGATCCCGGCAGAAAAGGTGCTGTCACTGGTTGGTAAAGGCCTTAATGTCATTGATAATAAAATTCTGATCAGTGCTGCTGAGAAGATATCAACGGCGAAGCCGGGCCAACAGTTTACAGCACCAAGAGATCTGAATGAGCAACTTTTGTGGAATCAAGTTAAGGATAACCCGGCAGCAGGTCAACCACTTAGAGGTATGAATAATGACCCTCGTTTCCCCACAAGTGCAGGCTTCCAAAAAATGCAGGTAGTCCAGAAAAATTCCAAAGGGGAATCGATCACTATTCATTACCAATACAATGTGAATACTGGTAAGGCTTATGATGTGAAAATCACGACTCCGCAGAGAGTTAACTCTAATCCAGCGGAAGTGATCAATTCAATAAAGGATAAAGTGAAGTGAAAATAAGAGATGGTTATGAAAACATTAAAGTTTATGCGATCTATTGGATGAATAATAAAACGTACTTCTATGGAATGTCTAAAGGTTATGAGGGTCTTTTATCCTACGATTCTTCAGAGGTGCAAATTACCGATCCAATATTATCTGGCAACTTTATCTATTTAAAAGATGGTATTTTTTATAAACCACTGATAGATGAAAATCTGCTAGATAACTTAGTTGAAGGGTTGCCTGATTCCTATAACCGTTTTCTTGAGATCCTGAAAGCAGAAGGTCAGGTAGATCCTGACTTCTATTAACCATTAAAGCTCCCGTCCATCGAGCCGGGAGCTTTTTATCTGCCTCTCACGCTTCAGCCAGCCGGATAATCAGCTGCCCCGCTTTCGGGAACACTTCGATCTTCTGGCCGGTGCTGAAGCCAAAATCCGCCATCCAGTGCCCCTTCAGGGTGATGGATGGCGATGGCTGAAACTTACGCTGATCCCGGATATATCCCACGGTATAACGCCGGGCTTTGGTTAAAACCTGTTCTGGCTTATGATGTTGTGCAGCCATAATAACTACCTCTCTTAGTTGTTGTGGTCAGCGGTTAAGGCAGGTTGCCGCCTGTCTTAACTGCGTTCAGTTATCTGTTTAGCCTGATACTTCAGTATCATCCCGTCCAGTAATGCCTTGATAATCCGGCGTTCTTCTTCCGGCATCCCACTGATGGCCTCAAACTGCAGTGCCATATCGTCAGAGGGGCCGCGCTCATGCTCCTCAAATACCAGTTCATCCAGTGAAACATGCAGCACCTTAGCCAGCCGGATCAGGGCGTCTAAGGTCGGTTGTGCCGACCCCGCCTCATATGGACGTCAGGGCGTGGCCGCCGCCCGGCCATTAAACATAATGTGTGGGTATTATGCGCAGTCGCCCCGCTCCCCTTCTCAGCCTGCCCTGCCCTTAATGTGCGGGCCGTCTTCGCACAATACACATTATGTCTTGCGCCCCCGCATTATCGTCCGGGTGCGGCCGCCATCCCTGGCGGCTTCCTGCGCCTTCACCGTGTTCAGCCAACAGCAACAAGGCAGGTCGGCCTGACGGCCTCCGCTTAACAACTTCATGCCCGCCCGGCTGCGTCTGTCTGCGGCGGCTCGCACTGCGTTGCTCGTTCCCGCCTCGCCAGCTTCCGCTCCCGCCCCGGTTCAGTGTGGTCATGCAAAATCAAACCCCGGTCATACAAAGTGCCACAGAGTGCCGTACCGGCCCTTGCGGGCTTCGCCAGCCCGCACCCGGCAGACGGTTCGCCAGGCCACAGCAAGCTGTGACCTGGCTCCCGCCGCGATGAATAACAGGTAATGACAACCGGAGTGATGTTGTTAAAATGCGCGTGTGCAGGCGGGATGCCAGGGTATAGCGGTAGCGTGTCCGGAGCGAAAAAGCGCGTCGGGAAAAAAATGGTAGTCCTGAAAATACACCAGAGAAAATACAGCTCGCTGGCCGGGTGTGCAGCAGGAAAAGTTGTTGTTGATAACAACAACCTGGGTAGTGCGGCTGGTTCAGGTCTGGGGTTCTGGTTAGGTAAGACGCCGGACTGTGATGCCGCCTGTAAGGCTGATATCGCTGAAGGAAATCTGGTGGTTTCAGCAGGCGTCGCCACCGTTGCCGGGGGCGCAGTTATAGTTGGCGCTACACCGGAAATCACGGCAGAAGCGGTAACACCAGGTGGTATTGGTGCGACAGGTGCTATCGGGGTTGGTAAGACAGCAGCAGAGGCTGCGGCGGCTAAAGCGGAAGCGACAGCAGTCAGTGCAGCGAAGAATGGCGGAAGGGGAACTTCTGTAAGTTCTGGTGCAGAAAACATCGCAACTTATCCTAAGTTGAAAGATGAGCTGATACAGCAGAATCTGAATAACATTGCTAAGCATGATCCAAGGCTGGAGATTGCCATTAAAGGTGATGGTTCAGGTAAAATAGATTTTTCTATGGGGAAAGGATCAAGGGCTGAAGCTGACAGGTTAGGCCAGATATGGCTCGGTGAAGGTGCAAAGCAGACTAGTGGGGGTGGCTGGATCAGTGCTGATGGTACGCGTGGGTATCGCTCTCCTTTTGCAGCAACAGGTATACAAGCAAATTTTGAAACTTATAAAATCAATCCGATGGGTAAGCCAGTCAAAGTTGGTAATGGCCATCTGAATATTTTGGATTAAAAATGAAAGCAATACTGAAAAATATTGATTGTCTTCATCATGAACTTAATAGTTACAATCAGGAGCTTGATGATATTGCTATAACATTAACTCTAACGATAGGTATTCCTGATTTACCTGGTGGAGATAATTTTGATGTTTTCATCTGCACTCCAGAGTGGCTCTGTAAGAATCAGTGGCTACCAGAACTGATGCGGCATACTCTTCTGGTACGTAAATACGATCTGAATGAGATCAAAAAAATCATCGCAGATTATATAGATCAATGTGAAGGTAATGACTGGATGGAAATAGCGCAAAAACTCTCTCGCGTTTTTGCCTGGGAATTTGAAGATTACCAGCCATAGTGAACTGAGTTGTACTAAGGACGAACAGAAATGGGGGTATCGGTGGCAGTTATTACCTGGTCATCTAGGCCGCCACCGCGGTCCTACAGAGACAGAGGCTGAATAGCGGTAGAGTGAACAGCCATTGCCAGGGCGGCCGTGCCCTACATCGCTGAAATCATCGGCCACCATGCCGGAATTGATAACAATGACGAGTAACCATCCGGTAAACTCACATTGACAGATCGCCAGGATTATGGAGGACGTTTATAAGGAGGTGAAGTATTGTGGATGGTTACGATCAGGCAGGAAAAATTTCGAGAGTAATAAAAAATGAAAAAAATCACCTTAAAATGGCTATTTATTTTCATTTACCTCATGATATCTATCCCGGCTGGAATATTTATTTCAGCTGTAATTACACAGATAGCTATTAGAGTATTTTACTGTCTATTTTCTGATGTTGCTTTAGATATATCTACCATAGACTATATAAAAATCCTGAAAGGGAGTGTAGCTGGAGGTTCCATAGGAGCAATAGGCTGCTGGTGGATTTACTTTAAACACCACAGGAAATACAGATAATCCTCCTGTAAAAATCAGCATAATCAGGATCGTTAACTACAATCCTGCGTTAAATAAAACCCCGGTTTAGTCTGAGTCGGGGTTTCTCTTTTGCCATCACTCAGTAACGTGTAACCATCCGGTAAACTCATATTTTCTTGATTATTTCATCAGGTAATATCGCCCCCAATACTTCATCTCCTGACGAAGGTTTTCCATAATCCTGGCGATCTGTTAATGTGAGTTTACCGGATGGTTACGATAATTTCACGATCTCCTCTGTTTTTGCGTACCCGCTCGTAAATCTGTAATTATTTTCCCCTGCCACATCAGTTCTGGCCTAATATTCATTCTGAAACATGTTTCATATCTGTGTCAGCTATTTATGTATCCATTCACTATCTAAAGGAAAAAATCTATTTATATGAAAGTTAACCCTTCATTGAATATAATATTCACTGAAAAAGAACGTGATATAAATACGCCAGCAATGAAACTTAACATAACCATCAACAAACCGGTTTACATCCTGATCGCTTTAATAAGCAGCCTGGCTGGTCATATGATCATAACGATTTGAATCAATTGATGAATAAATACTTTTCCCGGAAAGTTCACTTTCCGGGAGTTTACGCTTCTGACAGATGACTTTCAGTAATATCAGTAGCCACGCTTAATTTTCGGGATATCTCCGGTATCATTCAGCGCGCCGGGAAAGTTTTTCAGCCACTGCTTCACTTTTTCCTGATTAATACTGACCACACTCAGCCCTTCTGCGCAGCCCCATAATTCCCGGCTGTTCTGGGTAGTGATAACAATACAGTCCGGCATCACCCTGATTTTTACCGGCATATTGGGAATAAATCCCGCCCGTGAAAACCACTCACCCGACAGTGGTAAATAATTGACCCGCATCCGGTCATAAAACTCCATCCGTGCCAGCGGGGAGGATAATTCTGATTCAGGACAGTTTTGCAATGTTTCTGTTTCAATTTTGCGTGCCTGCCCGCGCTTTTGCGGTTTACTGCTTTCTGTCGCAAATTTCGTTTTGGCAACAGCGGATTCTGGCTTAACATCTCTCTTAGCCATATTCAACTCCTGGTTAGTTGTTTGTGGTCAGCGGTGTGAAGGTGGTGGTACACCTTCACACCGCGCTAGGCTGTGTCCTTTAACCTAACAAGCGCCTTAAAAACAACCTGATTGCCCCCAGTTTTAGCATGCTCAGATAGTTTCTGGCTGTTTTTTCTGAGCGCGTGGCTATTCGACGGTTTTCTTTCAGTATTGCAAAGCAGCGTTCCACCACATTGCGCTTTTTATATAACTGACGATCCAGCGCTCGACGACCATCACGGCTTGCTTTTTCGTTTGATTTGAAAGGAATAACTGCCTTTATTCCCTTCGTTTTTAAATAAATACGAAGATTACCGCCTGAGTATCCTTTATCCGCCAGCACAGCTTTGGGGCGCGACTTCAGACAACCACTTTTTCGAATAACACCGATTTGTCTGAGTAAGAGTTTTGCGTACTGACTTTCGTGAGCCTGCCCACCGCTCAGGCAGAAACTTAAGGGTAATCCTGTACCATCTGTTGCCAGATGGATTTTGGTGCCAAAGCCGCCGCGTGAGCGACCCAGCCCATGGTCATCTGAGTCATCGGGATATTTTTTTTTGCACCCGCAGCCGCTTTCAGGGCCCTGATGTTACTTCCGTCAAGTGCGATGACATCCCAGTCAATCAACGATTTTTCATCAAGTATCTGAAGTAATTTATTGAAAATACTGTTCATTACGCCACTTTTTGACCACCGGTTAAAACGGTTATATATCGTTTTCCAGCAGCCGTAACGTTCAGGTAAATCCCGCCATGGGGCACCGGAACAAAGGATCCAGAATATGCCATTCATGACGTGTCTGTGAGAAAAATAAGGGCGTCCCCCTCTGGAAGAGGCTTTTTCAGGTGGCAGCATGGGAGAGATCAGTGCCCACGCCTCATCCGGGAAATCGTAGCGAGCCATATCTAAAGGACTTCCTGTAGTGAGACAGATACCAGATTGTACAAAAAATAGTTACGGGACACACCCTAATTTAACAGAACAGTTTTCTTTATAACTCATGCTCCGGTTAACGGGTTACTCTGTGCGCTATTATACAGTACTGAATAAAAACACAGGGCTGTTTTTATCGTGGAAGTTTATTAATGCGATACAGCTCCGGAAATTAATACAACACCATGTAACGTTATCGTGTTAATTCTCATGTTGGATACTTTATCAATTCAGCGGAAGTTTATAACAACGGACAGCTACGATAACCACGATGGCACCATCAGCGCCGGGCATGACCTGACGCTGACCAGCACTGCGGAGCACGGCAGTGAATTTCACCAGACCGAAGAGAAGCACTCCGGCCTCTCCGGCAGTGGCGGCATCGGCCTGACCTACGGCAGCCAGAGCCAGAAAGTCACCGACAGCGCCCAGACCCTCACTCAGCACGGCAGCACCGCCGGAGCCACTCAGGGCGATGTTATTCTCCATGCCGGGGATGTGCTGACGGTGAACGGCTCAGAGCTGATTGCCGGTCACGATATGGTGCTCAGCGGGCAGAGTGTCGCCCTCACCGCCGCCACCGAACACAGCCAGCAGACCCACAGCGTTGAACAGCGCACCTCCGGACTGACCCTCGCCCTCTCCGGCAGCGCGGGCACTGCCCTCAGTAACACTGTGCAGTCGATTAATCAGGCAAAGGGGCGGGATAATGACCGTCTCCAGGCGCTGTATGCCGTCAAAGGCGGGCTCTCTGCCATTCAGGCCAGTCAGGCGGTGCGCCTTGATGAAGCTCAGGGGGCGGCAGCCGAAAACGACAACACTATCGGCATCAGCCTCTCTTATGGCAGCCAGTCATCCAAATCAACCCAGCAGCAGACGCAGTATTCGGCCGCCACCAGCAACCTCACGGCCGGAAATAACCTGACGGTGGTTGCCAGTGGTCAGGACGGAAAAGGAAACATCCTGTCACAAGGCAGTCAGCTGCAGGCCACCCACGATATCACCCTCGACGCACAGCATGACATCACCCTGCTGTCAGCACAGAACGCCTCCTCGCTCACCGGCAGTAACCACAGCAGCGGCGGCACCCTCGGCTGGGGCAGCCTGCACAACAGCGCAGAGTATGATGTCGAGCACAGCAGTGCCGGAATGAGCTCCGGTGGCAGTATTGGCAGTCAGTTTACTGGCAACATGGCCAGCAGCCTGCTGAACGGCCTCAGTGACCACGGCAAGGCGGACGGCACCACCCAGTCTGCGGTCAGTAACGGAACACTGATTATCCGGGATAAAGACCACCAGCAGCAGGATATTGCCGGCCTCTCCCACGACACGGAGAAAGCCAACGGCAGTATTCGTCCCATCTTTGATAAAGAGAAAGAACAGGATAAAATCGAACAGGCGCAGGTTATCGGCGATATCGGGAATCAGCTGGCGGATATTGGTCGCGTGGAAGGTAATATCCGCGCCACTCAGGCCGGTAAGCTGGAGCTGGCGGGAAAAGGCATTTATGAGCCGGAACCGGGAGCCAGTGCTGAAGACCGGGAGAAGTACAACACCCTGCTTGCGAACACAGAAGGCTATAAAGCCGAACAGCAGAAATGGGGCACCGGCGGCAGTTATCAGCAGGCCATCCAGGCCACTACCGCAGCCCTGCAGGGGCTGAATGGTGGTAGCGTGACCCGCAGCCAGTGCCGGGGCGGCTGCGCCTTACATTGCTGAAATCATCGGCCACCATGCCGGGATTGATAACAATGATGAGGCAAAAGTCGCTGCCCATGCTGTAGCCAATGCAGTACTGGCCTCGCTTCAGGGACAGAGTGCGCTGGCCGGGGCTGCAGGTGCCGCCACGGGAGAACTTACCGGTATACTGGCGATGCAGATATACGGCAAGCCAGTCAGTGAGCTGAGCGAAACCGACAAACAGAACATCAGCGCGATGGCAACCCTGGCAGCGGGTATTGCGGGCGGGATAGCCGGAGACAGCACCGCTGCCGCGGTAGTCGGGGCACAGGCCGGGAAGACGACTGTTGAGAATAATGCGCTGGCTAATGTGCTGGCTGCGGCTAACAAGCAGAAACCCGGCACGATAGAGAATTATCAGACGATAACACAGGAAGCAATGTAACCATCCAGTAAACTCATATTTTCTTAATTATTTCATCAGGTACTATCAGCCTCTCTTTTAACTGACGAGAGGCGTTTACCAATGAAAAGAAAATGGTGCATTGAACAAAAAAAGCAACATGTCGCTGACTGGCGCGCCAGCGGTCTTACCCGCAGACAATACTGCGTGCTTAACGACATTTCCTTTGCTTCCTTTCGTGACTGGCCCCGGGATGTCGCCCGGGCTGAACAACCTGCCAGGGCTCCCGCTGTACTGCCTGTTCATCTCTCCGGCTCATCATCCCCTGTGGCTGGAACCGTGACATTCTTTCTGCATGGCGGAATTCAGCTGCGCTGTCTTCCTTCACAATTTAAACATCGGTTCCGTTAGCGGGAGAATTGTCTGGCAGTGAAACTGCCAGACAAAACCACTCACTACCGTCGTTACATTAAAGGTTGTGCCAGTTGTACCAGGTTGATTAATGGCTGCGGCCAGAGACCGAGGAGCAGCACCAGCAAGGCAGAGACCAGCACCACGATACCCCCCACACTGATCGGTCCCGGCGCAGCAATCTCAAGCTGCGGCGCTGACGGTGCTTTCAGGAACAGGCTGACCGCGACACGCAGATAGTAGTACAGGCCGATAGCCGATCCCAGCACCACTGCGGCCACCAGCCACCACAGATGCGCATTAAGCCCGACCGCCAGTAAATAGAATTTACCGATAAAGCCCAGGGTCATCGGCACCCCGGCCAGTGACATCATCGCCACCGCCATCACTACCGCCAGACAGGGACGCTGCCAGAACAGGCCGCGATAAGCAGAGAGCGCGTCGACATCCGGCCCCTGACAGGGGCTGGAGATCAGGCTGACCACACCGAACGCCGCCAGACTACTGAACAGATACCCCGTCAGATAGATAGCCACCGCTTCTGTCGACAGCGTGCCACTTTGTAACGCCACCAGCGCCACCAGTAAATAGCCCAGGTGCGAGACAGAAGAGTAACCCAGCAGGCGCTTGATACTGTGCTGGCTAAGCGCCATCAGGTTGCCGAAGAGAATAGAGGCGCAGGCCATCAACGTCAGCACCACCTGTACCGCTTCACTACTGGCGATCGGGACATACAGGAACAGGCGCATTTCAACCGCGAAAATAGCGATTTTGCTGGCGGTGGCCAGTAACACCGATACCGGCGCAGGTGCCCCCTGGTAGACATCCGGCGTCCACAAGTGGAACGGCACCAGCGATAGCTTAAAGCCGAGGCCGACGATCATCATCCCGGCTCCGGCCAGTAACAACGGCGACCGCAAAGCCTCATCGCTCAGGTTCTGACCTAATGTCAGGAAAGCGAGGCTACCGCAATCGGCGTAGATCAATGCCATGCCAAATAACAGAAACGAGGAGGCCGCCGCAGAGAGCAGCATATATTTAATGCTGGCCTCCAGTGAGCGTTGCTGTCGCCAGGCATACCCCACCAGGCCAAACAGCGGGAGCGAAATTAATTCGATACCGAGGAACAGCGCCGCCAGATGGTTCGCGCCAGCGAGAAGAAGACCGCCAAGAGTGGTGATTAAGACCAGCAGGTAGAACTCTTCTTTATTATCCTGATAGCCGACAAGCCATGGATAAGCCAGGCAGCAGGTCGCGAGGCTCGCCAGCAAGACCAGCCCGCTATAGAACAGCGTGTAACCGTCTACCCGAATCAGTGGCGTGACATCAATCGCCCCGTTTTGTCCGGCGCAGAACAGCGAAATCAGCGCAGCGCTCAGCCCGATAACCGATAGCGTGGCAGTCAGAAAATGATTACGTCGCCACGCAATGGAAAGCATCACAACGACTACCGTCAGGCCGACGATCAGCAACGGTAGCAGTGCGTTCAGTTGTTGTGGAGTGATGGTCATGGCGAATTACAGCCCTGTAGTAGAAACAGAATGAATAACCCACTGCTGGATGTTGCTCATCGCAGCACTGGACGTGTCGAGCACCGGCTGTGGGAAGACACCAAGCAGCACCAGCAGCACCGCCAGCAGCAGGACGATAACGCATTCACGCACCGACAGTCCCGCTAATTGCTGGCTGGCGACGTCGCTTTTCGGCTGACCAAAAAAGACGCGACGAATCATTGACAGTGAATAAATCGAGGCGAACACCAGCCCCAACGTGGCTATCACCGTGATCAGCGGCACTACCTGATAGCTGCCGAACAACAGCATAAATTCACCGACAAAGTTACCGGTTCCCGGCATCCCCAATGTCGCGACCGCAAAGAACAGGGTCAGCCCCGGTAGCCAGGCGATTTTATTCCATAATCCCCCCATCTGACGCATATCGCGGGTATGCAGGCGTTCATAGAGCTGGCCGCAGAGCATAAACAGCCCGCCCGCCGATAGCGCATTGGTAATCATCTGGATCACCGTTCCCTGATACGCCAGCAGGTTGCCACTGTAGATAGCGATCATCAGAAAACCCATATGCGAAATAGAGGAGTAAGCCACCAGCCGTTTGATATCGGTTTGCACAAAGGCCATCCATGCGCCGTAAAAAATACCGACGACGCCGAGCCACATCGCCACCGGCGCGAACTCTGCCGAAGCATTGGGGAATAGCGGCAGTGAAAAACGCAACAGACCATAGGCGGCAGTTTTCAGTAAGATGCCCGAAAGATCGACCGAGCCCGCCGTTGGCGCAGCCGCATGGGCATCCGGCAGCCAGCCATGCAGCGGTACTACCGGCATTTTCACCGCGAAAGCGATGAAGAAGCCCAGCATCAGCCAGTATTCCATACTGCGCGACATCGGGGTGTTGAGCAGCTGGTTATAGTTGAACGTCCAGCTGCCGGTGGCATGGAAACAGGTAAGTACCAGTCCAAGGATCGCCACCAGCATCACCAGACCACTGGCCTGGGTATAGATGAAGAATTTGGTGGCCGCCGCGATACGTGTCTGGTGGTCATCTCCTTTATGTCCCCACAGGGCGATCAGGAAATACATCGGCACCAGCATCATTTCCCAGAAGAAGAAGAACAGGAACAGATCGATGGCGATAAATAAGCCAATAACGCTGCCGAGGATCCACATCAGGTTGAGATGAAACAGCCCCTGTTTTTGACTGATTTCGTTCCATGAACTGAGCACCGCCAGCAGACTGAGCAGCGCGGTCAGCACCACCATCAGTAATGACAGGCCATCCAGCGCCAGATGAATACTGATACCGAATTGCGGTATCCACGCGCGGATATATTCCACCTGCCACTGCGGCAGACCGACAGCAGAGGTCTGGGAATAATCGCCCTGTAACCAGAGTTGCAGCGCCAGTATCAGCGTGAACCCCGCCGTGAGCAGGGCCACTGCGCGTGGCATCCTGGTGCCAAAGCGTTCACTCTGCCAGCAGAGAAACCCACCGATCAAGGGGATGAGTATTAACCAGGGTAATAGCATAGCTACGTATGTCCCTTATCTTAATTTCCGACTCACCGTCAGAAATAACTTTCTAAAATATGATTTCATCCGGAGCAAACCCGCTGCTCCGGTAAACCGACAATCTCAACGCAAGACCATGAGCAACATCAGCACGATAATCGCACCGATGCCCATCGATGCCGCATACCAGCGCACATAACCGTTCTCGCTAAGCAGCAACCCTTTTCCGGCAACACGGGCGAGGATCGCCGGGATATTCAGCAAGGCATTCAGCGGATCGCACTTCAGCAAGCGGGCGATCGCGAGGAATGGCTGCACAAAGACTTTGTCATAGAGCCAGTCAAATCCCCAGCCACTGAGCCACCAGCGATCGAGCAGACGACCCGGCGCACTGTGGGCTATCGCCGTCACTAGCTGGCGTTTACCGAGCCATAATGCCGCCGCGAGGGCAATGCCGAGGATCGCCACCGTTGCGGAGAGCACCTCCAGCATCAGCAGCGTGCTATGTGACAGTTCGCTGGTCGCGGGCAGCACATTGCGCAGTGGCGGGGTGATCAGTGCGCCGACGAAAGTCGATAATATCATCAACACGATCAGCGGCAGATTGTGGGCGATCCCCTTCCCGGCATGAGCCTGAATCTGGGCTTTACCGAAGAAGACGATAAAGATCATCCGGAAGGTATACAGGGAGGTCATAAACGCCCCGAACAGACCGGCGATCACCAGATTAAAGTGACCATTCGCCAGTGCCCCGGCCAGAATTTCATCTTTACTGAAGAAACCGGCGGTGATCAGCGGCAGTGCCGACAGCGCCCCACCGCCCACCAGGAAGCAGAGATAGGTCAGCGGGATAGACTTACGCAGGCCACCCATTTTGAAGATATTCTGTTCGTGATGACAGGCGAGGATCACCGAACCGGAAGCCAGGAACAGCAACGCTTTGAAGAAAGCATGGGTCATCAGATGGAAAATCGCCGCATCCCAGGCCTGCACCCCCAGCGCGAGGAACATATAGCCTATCTGGCTCATCGTCGAGTAGGCCAGCACCCGTTTGATATCGGTCTGTACCAGCGCCGCAAAGCCAGCCAGCACCAGAGTGACCGCACCGATAACGCCTACCAGCTGGAGGATCTCCGGGGTCAGCAGGAACAAGCCGTGGGTGCGGGCAATCAGGTACACCCCGGCGGTGACCATTGTCGCGGCGTGGATCAGGGCCGAGACCGGCGTCGGCCCGGCCATCGCATCGGCAAGCCAGGTCTGCAATGGCAACTGCGCAGACTTACCGACCGCGCCACCCAGCAACATTAGGGTGGCCCAGCATAGCATCTGATTGCCTGCGGCAAAGTGCTGCGGTGCCAGCGCGACCATTTCACGAAAGTTGAGGGTTCCCAGCTCGTTGTAGAGAATAAATAAGCCAATCGCGAGGAACACATCACCGATGCGGGTCACGATAAAGGCTTTCATCGCCGCCGCACCGTTTTTAGCCTCGCTATAGTAGAAACCGATCAGCAGATAGGAGCACAGCCCTACCCCTTCCCAGCCGAGGTACATCAGCAGCAGGTTATCCGCCAGCACCAGCACCACCATGCTGGCGATAAACAGGTTAGTGCAGGCGAAGAAACGGGCGTAGCCCGCTTCACCACGCATATACCATGAGGCGAACAGGTGGATCAGAAAACCCACCCCGGTGACTATCAGCAGCATGGTCAGCGAGAGGCCATCGACGATCAGGTTAACGTCGATATGAAATTTGCCGACCGATATCCACGTCCACAGCGGAACACTGACCGCCTGTTGCTGGACGGTGAAGAAATCGATCGCGACAAACAAGCTCACCAGCGCGGCCAGCCCGACACTGCCGACACCAATAGTCGCCGAGAGATTTTCTGACCAGCGATCACGGGAAAAGGCCAGTAAGAGAAAGCTCAGTAATGGCAGAAGAACCGTTAATGGCAACATATTCATCCGTGCAACTCACTTACTGAATCGATATTCAGATTCTGACGGCGGCGATGGAGCTGTAGCAGCAACGCGAGACCAATACTCGCTTCCGCCGCCGCAAGGCTGATGGTGAGAATGTACATAATCTGTCCATCGGCCTGGCCCCAGTAGCTGCCAGCGACGACGAACGCCAGCGCCACTGCGTTGATCATGATCTCAAGGCTAATCAGCATAAACAGCAGATTACGCCGGATAATCAGCCCGCAGAGACCGAGGACAAACAGGACAGCGGCGAGGATCAGTCCGTGGGTTAAGGGGATCATAGATGTTCCTCCGTTTTGGTGATATCGCTGTCGTTCTGACGCGGGTTTGACGCTTCAGCGGTGCGTTCTTCGCGGCCAATATGGAACGCGACAACCAGCCCGGCCAGCAGCAGCATCGAGGCCAGCTCCACCGCCAGGACATAGGGCCCGAACAGGGTCATCCCCACCGTTTTCGCGCTGATGACGCCATTGCCAATGCCCTGATCAGGCAGCGAGCCAATCGCATAAATCATCACCGCAAGGAGTATCGCGGCAAGCACCGCGGGCCCCATCCAGCTTGCTGGCTGTAGCCATTGACGCTCCTGGGCGATTTCACTGCCACCGAGATTGAGCATCATCACCACGAAGACAAACAACACCATAATCGCCCCGGCATAGACAATAATTTCCAGCGCCCCGGCAAAGTAAGCCCCCAGCGCGAAAAACACTCCGGCGATCGCCAGCAGCGAAATAATCAGATACAGCAAGGCATGCACCGGATTGGTATGGGTTACCACCCGCAGGGTAGCGAGGATGGCGATCAGGCCACAAAGATAAAATGTAAATTCCATTGCCCCTCCCTACGGTAACAGGCTCTTGACATCGACCGGCTTCGCTTCATGTTCTGCGTCGCCTTTATCTTTGCCATCGATGGCCATACCCGCCATCCGGTAGAAGTTATATTCCGGGTACTTACCCGGCCCGGAAATGAGCAGGTCCTGTTTCTCATACACCAGGTCCTTGCGTTTGTACTCGCCCATTTCAAAGTCGGGCGTTAACTGGATCGCGGTGGTCGGGCACGCCTCTTCACACATGCCGCAGAAGATGCAGCGTGAAAAGTTGACGCGGAAAAATTCCGGATACCAGCGGCCATCCTGCAACTCCGCTTTTTGCAGAGAGATACAGCCAACCGGACAGGCGACTGCACAGAGGTTACAGGCGACACAGCGCTCTTTACCGTCCGGATCACGGGTAAGCACAATGCGTCCGCGATAACGGGGAGCCAGATAAACCGGCTCTTCCGGATACATTCGGGTTTCACGTTTATCGAACGCGTGTAGCCCGGTGAGCCAGATACTACGAAGCTGGGTGCCAACCCCCACCAGTAATTCTTTTAAGGTCATGGTCAATTCACCCCTTATTGCGCCTGCCAGAGAATGACAGCCGCCGTTACCAACAAGTTGATCAGCGTTAACGGCAGGCATATCTTCCAGCCAAAAGACATCACCTGGTCATAACGCGGGCGCGGTAATGACGCGCGGATCAAAATGAACATCATCATAAAGAACGCTGTTTTCAGCGCGAACCAGATGAAAGGCGGTAACCACGGGCCATGCCAGCCACCGAAGAACAGCGTGACGATCAGTGCCGAGATGGTCACAATCCCGACATATTCGCCGACGAAGAATAAACCAAACTTCATCCCGGAATATTCGATGTGATAACCATCGGCCAGCTCCTGTTCCGCCTCCGGCTGATCGAAGGGATGACGGTGACATACCGCCACTCCAGCGATAGCAAACGTGATAAAGCCGAAGAACTGCGGGATCACATTCCACAAATGCGCCTGGTTGTTGACGATATCGAGCATATTGAACGATCCGGCTTTCGCCACTACCCCCATCAGCGACAGACCGAGAAATACTTCATAACTGAGGGTTTGCGCCGAAGCACGCATCGCCCCCAGCAGGGAGTATTTGTTATTGCTTGACCAGCCTGCAAATAGCACCGCATAGACCGCGAGGCCAGCCATCATCAGAAAGAATAAGATCCCGATGTTCAGATTAGCGACGCCCCATGTCGGGGTGATCGGCACAATGGCAAAGGTCAGCAATAACGAAGTAAAAGCAATAACCGGGGCAATGGTAAAGATCACCCGATCGGTAAAGCTCGGTATCCAGTCCTCTTTAAAGAACATCTTGATCATATCGGCGACCAGCTGCAGCGAGCCGCCCCAGCCGACACGATTCGGCCCGTAACGATTCTGGAATAATCCCAGCAGGCGACGTTCAAAGAAGCTCATGAACGCGCCACAGGTAACCACTACTAACAGGATCACCACCGCCTTCAGGACGCTGACGACAATATCGATGAGATCCGGTGTTAACCAACTCATACCCTCGCCTCCTGCAGAGAATCAATATATTTCCCGGCTAAGACCGGTGCGATACCTGGCATCCCTAGCGGTAAACCGACCTGCCCGGCCGTCAGCCCCGGCGAAATCACCAGTGGCAGGGTGAATGTCTGCCCTTCGAGCTGAAAGACCAGCGACGTTCCCGGCTGCCATCCCAGCCGACTGGCATCTGCCGGATTGAGCGTGATGCAGGATGACGACATCCGTTGCTGGAATACCGGCGAACGCTGGGATAACTCTTCGCTGCCAAACAGGCGATAGTAAGGGGCGATACGCCATTTTCCTTCCCCGGCTTCAAAAGCGGGGGGAATGGTGGTGAAATAATCCATCCGCTGATCCGCCGCTTCAAACAGACGCACCCCCGGATCACCGAAGCGCAGCGAACCGCCGACTTCGGCCTGGAATTTATTCCACGCCTGGGGTGAGTTCCAGCCCGGTGCCCAGGCAAACGGAATTTGCGAGCGCGGTGCGGTCGGCTGGTTGTTTCCTTCCATCGAGAACGCAAACATGGTGTCTTTATCCTGCGGCTGACGCGGTTCACTGACCGTGATATTGGCAAGGATAGAGGTACGGCCACTGTAACGCTGCGGCTCACGCGCCAGCTTCTGACCATGAATACGGAAAGCCGCATCCGGCGCAGCCTGTTTGATCGCCGCCAGTTGTGGCAGCTCAGCGACCACCGCGTCGATCACATGATCCAGTTGCGTCCAGTCCAGCAGATTATCGTTGACCAGACTGTACAGTGCGCGCAGCCAGCGCCAGCTTTCCAGCATCTCGATCTGCGGGTCGTAGTAGGTGGGATCATAAACCTGGAAGAAACGCTGGGCGCGACCTTCACAGCTAATCACCGTACCATCTGCTTCGGCAAAGCTGGCGGCAGAGAGGATCAGGCTGGCGTGCTCCATCACAGCGCTGCGCTGATGGTCAACCACGATCACCTGCGTGGCTTTCTTCAGCGCGGCATTAACCCGCGTCGCGCTGGCGTGACGGTATAAGTCGTTTTCCATCACGATCACCACATCCGCTGCCCCGCTTTCCAGCTGGTCAAGCGCCGCCTCCAGCGAGCCTCCGCCGATCAGACCGACACCGACGCTGTTCACCTCCGGGGCGATCAGCGTGATACCGACATCCTGACCGCGATTTTTCAGCGCGCTGGCGACATTCGCCGCCGCCTGCAACATTTCATCGCTGCCTGACTGGGTGCCGGAGATAATCAGCGGTTTCTTCGCCCCGAGCAGCGCCTGGACAATAACATCGATTTTCGCTTGCAGATCATCGCTTAGCCCTTCGACCACGGGCGCGCCGCTATCAATGGCGTGGGCGATCGCAAATCCCAGCCGGGCCTGATCCGCCACCGGCGCGCGATAAGTCCATGCCGCGATATCATCAAGACGGGTATCATCAATATGGGTGACGAACAGCGGATGTTTCGCGTGCTGACCGATATTGAGGATCGCCGCTATCTGCCAGTCAGCCACTTTCTGCGCGGCGGCCATCTCCCGCGCTTTGCCTTTGACCGCCTGACGCACCGCCAGTGCCACCCGCGCACCGGTCTGGGTAATGTCTTCGCCCAGCACCAGGACCGCATCGTAAGATTCCATTTCGCGCAGGGTCGGGGTGTGAACTCCCCCTTCGCGCAGGATGTGCAGCATGGTTTGCAGGCGCTCCTGCTCACTCAGTGCAAGACCGCTATAGAAGTTGTCGACACCCACCAGTTGCCGCAAGGCAAAGTTGCTTTCAATGCTGGCGCGTGGCGAACCAATCGCAATGGTTTTTTTCGCCTGGCGTAGTATGTCTGCCGCCGCCTGTTGTGCCTGACCGGCGCTGAGGGTGATCAGCTGATCGCCACGACGCTGCATCGGCTGGCGTGGGCGATCTTTGAGGTTGACATAACCATAGCCAAAACGGCCGCGATCACAGAGGAAATAGCGATTGACGGTGCCGTTATAGCGGTTTTCTATCCGCCGGATTTCGCCATAACGTTCACCGGGGCTGACGTTGCAGCCGACCGAACATTGCTGGCAAATACCGGGCGCAAACTGCATGTCCCATTTGCGGTTAAAGTGGGCAGAGTAGGTTTTATCGGTGAAGACCCCGGTCGGACACACTTCCACCAGATTACCGGAAAATTCACTTTCCAGTACCCCATCTTCGGTACGACCAAAGTAGACGTTGTCATGGGCACCATAGACACCGAGATCGCCGCCATCGGCATAATCTTTGTAGTAACGCACGCAGCGGTAGCAGGCGATACAACGGTTCATTTCATGGGCAACAAACGGCCCCAGATCCTGATTGCGGTGGGTGCGTTTGGTAAACCGGTAGCGGCGGAAACGGTGACCGGTCATCACCGTCATATCCTGCAGGTGGCAGTTGCCCCCTTCTTCGCAAACCGGACAATCATGAGGGTGGTTGGTCATCAGCCACTCCACCACGCTCTCACGGAATTGCTTTGCTTCTTCGTCTTCAATCGAGATATACGTGCCGTCAGCGGCGGGTGTCATACAGGACATCACCAGCCGGCCACGGGTATCGTCTGCGTTCTGATATTGCTTCACCGCACACTGGCGGCAGGCCCCGACGCTACCGAGTGCCGGGTGCCAGCAAAAGTAAGGAATATCAAGCCCCAGGGAGAGACAAGCCTCAAGCAGGTTGTCGGCTCCGTTAACTTCATACTCTTTGCCGTCTACATGAATCGTAGCCATTAGCGTGCTTCCAGATAAGTCATTCTTATAATATTACCAGCGGGTATTCAGCAGATTGGGCTGTATCCCATTGATAGTATGGGTATTGCCAGACGGTTGCTTAATGCCTGCGGCAAATTCGTCGCGGAAATATTTAATCGCGCTTTGTAACGGTTCTACCGCCCCAGGCGCATGGGCACAGAAGGTTCTTCCCGGTGCCAGCGAACGACACAGATGCTCAAGGGTTTCGATATCCCCCGGCTGCCCTTCGCCCCGTTCCAGCGCGCGTAAAATTTTGACACTCCACGGTAAACCATCGCGACACGGCGTACACCAGCCGCAGGATTCACGGGCGAAGAACTCTTCGAGGTTACGTACCAGCGAGACCATATTGATTTGGTCATCGACCGCCATCGCCAGCGCCGTGCCCAGACGACTGCCCGCTTTGCCGATACTTTCAAACTCCATCGGCAAATCGAGGTGGGCTTCGGTAAGAAAGTCAGTCCCGGCCCCCCCCGGCTGCCAGGCTTTGAATTTCAGGCCATCGCGCATGCCACCGGCGTAGTCTTCCAGAATTTCACGCGCGGTGATGCCGAAGGGCAACTCCCACAGACCGGGGTTATTGACCCGCCCGGAGAAACCCATCAGCTTGGTTCCGGCATCTTTGCTTTTCGAGAGGTTCTGATACCACGCTACCCCGTGCGCGAGGATCGCGGGCACATTGCATAACGTTTCCACGTTATTGACGCAGGTCGGTTTGCCCCATGCCCCGGAGGTCGCCGGGAAGGGCGGTTTGGATCGCGGATTGGCTCGTCGTCCTTCGAGGGAGTTAATCAGTGCCGTTTCTTCACCACAGATATAGCGCCCGGCCCCGGTGTGCACAAACAGCTCGAAGTCAAAACCGCTGCCGAGAATGTTTTTACCCAGCCAGCCCGCTTCCGTGGCTTCGACAATCGCCCGCCGCAGATGCCGGGCGGCATCGACATATTCACCGCGCAGGAAGATATAACCGCGATAGGCTTTCAGGGCAAACGCCGAAATCAGCATGCCCTCGATCAGCAGGTGCGGCAACTGCTCCATCAGCAGACGGTCCTTATAGGTGCCCGGCTCCATTTCATCGGCGTTACACAACAGGTAACGGATGTTCATCGATTCATCTTTCGGCATCAGGCTCCACTTCAGCCCGGTAGAGAAGCCCGCCCCGCCCCGCCCTTTCAGGCCAGAGGCTTTCACCTCGCTGATGATCTCGTCCGGCGATAGCTCACTGAGCGCTTTACGCGCCCCCTGGTAGCCGTTTTTGCTGCAGTATTCATCCAGCCAGACCGGTTGCTGGTCGTCACGCAGACGCCAGGTCAGCGGGTGGGTTTCGGGAGCACGAATGATATTTTTCATTTATAACGCTCCAGTAAGTCAGGGATCTGTTCCGGGGTCAGATGAGCGTGGGTATCTTCATCAATCATCATATTCGGCCCTTTATCGCAGTTACCGAGGCAGCAGGTGGGCAACAGCGTAAAGCGGCCATCAAAGGTGGTCTGTCCCGGTTTGATATTCAGTTTTTTCTCCAGCGCCGCCTGAATGCCCTGATAGCCATTGATATGGCACACGACACTGTCGCAATAGCGGATCACATGACGGCCTACCGGCTGGCGGAAGATCTGGCTGTAGAATGTCGCCACCCCTTCGACATCGCTGGCCGGGATACCCAGCACATCAGCAATCGCGATGATCGCGCCATCCGGTACCCAGCCACGCTGTTTCTGCACTATCTTCAGCGCTTCAATGGACGCCGCACGCGGATCTTCGTAATGGTGCATTTCGTGTTCGATAGCCTCACGCTCTGCCGCACTTAGCTCAAACGCCTCAGCTTGTGGTTGTTGATTCTGGTGCATAATTAGCGATCCACATCTGACATAACAAAATCAATACTACCCAGGTATACGATCAGGTCAGAGACCAGGCTACCGCGGATCACCGAGGGGATCTGTTGCAGGTGCGCATAGCTCGGTGTACGAATACGGGTGCGATAACTCATGGTGCTGCCATCACTGGTCAGGTAGTAACTGTTAATTCCCTTGGTGGCTTCCACCATCTGGAAGGACTCGTTAGCAGGCATCACCGGCCCCCAGGAAACCTGTAAGAAGTGGGTGATCAGGGTTTCGATATGCTGCAGAGTGCGCTCTTTCGGAGGTGGCGTGGTCAAGGGATGGTCAGCCTTGAAGGGACCCGCGGGCATATTATCCAGACACTGCTGCAGAATACGCAGGCTCTGACGCAGCTCTTCAACTTTGAGCATCAACCGGGTGTAGCAGTCCGATACCCCGCCACCGACCGGCACCTCAAAGTCAAAGTTTTCATAACCTGAGTAGGGACGCCATTTGCGCACGTCAAATTCAATCCCTGTCGCACGCAGCCCGGCTCCGGTGGTGCCCCAGGCCAGCGCGTCTGCAGCACGATAGGAGGCCACCCCCACCGAACGCCCTTTCAGAATGGTGTTCTGCAGCGCCGCTTTTTCGTAAGCTTTCAGTCGTTGCGGCATCCATTCGAGAAACTCACGCAACAGGCGATCCCAGCCCTGCGGCAGATCGTGCGCTACACCGCCAATACGATACCAGGCCGGATGCATCCGGAAGCCGGTAATCGCCTCCACCAGATCGTAGATCTTCTGCCGATCGGTAAAGGCAAAGAACACCGGCGTCATCGCCCCGACGTCCTGAATAAAGGTCGAGATATACAGCAGATGGCTGTTAATCCGGAACAACTCTGAGAGCATCACCCGGATCACCTTGACGCGATCCGGCACCGTGATCCCCGCCAGCTTTTCGACCGCCAGCACATAAGGCATCTCATTGACGCAGCCGCCAAGATACTCAACGCGATCGGTATAGGGAATGTAGCTATGCCAGGATTGCCGCTCGCCCATTTTTTCAGCACCACGGTGGTGATAGCCGATATCCGGGACACAGTCGATAATCTCTTCCCCATCAAGCTGTAAGATAATGCGGAAAGCACCGTGCGCCGAGGGATGGTTGGGGCCGAGATTAAGGAACATAAAATCTTCGTTTTCCGTTCCCCGCTTCATCCCCCACTCATCAGGCTTGAAGGTTAAGGCTTCCATTTCCAGATCCTGCCGCGCTTTGGTCAGCTCAAACGGGTCAAATTCCGTCGCCCGCGCCGGGTAATCCTTGCGCAGCGGATGGCCTTTCCAGGTCGGCGGCATCATGATCCGCCGCAGGTTCGGGTGACCGTCAAAGACGACACCAAACATCTCCCAGGTTTCCCGTTCATACCAGTTGGCGTTAGGAAACAGACCGGTGAAAGTGGGAATATGTAGATCATCTTCGCTGACCGCCACTTTGAGCATGATATCGCGGTTACGCTCGATGGAGATCAGATGATAAAAAACAGAAAAATCGGCCGCAGGCAGGCCATTGCGGTGAGTACGCAGGCGCTCATCCATGCCGTGCAGATCGAACAGCATGACGTAAGGTTTAGCTAACTTTTTCAGGAAGTCGCCCACCGCCAGCAGCTGTTCACGTCTGAGCCATACCACCGGAACGCCCGTGCGGGTAGGCTGAACGGTAAAGGCATCAGGGCCAAAACGGTTGCGCAATTCGCTAATCACCGGATCATCAAGGTGATCGCAGGTTTGCCAGCCAGCGGTGGCATTATGCGCGCTTAATTCGGTCATATTGTTCACCATTGCAAAAAGTCGGTGGTGGCTGTCGGGTGGCACTTCACTGTTGTCGTCAATAGACGGGTGAAGCCGGTTTGCCACCCACAGGCAATCAATTAAATCTGGTCAGGGGTGCGCAAGTTGGTGACGGCAATGCGTTCACCCCGTTTGCGCTCACGTTCTGATGGCATATTGGCGCGATAGACCCCCTGATCGCCCACCACCCATGACAATGGCCGACGCTCTTTACCAATGGACTCTTTCAATAGCATCAGCGCCTGCATATAGGCTTCCGGGCGCGGCGGACAACCGGGAATGTAGACATCGACCGGCAGAAACTTATCCACCCCCTGAACCACAGAGTAGATATCGTACATGCCACCGGAGTTGGCGCAGGCGCCCATCGAGATGACCCATTTTGGCTCCAGCATCTGGTCATACAGACGCTGGATCACCGGCACCATTTTGGTAAAACAGGTGCCGGCGATCACCATCAGATCAGCCTGACGGGGCGAGGCGCGCAGCACTTCAGCACCAAATCGGGCGACATCATGCACCGCGGTAAACGAGGTCACCATTTCGACATAGCAACATGACAGACCGAAGTTATAAGGCCAGATGGAGTTCTTGCGTCCCCAGTTCACCATGTTATGTAGCGCGTGTTCCAGTTTGCCCATATACACGCTTTTATTAATTTCCTGCTCCAGCGGATCGTTAACAGTCACCTGCTGTTGCAGGGGATAACGGTCATTCTCACCATTAGGATCGATGCGGGTGAGCGTATAATCCATGTTGTTGCCTCGCTTTTACTGCAAATGACGATGAGTGTAACTGTCGGTTTCGGGATTAGCTTGTGTGCGACGAGAGCGGGCTGGCGTCCAGTCCAGTGCGCCAATCCGAACGAGATAAACCAGGCCGGCCAGTAACACTGAAATAAAAATGGTTGCTTCCACGAACCCCAGCCAGCCGCTTTCACGGATAGAAACTGACCATGCGTAGAGATACAGCGCTTCGACGTCAAAGATGACGAAGAACATCGCAACCAGGTAAAATTTCGCCGACAAGCGTAAGCGAGCCGAACCAACGGAGTCGATTCCCGATTCGAAGGGGGTGTTTTTGCTGCGTGCGCGTGCGCGACCGCCGAGATACCAGCCACCCAGCAACATCAGGCCACACAGGCTGATAGCAACAATGATGAATACAGCGAATGCCCAATGATGAGCGATAACTTCAGTGGATATTGACATACGCATTGCTTAACCAAAAAAGTGTAACGTTAACGACTCTGCTCTTTCTGGCAGATAAACGCCACGGCGTTAATATTAATAAGGTGGCGTTCAGGTTGCGAAATCGGGCTGTTTTCCAGCATAACCTGAATGCTCCGTCGGTATTACCCATCTATTTTGACAGGATTTAACGGCGATTCCTCCCCCTAATGGTACGTATTTTTTGATCCATAGCAATTTTCTACTCTCAGGTACGATGAAATAAAAAGTTACAAAGGATAGATTTAACATTTTTATATCATATTTTAAACGCTGATCTCTGGCGATAAACTGGTGATAAAACAGGCGTAAATCGATAAAAAATATGATAAATATAACCTAATCATCCAGGAACAAATCACCACCAGCATGATCTTATTTTCAACATTTTTCCGCTTTACATTTTGTTACCAGTTTTTTTAGCCGCTGGCAAATAGTCGCCTTGATATCCACGTCATCCATCACACTTTTGCGTCGTTATGGCAATGATCGTCATCCCCCATTCTCGCGGCGAAATTTAGTGCAAAAATTTAGCACAATCCTCTACCCGACTCCCTTCAAAATACTGAAAATCAAGAGTACATTAATTTCTTTGACTGCCAGTGCAGCCAGTGGCGATTACAGCTAAAAGGTTAACGACTCATGCCATCTATCGAAAAATCCAGCAAGTTAGATAATGTCTGTTACGACATTCGCGGCCCGGTTCTGAAAGAAGCTAAACGTCTTGAGGAGGAAGGTCATAAGATCCTGAAGCTGAATATTGGTAATCCCGCCCCTTTCGGCTTTGAGGCCCCCGATGAGATCGTCGTCGATGTTCTTCGTAATCTGCCGACAGCGCAAGGATATTGCGACTCGAAGGGTCTCTATTCCGCACGTAAAGCGATTATGCAGCACTATCAGGCGCGTAATATGCGCGACGTCACCGTCGAAGATATCTATATCGGTAATGGTGTTTCAGAGCTGATTGTCCAGTCGATGCAGGCGTTGCTGAACAGCGGCGATGAAATGCTGGTGCCCGCCCCCGATTACCCGTTGTGGACGGCGGCGGTATCGCTGTCAGGGGGCAAAGCGGTTCACTATTTGTGTGATGAAAGTGCTGACTGGTTCCCGGATCTCGACGATATTCGCGCTAAAATCACCCCACGCACCCGTGGCATCGTGATCATCAACCCCAATAACCCTACTGGTGCGGTCTACCCGAAAGCACTGCTGATGGAAATCGTCGAAATAGCCCGTCAGCATAACCTGATCATTTTTGCTGACGAAATCTACGATAAAATTCTCTATGACGGTGCCCAGCATCACTCTATTGCCGCGCTGGCCCCCGATCTGCTGACCGTGACGTTCAATGGCTTGTCGAAAACCTATCGGGTGGCGGGGTTCCGCCAGGGCTGGATGGTGCTGAACGGGCCGAAAAAGCATGCCAAAGGCTATATCGAGGGGTTGGAGATGCTCTCCTCAATGCGTCTGTGTGCTAATGTTCCAACCCAACACGCTATTCAGACGGCGCTGGGTGGCTACCAGAGTATCAATGAGTTTATCGGCCCCGGTGGCCGACTCTACGAGCAGCGCAATCGAGCCTGGGAGCTGATCAACGAGATCCCTGGTGTCTCCTGTGTGAAGCCACAAGGTGCGCTGTATATGTTTCCCAAAATCGATGCCAAACGCTTTAATATTCATGATGACCAGAAAATGGTACTCGACTTTCTGTTACAACAGAAAGTGCTGCTGGTTCAGGGGTCAGCCTTTAACTGGCCGTGGCCGGATCATGTGCGTATCGTCACCCTGCCACGAGAAGATGATTTGCAAACCGCGATTTCGCGCTTTGGCAATTTTCTCGCCACTTATCATCAGCGCTGATTACGTTTCACTTGCCGCCAGTCTCTGCCGCTGGCGGTACGCTTTTTTCTGATCAAAGGTATTTATGAATCAAAGCCATTTTTTTGCCTATCTCTCCCGTCTGAAATTGATTAACCGCTGGCCGTTGATGCGTAACGTGCGTGCTGAAAACGTCTCGGAACACAGCCTGCAGGTGGCGATGGTGGCGCATGTGCTGGCCGTCATTAAGAACCGCAAGTTTGCAGGCCAGCTGAATGCGGAACATATTGCGCTATTAGCGCTGTATCACGACGCTTCAGAAGTCTTAACCGGCGATCTGCCCACCCCGGTAAAATATTTCAATTCACAAATTGCGCACGAATATAAAGCGATCGAAAAAATTGCCCAGCAAAAGCTGATCGCCATGCTGCCCGATGAACTGCAGGATATCTTTACGCCACTGATCGACGAGCAATACGCCAGTGACGAGGAGCATGCGATCGTCAAACAGGCTGATACGCTTTGCGCCTACCTGAAGTGTCTGGAAGAGCTGGCGGCCGGCAATAATGAGTTTTTACTGGCGAAAAGTCGGCTTGAAAAAACACTGGCGGAACGTCGTAGCGAAGAGATGGACTATTTTATGCAGGTGTTTGTCCCCAGCTTTCAGCTCTCACTGGATGAAATTAACGCCGATCCGCTGTGAGCCGCCAACTCTGGCGGCTCACGGTTGATATCCGCTACTGAAATGGAAACAGCAGCGGAATTAACACGATACAAACGCCCATCACCAGTATGGTAAAAGGAACACCCATTTTGACAAAATCACTGAAGGTGTATTTTCCCGGTGCCAGCACCAGGGTATTGACCGGTGAAGAGACCGGTGTCATAAAAGCGGCGGAGGCGGCGATCGCCACCGCCATGACAAAGGGATAAGGAGAGACATGCATCGACTCTGCCGTTGCCATCGCAATTGGCGCCATCAGTACCGCTGTCGCGGTATTGGAGATAAACAGCCCGATTGTCGCACACATCACAAACAGACAGCCCAGCATGACATAGGGGCCTTTACTGCCCGCCACATCCATTAATCCTTTGACCACTAAATCGACACCACCGGTTTTTTGTAACGCCAGCGCAAAGGGCATCATGCCGACAATTAAAATGATGCTCGGCCAGTGAATCGCCTTATAGGCGCTTTCGGCATCGATACAGCGAAATTTCCCCATCAGCAAACAGGCGAGGATCGCGGCGATCGCATTGGGGATCTCATCGGTGAGCATCAGTGTCACCATCAATACCAGACAGAAGATGGCGTGCGGTGCCTGGCTGTGTGCCGGTGAGGCATCCTCAACTTCAACGGGCATATTGAGTACCACCAGATCACGCCCGCGTTTTGCCAGCATACTGATCTGGCGCCAGATCCCCACCACCAGCAGAATATCACCTAGCTGGAACGGTTGATCAATCACCGCGCCTTCCAGCGCCTGCCCGTTGCGTTTTATTCCGACAATATTGAGGCCAAAGCGGGTACGAAATCCGACATCCCGGGCAGTTTTACCCATGAGTTCTGAGTCCGGGATCAGTGTCACCTCTGCCATACCGACGTCCAGTGCCTGGTCAGAGAAATATTCGCCACGCAGCACCATCGGTTCGAGCATTTGCTCACCACAGAACTCGCGCAAGTCAACATCCGAAGCGGACATGTCGATCAGCAAAACATCACGGGGACGAAATTCAGAGACACCATTGACGTTGACAATCACCCGGCGAAAGTGCCGCCAGCGCTCGACGCCGATGATATTGGCGCTGTATCTTTCGCGTAATTTGAGATCGTCCAGCCGTCGGCCAATCAATGGCGAACCGGTACGGATCGCCAGACGACGGGCGCGGCCGGTTAAATGGTATTCCCGGATTAAATCACGAAAGGTGCTTTTTTTACTGCTATCACGCTGCTGTTCGCTTTCTCGCCCGCGCAGCATTCCACGCGCCATCAGCATATAAATGATGCCAAGAACCAGTACCACCATACCTATCGGTGTTACGCTAAAGAAACTAAATCCGTTGAGCCCTTCCCGTAACAGTTCGCTGTTGATCACCAGATTGGGCGGGGTGGCCACCAGAGTCATCATGCCACTGATCAAACCGGCGAAACTGAGTGGCATCATCAGGCGCGAGGGCGAGATATTCATACGAGCCGAGACGTTGAGTACCACCGGAATAAAGATCGCAACCACACCGGATGAACTCATAAACGCGCCCAGGCCGGCCACAGTAAACATCAGAAAAACCAGCATTTTTATTTCGCTGTTGCCCGCCACCTGCACCAGGTAGTTACCCATATTGATGGCGACGCCGGTGCGCACCAGCCCTTCACCGATGATGAATAGTGCCGCGATCAGGATCACGTTCGGATCGCTAAAACCGGAAAGCGCCTCGCTCAGGGTTAAGGTGTGACTGAGCACAAAAGCAACAATAACCAGCAGTGCGATCGCATCCATACGCACTCGCCCACTGGCAAAGAGGGCAACCGCAACGGCCAGCAAAGAAAGTACCCAAATCAGTTCACCGTTCACAACCTGTCCTTGTCTGAAAATAGCAGCAAAATTTTTATCCAGTCTTGATATCAGTTTGATGCAGTATATCTGCAATATCTATGCAACGCTGTGATAACAAACAATAAAATGACATTATTATGATATCAGCAAGCAACACATGGAGCACAATAATCAGCGGCGGAACAGCAAGAGTAGCCGGTATCCGCCAGCCAGGGTGATCGGTCAGGCATTAATGATCTGGTTAATTTCATTGCTGCTTAAATGATACTGCCGCGGGCAGCCATGCCAGCAGCTCAGCATCCGCTGGTATTTATCCCACATTGGCGTCTGGGAGTTGAAGCCATGGGTCCCGGCATCAAAGTCTTTATAACGCCCTTCGACATTAACCAGAAAACGAACATATGCCAGAAAACGCGCTTCGGTGGCGACATCAAAACCAGGAAAAGTGATCCGCCGCAGGTCAATATCGTCAGCGTTATTCAGATTGGCGCGGGAAACCGACAGCGCATGGTACATTTCCAGAATATCAATGATTGTCCGGCAGGTTTCTTCGCTCAGCTCACCAAATTCATGATCCAGTTCGTGCATTTGTAAGCCATAACCGCGTTCAATGATGGTTTGTAAACGTCGGTAACGTTCAGCGTTACCAGGATCAAGCAGCGTCATTATCCTGTACTGATTAGATAAAATCAGGCGCTGTGCGTTAGTCATTTCCATTATGGGCTCCTGTAGAAAGTCTGGTGACAGCATAAAAAAACAGTCAGGGAGGTACTTTTGTCCGCTGACTGGGCTATGCCGATTGTGCTGATAGCCTATCCTGTTTGCGTGATCGCTGCCAGCCCCTCTATCAGCATGCGCTACCGATAGCGTGACGATGCGATTCATGTCAGCATGGGTTGTGTATTCAACATGGTCAACATATTGAATACACAACCAACGCATAGAAAAACTATATTTTCAGTAGCAACGCTTTATGGGTCATGTATTCAACGTGTTTATCATGTTGTATAATCACTCTTTTTAACCGGTGCGCCAGATGGCTAAAATTGATGTAACATGCCCGTTTTGTCAACAAACTGAACCCGTTAAAAAGCATGGTCTGGGCAAAGCTGGATTTCAGCGCTATCGCTGTCAGTCATGCTGCCGTACTTTCCAGGTCGATTACGCTTACCGTGCCTGCCAGCCCGGCATGAAAGAACAAATTGTTGACCTTGCCATGAATAATGCCGGTATCCGCGATACCGCAAGGACTCTGCATATCAGCATTAATGCCGTTGTCCGCACTTTAAAAAACTCGCCCCACGATGTGTAACCACGTTTCCGCTGGATAATCAGCAAATCCAGCTTATCTGTGAAGTGGATGAGATGTGGTCTTTTGCTGGCAGTAAAAAGCAGCAACGCTGGCTGTGGTATGCGTGGGAGCCTCGTCTCAAACGTATTATTGCGCCTACTTTTGGGCGCAGGAGCAAAAAGACACTGCGCAGGTTACTGAGATTACTGTCAGGTTTTCATGTCGCCTTCTGGTGTACCGATAACTTCAGCGCATATGACATACTGCCGGATAAAAAACATATCAGGGGTAAGCTTTACACGCAGCGGATTGAACGGGAAAACCTGAATCTGCGTAACCGGTTAAAGCGACTGAATCGTAAGACACTGGGGTACTCTAAATCTTTTGAAATGCATGACAGGATCATTGGTACTTTTATTGAGCGCGAATATTATGTTTGAGACGAAATAAACACATTGAATACATCACCCGGGATCAGGTAACTTTTAGTCTGACTGCTATTGTCCGGAGCAGAGAATAAACTTGCTTTTTTATTAATTAATGACTCCTCTTTGCAATTGTATAAGAATGATAATATTGCATTCTGGACAATTTTTCTGTTATCTTTATTTTCCCGCGCTAATTGCTGATATTTATTTATATTTTCTCTGGAGGGAGCATCACAACGAAGCATATTTCTTGCTTCTGTGGTATCAAGCAAAGAAAGTTTACTTATCATTTTATTGATTGCAGGTCGCGCAGATTTAAAATCAAAAATATCAGCATCAGCTTCTTCAGAACTGGCCAGCACATCTTTCCCTCCAGTCCAGGTATACGAGCATGCCCATCCATCCCAGTCGCTTACAATACACCCATTACTCATATCAACAACACTACAATAAGCTCTGTCTTTATATTCCGAAGTTCCATCTCCGAACTCAACAAATCCACCTGATACACTAATAACAATCAGATATCTCCCGGAAGGCGAGAGTTCTGAAGAACCATTTTCGACGTAATACCGGTCATCCCAACTGAGATCAGCAGAGTAATTTTTACTGGAAAAAACAATTTTACCCCATGCATTACCGTGTGAATTCTCATCATAATGTCCACCACTTTTTTTCTGTGAAAAGATTAAGCTCCCTCCAGTTGCTGATCGAATTATAATATCAGCATCGTATTTTTTATGTGCTGAGGATTCTTTTACTGAGACTTGCACTGACTTTTTAAATAATATTACTTCAGATACAAACATGTTAGCATTTACAAATGGGGTGGAATTAGTAATAGTATATTTAAGCATATCCCTTTCAATTGATATGGTTGCCTGACCAATACCCCCAAATGTACTTTCAAAGTCTACAACTCCAATATTATTTTTTATTATACCATTAATATTCCTGTCATTACCCTCAGAACAGTCAATTCTATTCCCGTTGTTAGTTATAAAGCAATAATTTCCAGTAAGATGAGCACCATCTTCGACTAAATCCAGTGTTAGCGATTGTGAGTCGTTCTCATTTACCCAATGACCGGAAAAATTAGCCATTGAATAAAATGAAATGAAAGCTAAAAAAATAATATCTTTTTCATATCTCACCCCTCAAACAATCATTAACTCTATTTATTCAGCCATCAAGGAATCTAATCTGTGTATTAGGTTCACCGTTAGTTATGGTTAAAGAACGGTAGTAGTCCTTTCTGGTTTCTGCAATACGTGACAGCAACTGTTCCTGATCTTCAACCGCGTTTATACAATGGATCATGTCATCATCCATTATATTATTCACTATTAGATGATTATTGTATTCATCATGAAGCATTTTTCGTATTTGTTTAATGGCTCGACCTGATGTAATTGTCCAATCATAAACCATCAAGGCTATCTTGATATTTTCAAGCTTACAGAATCCTTTAGGTTCCCAATAATGATTATAATAAATGATTTCTGCTTGTTCCCTGGTAATATTTCTGAGAGTGTCAGAAGTAGCTTCGATTCCCAGATCAATAGGGGCGTACGCCCTCCAGGTCGCAATAGTGATTCCCATATTTGTCTCACCACCACGATCATTTGGATCATTAATATATCCCCCTTCATGTCGAAGTATGACTCTGGATATTTTAGAGAATAGCTCTCTACATCTTTCTTTTACACGAAGCGCCTCCAGAAACACCACCGGATGCATATGCCAGACTTCCGGGCCCAGTCTTCCCCCTTTGTCAGACAAAGCCTTCATCCACGTCATCCTGTCCAGAAACGTTTCCAGATATTTTTTCCGCAGCGCGTCACCCTTGTCGTAATACCATTCACTGGCATGCCTGACGATTATCCGGTACAGATGGTCGCGGTAAGAAATATTATGTATCGCCTGAAGGTACTCCTGCTCCGAATAATAACCGTCCCGGTTACTGTCAATCATCTCCAGCAGCCACCGGTAGTTGTACTTATTGAGTACATGGATAGTGTCTTACGGTATATATTCAATATTACTTATTAACAATATTGTAGCGTGAATTTTTCTTATTAAAGCGATAATTGACACTCACTTCCGGTCTAATACTATAACAATTTAGACTAATTTGGGAACCATCCTTCTCTATATTTTGAAAAATAGTTGTCATATAAAAACCAAAGTTACAGTTATTTAACTGCGGGTTGATAACCTGAATTATCTCACCATTTTTCTTATCAACAACATTCACTTTATTAATTACAATACCTTTAATACCCATCTCATAAATACCAATAAAACTATGTCGCTTAGTCTGTCCCCAGAATGGAATATCAAGCTCTTCAGACGCTCCAGTTACCACATCATCACTCAACCTGACCATTTCCTTTAAATTCACTTGCAATACTGACCGTTCATTACGCCACTCACCCGATAAACCCGAAGTGTTCCGCGTTAATCTGAAAGGGCATTTTGAAATATCATACTCCTCCCCCCTGAGCATATATTTATAAACATTTTCATCGTTAACAGCCTCACACAATATAATTGAATTCGATTCATTTATACCATATAAAGCAATAGGAGACCTGTGATTATCATAATAATAACTCCCCTCAACGTTTATATATTTACCGAAATCATAATACTGGAGTGACATATGCACAGGATATTTTTCAATATGACCTTTATAATTACTTACAACATATGGCATGCCTGTAGCATAAGCACTCAGACATAACGTAACAACACCAAAAACCGCCTTTATTGTAGTCATCTATTAACCTCGATTTTTAATTAAAAAGCATCTTTAAAAATGTCATTTAATTTAATTCGTCTAAAATGATTCCGTCGTTTTGCATAACTGTTTGTATTCAGATTCACTTTTGCTGTAATTTTATCTACTATTGCATCTGTATCTCCCTGATCGGCAAGCTCATAAAGTTTTTCACGAAGCCAGAAGTAAATGGCCGAACGTACACAGTAGATTCCTTCTTCAAGTAAAGAAGGATTATTTATAAAATCAACATTATCACCCCAGTATTCTTTATAGTAATCAGTGAACCCCTGATAATTATTTTTTCCAGTAAGATGAATACCTCCCCTGCCTCTGTAGGTACTGCCATCACCTGACGAAATATCTCTATTCCCTAATCTATTTGCATACACCCTATCAGCGATCGCAGTTTCATTTGCATGTTTTGTAATTCTTCCATTAACTTTTGTATATGAGTATTCTTTTGCTTCTACAGGATTAATTTTAAAATATCTGAAATTAGCCTTTAAACCTTCTTCGCTATAATTAAGACTTTCAACAGGACTGGCTGTACCACCCATTTCTTCTCTTATTTGCGCGAAGAAATGATTAACTCTTAATATGTTATCTAATTTATATTCACTTGCATGATTATTAATTTCATCTGCAATTTCCTGAAGAAAAAGACGTTTTGCAGGTGAATTTAACTCATTGAAGACGTAATAAAGCATGTCCAGAGTTATATGGATAGTACCTTTTTTATCCCTAAGCGCCTCCAGAAACACCACCGGATGCATATGCCAGACTTCCGGCCCCAGGCTCACTCCCTTGCCAGACAAGGCTTTCATCCACGTCATCCTGTCCAGAAACGTTTCCAGATATTTTTTCCATAACGGGGCGTCCCGGGTTAAGGTATCCAGATAATTTTTCCGCAGCGCATCACCCTTGTCGTAATACCATTCACTGGCATGCCTGACGATGATACGGTACAGATGGTCGCGGTAAGAGATATTATGTATCGCCTGAAGGTACTCCTGCTCCGAATAATAACCATCCCGGTTACTGTCAATCCTTTCCAGCAGCCACTGGTAGTTGTACTTGTTCAGGATGTGTGTGATGCGCGTTTCCTCCTGTGCTGCCTGGTATAAATGCTCCAGTATCCCCTTTACCATATTATCCGGCCGCCTGAAGCCATCAATCAGGTCAAAGTTCTCCGGCGCCTGATTCAGCGTCACAAATCCCAGTTCGCCCGGCGCATACTGCGCCACTTTCTGTACACTGGCCGCCGCTAACCAGCCCCCTTCCTGACGTATCTGAAAATAAGCCGCATCATGGTTATCCGGCAGTATCTTTCCCTGCACATCCGCACCCGGCACTTTTGTCAGAGTCACCACGCCCGATGTCCGGGTTTTCCGGCTGCCCGCAGCCATTCCCTGCTCGCCCTTTTCATACAGCGGCGCTTCTCTTTGCCAGGTCAGATACACCGGCGTATCCACCCCCACTCCGCCGGGGTTAGTGAGGAACTTTTCCATATCATCCATGCTCAGGCACTCGATATGCACCTGGTAGCGCGAAAGTTTGCCGTTTTCTTCCGGAAGCTGATAAAAGCCCATATGCCCGAGACCGTCTCCGGCACTGACCGGGACAGGTTGCGGTGGTACACACACGGTATTAAATCCCTGTTCACCACCCGATGCCGCTGGCACAACCGGGGTCAGGCTGTCGCCGTCTGATACCACCCACACCCGGTCGCCCTTCTTCAGTTTGTCCTTATCGCGACCGAGAGTCACCAGACTGAATGTCCGCGCCTCTTCATTCGGGTTCCCGCCCGGACGGGTAACCTGTTGGGCCGTGTTGCCAGGTTCGTAAGAGAGCGGAAAACCTGCCGCCAGTTTGCCCGCTTTGTTATTCTGCAGTACATCATCACGGCTCAGATAGTATGCCCAGTCCGTCCGTGAGGTACAGTTCACCACACCTTCCGGCTGAGCGGTACAGGCAGGTGCGCATTTTGCCCACCATGACGGAACAGGAACAGAATCCATTGCTTTCAGACTTCCCCGGTCTGACACCGTCCAGACTCTGGTTCCCGCCGGGAGTTCCTCTCCTTCTGCATTTCTCACCGCGGCTTTCAGCGTCACTTCGCTAAACTGGCGCTGGTCCCTGCTGCGGCTCACTGTATTGTCACCCAGCGTGACAGGGGTATCCTGTTCCAGTTTTCCCGCCACCCGCTTTGCCTGCACATCATCCGCACTGAGGTAATAACGCTGGACTCCCGCCACCTTTCTGTCTGAACTGCCGCCCGGCTGTTTATAAGCACTGTACGGTGCCAGGTGCATATACAGCGTGTAAAACGTCAGCCCGCTTGCTGTACTCTCTCCCGGCTGGAGATAGTGTTTTATCAGCACAAAGGAGTCTGAAAGCAGCAGTTTTTCATTACGCCAGTCAATCCCGGCACGTTCATAGCTCTCACATATCCGCCAGGCAACAATCTCACCATCCGCCATACAGCGAATAAACTGCTCGCCCTTATAAAGCTCACGGCAGTATTTACGCTCCTCTTCGCTGTCCGTGCTCAGGGCACACCAGGGCACCGTCGCATTGGTGATGTGAATACCCCCGTGCCACATCCCCTGACAGCCCACCAGATACAGGCCTGAGCTTTCCCCGGCGAGTACCGCCAGCAGCTCTTCCGCTGAGGAAAAGGGATGACCGTTTTTATTCGCGGGGACGGGAAAGCTGATTCCGGGCATCCTGGCAGTCATAATGGACCCTCCCTTTTATTCACTGCCCCATCCACTGGCTGGCACCAGACAGCCTGATATCTTCATGATGAAATTACCGGCGGAATCGTGTTTAATTTTGACCATCGTATTACGGGTGTGGTAAGTGTCAAGACATCACCCATGGTTAATTTAAGCCACCTGTTTTTCCCGTAGGTTTTTAGCGAAAACGCTATACAACAGGGAGTAGAAAAACTTCGCCAGCGCCCGGCAGGAGCACCTATAGCAGCCCTGCAGCGACCCGTTGCTGAAAACTTTGGCTAAAGGTCAACATGCCTGCTTGCTGGCTGGTTTGCATCACCCCCGTTAACTGATGGCTTTTCCCCTCACGGATCAGGTTGGCGACGGCGGGCGTGTTAATCAGCAGTTCATAGAGGGCCACGCGTCCTCCTGAGGTTGCTGGCAGTAATTTTTGTGCCACCACGGCACATAAACTACCCGCCAGCTGAGTACGGATCAGTGCCCGCTCCTGACTGGGGAAGACATCGGCCAGCCGTTCAACCGCCTGAGCCGCACCCCGGGTATGCAGTGTCGCCATCACCAGATGACCGGTCTCGGCGGCCGTCAGTGCCAGACGGATCGTTTCGCTATCACGTAACTCACCCAACAGGATAACATCGGGGTCCTGACGCAACGCGCCCCGCAGTGCAGAGGCAAAAGAGGGAGCATGTCCCCCGATTTCCCGCTGCTGGATCAGACAGCGATCGCTTTGGTGGATAAACTCGACTGGATCTTCCAGCGTCAGAATATGGCCATCCGTATGCCGATTAAGATGATCGACCATCGCCGCCAGTGTCGTTGATTTACCACTGCCAGTCGCCCCGGTCACCAGAATTAAGCCGCTCTCTTCATTTAACAGCTCCGGTAATGCCTGGGGCACGCCGAGTTCTGCCAGCCGGGGACAGTTTTCTGGCAGAATACGTAACACCAGCGAAATGCCCCGGGTATGAGAAAATGCGCTGACTCGCAAACGCTGTCCTCCAGCAAGCGTTAAGGCAAAATCCACCTGCCGGTTAGCCTGCCAGCATGCTAACTGTTGCTCATTGAGCCAGTGAGTTAGCCACTGCGCGAGATCGGGAGTATCAAAAGGCGCGGCTTCCAGTTTGCCTTGCCGACGCCAGCGTGCAGCTGTCGCATTGCACAGGTGTAGATCAGAGGCATTATGCTTTACACTAAGGGTTACGATTTCTTCCAGATCCATAACTTATCCTCAGAATATGAACGATATTGCATACAACCTGGCACAAATCAGGGACAAAATCTCAACAACCGCTGTACAGTGCGGCCGTGATCCAAAAGAAGTGACACTGCTTGCAGTCAGCAAAACGAAACCTGCGAGCATGATTGCAGAGGCTATTGCTGCCGGGCAACAGGCTTTTGGCGAAAACTATGTACAGGAGGGCATAGAAAAAATCCGCCATTTTCAGGCGCTCGGCGTCGGACATCTGCAGTGGCACTTTATTGGCCCGCTGCAATCCAACAAGAGTCGTCTGGTGGCAGAACATTTTGACTGGTGTCATACCGTCGATCGGCTGAAAATTGCCACCCGACTGAGTGAGCAGCGCCCGCAACATCTCTCAGCGCTTAATATTCTGATCCAGATAAATATTAGCGATGAACAGAGCAAATCGGGCATTCTGTTATCACAACTGGATACGCTGGCAGCCGCCGTTTCTGAACTACCCCATCTGCGGTTACGCGGGTTGATGGCCATCCCGGAACCCGAAGTAACCTATGATCGGCAGTTTGCCGTCGCGCAGAAAATGGCTCAGGCCTTTGCACGCCTGAAAACAGATTACCCACAGATCGACACGCTATCTCTGGGAATGTCAAATGATATGGCAGCGGCCATTGCCGCAGGCAGCACGATGGTACGTATTGGTACTGCGATCTTTGGTGCACGCGACTACAGCAAACCGAAAGGAATTTAAGGAAAACCATGAAGACGTTGACTTTTTTACTGCTAACCGTGATTGAGATTTACACCATGATCACGTTACTGCGGGTCTGGATGCAGTGGGCTCGCTGCGATTTTTATAACCCCTTTTCTCAGTTTGTTGTTAAAGCGACACAACCGATCGTCGGGCCACTGCGACGTTTCATTCCGGCGATAGGCCCTATTGATAGCGCCTCATTATTAATATCCTTTGTGTTATGTATCATAAAAGCGATCCTGCTATTTATGGTCATCACCCTGCAACCCCTGATCTGGATCTCGGCGCTGCTGATCCTGTTTAAGACTATCGGATTGCTGATATTCTGGGTTCTGCTGTTAATGGCACTAATGAGCTGGGTAAGCCAGGGACGCAGCCCGGTTGAGGTGGTATTTATTCAGTTAACTGAACCCTTGTTACGCCCTATCCGCAATCGGCTGCCAGCAACTGGTGGCCTCGATTTCTCACCGATGGTGCTGGTGTTGCTGTTGTATGTGCTGAATATGGGGATCACGGAATTATTACAGACCACCGGCGTTCTGCTACCCGGTATATGGCTGACCTCATGAGTGCGGTTGAAGTCTGTGATGACGGGCTCAGATTGCGCTTATATATCCAGCCCAAAGCCAGCCGTGACACGATCGTCGGACAACATGGTGATGAGATCAAAATCGCCATTACCGCTCCGCCGGTGGACGGTCAGGCCAATGCTCATCTGGTAAAATTCCTCGCCAGGCAGTTCCGGGTCGCCAGAAGTCAGGTACAAATAGAAAGAGGGGAAAACGGGCGTCACAAGCAGCTAAAAATCATTCAGCCGCAACAAATTCCGACACTCATCGCAACACTGATAAAATAGACAAGGTCGATCATGCAAAAAGTTGTTCTCGCCACCAGTAATCCGGGAAAAATTCGTGAGCTGGACTCACTGCTTGCCGCAGTGGGTATTGATATTGTTGCGCAAAGCGATCTCGGCGTCGATTCCGCCGAAGAGAACGGGCTGACCTTTATCGAAAATGCCCTTCTGAAAGCACGCCATGCGGCAGAAATCACCGGGTTGCCCGCCATTGCGGATGATTCCGGCCTGGCAGTCGCGGCATTAGGCGGCGCACCGGGGATCTATTCCGCGCGTTACGCCGGAGAAAACGCCAGCGACCAGCAAAATGTACAAAAACTGCTGACCGCCTTGCAGGATGTCCCGGACAACCAGCGTCAGGCACAATTTCACTGTGTTCTGGTCTATCTGCGCCATGCGTCTGATCCGGTTCCCATCGTCTGTCATGGCGTCTGGCAGGGCAGTATTACCCGTCAAATGAGCGGTAACGGTGGCTTTGGTTATGACCCGATTTTCTTCGTTCCCAGCGCCGGGAAAACAGCCGCCGAACTTAGCCGTGAAGAGAAAAGCGCCATCTCCCACCGTGGGCAGGCACTAAAACAGTTACTGGAAGCACTACGTCATGGCTGATTTGCCGCCGATCAGTCTCTATATTCATATTCCCTGGTGCGTACAGAAATGCCCCTACTGTGATTTCAACTCACATGGGCTAAAAGGCGAAATACCTGGCGATGAGTATGTTCAGCACCTGCTGAATGATCTGCGTGCGGATGTCGACTGGCTACAGGGGCGGCAAGTCAGCTCCATTTTTATCGGCGGCGGCACGCCGAGTCTGCTCACCGATATAGCGATCCAGACTTTGCTTGATGGTGTGCGCGCTACGCTCCCCCTTGCCGCCGATGCCGAGATCACGATGGAGGCCAATCCCGGCACCCTCGAGGCAGAGCGGTTTGTCGGCTATCAGCATGCAGGGGTGAATCGCCTCTCTATCGGGGTACAAAGTTTTAACGACAAAAAACTGCAACGTCTTGGCCGTATTCATGATGCTGCCGAAGCGAAACGGGCAGCATCGCTGGCCAGCCGTCTGGGATTGCGCAGTTTTAACCTCGATCTGATGCATGGTTTACCGGATCAATCTTGCGCTGAGGCACTGGATGATCTGCGTCAGGCGATCGATCTTCGTCCTCCCCACCTTTCGTGGTATCAGCTCACGATCGAACCGAATACCCTGTTCGGCTCACGACCGCCCCGATTGCCGGATGAAGATGAATTATGGGATATTTTTGCCCAGGGGCACCAATTGCTGATCACCGCAGGTTATCAGCAATATGAAACTTCTGCTTACGCCAGAGCGGGGTATCAGTGCCAGCACAATCTGAACTACTGGCGTTTTGGTGACTACCTCGGCATCGGCTGCGGCGCACATGCTAAGGTGACATTTGCCGATGGACAGATCCTGCGGGTCGCCAAAACGCGCCATCCCAGGGGCTATATGCGCGGAAATTATCGCCAGCGCCAGCACTATGTGACCACAGCAGATAAACCATTCGAATATTTTATGAATCGTTTTCGTTTGCTGGAAGCGGCACCGCGCGATGAATTTAGCCGCTATACCGGTCTTGATGAAAGCACCATCCGCCAGCAAATCGATACCGCTATCGCCCAGGGATATCTGACGGAACAGCCCCAGTCCTGGCAGATAACCGAGCAGGGTAAACTGTTTTTAAACACATTACTGACCCTGTTTCTGGCTGACGATGAGCCACGGAATCAATAGCAGACGACTATTTTAACGAGTTAACCAGCGCCTCACGGCGCTTTTCCAGCCGCGCGATACGCTGACAGACATCCTGACCAAACTGGCGAACATCAGCTTGCTGCTGATGCCACCCATTCTGAATCGCGGTTTGCAGATGAGCGAAGCGGCTAAGCATGCTCTTTAGCCCATTGCCCTCCCCTGTACCAGCAGCCTTGATTCCGGCGTCGTTAATGCTGTCCTGCAGCAGTCCGCCCATCGCCTGGTTAATCAATTGCTGACCATCGGCACGTATCTTATCAATAGCCTGATAGTGAAATGCCAGCCCCTCATGGCGATGTTCAATCACACGGTTAATTTGCATTTTAAGCTGGCTATCAAGCCGGGACAGGCGATCCTGCATCGTGCTGCTGTTACCTGCCTGTTGAGCTATGATCTCACTCAGCATCTGACGTCCCTTCTCCACCCGGCTGTGTATCCCGTCATCAACCCAGCGCAGGTTATGACGCAGTTCGCTCTGGTAATTTTGCGCCAGGGCATGTTGTGTGGCTGTCAGCGGGTATTGTTTGCCATTCCAGCTCAGATTGCCGTCCGGCATAATCAGCAGATCGCCATGTTCACCTTTCACCTGTACATGCTGCGGCGTCAGGATGATATCGTCACGTAACATGACCGGACACGGATAACGCGCCCAGGCGGGCAACAGGGTAAGAAAAAGAGATAGTGCCAGTAACCCACGGCAATACTTGCTGACCATTATTTGACCCTCTCAAACATTAAATCCCATACACCATGACCAAGACGATGGCCGCGCTGTTCAAATTTAGTTATCGGACGTGAGGGGGGACGCGGGACATAATCGTGGCTGACCGACTGATTACGGTATCCCTCCAGGGATGACATCACTGCCAGCATATGCACAGCATAAGCTTCCCAGTCTGTCGCCATATGGAAAATCCCTCCCAGCTTTAATTTACTTTTCACCAGTTCGGCAAACGGCGCCTGCACGATCCGCCGTTTATTATGCCGCGCTTTATGCCACGGATCAGGGAAAAAGAGCTGCACACAATTCAGCGAATTATCCGGGATCATCCTCTGCAAGACTTCGACCGCATCATGACACATCACGCGCAGATTCTGTACACTTTCCTGCTCAGCCAGCGCCAGGCATCCGCCGACGCCAGGTGAGTGAACCTCAATACCGAGAAAATTTTGTTCCGGCGCGGCTTTCGCCATTGTCACCAGCGAAGTCCCCATGCCAAAGCCGATCTCCAGTGTCACTGGCGCTTCACGACCAAACAGCGCCGGAAGATCGATAAAGGCATCGTTAAAGTCAACGCCGATCACAGGCCAAAGGGTCTCCAGCGCATATTGTTGTCCTTTCGTCAGGCGGCCCTGGCGACGGACAAAGCTACGAATACGGCGCAACGGGCGACCGTTTTGATCAAATTTGGCAGATATGACGTCGTTTTTCATAATCATTCAGTCTGTTAGTGAAAGTGGGCATTATCCAAAGTTACTTAAGGGATGCAAGGGTTTACACACCTGTTGTCATATGCTGCAATAACCACTCTATTATCGTTATTGCGGAGTTGTTGCGTTGACCTTTCCCGCCGTACAATTTTCAGCCCAGGTACTGGAGTGGTATGACAAATATGGGCGTAAAACCCTGCCCTGGCAAATCGACAAAACCCCTTATAAAGTCTGGCTCTCTGAAGTCATGTTGCAACAAACCCAGGTCGCCACGGTAATCCCCTATTTTGAGCGTTTTATCGCCCGTTTTCCGACGATCGCTGATCTCGCCGCCGCACCGCTTGATCACGTTCTGCACCTGTGGACTGGCCTCGGTTATTACGCCCGCGCCCGTAATTTACATCAGGCCGCCATCGAGATGGTGACCCTGCACAATGGTGAATTTCCACATGATTTCGCTGCCGTTGCCGCATTGCCCGGTATCGGTCGTTCCACCGCCGGGGCTATCTTATCGCTCTCGCTTGATCAGCACTACCCGATTCTTGATGGTAACGTCAAACGTGTGTTAGCCCGTTGCTATGCCATCGGCGGCTGGCCGGGGAAAAAAGAGGTCGAAAACCGCTTGTGGCAACTGAGCGAAGCCGTCACCCCGGTGCAGGGCGTGGCGCGCTTTAACCAGGCGATGATGGATCTCGGCGCGATGGTCTGTAGCCGCACCAGGCCGCAGTGTGAGATTTGCCCGTTAAAGCAGGAATGTATCGCCTGTGCCAGCGCTACCTGGTCTCAATATCCTGGCAAAAAACCGGCGCAGTCGATTCCACAACGCACAAGCTATTTTCTGTTAATACAACAGGGTAATGAGGTATTACTCTACCAGCGGCCACCCGCCGGTTTATGGGGTGGATTATTCTGTTTTCCACAGTTCAGCACTGAGCGTGAACTTGATCACTGGTTGCTTAGCCACCAGATAGAACGCCATAATTTACAGCAACTTACCGCCTTTCGTCATACTTTCAGCCATTTTCATCTGGATATTATTCCCGTATGGATAACCGTAAATTCATTTCGCACATGTATGGATGAAAACGGCGCGCTCTGGTATAACTTAGCCCAGCCACCGTCGGTGGGATTAGCGGCACCTGTAGAACGCCTGTTGCAACAGTTGCAGACCGGTCAGCCTGCATAGCGCGGAGTGAAAAAGAAGGCAATCCATGAGCAGAACCATTTTTTGTACTTTCCTGCAACGCGAAGCGAAGGGGCAGGATTTTCAGCTATATCCCGGTGAGCTGGGAAAACGAATCTATAATGAAATATCGCAAGAGGCGTGGGCCCAATGGCAGCATAAGCAAACGATGCTGATTAACGAGAAAAAGCTCAATATGATCAATAGCGAACACCGCAAACTGCTGGAGCAGGAGATGATTAACTTCCTGTTCGAAGGTAAAGATGTGCATATCGAAGGTTATACACCGCCAGAAAAATAGTCACCATCAGATAATTTTTTAGTATCAAGAAACAACGCACTGTTCTGGAATGATGAAAAAATATTTAGCGTTCGCGCTGATTGCGATTTTACTTGCCTCGTGTTCCAGCTCCAATAAACAAGATGTCGTGGATACGGTAGCCGAAGAAAAAGATACCAATGCCTTTGATATCCTGATGGGGCAGTTCGCCCATAACATTGAAAACATCTGGGGCTATAACGAGCTACTGCTCGCAGGGCCGAAAGACTACGTTAAATACATCGATCAGTACCAGACCCGCAGCCATATTAATTTTGTCAAAGGCACCATCACGGTTGAGACCATCGCCGGCATCAACCCGATGGGTCAGTTACGTCAGGCGATTATCAAAACCCTGATGATGGGCGATGATCCCGGTTCGATTGATCTCTACTCTGACGTTGATGATATTCAGATTTCCAAAGAACCCTTCCTCTATGGCCAGGTGGTGGATAATACCGGCCAACCCATCCGCTGGGAGGGGCGTGCGGCAAACTTTGCCGATTATCTGCTGAGAACACACCTGCAACGCCGCAAAAGTGGCCTGCGGATTATCTATAGTATTACCATCAAACTGGTCCCGAACCACCTTGATAAGCGCGCGCATAAATATCTCGCGATGGTGCGCCAGGCTTCCAGTAAATACAGGATCGATGAATCGCTTATTCTTGCCATCATGCAAACGGAATCTTCGTTTAATCCTTATGCCGTCAGCCGTGCTGATGCGCTGGGGTTGATGCAGATTGTCCAGCATAGCGCCGGGAAAGATGTTTTCCGCGCCCAGGGGAAAGCCGGATTGCCGGATCGCAGCTATCTGTTCGATCCCGAAAAAAATATTGATACCGGCACCGCCTACCTGGCGATACTGAATGACACTTATCTCTCGGCGATCAATAACCCGACCTCGCGTCGCTATGCGATCATCACCGCTTATAATGGCGGTGCCGGTAGTGTATTGCGGGTTTTTTCTCAGGATAAAGCAAAAGCGGCGGAGATCATTAACAGCATGGAGCCAGGCGATGTTTACACCAAGCTTATCAACCAGCACCCTTCAGAAGAGTCGCGTCGCTATCTTTATAAGGTGAATACCGCCCAAAAATCGTATCGCCGGAAATAACGGTGAGGTATTCAATATGTTGATCATCTCAAACATCATATTCGCGCTCAATAAAAGTACCGATGATCCTGTCATGCGTCTCAACAGATTTTGAGTACTCCAGCGTCTTACGATTCTGTCGCTGCAAATTCAGGTTTTCCCGTTCAATCCGCTGCGTGTAAAGCTTACCCCTGATATGTTTTTTATCCGGCAGTATGACATATACCCTGAAGTTATCGGTACACCAGAAGGCTACACATCGCGGTGCGATTTTTTTAAAGTGCGAACCACGGTATTGATGCTGATATGCAGAGTCCATGACCAAAATGGTAAGTAAAATAGCTTCATGAGCCAGACGTTAAATCTGGCCGCCAACGCCTTTAAACTTTTCAATAAAGGCACTTATCTTTTGAAAAACGGCCTGTTTTTTGGTTTTGTACTGCGGATTTAATGGACTCAGTTTCGGCAGCGCATCATTCAGTGCGGTGCCATTTTCCGTGGCATATTCTCGTTTCAGCGAGGTTCTGATATAGCGTCTGGCAGCCTCATCATTCAGGTTTTCTTCCCTGATTAAGGTATCCGCTTCATGCCGCTGGACCTGCTGGGCAAAGGTGTAGAACGCTTCAATAATCCCCTCTTTATCCGCCATCTCATCAAGGTTACTCTGCTCGATAAAATTGACGATCAACCCCTCTTTTGCCCGGTTGTCGACACTGGCACGGATTAACCGCTTCACTTCATCCTGCAGAGTGGCTTTATCGGTATGCTTTTGATGGTAGTCGTAAATCAGTCCCAGAATATAATCGAGGTTAATCTCCTGTGATTTCAGTAAATCTACCTCAAAGACCACGTCATCCCAGTCAACGGTATGGCTCTCTTTTTTACTGGCTTCACGTTCACGGTGCTGCCATTCGCGGATATCGTGGTAGCAGGAACGATAGTCCTGAATTTTACGCTCAGCCGGTAAGCGGATGACCTGTAACCGGGCAAATTGTTGATCGTCCAGATAGTGTTCGGCTTTAAACGCGGCCGTGGCGACAGGATCGCTGAGGTCAACGGTTTGCAGGGCTTTTAGGGTGGTAAATTCATCGTAGTTTTGCAGTATGTTCTCTGCCCGCAGGTATTCGCCAAACAGTTTGACAAAGGCTTTTTTCTCTTTTTCGGATTGAATCTCTGCAGGATCAGGAAAGCGGGTCTCCAGTTCACTCACAATATCGATAAAACCGCGTCTTGCCTCGCCGGTCAGGGTGTCGGTAAAGCCGTTCATGTATTCGCTGTAGCTTTTTTCCATCACCACACTGCGGGTATTGCTTTTTCCGAACAGCGTGATGGCATCGATGGTGTCCTGCTCTAAGTCACGGAAGGTGACAATATTACCGAAGGTCTTGGTGGCATTGTAAATCCGGTTAGTGCGGGAAAAAGCCTGCATCAGCCCGTGGTAGCGCAGGTTCTTGTCGACAAATAGCGTATTGAGTGTCGGGGCATCAAAGCCGGTCAGGAACATACCGACCACGATCAGCAAATCAACTTGTTGCTCCTTAACTCGTTTCGCCAGGTCGCGGTAGTAGTTTTGAAAACTGTTGCCATCGGTACTGAAATTGGTTTTAAAGATAGCGTTATAATCGCTAATCGCTGAGGCGAGAAACTCCTTTGCACTGCTGTTCATCGCCGTCACATCAAAGCTTTCGTCACGGATATCGCCGACCGCATCCTGCTCTTCATTGGCAGCAAAAGAGAAGATGGTGGCTACCGTCAATGGCCTGTAACGGCTATCCTGCGCCACCATTTCCTGCTGGATATCGCGAAAAGCTTCATAATAGGCTTTTGCTGCCTCGACACTGCTGACGGCAAACATCGCATTGAAACCGGTGGTAGCGGAAAAGGCACGGTGGGTTTTCTGGCGGAAGTTTTTCAGGATATAGTGCGTGACTTCGCTAATCCGCATCGGGTGCAGCAGGGCCTGTCTGTTTTCAGCGGCATTGAGCTTTTTCTCATCACTTTCTCTTTCCAGTGCTTTAAACTGCGGACGGACATCATTGTAATCGACCTTAAATTTCAGCACTTTTTCATCACGAATGGCGTCGGTGATGATATAAGCGTGCAGCTCAGTGCCGAAAACCGTTGACGTATCTTCAGTCCCCAGCGCATTTTTACCGGCAAAAATAGGGGTGCCAGTAAAACCGAACTGATAAAAATATCTGAATTTCTTTGTCAGGTTCTTCTGTGCTTCACCGAACTGACTGCGGTGGCACTCATCGAAAATAAAGACCACCTGTTGCTGATAGACCGGTAAATCAGCTTCCGCTTTGATCAGATTGTTCAGCTTCTGAATGGTGGTGACAATAATTTTGTTATCGTTTTTCTCCAGGTTTCTTTTCAGGGCTGTCGTATTGTCAGAACCATTAACGCTGTCCGGCGAGAAGCGCTGGTACTCTTTCATGGTCTGGTAATCAAGGTCTTTCCGGTCTACGACAAAAAAGACTTTATCGATGAAGTCCAGTTCGGTTGCCAGACGAGCAGCCTTAAAGCTGGTCAGGGTTTTACCTGATCCAGTGGTGTGCCAGATATATCCCCCGCTTTCCGGTTTTGACCAGTTCTTTGCTTTAAAGGAGCTATTAATTTTCCAGATGATCCGCTCAGTGGCGGCGATCTGATAGGGGCGCATCACCAGCAGTGTCTGATTACTGTCAAACACGCTGTAATTAAACAGCACATTGAGCAGGGTATGCTTCTGCAAAAACGTGGCCGTAAAATCCTTGAGGTCTTTAATCAGCGTGTTATCAGACTTCGCCCAGTTCATGGTGAAATCGAAACTGTTCTTATCCCTTTTGGTGGTATTGGCAAAATAGCGGCTATCGGTGCCGTTAGAAATGACAAACAGTTGCAGATATTTATAAAGAGAGTGGTCACTGTTAAAGCTCTCCTTGCTGTAACGGTGTATCTGATTAAAGGCTTCACGTATCGCAACACCGCGCTTTTTCAACTCGATTTGCACCAGCGGCAGACCATTCACCAGCAGGGTGACATCGTAGCGATTGGCATGGCTACCCGTTTGTTCAAACTGCCTGATCACCTGCAATTTATTGCGAAAAATATTTTTTTTGTCCAGCAGATAGATGTTCTGAATACGGCCATCGTCAAAGACGAAATCATGCACATAATCGTCATGAATTTTACGCGCTTTCTCGACAACACCTTCGCTGGCGTTGTCCATCCAGCTGTCAACAAAGCGATGCCATTCAGCATCGAGAAAGGTGACATTGTTAAGGGTTTGCAACTGTTGCCTGACATTCGCAAGCATCGCGCTGCTGTTGTTCAGGACGGGCAGGTATTCATAGCCCTGGTTAACCAGATCCTGGATCAGCTCACGTTCCAGATCACTTTCGCTTTGATAGCTCGCGCTGAGCTGCCATTGCGGGCTGTATTTATCCAGCACGATGAAATGATTGGTTTCCGCAATCGGTGTGGTGATCTCACTCATTTTTTTGTCCTTGTTGCCAGAAGCCACAGTTGCTCTTCAGGTGATCGAGTAACAGTTTGACCGTCGCCTTCTCCGCTGGCGTTGGCGTGGCAACCGCTTCATTCGATAGCGTGCTGTGACTGGTGAAATTGATGATTCTGCTCAGATAAAGCTGCTTGTCGTCAGGCAACAGTTCAGACCATTTCGGGTAACCAAGAAAACTGGCTGTTTTCTCATAAAGATTGCGCAGTAACATAAAGTGATATCTTTCAATATGGTTGTCCGCAATCGCCTGTTCGATTGTCTGCTTCAGATGGAGATGGTAGGAAAAACGTTTGTTAGCATCCCCCTTTTTTTCGCTCAGGGTAAATGTGCCATCTTCACATTGCTCCAGCATGTAGCAGGTTTTACTGTTCAGCTCATTGAACAGGACATTATAAAATGCCGGGCTATGGGTGGTGATAATGAACTTCAGATCAGATTCGCTCGATTTGATCAGTTCGGCAAGATTAACCGCCAGCTCAATCAAATGGTTATCATCAAGAGAGCTGACGGGATCATCAATGAATACATATTGCAGTTGATCAAATGCGCGGGTTTCGCGCGCATCCGGCTCGGCAACATTGAGAATGGTGACCACTTGATCCAGCAAGGTGTAAAAGAGACTCCAGATAAAGTTGCTTTCTTCACCTTTGGATAGCTTGATATGGGCGGAACGCTCATCGTTGCCGCGCGCGAGGGAAAAAGTGATTTCGCTAAAATCGGCATTGAAGTGTGGCGTTAGCTTGTCGTTGGTATAGCGCTGGAAATAACGAGCAATATTGCCATCCTGGCCCAAATCTTTAAGCAATGTCAGCAACCAGTTGGTATAGGAATTAGGCTGCACCTTTAGCTTCGGCTCGGCATCTTGCTGCAGATCGTTATCCCAGTAAAACAGATCCTCGGTAAAAGCATTGTAATAGATGATTTTTTTATGCGATACGTCAGCCTGATGCGTACCCTGGGAGTGATTCCCTTTAGGCGCAATCAGTTGCGTGAAATAGCGCGAAAGGCGTGTCTTCCCTGTGCCATTAAAAGCGTAGATGAGCTGCACTTTTGGCACCGCCTTGATCTCTTCCACCTGGCTGGTTTTTCCAGCAACCGTTTTTCTGACTTTTTCAGGAGTGCTTAGCTGCCGGGCGATTTCCTCAAGTGTCTTGCTCATATTATGCCTCTGCCACTTCCGGCTTCGGGAAGCTAAATAACATATCCCGGTAATATTCGTACTGTTTCTGGCGTAGCTCGATTTCGCGGGGCAGACCTTCGGTGATGGAGTGGGTCAGGGTGTCGAATTTGTCGAGGATACTAACAATTCTATCTTGTTCTGTTAATGACTTTTTCGGGTTTTCTGGATAAGGCACAGGAATTGATATTTTTGAAAAACCACTAATTAATAATGTATTCACTTTTGTTCTGGCAACATATTTTGCTTTTTCGGTAATAAATGATGAAGTTTGCATGCAATAGGAAACAAACTTTGGATTCATTGAATGTCGGAAAGCATAACAGTGATCGTGAATAGCAACTTTTTCATCTCCAATCCATGCAACCGCTTTACCAACATCTTCAACAGTCTCTCCCACGTCAGTTATAACAACATCACCTGGCTCAGCGTAACGTAGTGACTTTTCCATATCAGCCCTAACTTGCGAGAACGAAGCGGCAGCATAGACACCGAAACGAGTATATATTTCACCATAGTGAATGACACCGATGCCTTTTTTCACATAGTCAGCTTTAGTAAAGCGCTTTCCACGAATAAACTTACCAATGTCACCTAATGCCTTCCACTCAACCGCCCCTTCATCAAAACTCAGCAACTGATCGCGATAGTAGTTGTACTGTTTTTTACGCATGATAAGCTCAGCGGTAAGCTCAGCGGTAAGCTCAGCGGTAAGGGCGCTAAATGTATCCAGAATCCGAACAATTTCAGACTGGATGGCAAGGGATTTTTCCGTATCGTCCGGACAGGGGATTGGGACTTTATATGCTGAAATCATTTGTAAATTCAGTCCACCACGACCACTGTTTCCAGATGATATTTGACGCAGGCTCTCATACTGGATTTCTAAAAAATAGAATATATAATCAGAATTAATTTTTTTTTCATCAAATGTAAGTGCTGCAAGTGATTGATTAGTAGCTAATGTAATGCGGATTCTTGCTACTTTACCACGAGTTTTTCCCTGCCCTGCTAAGGCCATAACAATAGAGTTTTTAGGGACTAACTTAGCACTTGAGTTATTTAATCCGACCTCAGTAATGTATTTCTCAGTTTCTTTAATGGTTTTTAAATTCACCTCTCCTGAACTCATCCAAGGGACTGTTCCGCCTTCCCAATATTCTGTTTTTTTAGTATCAGGTGTACCGCCAGAGTAAATTTTTTCTGCAACCTCACCGAGGGTTTTCCACTCAACCTCAACCCCATCCAGCAATTTATCCAGATAACTCAACGTGCTCATTGCTGCCCCTTACTACTATCTTTACTTTCACTACCTTCAATCTCTGCCACAATCGCATCAATCTCTTTACGTAACTGGTCGATTTTGCTGACGGTGGTTTTCAGCTCCGCATTCAGCTCACCGATATCGATGATTTCACGGTTATCTTTCGCTTCTACATAGCTGCTGACAGACAGGTTGTAATCACTGGCGGCAATCTTTTCAAAGGCCACGGATTTCGCCAGATGATCAACATCGGCTTTGCTGCTGAACAGCTGCATAATCTGAGCGATATGCTCATCGGTCAGAATGTTGTTATTGGTCTCTTTCTTAAACAGCTCGCTGGCATCAATAAACTGAATGTGGCTATCGGTCTTATGTTTTGACAGCACCAGAATGTTAACCGCAATGGTGGTGCCAAAGAACAGATTCGGTGCCAGTGATATCACCGTTTCAATATAATTGTTATCAACCAGATACTGACGGATTTTCTGCTCCGCTCCCCCGCGGTAGAAAATACCGGGAAAGCAGACTATCGCCGCGCGGCCTTTAGCAGAGAGATAGCTCAGCGCATGCAGCACAAAAGCAAAATCGGCTTTCGACTTCGGCGCCAGTATCCCCGCCGGGGCAAAACGCTCATCGTTAATCAGTGTCGGGTCGTCACTGCCGGTCCATTTCACGGAATAAGGCGGGTTCGAAACAATAGCATCAAAGGGTCTTTCATCACCGAAATAGGGGTCAGTCAGGGTATTGCCAAGCCGGATATCAAATTTGTCGTAGTTGATATTGTGCAGAAACATGTTCATCCGCGCCAGGTTGAAGGTGGTATGGTTAATCTCCTGACCGAAAAAACCCTCCTCAATCAGATGGTCATCAAACTGCTTTTTGGCCTGCAGCAGCAGTGAGCCCGAGCCTGCCGCCGGATCATAGATTTTGTTGACATGCGTCTGTCCGTGGATGGCCAGTTGCGCAATCAGCTTCGAGACGTGCTGTGGCGTAAAGAACTCGCCGCCAGATTTACCGGCATTCGCTGCATAATTAGAGATCAGGAACTCATAGGCATCGCCAAACAGGTCAATCTGATGATCGTCAAAGTTGCCTAGTTTTAAGCCTTCGACACCTTTCAATACGGCGGTAAGACGGCTGTTTTTATCTTTAACCGTATTCCCCAGACGGTTACTGGTGGTATCAAAATCAGCAAACAGACCTTTGATATCCGCTTCCGATGGATAACCATACGCAGAACTTTCAATGGCGACAAAGATGCTGTTTAAATCCGCGTTCAGCCTGTCGTTGGTATGCGCTTTAGCGACGACATTGCAGAAAAGCTGGCTCGGATAAATAAAATAGCCTTTGGTTTTGATGGCATCATCTTTGATTTCGTCGGTAATGATACTGTCATCCAACGCAGCATAGTGGACGCTGTCATCACCGGCTTCGATGTAGCTGGAGAAGTTTTCACTGATAAAGCGGTAAAAAAGCGCACCGAGGACATACTGTTTGAAATCCCATCCATCTACCGAGCCTCTGACTTCATTGGCGATTTGCCAGATTTGGCGGTGTAGTTCTGCACGCTGTTGAAAGCTTGTCATTCTTTATCCTGTGTTCGGTTCTTAGCAACGGCTGTTAACAGGATTTTATCGCAATTTATTCATCATGGCTGTAGCTGTATTCACATCGCGGGGTAAATCGCTTCATGGTGGAAGATAAGCGATTAACAGCAGAACAGACCATTGTGCCGTTTTGGTTTTGATCTCAAGGAAGGCATGATGAAAAAGCCGTTTAGCGCCTGAATCGCCCGGCGGATACGGATAAGCGCCGGGCAACCGCAGCGCAGATGTAACCGTCCGTAAGGATTCCGGCCACAGCGGAGGCAGCCGAAAAAGATCAGCCGCAGTGTACCAACACCCACGCTACAGACAGCAGATCGGCACTTCCTCCTGGGCTTAAATGGCGAGCGTTCAGATCATCGTCCATCTGCGCCAGGCGGTTATCATCCCAGCCGGTTTTTAGCAGTTTCTGTGCATACGATTGCACATATCTTAATCCGTTCATGCCACCGCGTGAAACCAGGTTACTGTCGGGATTTACCGCCATCAAGCGCAACAGCGCATGATGCAAACGCCTTTCGATCGGCACCTGATACCAGTACGGTAAGACGTCGCGCCGGAGGGTGCTAAATCCCTGCTCTGCTTCTCCCCGCGCGCCGGTGAGGCGATACTGACGGTATTGCTTTTCGCCTGCGGTCATCGCCTGGCGACAGGCCATCAGCTCTTTCGCCACCAGCCCGTGGCACAGTTCGCTGACGGTCAGACACAGATTATCAGCCGATACACACCTGCCCTGCCGCTGCAGCCGTCCGGCGGCAAAACAGAGCAACCCCAGCGAAAATATGCCCCCTTTGTGCGTGTTAACCCCCTGGGTCGCGTGATACATCGCCTGTTCACAGGCGATGCCCATTGGCCGCAGGTGGCATAACTGCCCTTCTGCCGGTTGTTCGCCCTGGGTAAAACCCAGTTCGGTAAAACGCGCAAACCACGGTGCTATCGCCCTGATACTACGACTAAACAACGCATAGTCCATGTCGCTGTGCGCACCGCTATTTCGCTTATCTACCAGTCCGGGTTTCGGTGTCAGCCTCAGTTCCTGCCACAACGCTTCCTCGGCCAGTTGTGGCACAGTCAGCCTGTTTTGCTGCATCGCCAGCAAACCACTCATCGATCATTTTCTCCACACGTTCTGTCACCTGTTCTGTCGGGTGCCGACGTGAACGGGAACAGGCATGAGCGGGCTCATGACATAACAGACAACGACGTCCAGCCCAGCCCAGCGACTGACGACTCAGTGACCCGCTCTCCAGGCAGATGACATCAAAGTCCCACAGCCGCCCCAGCGGATGCAGCTCCTCCAGGGTGATACAGCCTCTTTTGATCCCTTGCGCCGGATGTGCCACACACCAAAGGGCTTCGGGGCCGGTCTCCAGCCATAAAACCTGCTGTGCTTTGACCGGCCAGTGATATTCCCGCAGCATCTGTTCACACTGTTGCAACGCAACCTGCATGGTATTGCGGTACCTGGCCGTGTCTTTTACTGCCCCCGGCGTAACCAGCGTCAGAGAGATAACGGGCTGTTGATAACGTGTCAGCCACGCCTGCTGTCGTGCGGCACGAGCCTCTTTCGCTGCCAGCCATACCGCCAGACTTATCTCTGTTGCTGCAGGTACCGTTTCTGTCATGAGATTACGCCTTCACCTGATGTACCTTGTCGATCACCCGACCGTCACGATAACGGATCACGCCAACCACTTTATCGGTAAACTCAATCGGTTTCGGTTCACCGGTCAGCGAGATTGCCCGCTGATACAGCGCTTCAATATCGACGATCTTCATTCCTGCCGCTTCCAGCCGGGCGCGAACTTCCGGCCGCGCCGGATTGACCGCGATACCGTGGTCAGTCACCAGCACATCAATGCTTTCACCGGGAGTCAGTCGCGTGGTCACCCGTTTTACCACGGTCGGGATACGACTGCGCAACAGCGGTGCGACCACGATGGTCAGATTGGCGGCGGCGGCCACATCACAGTGTCCCCCTGAAGCGCCACGCATCACGCCATCAGAACCGGTTATCACGTTGACATTAAAATCGACATCGATTTCCAGCGCACTCAGGATCACCACATCCAGCAAGTCACAACTGGCGGCTTTACTGCCAGGATTGGCATACACATTGGTGGAGATCTCGACATGATCCGGGTTGCGTGCCAGCGATGCTGCGGCCTGACCGTCAAAACACTGCGTATCGAGCAACTTCTCAACCAGTCCTTTCTCATGGAGATCCACCAGACTGCCGGTGATCCCGCCCAGCGCGAAACGGGCTTTTATCCCCTGACGCGCCATCTTTTCCCCGAGGAAGCGGGTACAGGCGGTGGCAGCTGCACCGGAGCCGGTCTGCATCGAGAAGCCCGGTTTGAAGTAACCCGAATGTTCGATCACATCCGCCGCATAACGCGCGATCATCAGTTCGCGCGGGTTACTGGTCACCCGAGCCGCACCGACGCTGATTTTCGCCGGATCGCCGACGCTCTCGACCTGCACGATATAATCGACCTGATCCTGGACGATACTGGCTGGCATATTGGGGAATGGCACCAGTTCTTCACTCAGCAGAACCACTTTGCGGGCAAAGTGAGCATCGACCATCGCATATCCCAGCGAACCGCAGCAGGACTTGCCGTGAGTGCCGTTGGCATTACCAAATTCGTCACTGCATGGCACCCCGAGGAAAGCGACATCGATCTTCAGTTCACCATCCTGAAGCAACTTCACCCGTCCGCCGTGCGAATGGATCTGTACCGGCTCATCCATCAGGCCATGTGAAATGGCATCGGCGAGTTTACCGCGCATACCGGAGGTGTAAATCCGGCTGATAACGCCATTTTTAATATGTTCGATCAGCGCATCGTTACAGGTCATCAGCGAGCTGGAAGCCAGCGTCAGGTTCTTAAAGCCCATCTCTGCCAGCTTGGCGACCACACTGTTAATCACCTTATCCCCTTCACGGAAGGCGTGATGAAAGGAGATGGTCATCCCGTCCTGCAAACCACTGCGTTTTATTGCCTCTTCAAGGCTGGCACACAGCTTGCGATGACGTTTTTGCTCTGCATCCGCCAGCCAGGGGGTGGCAGTGAAAGCCGACTCAAAAGGTTTTAATGCCGGAGTCTGAGATTTGTCTTTATCGGAAAGCACTTTCTTATTCATCATTTTTATCCTTCACGACGTACACCGGAGGCAGCCGCACGCTCCAGCACTCTCTTCGCGTGGTTAATAATCGGGGCATCGACCATTTTGCCATTCAGTGAAATCACACCCAGGCCTTTACGTTCCCCTTCCTCGGCCGCTTCAGTCACTAATTTCGCGTGATCGACCTCTTTTTGTGTCGGCGCATAAGCGTTATGCAGCAGGTCAATTTGCCGTGGATTAATCAGCGACTTGCCGTTAAAGCCCATCTTACGGATCAGCTCAACTTCCCGCAGGAAACCGGCCTCGTCGTTGACGTCTGACCACACCACGTCAAAAGCGTCGATCCCGGCCGCACGGGCCGCGTGTAAAACTGCGCAGCGGGCATAAAACAGCTCGGTGCCATCACCGCGTTCTGTCTGCATGTCCATCACGTAATCAAAGGCCGCCAGCGCAATCCCCACCAGCCGTGGTGAACGGCGAGCGATGGCAACCGCGTTAATCACACCGGTGGCCGATTCAATCGCCGCCATGATGCGGGTCGATCCAACTTCACGTCCGCATTCCCGTTCGATGCGAACCAGATGGCCTTCCAGTTCGTCAATATCCTCCGGGGTATCGGTTTTCGGCAAACGCACCACATCCACCCCACCCCGCACCGCGGCTTCCAGATCTGCGAGACCAAAGGGAGTATTGAGCGGATTAATCCGCACCACCGTTTCGATGTCCTGATACATCGGATGTTGTAAAGCATGCCAGACCAGCAGACGAGCGGTATCTTTTTCACGCAACGATACCGCATCTTCGAGATCAAACATGATAGAGTCAGGACGATAGATAAACGCGGTGGAGAGCATGGCCGCGTTTGAACCTGGCAGAAACAGCATGCTGCGACGCAGTGAACTTAACATAATTTCCTCCAGTCAATCTGCGATTCATCCGCCGCACGCAATACGGCACTTTGCAGACGTGCGCGGATCACACAATCCAGCGCACCTTTATCATCAATCACAATCAATCCTTCCTTAACCTCCATAGCACGCAGAGTTTCTTCTGCCACCTGGCGGATCTGATCGCCAAACTGTTTAATGACTTCACTTTGGATGACAATCTCCAGCTCGCCTTCGGCGGGAGAGATTTTCACCATCAGGTCGCTGGATTCCCGGGTTCCGGCCAGCGCCTCCCTGACTATTTTCATCATATTTTTTCCTGATAGTTATACGGGTTGTTTGCAATAATGCGCCTCGAGATACGCAAAAGTCGTTTCTGGTACTCTCTTGCGAATAAGAGAGAACTGCTGGGCAGCAAGCAAACGGCGAACTTCCGAAGCGGATATGGCGACGCCGTCCGCACTGATGCGCGGGATCTCGACGACCGCAATATCTCCGCCCAGCAAGGTATGTAACGTCTGGTTATACTGTCGGGTGGTATCACAAAAGGGTTCCGCGCCAACAAAGCGATGGGTGATCCCCAGCGCAGGTACGATAAAGTCACGAAAGATAAGCACATCCGTTTCGCTCCATGCCTGTTGCACCTTAGCGCGCTCTTTAAGAAAGTAGGCCGGAAAGGTGGCGCAGGAGAGGATATACGGCGATCCTTCATGCACAATGACATTTTTCAGATCTGCCACCCCCTCACGCACCATTTTCAGCCGGGCGCGAAATGGAAAATATGAGGCGTCTTCACGCACGACAAACAAATGCAACCATTGACAAGACTTCGCCGCCTGTTCCACCAGATAGCGGTGCCCGAGGGTAAAGGGGTTAGCATTCATCACAATCGACCCGATGCGTTCACCGGGCCGACGCTGCTGGCTCAGAGTACGGCAGTAACGTGTGATCCCTTGCGGCGTGTTTTCCATCAGTACCGTATGCTGGCTGCTGCGAACCACAGGCCAGAAACCACACTGGGCAAAACGCTCTGCGTTAGCTTCTCCGGTACACAGAAACAGATGAAAATGGCCACGCGCCAGCGCGATATTTTCCACTTCCGCCAGTAACCGGGCACTGAGATTGAGGCCACGTTGCTGCTCATCCACCGCCACACATTTGATGATATTGCCAGCCAGCCCGGCACAGCCCACCAGCCGGGCCCCGGCCCATGCTTCGACAAACAGTGTGATATCGTCATCCATTCCCAGCTTATTATCCGCCAGTAACTGGCGGATCGCGGCCAGGCGTTCCGGATGCTGTTTTACATCCGTCAACCGGAAGTCGGGTTCGGGTAGCAAATCCATCGGGTGATCTCGCTTTAGTGCGTCGCGCTCAGTTCGGGAACGGGTGCTTGTGCAATAACATTACTGAGGCGACCAATACGCTCAATTTCGACCTCAATACGATCACCGGCCTGCATAAACAGTGGTGGATTACGTTTTTTACCTACGCCCCCCGGCGAGCCGGTGATGATCACATCACCCGGACTTAATCGCGTGAAGGTGCTGATGTATTCAATCAGTTCCGCCACCGGGTGGATCATGTGGCGGGTATTGTCATCCTGCACCATCCGGCCATTCAGCCATGTGCGGATCATCAGTTGATTGGGATCGGGGATCTCATCGGTGGTCACCAGCCACGGCCCGAAGGCTCCGGTCTGTGGCCAGTTTTTTCCAGCGGTGAACCAGCTATGCTGCCAGTCGCGCGCTGAACCATCCATGTAGCAGCTATAACCAGCCACATGACTCAACGCCTGGTCACGGGAGATATTTTCGCCGCCAGTGCCGATGATCACCGCCAGCTCGCCTTCATAGTCAAACTCGCTGGAGTGGCGGGGTTTGATAACCGGCGCGTTATGCGCGGTCTGCGAATCAGGAAAACGAATAAACAGCGTCGGAGCCGGATCATGCTGATCAAACTCCTGGCGTTTTTCGGCATAGTTCATCCCGACACAGAGAATTTTTTCTGGCTGGACAATCACCGGCAGAAACGTGACGGCCGCCAGTGGAATATCTGTAGCCTCATTCAGGTAGTGACGAGCTTCTTCCAGTCCTTTGCCATGCAACAACGCTTTCAGGTCGCCGTGACAGTCGCCGAAACGGCGACCGAGATCAATGATTCCTTCCGCTTTGACAATCCCAAAGCTACGGACACCCTTATTGATAAAACTTACAACTTTCATGATGTTTTCCTGAAAACCTAAACGAGGAAGTTACCCAAAATCAGTAATGAGACAGAAACATTAATCGCCCCCCCGATGCGCGTTGCAATCTGGGCAAATGGCATCAGCACCATACGATTACCTGCTGTCAGAATAGCGACGTCCCCGGTTCCACCCTGTCCACTCTGGCAGCATGAAATAATAGCGACATCAATGGGATACATGCCAATCTTTTTGCCAACAAGGAAACCTGTTGCCACCAGAGTCACAACGGTACTAATAATGACCAGCAGATTGGTGAGCGTGAAAGCGTTAACCAGTTCTTCCCACGGGGTAATCGCCACACCGACAGCGAAAAGAATGGGATAAGTGACTGATGTCTGGAAGAATTTATACACTACTTGCGAACCTTCGAGCACCCGTGGTGAAACGCCGTAACACAGTTTCACCAGCACTGCGGCGAACAGCATACCCACCGGCGCAGGCAAGCCGATAAGTTTATGACCCAACATGCCGACCATATAGAGCAATACTGCCAGCAATACCCCGGAGGCCAGTGTGGTAACGTCTAATTTACCTGAAGAAGCGGTTTGCGTGAGACTTCCGCCACTATTCTGATGATTAGGCATCAACTGACCTTCGCCTGTCAGCTGCGGATAACGCTTGCCAAGCTGATTCAGACAACCGGAAATAATAATGGCGGTGAGACTACCCAGCATGACCATCGGCAGTAAACGGCCTAATGCTACCCCTTGCTCGATATTCAGTATGGCTGCATACCCCATCGACAGCGGAATCGCCCCTTCACCGACACCACCCGCCATAATGGGCAGAATAATAAAGAAGAAAATCTGGAACGGTTCAAGACCCAGCGCCATGCCGACGCCCATACCCACTACCATGCCAGCGATTTCACCACACAGCATCGGGAAGAAAATACGCAGAAATCCCTGAATCAGTACTTCACGATTCATACTCATGATACTGCCAACAATAATGCAGCAGATATAGAGGTACAGAATATGCGTTGATTTATAGAATTTGGTCGTGGAGACAACCACAACATCCGGCAACCAATGATAATAAACCAGTGCCGAAGGAATAAAGGTGGCACAAATCGCTGCCGCACCCAGTTTACCGACTATCGGTAAACGCTTGCCAAACTCACCACAGGCAAAGCCAAAAAATGCCAGCGTGGCGACCATCACGACAATGTCACTAGGCAATTCGCCGTATAAACACTCAATCCCAATCAGCACACCCGCCAGAACAAAGAGTGGCAAAGGAATAATACCAATCTTCCAGTTATCCATAATATACCACCAACGCTCTTTGAGCGAAGATTTGGCTAGCCGAGCGGATTTCTGGTCAATAGAAAATGAATTGTCATTCGCACTCATAAATCAAACCTCTTGGTTATTTTATGGTGATTAGCCTAAATGACAGATCAGACAGTGAGTGTGAGGACTGGCATATTAAAAATGAAAACTTTATGGGTTGTATGGTTTTAATGGGTTGTATGGTTTTAATGGTTTATATAGTTTTAATGGTTTGTATGGTTTTAATGGTTTGTATGGTTTTAATGGTTTATTTTATTGAGTGCGTTCATGTCGTTTTTTATTAATTTGATTTTCATTAAAATGGGAGTAAACATCCGCCATAGATCCCCCTGCTGGCGACAGGCCACGGGTAAAGTATCGTGGTAGATTGATCACAAGTTTCGCAGCCAAAAAACTCCCGGCCAGAGAAAAATGATACATTAACGCTCCCGAAGCCATCCTGTGCAACCATTATGAAAGTATCATTTCAGATAAAATTATTTATCTCGCTGGCTGTCTTTTTTTCCGGGCTATTCATACTGCTCAGTGGCTACTATTATATTGATATCGAAAAACAGCTCTATCAGGAAATGAGCATCCGGGCAAAATTACAGGCACAATACATTGCCAGTATCCCGTCATTGCAGCAAAGCACCAGCCAAAAAGATATTACGGCTATCGCTAATTTTATGCATAAAATAACCTCCTACAGCGATGCCAGCTTTATTGTTATTGGCGATAATCAGGGACGTCATTTGTTTCATTCCGCATCCGCTGACCGGGTTGGTACCCTGCTGATTGGCGGCGATAACGAAGACGTTCTGCTGGGTAAAACCACCACTTCCATTCGCCAGGGGGGGTTGGGGGTTTCCCTGCGCAGTAAAGCACCCATAATGGATAGTCATAACCAGGTCGTCGGTATTGTTTCGGTGGGTTATCTGATCAGCTATCTTGACAGCATTACCGTGAGTAAAGTGGTGAATATCCTGATTGCCACCTTACTGTTACTGATCGCACTGTTCATCTTTTCATGGTTTTTTACCCGCAGCATTAAAAAACAGATATTTTCACTGGAACCACGTGAAATTGGCCTGCTGGTGCGTCAGCAAAAAGCGATGATGGAATCGATTTATGAGGGCGTGATCGCCATTAATAATCACTCACAAATTGAAGTGATCAACCAGGCGGCGCGAAAATTACTGGATCTCAATTTACCCGCCCGTGAGATACGCAGCCAGCCGATTAACCAGGTGATAGCCAGCGTGCCTTTTTTCGCGCCGTCGGTGATGTTGCAACAGGATACACATGATGAGATATGTCGTTTCAATGATCTGACCGTGATCGCCAGCCGTGTACGGATCATGCTGGAAAACAGCTTACAGGGTTGGGTGATTACTTTTCGTGATCGTAAAGAGATAGATACCCTTAGCGCCCAGCTTAGCCAGGTAAAACGCTATGTCGATAATCTGCGGATCATGCGCCACGAACAGCTTAATCGTATGGCGACACTCTCCGGGCTGCTGCATATGGGACGCTACGAAGAAGCCATCCATTATCTGCAAGCGCAATCGGAATATGCCCAGGAGCTGCTGGATTTTATCTCCTCGCGTTTCAGTTCACCGACACTTTGCGGTTTACTGCTGGGCAAAGTGGCGCGGGCGCGGGAAAAAGGCGTCGAAATAAACTTTGACCCGGCCTGCACCATGACGCGAGCTATTACCTCCCTGAGCGAAGCAGAGCTGATCTCCATCATTGGTAATTTACTGGATAACGCCATTGAAGCAACCCAACGCGCGCCTTTACCTCATCAACCGATCGAAGTGCTGATTAAGCTGAATAGCCACGAACTACTGATTGAGGTGGCCGATTGTGGCGTGGGCATCCCCCCCGACTTGCGGGAACACATCTTCGAACGTAATGTCACCACCAAAACACACGGTGATCATGGTATTGGATTATATCTGATCGAGAATTATGTCACTCAGGCCGGTGGTACTATCGAAGTGACAGATAACATCCCCCAGGGCACGATTTTCTCACTTTTCATTCCCATCACGGGAGCTATCCAGCACCCGATACAAACACCTACGGGAGCGGACTATGCAACATCAACCGATTAATGTGCTGATTATAGAAGACGAGCACAAGCTGGCACAACTGATTGCCGAGTTTGTCAGTAAACAACCAGGGCTGCGGCTGGCGGGGATCGCCGCAACCCTGACCGAAGCGCAGGTACAAATAGCCAGTAAAAATGTGCAGCTTGTCCTGCTGGATAACTACCTGCCAGATGGCAAAGGCATCACCCTGATCGGCAGCACACTGCTGGCACAGGCGCACTGTTCAGTCATTTTTATCACCGCGGCCAGTGATATGGATACCTGTAGCCAGGCGATCCGTAACGGTGCCTTTGATTATATCCTCAAACCCGTTTCATGGCGTCGCCTGAGCCAGTCGCTGGAACGTTTCATTCAGTTTGCTGAACAACAACGGGTCTGGAAAATTGTGGATCAGCAAAACGTCGATACGTTATATCAGCTACAGGCGAAAAATTATCGCCAGGATAACGGCAGCAAAGGGATTGAAGAAAACACGCTGGCCCGGGTACAGCAACTCTTTACCGTCAATACCACACACTGCTTTTCTGTCGATGAGGTGGTCAACGCCACCGGATTAAGTAAAACAACCGCACGCCGTTATCTGGAACACTGTGTCGGCACCGGTTTTCTGAGTGTCGAAATACTGTATGGCAAAATTGGCCATCCACGACGACTGTATAAGCGTAACGCGGTATAAGCGCCTGGTGCTAAGTCTGGCTGTAGCACGCCATTTCTCATAACCAGCCCGAAGCGATAATATAAATAATTGATATTTATCAATGTATTATTCCATGAAGGCTATTCAGGTGCATAATAAACTTCTGTCAGTTGCTATCAACAGGAGTTGTATTGTGGTTACCGGGCCTTTTATTAATGCCAGCGCACTCTTTCTCGGCGGTGTACTGGGCGTGTTATTAAGCGAGAGACTCCCCGAACGCATTCGCACCGCGATGGTCTCTATTTTTGGCCTGTGCTCTATGAGCATTGGTATTTTACTGGTCATCAAATGCGCTAATCTGCCCGCGATTGTCTTCGCGGTACTGGCTGGCACCTTGCTGGGTGAGGCCTGTAACCTGGAGAAAGGTGTTAATACCCTGATTAGCAAGTTGCAGCGTATGCTGTCACCTAAAAGCAAAACCAGAGAGCCTGCCAGCAATACCTTTATTCAGAATTATGTTGTGGTGATTGTCCTGTTCTGCCTGAGTGGTACCGGGATCTTCGGTGCGATGCATGAAGGGATGACCGGAGATGCCAGTATTCTGATTGCTAAATCTTTCCTCGACTTTTTCGCAGCGATTATTTTCGCCTGTAGCCTCGGATTTGCCGTTTCGGTTATTTGTATCCCGATGCTGATAATCCAGCTGACGCTGGCGGCCTGTGCATCATTAATTATGCCCTTAACCACACCGGTGATGATGGGAGATTTCAGCGCTACAGGTGGCATGTTACTGCTGGCAACCAGTATGCGAGTCAGCGGAATTAAAATGTTCGCCGTGGTTAATATGCTGCCTGCACTGGTGTTAGCGATGCCGGTCTCGGCATGCTGGACGGCGTTTTTTTCCTGAAACGGGCTGTTTTCCAGCAAATCTGCTGACAGAGCATACAGTCTGTCACATTTTAAATAAATTTCATTGACGCCATACAGCGAATCAGCTTTAATGCGCCCCATTGCCCGGATAGCTCAGTCGGTAGAGCAGAGGATTGAAAATCCTCGTGTCCTTGGTTCGATTCCGAGTCCGGGCACCACTTTCACTTCTATGTACGTCTCCCAAACTCCACAAAACTCAAGTATAATCACTGCCATACATCACTTTCTGACATTTCGAACTCCACTGACCTCAACCCAACTCTCTCTAAATCAAGTTGCATCTGGGGGCTTTTCAGGGGGCTCTTTGTGTTCAATGAAAATTGAGGCCCCCATATGGCACTGACAGCCCGGCAGGTCGAGACTGCCAAACCCAAAGAGAAGGACTATAAACTCTCTGACGAACGTGGCCTTTTTCTCCTGGTAACCACCACAGGAAAACGATACTGGCGAATGAAATACCGTATCGCCGGCAAAGAGAAAAAGTTATCTATCGGCGTTTATCCTGACGTCTCTCTGGCTGATGCGCGTGTAAAACGCGATGAAGCCAGAAAAGTGATTGCTGATGGCGGCGATCCGGGTGAGAAAAAGCAGCTCGAAAAACTCGCCAAAAAAATATCCGTCGTAAATACCTTCAGGGCGCTCGCCATGGAGTGGCATAAGCATAAGTGTATCTCATGGTCGGAAAGCTACGCAGAGAGCGTTCAGGAGGCTCTGGAGAAGGATATTTTCCCGTATGTGGGCAAACGCCCTGTCGCGGAGATCCTGCCTCTGGAGATGCTGGAAGTTTTACGGCTGATTGAAAAGCGAGGTTCGCTGGAAAAACTCCGTAAGGTCAGGCAGTACTGCAATCAGATCTTCCGCTACGCCATCGCAACCGGGCGTGCGACGATTAATCCGACTGCGGAACTAACCGGTACGCTGACTGCGCCAAAAACAGAACACTTTCCTCACCTTCAGGCATCGGAATTACCCGCATTCCTTTCCTGCCTTGCCGATTACCACGGCAGTTGTATTACGCGTATGGCAACCACTCTGCTTCTATTAACGGGAGTGCGTACGATTGAACTTCGTGCTGCAGAGTGGCAAGAGTTCGATCTGGAAAATGCGTTGTGGACAATTCCTGAAAGCCGCATGAAGAAGCGCCGTAAACATCTGGTGCCTTTGTCAGACCAGGTTCTGGCGATACTGCAGGAGCTCCGTACCTACACCGGCCAGTACCAACTGGTATTTCCGGGGCGTTGCAATATCGACAAACCAATGAGTGAAGCCAGTATTAACATGGTGATCAAACGTATCGGCTACGATGGTAAAGCTACCGGCCACGGCTTTCGGCACACCATGAGCACCATTCTGCATGAGCAGGGATTTAATACAGCCTGGATCGAAATGCAACTCGCGCATGTGGATAAAAACAGCATTCGTGGCACATACAACCATGCACAGTATCTGGATGGGCGGCGGGAAATGATGCAGTGGTACGCTGATTATATTGGTAAATTGGAAGGTACAAATACCGCAGCATAAAAGCTCAGCCCCTTAATGGGCTGAGTTCCAGTGTGTTTTTTCTTTTTGTAAGCCAATGTTTTTCTATCAGATGCAGATGTCAGGGTAGCATAATTCCATTGAATTCTTCCTTATCAAAGTCAAGAACAGGCTGAATAGGATCACTACCGTAAATAGATGGCAAGGTTTTGGTTATGGTGAGCGAGGCACAATGCAGATCTGGAATGCGCCTCGCAAAACACGCCGGGGATTATTTGACCGTGACCTGACCGTTCATAAGCAGGGGGAGGAGCCAGTCACGAAGTTTTATTAGAGATTGATTTTCAAGGCTACGCGTGAAAATCATTTTATTGTATTCTGAGACGATAGCGTCATATCGTTCCAGTAATTCGAGTTCAGGGCAAACGACTTGCAGCGAATGTAAATCATCTTTTGTAATAGAACCAAATGTTGTCCCTTCCGCATTGCGACGATCAAATACCTGTTTGAAATACTTCATCACGTAGAATAAAAAACCATCGGAGCGACTTTTGCTGTTTAATGCCGCGAGCCCTCGTCCAATACAACAATCGTCATTGGCAATATTCATATCACCGACAGGTGCACGAACACTAAGTAAAATATCCCCTTTCCTCGCCATTCTCGCAGGTGATGTTGTGTACTTGCGGGGAGTTGGGAAAAGCCAGCCAAAGTCTGTTGAACCTTGGAAAAATAGCGTTCCAATCCCATCTTCGTTATAAGACGTCCCTGCTGGAGATTGCCCCATTGTGATATTCGCTATTTGAGACAGCGTTTGGACTGTCCATCCCGCCGGGATTTCTCGTTTCAGCGTGGCATTATACTCCATCTTACCGCCGGAGGCTTTATACGGCTTTCCGTTGCCATCAGGGAAATCAAACTGTACAAACCAGTAGTCGTACAGCGTTTTCGCCATCGCTTCCAGTTCGGCGTTGATGCGGTTATTGAGGGCTATTTTCTGGTTTAATAAATATAAAAAATTACCTGCTTTTTTTTGTTCTGAATATGCAGGTAATAAAAGTTCAAGATAAGAGAATATTGCTTCGTTCAGACTAGCTCTCAGCGTCATGACTGCATTGTTAGTCATTGTTTTACGGAACATAGGGCTTCTTAAATAAAAAGCCATAAACTTAGGGTAAGTAATATGATCTTGGGTTGGCCGTAACCGTTTAAGAAAACCGCTAAAAGTTGCATTAGGATAATCTTTGACAGCCACACAACTCATCGCTAGTTCGTCAACAACCTCACTGGTTCTGGTTAAAAAAATATCACCAGATTTAATGGAGTATGTTTCTTTTTCCTTTTCTGATGTGTCCATCAGATCATTAAGGACATCAGGAACAAAATAATTATTGAATACTACTGAGAAAGACAGAAATGGACTTCCATGACCAGATTGTTCTTTAGTCGAAGATATTCCAGAGGCTATGCTATACAAGTCGCTAAACTTATATTTAGTTAACTTACTCATACTTCAGCCCTGCCATCTGCTTTTTAATCTCCGCTTCCATTTCGCGCGACTGGCTAAACAAACCTTCCAGATTCTCCGTAAATCCTTTCATCTTCGCGGCAAGCTGTTCCGGCGTCATATCGGTGTATTCAATTTTTACATCAAAATACTGCCCGGCACTGAACGAGTAATTTTTCGCGGCGATGTCGTCATAGCTGACCACCACCGAGAAATCCTCTTCGCTCCACTTATTGTTGAACACTTCGCAGATACGCTGCTCTTCTTCTTCGGTCAGTACCGTTTTCTGGTTTTTGCCGTCTTTGACTTTTTCACCTAAATTCGAGGCGTCGATCAGCACAACTTTCTCTTTGTTGCTGGCATCAATAAACAGGATCGACACGTTGGTGCCTGTGGTGGCGAAGATATTCGATGGCATGGAGACCACGCCCGCCAGCATTTTGTTTTTTACCAGATGCTCGCGAATACCTTTATCAATGCCGGACTGGGCGGTGATAAAGCCGGTCGGCACCACCACTGCTGCCTTGCCACCCGGTTTCAGTGAGAAAATGATGTGCTGCAGGAACAACTGGTAAATCTCCATTTTATCCCTGGTTTTAGGTTTAATTTTCGGGATCCCGGCAAAGAAGCGTTGCTGATTTTCCTTGCTGTCCAGCGAGTCACGGAAGTCGCTGAAATCCATCTTAAACGGCGGATTAGAGACGATGTAGTCAAAGCGTTTCAGCGCACTGCCGTCCTTATGGAACGGATGCAGAATGGTGTTGCCCTGGATAACGTTGGGAATCGAATGCACCAGATTATTGAGGATCAGGTTCAGGCGCAGCAGGCTGGAGGATTTCTGCGAAATATCCTGCGCAAAGATGCTGCAACGATCTTCCCCGATGGCGTGCGCCACGTTCATCAGCAGCGTACCGGAACCGGCGGACGGGTCGTAACAGCTTACATCGCGTACCACGCCCTGCTGCGCTTTCGGCACCAGGATTTCCGCCATGATGCGTGCCACGGCGTGGGGCGTGTAGTATTCAGCGTATTTGCCACCGGAGTTGCTGTTGTAGTCTTTAATCAGGTACTCAAAGATGGTGGCATAGAAGTCGAATTTCTGCGTGAAGATACGTTCGAAGCTGAAATCGGCCAGTTTGTTGATGATGGCGCGGCAGAAGTCATCGCGCTTTGATTCATCGGCGATATACTGGCTGAGGCGTTCAAACAGCACCACTTTAGCGCCACCGTCGGTTTTGACCGCGAAGACGTCGTTGTTGGTGGCGGCGATGTCCATCAGGGTGTCGTCAAAGGTGGTGGCGAAATTGGCCTCATTTTGACGATTGTATAAATACTGAATGAAGTGATGCGGCTTCAGCCGCGCGGTGTCGGCGCTCATCTTCAGTTGCAGTTTATCCCGCTGTTCTTCACTCATCTGATTGAGCGCGACTTCCCATTTTTTGGCGTTGGCGATGCTTATATCCACCTTTTTGGCTTCAAAGGCGAATTTGTCGTTCAGGAATTTGTACAGGAATGCCTGAGTGATGATTTTGAATTCGTTACCGTCGTTGCCCAGACCGTAGTTAGCACAAATGCTTTTCAGGCTGTCGATCAGGGTTTTGGTTTTATCTCTAAATTCCAGTTCTACCACGTACGTGCTCCGGTATTAAATTCGTTCAGGTATTCCGCCACAATCAGGCGGTTGATGTCGCCAGCCGCTTTTGCACTGAGGGTGATCTTCTGCTGATTTTCAAAGTGTTCCAGCACGCATGACACGATCTGGCGTTCAAAGTAGCTTTCATTGTTCAGTATCTGGCTATTATTAAGCACTTTTCCATCCGCATCCTGCTTGACACCGAGCAGTGCTTCGAAGATTTTACGCTCCGGCTCGCTAAGGCCGCCGTGTTCGCGCAGGCGTTTGTGGGTACGCGCGTATTTCACATCGCCCCGGTATTTCTGGCGTAGCAGGTTGTTCTGACGGTTCAGCTCTTTGATGCGGTCATGAATTTTATTGAGTGTGCCAATATTCGCAACCATTTCTTGCTGGGTGACTTCGCTGAGTTTCTTTTTCCTGAACAGGCGCTCCAGTTCGTCTTTCAGACTGACGAACTGCGGGTCCTGCTGGTCGAAGTTGGCTGCCAGCGCCTCACGGGTTCGGCGCAGCGTCTCTTTGAGTTCGTCGGCCAGTATCAGCTCTTCTTCACCCACTTTATGAAATTCAAAGATCACCTCTTCCAGCGCCCGATTCAGCAGGCCGGAGAGGTCAACGCCCTGTTCCAGATCCGCTTTCAGGTTGAGTAAGTCGAGTCGGCGGCTGGCTTCGCGGTAAAGGATGTTGAGTTTGTTGAAGTCCAGCGCCTGGAGAAACTCAGTGTTGCCCTGGAGGCGGATCAGGTTGTACAGGCTGCGGGCATCGGCCAGCGCGTTTTTCAGCGCCAGTGCGGTTTCCCGGTCCTGGATCTGGTTTATCTGGTCAGTGAAAATTTCCGCGTTTTCCGTATCGAAGCTGAACAGAACGTCTTTGATATGCTCAATTTCTTCACGGATCTCTTCCGCCGATTTGAACAGGCGGGAGTAGTGCTCCATTTCGTCGCCCAGTTCGGCCTGTAACTCTTCAAAGTAGGCTTTGTTGGTGGCATCAAATTCCTGGCGGATGTCAGCAAAGTCCACCACGTAGCCGTAGCGGAAGTGGTTGTAGGTTCGGTTGACGCGAGTGAGCGCCTGAAGCAAGTTGTGCCTTCGGATCACGCGACCAAGATAAAGTTTTTTCAGCCGTTTGGCGTCAAAGCCGGTGAGCAGCATGTTGTAGACGAACAGCAGGTCAATCTCGCCCGCCTTGAATTGCTCCACCCACTCTTTGCGTTCCTGCTTGCTGCCGATGTCGTGCAGGATCAGGGCGGCGCGTTTGATTTTCCGTGTTTCTCTGGCGTGGATCTGGTAAACGGCAGCGGGTTCTGTGGCCTGTAATACAGGCATTTCATCGGTGACGGTGAGCGATTCGGCGTAGTCAGCATTGAACAATTCAAACATCTGTTTTGCCTGTTCAGCGCTGTCGCAAATCACCATGCCGCCGATGGTGTCATCATTCAGCACGCCCCGGCTTTTGGCAAAGTCGGTGACGATGTAGTTCAGCATCGGTTTGACGAAGCTGGGATGAGCGTAAATGTATTTGCGATCCACATCGCCCATTCTGACTTCCACATCTTTTAGCGCCTGTTGCAGGAGCATCCGGTAGTTGGTGGCGATCTCCTCGCGGATTAGGCGCAGCGTGTAGCCATCGGCAATGGAGGCGTTGTAGTAGTATTTGTGGATGTAATCGCCGAAGAGATCGCGGGAATTGTAATCCGTTCCCAGCAAAGGCGTACCGGTCAGGCCAATTTTGATGGCATTGGTGTCCGACTGGCTTAAGTTTGCCAGGAAACTCCCTTTGGGATTGTAGCTGCGGTGTACTTCATCGAGGAAGTACACACGCTGAATATTGATGTCGTAGTCTTTGGTGGTGACGACGTCCGGGTCATCGCGGAATTTCTGGATATTGACGACGGTGATTTCCGCTTTGCCGTGGTGGTTGTGCAGTGCCTGCGTCGCTTTGATGTCACGGGCGAAAGCTTCGCGAGAGTCGATAAGGTGAACGATTAATCCACGGGCGGTAAATTCGCGCTGCGCTTGCTGGAGCAGATCCAGACGATCAACAATAAAGTAGAACTTGGGGATCACCTGCTGATTCTGGAAGTAATCCGTCAGGAAGCGCACGTTGTAATAAGCCAGCGCGGTTTTTCCGCTGCCCTGGGTGTGCCAGATGATGCCTTTTTTCACGCCAGCGTTGAATTTGCGCTCGATTGCTTTGGTGGCAAAGAGCTGCGGGTAACGCATGATGTGTTTCTGAATGCCGCCTAGTTCGGCGACGTACACCAGCGCATAGCGCAGGATAAATGCCAGCCGATCCCGACTCAACAGCGCGGTACACAGGCGGTTGGTCGGGCGGTTGTGATCTTTGTTGGTCTGAAATTCCGGGTTGGTGCGGATCACTTCCAGGTTGTTATCTTTCAGGACGGCGATTTCGGTTTCTTCTGACAGCGGTTTCAGTATCGCGGTCAGGTTGAAGAGTTCTTCTTCGCGGAAGTAGTTGAATACCGGGTTGCTGTAAGAACTGCTGGCGTAGAATGCCCCCTGAATCGGTTCTGGATCACTGTCGTCATACTCCATGTTGTTGGAGAAGATCATGAACTGGGTGATGTTGGCGAAACGTTTGAATTTGGGGTTCTTAAAGCGCTCGTTGATGCGGTTGCGTTCTGCGACGATGCCTTCACGGTTGTTGGGCTTTTTCACTTCAATAAAGATCAGCGGCATACCGTTGATCAGGAGCGTGATATCCGGACGGAATTCTTCATCGCCGTTTTCGCAGGTCAGTTCAGTGACGACATGGAAGCTGTTGTTGTTGAAGTTGTCGAAGTCGATCAGTTTGATGCCGGAACGGTCGCTGAGTTTTTCGAAGAAGGCGCGACCCAGGTCGTCGTTGTCGAGAAGCAGCGTGAGGTCTTTTAACAGGCGTACGATGTCGTCAGGCACAATTCCGGGGTTAATTCTGCTAACTGCGGCAGTGAAAAGGTCAGGAAAGATGTTGGTTTCTTTGTCCCAGCGTTGTTCTTTCAAGGACAGGTAGTGGTATCCCAACCGTATCAGGTGGAGGATGACGGGGATTTTTACCCGGGTGTCTTCGGTGAATTTCATCGTATACCCTGTTTTGATTTTTATCACGTCTCAGGCCATGCAGCGCCCCATAACCCCGGACCTGCCCCTACCCGCGTAATGTGGGCACGCCCCTAAGCGAGTAAATTGTTCCGGACTGAGCCCGCCACAGGCACTGTGACGTCGCCATTGATTGTAATCGCACTCGATATAATTAAATACCGTCGCCCGCATCATTTCTCGCCTGTTAAAGCGTTCACCATGGATATCATCTAATACATCACAGCGTAGTATCCCTGGAAAGGTCACGTTTTTTTGAGTAAACGTTCGCGTGCCTTTTCCACCGCTCTTTTGGTCCTGTCTGGAAACAAAGTAGCCTGTTGCTCAGCCACACTCAGATGCATATTCTTTTCCAGAAGAGTCCATTCTTCATCGCTCCAGGGACGAAAACCGGCTTCGCTGCTATGGGATTTCTTCAGCCCCAGCCTCCTGGCCATTATTCTGACGGATACTGCATTTCTTCCCGGAAGACGTTCAGTTACCGCCGTCCCCACCCTCGGGTAGTTTGCTTTAAGAATTTCGAGCTCGGCATCCCCCCAGAAACGACCACTTTGCACCCTCAAGGTCTCCGCCATCGAAAAGATAGCATTGACACTTCTGCCTGGAAGTAACCGTATAAGGGACCTGGCTTCGGTCCCCCGGGCATAGTAGCCACGAATAATATCCATTTCAGCCTCACTCCACCGTACATTTTTCTTTCTACGGCACCCGAGCTTATCAGCCATCAATCCCACCGCACCTGGCGTCCGCCCCAGCCGGTCTGCAATATCAGCAACTGACATGGAAGAATAGTTATTCTCCAGAAAGGTTAAATCCCCGACGGTCCATCTGGCACGGTTATTACGGTAACGAACTGAATCACCCATAATTTTTATCACCGTTTCTATTCTGACGCATTCTGTTTGATTTCAGCATAGCGGGCTGTCAGTTGCTTCAGATGCATTTCCAGTTGAGCCCTGCCAGCAGCAGGTAAGGGGACTCCCGCAGGAGCTTGTGACAATACCCGCAGTTGCTCCTCAACCGGTATGGACTGATTAAATGACTGTATGGTAGAAAAGACCACTGATTTCAGTTCACTGACCGTCATATATCTGCCCTTCTGCTCATCAAGCCCGTTCAGACGGTCACTCAGTTTTTGTAACGTTGTCATCCCCTGAGACCAGCCATTGAGTTGTTCTGTCGGTAATGCAGCAGCATTAAGTTGTTGTTGCCACTGTTGTACCAAAGTCTTTGCCTGCTCCGGCCACAATGCCTGAGCCTGTTCTGTAAGTTGTCGACTGTAGTCAATATTCCAGTCAGGAGGTAATTTATCCAGCCGGGCAAGCTGTTGCTGCGTTTGTGTAATTACCGTTTGTGGTAACGGGGATTGCTGGCGCAACATAACCAGTTGTTCAGGTGTGAGAGGTGCAGGTAACGGTGCCAGGGAGGCTGCAAGCTGAGTCTGTAACGGGTCTGGCCGGTGAAGAAGATGCCAGCTCCATACCGTTGCTGCACTTATCACCAGCATGGTACACATCCCGGCGACGAAGGATTTCCACTTTTTAACCGGAGCAGGCATTGCCGCCAGTACTTCCACGCTCGGCTGCTGTTCCTGTTGCGCGACATATACCCACTTCACTGCACTGCCTGGTACCTGGAAATCTTCATCTAGACCACCAGCAAGGTCTCTCGTGGATGCTGTCGCAGCATTCATCACGGTGGCAGGCAACACAATACCAGGCTGAATGTTCGGCCCGGCGCTGGTTGTGTTATCACTGTTTTCCAGCCGGACAGCACTGTTGTGCATCATAGTACGCAACGTATCGAGCTGGCTGAGATGCTTAAGCTCCAGACGCTGCAGCACCTCTCCCAGACCCGTAAGCAGTTGCTCCGCCCGGTACAGCTGGCTGAGGTCGCTGTAATTCAGCGGGAGCGAACGCATCCGTTGCTGCAGACGCTGACTCAGACTGCTGAGGATTTCCATGCGGGCATGGACGGGCTGCGGCCACAGAGCCCCCCACTGATGGCTTATCAGAGCCTCGAGTATCGTCAGCCCTTCATTGAGCCCGAATAAACCGGCCAGCTGCGTACGCGCAAGCGTATACCAGGCTGCTGTTTGTAATTCCACGCCGTTCTGCTCAAACAGTGAGAGGCAGAGTTTTTCGGCATAACGCCAGTTCACATCTGGGCGAGCCGGATGTGTCAGCTTACTCAGCTCATCACGCAGGGCGGCATAATCTGGCAGCAGTCGCGGGTCGCCGCCGGTTTTTAACGTTTTATGCATAGTCATCCTGTTGCTCCTGCAGATCCACCCCGGCAAATTTTGTCAGTTGACGACTGATGCTGTTTTCTTTGTAGCAGGTCACCAGCAGCGAACGCGTCGCACGGGTAAACGCCACATAAAGCGCCGGGATGGCTTCCGACTCATCCTCAGCAGCTTTATGAACAAAAGACGCATTGATGACGGCAACATAAGGAAACTCAAGACCTTTACTGCTCTGAAAGGTCATAAGGTGTACAACATTGTCGCGATGTGAATAAGCTTTTTTATCCCCGGGGGTAAAACTAAAGGCGGTGGGTATCTTATGCTGCTCCAGCAATACGGTGAGCCTGTCTGCTGAATAACGCGTCGGGCACAGTACCGCCATATCTCCCCAGCGGCCTGCAACCGCCTGCTGCTCCTTAAGCCATGCCACAACACGGCGGGCCTCCTCCGCTTCCGACTGGCATAATTCAATATCAGGAATATCCCCTTCCTCTCCGCAGGCTTCCGGCAGCACCAGAGGGAGCTCCTGATTATGATGGCTGTCAAAATAGTCACGAGAGAAGGCATAAGCGAAATTGAGAATGCGGCAGGGATTACGATAGTTAACCCGAAGGACAGACGTGCGCCCCTGGGCCTGGATACCCACACTCGCCAGCGAAAAGTTAAGTGCTCTCTCACGTCGGTACAGTGACTGGGCATCATCGTACATCAGCAACAGCGAGCGGGATGTGTTATCAAACAGTCGGGCGATTAATGCAAGCCAGCGCTGGTCGAAATCATGTCCCTCGTCAATCAACACTGCATCATAACCACTGTCTGTTACGGCTCCGCTGTTAACCGCATTTTCCAGCGCGGCAAAACAGTTATCAAAGAACAACCCTTCCCGGCTCACAGTGAGTTTAAATTTTCGGGCAGCACTCGCACACCAGTCGTGGAAATGATACACGTGCACTTTATCCGACAGCCCTCTTTCGGCAATGCATTCACGGATATAGTTTGCCAGAATAATATTAAAGCAGAGCACTAATACAGGACGCGCTGTCGTTTCTGAAAGATACAGACAACGGTAGAGTAAAATCAGCGTTTTGCCGGAACCCGCCACACCATGTATGACGCGGTGCCCTTCCATCTGCTCCTGAAGCTGCGTTATTCTCAGGCGAAATTCTGCGATATCGGCCTGAGTCTTGCAGGTAAACGAGACCGGGGCAGACTGTCTGGCCTGCAGTTTTTTGAGGAACTGTGATTTTACTGACATGGTGTTCTCTGGCCTTACAGACGGGTTGTTGTGTCAAGATACTGCTGTTGCTTAAGATGTCGCAGGAGAACCCGCCCTTCCGGCACAAACTCGGTGCCATAGCGAACCAGTCCGATGTCCCTTAGTTCGGCATCGATGGCATAGCGCAGTTCCCCGGGGATGTGCTGATCGAGCAGTACGACATCAATGGATTTCAGGCGGGGCTCATATTTCAACAGAACCGCTGACAGGGCCGACATCAGTTTATGTGCGGTGCCGGGAAGCCCCTGCAGTATAGTGGTCATCTCCGGCAGACCGTAGTCCGGCAGATGTGCCAGCGTGCCGGCACGGCAGTTAAGGATCCGTTGCATATTATCCAGCACCGACAGGATGACCTGATTTTCTTCACTGATATGCTGAAGGTCGAGATCGCCAACAAAATTACCGTAAAGCATCTCGCATAATGAGGGCGAATTACGCGACATGAATCAATCTCCCTCATCTGGAGTCACAGCAAATACGCTGCCACCATCATCTCTTTCCAGCAGCGACCAACGGGCCGGGTGCTTCTTACCATGCTTATCTTCAAACTCCGGCATAATCTGCCCGTCGCGGGTTTGGGTGTACTGCGTCGTCCCGTTAACAATGGTGGCCCATCGACCTTCAAACTGAGATTTTTCACCACTCCAGCAGGTGATCCTGACCGGCACCCAGGACTTACCTTCATCTTCTTTATCCAGCGCAGCACTGGCTCCATCGAAGCGAGCAAACCATGCCATGGAGGATTCTTCCTCAAACTGGAAATTTTCATGTTCGGAGTAGAAATGCAGGCCGTTATGCCCGTCGTATCTAATAGGTTTAATTAACTGATTCACTTTTACCAGTAATGGCGGTAAAGCTTCGGTTTTAGTTTCTCCGAGCGCTGGCGGCATTGCTCCAGCCTTAAGGATAATGCCGCCGTTATAGGACAGCAGTTCAATCTCAGGAGTCTTCTTCAGACGGTGAGCCAACGTGTCTGTACCACCGAGCTTTTCCTGCCAGGGATTACCGAGAATGGTGTACCAACAAGGGCCTTTTACTCCCTCCACTGCCTCACCGCCTTCCAGGGTTCCCAGAGAATCCACCATCACGCCCGGAAAGCGCTGAGCCAGTTTGTATTCGTATGGAAACATTCGCTCAAAAGCGTAAGGAAGAATAAATGACAACCCCGCATAACCGCTTTCAACGTTGAAGGTATTACAAAGCCACATCAACCAAGATTGATAACGTTCCTTACCCTCAGGCTCTTTCAGCAGTGTTAACGGGAACACCAGCTTAATGACAGAGCGGTCATTATCGTTATGGAAAATCCGAGTGTTCATAACCAAGATGCTGTAATCAGGAGACAAATAATCTTTCTCAGCACTGCCCAGATACCACGAATCGGTCTCTTCTTCTGTCAGTTCTAAAAATTCCAGGCGATTTCTTTTGTAATTTTTGTCTGTTATAGATACCCATTTAGGGGCAAGTGTTTTTTTGAGATGTGGCTTAAATTCATCGTAATAGCGATCTACGCACTCCACCATTTTACGACGAACCTCGGCTGTATGACCGTCTTTAAAAAAAACGGTGATAATCAACCCCAGATTCACCGCCTGGCTACCATCCTTGTATTTTACCGATGCTTCCGGCAGCCACTTCTCTATATAACTCAGATCAAAATCCTGCTGTTCCATTATCTTTCCTTATTGGATTGCCAGTGTACCAACAGCGGTACCACTGAGAACCAACGCCAGCGCTTCCCAGGCAGTGATTGCCAGACGCACAATTAGTAAAAATGCCGCCAGTAAGGCTTCCGGGATACCGAGTGTGACCACCAGAACACCCACGCCGACAGCAACCAGCACCACACCGACAGTTATTGCCACATCCGTCAGTACCTGCACCCAGTCGACCTGTCTCAGCATATCCAGCGTCATATCGGTGGCTTTCTGGATTTTAAGCCATGCAGCCCGAAGCTGTTCATCCGTCCAAGAAGCCACTGCGCGTCCTGTCTGACTGACCCAGCGCCATGCCTGGCTCCCCTGAGAATATACCCATTCCCCACTGTCGTTCAGCCAGCCCGCAGCCTGACTTAGCTTTTGCTGCATCTCTTCTGACAGCGCATGCCAGCCGGCGGCGATATTGTTGACAGCTCCTTCGCTGAGGCCAGCTACGGCTTTCCCGGCCCAGGTCCACGGCTCTACTCTCGCTGGCGCAGGTGTCGCCGGTGGACGAGGAGTGAATATCGGCGGGTAGAGGAATAGAGGCCAGTACTTAGCTCCGCTGGTCTTCCAAGCTTTCATCGTCACGTTCACCACCTGATCGCTCCACTGTTGTTCTTCCGTGCGACAGTCATGGATCTCTAGGATAGTCATGCGATTACGATCTCTACCCACGATGATCATGTAATCTCTATATTGGCTGTCCTTAAGTACATCCCCCGGAAACTTCACCTCTACCAGGCGCTCCAGATTATCAGCGTGCATCAGTCCTTCCGTATCCGGTCCAGCAAGCCCCGGCCAGCGATCATTCATGTTTTTTACAATAATGACATCCGGACGACGGTAAATCCCCTTGCCCGGCACCGGGAAGGGGTTGCTGGTGTGCCGCCTGCCGGCACCTTCGTCCAGTAACGTGCTGCTGAGAAACGGGCGTGGCGGAGTGGTGCGCATATCAAATGGGACTTCGGCTTTGTACCACCACCGGTAATCACGGGCGATTTCATCCACGCGGATAAGCCCGCTCATCATGAGCTGCTTGAGGCTCATCTGGTAGCTTTTCCCGTTACGTCGAATTTCCGTGGACAACCGGGGAAAGCGCATGGCGTACTCCACCTTGATATGCAGGTACTGCCGACTGTTAGTTGTTGGCAGACGGGACTGCTTCTCCACCATTTCAACGCCGCTGGTCGTACAATCCCACGGTTGATTATTGGTGGCGGTGGGAATATCAGCAGTCGGGGTATCGGGTAAATCAGGCAGTTCCATTACACATTCTCCCTGAATTCGGTTGTCAGTTGCTGTTGGTCACCATCACCGATAAACCACATGGATTCTTCCGGCTGCGGCTTGTCCGGTACGACATGCAAATCCACCGCTTCCTGTTCGCGGGTATAAACTGCAACAGTCCGGCCTTCTGCGTCACTGTACCCAGTAGCGTCCTGTCCGGACGGCGTTTTCAGACGATAAGGCATTCCTGCGAGAGGTTTGCCCTGCTCATCCTGCAGCTGGTAAACCGCAGAATAAATATGTGAGGTTCCCATGAGAGGGAACGAGATGTTCTGACTCGCCGGACGGAGCTTCTGCGTACGCTTGATGTTGCGGGTATAGGAGTGCGGCGTTCCGTACTCAATGCCCCCCGCTTCTATCTTCACGTAACTACCACCGCCAATCAGCGTCACCTTCTTCTTACCGGCAAACAGGATGTCGCTCATACTGCTGATGCTGAGCTTCTGCGCCGCACTCAGATGCAGGGCACCGTTCTGTGCCTGCACCTGTACCGGCCCCTGGTCGGAGATAAGACTCAGCTTACCGTTTTGTGCAAACAGCCCGAGGGTCTGCCCTGCCAGCAGTGCTGTATTGCCCAGCGAACCGGTACTGATATCGCCCCCGGCATTGATGCCGATATTGTCGGTTGCGGCCAGTTGCAGATGTTCATCACTGGTAAACGCCATGCCTTCCGGGGCCGTGAAGTGAATCACCTCGTTCAGCGGTTTCAGTCGTTCACTGAACATCGCTATCTGGCTGGCCACATCCGCTTCCAGCGCCAGTGCCTGTCGTTCTGCATCTGCCAGTTGGGCCAAACGCTGACGGCCCATATCGATTTCTCTCAGGGCTTCATCCATGCTCAGCACATCGCCTTCGGCTTTGGTCTGACCCGTCGCCGTTACCAGCAGCCCTTTCGCCACACGGATAACCCCGAATTCATCAGTACGCAGCTCAAACCCGGTACCGCGGAGTTCATTCTGTGCATCCACGACGTGACCCTGGTTCAGCGCCGTGGCCCCAAACGGCGTATTCAGCGCGATATGCTCTGCCTGACGCTGGTCTTCCATTCGCAGTTCATTATCCCCGGCGGTGCGCAGGATGTTCTGGCTACGGTTGTCGCGGGTGACCACATCGGCATGCTCTGAGTCATGGAAGGCATGGGCGATATACGGGCGGTCCGGGTCACCACCGTCAAAGGCGATACCGACTTCCGTACCGGTGATAAGCGGGGTATGCCAGCCGTACGTATCCCCGGCATAGGGTTTGGCCTGGCGTACCCAGAGGTAGTTATAACCGGACTCTGCGTCTTCGCGGCTGAAATCCAGTTTCACCCGATAGCGGCCCTGGCTGTCCAGGTGCGCATATGGGTCATTCTTCTCTTCACTCTCCACGCGAGCCATCAGCGTTCCGGCAATCACCGGGCGTGACGCCGTTTTCGGGCGGAAGCAGAACTGCTCGCTGTAAGGCATACCCCACACTGAGACATGAAGACGGGTGTCACGGGCCGCGCGGAAGGTGGCAAGCGTTATCACCATCCCCTCTTTCAGCTCCGGTACCTCACTGTCACCGGTCTCCAGCACCATGCCCGGCGTCAGGTGGCTGGCATTGCTGAACAGATGCAGGCGAATGGCCCTGTTCAGTTCACGTTCATGATGAATACGGGCATAAAACGCCCCGCTTTCGGTTTCCGGTTCAGAGGAGGTGTCATCCCCGGCTTCGCGGTACGGGGCCGCATAACGGTAGTGTTCTCCAGTGGTGGCCGCCTCGTTTCTGACGCTGACGACGGCATCCATTGGCGTGCTGGCGGTGCGATAGTTGTAATCCCGGGTGGCCACGCGACCGGTCACCGTGTGGTGCCACACCCGCGCATCCCATACGGCCTCGACCGCACCGTCATGCAGCGCCGACGGCTCCCGGTACGGAAGATGAACATGAAACTGGTACTGCAGCTGGCTGTCGCCAAAGGTCACCGTGTCCAGCCCGGTGGTGGTGTTCACCCCGGTGCGGAACCAGATACCGTCTTCGGCAAGGATGCGCAGGATAAACTGCAGGTCGGTCTCCCGCCACTGGGTAATAAGTTCCCTCTGTGGGTAGGTGCGTTCCAGCCGGAACGCAAAGTCTGAGCCCTCCAGACCGTGGGCGCACAGTATCTGCTCTACCAGTTCCGGTACCGAAACATTCTGCCAGACCGCACAGCGGCGAGTGTGGCTGAGTAACGCCAGGCGCGAGGAGAGCGTTACCGTAAAATGCGTCTGGTCTGCGGTTTCTTTCAGATGCTTAAAGCCGGTAATGATGCCCTGCACCACACGGCCAGAGCGCATGCTGAGCGTGGCATACTTCAGCATCACATCCTGGCGGGTAATGCCTTTCTGGGGTGTGGTGAACTCAATCCGCCATTCGGACGGCGCATTCAGCGCTTCGCGCCCGTGGAAGTTCAGCACATCCGGCTTCAGGATGCTGTCGTTAATCTCAAGCGTATAGCGGGTCTGCCCGTCAAACAGGGCCAGCCAGTTATCCTGCAGGGTGTCCATGAACTTACTCCTTCACCGGCACCAGGGTCAGCCCGGTGCTGTTCAGCTGAATGGTACGCGGTTTATCCGGGTCGAGGTCATCGCGGCTCAGCACCAGACGCCAGCTGTTGTTGCTGATATCCGGGCGGTTGAACAATCCCACCACAGCCACGAACTTTGCCTCTTCGTTCATTGGCATATTGAGCGTCACGCTGCCTTTGGGCATTACCAGTAATGACTTGCTGGTGACGATGTCTTCTTTCAGTGTGGTGTCCGCATCGCGCAGCAGTTTCTGATAGTCAGCGGCGTCCACCTTCTGGCGATCTTTAAGCTGATACACCTGCACCATGGTGGCCAGCGGCGTCTGGCTTTCATCGGCATTGGCAGCGGCACGTGGCTCGAAGTCCAGGTGCAGCACCTTTATTTTTTTGTAGAAAATGGCTCTGGTTGCGCTGACGGTGCCGTCCGATACGGCCTGAGTCAGGCCACATGCCGTAAGCAGGGAGCAGAGCAGCATCAGTGCAGCGCTGCGCGACAGGGAAGCGAAAGTCATTCGTGGAGTCCTTTTCAGCCTTCAGAAACAGGGGTGTGTTGAATGTGTCTGGTGTTAGGTATTGCGTTCCGGAATATCAGTCGAAACGGTAGCCACCGGACTCTGCCGGTCGCAGGGTCTCACAGGTCAGGCCTTCATAAGTGCCCAGACTCACGGTGAGGTGCGTGCGGGTTGCCGGACGGTCCCGCTTCAGGCCCAGCACGCCGGTGCGGCCCAGCTGTACCCGGCTTGTCTTGCCCAGACGGGGTTCAGGCAGACAGCTTACCGGTACCGTGAGGCGAAGGCGTACATCGGAGCGATAACCCATGTACACCCGCAGCAGCACCATCATATCAGTGTGCAACTGACCACCGGGCAACCAGCCCTGCGCCTCGTCCGGATTGTCAGTCGCCAGCATCAGCAGGATACGGCTGCAGGCCTCTTTGCCGGTTTTGCCGAGCGTGGCCCGCTGTGACAGCGACACGCGACTGGCTTTGCCGAGTCCACTCCGGCTCTCCACGGGGACTTTCACCGGGTCCGGGCTGATAACCGTGCTCAGGGTGTCCGGGGCCAGCAGACTCACCAGCTGGCGGATGCCTTCGGCGTTTCGGGTTGGCAACCGCATGGTCCCCAGTAGCGCCAGGAAGCGGGAGACCGGCGTGGCAATCTGCTCCGCCGTACCCGGGATACCCAGCCCAACCAGACCCAGCAGGCACTGCGAGGTCTCATCCATGCCGCCAGCTTCGAAGGTTGCCGGGTAAGCGTATTTGCGCCAGATGCGGTAGTACTGGGTGTGGATACGGTGGCTGAAGATATCGAGAAACGCGGTGGTGGCTTCATACCCCTCCCGGCGCTGCGCAATATCATCGAGGTACGCCGTCGGCAGCGGGGAGTCTACCCCGTACAGCCCGAGAAAGGTCGTGCGCACCGTCGGCGACAGGTCCGGGTGGTCCTCATCGGTTTCAACCGCTTTGAGTTCGCTGACCGGGAAGCCCATTCCCGGCCACGGGCGAAAACGCACCGGGTCAGCAGAGAGCTTTTCGGTGCTGCCGAGCTTCGGCGCATCCGGGTTTTCCTGTTCAAGCAGCTGACAGTAGCGGTAGAAATTAACCCGCCAGATGTCACTGGCAAGCCGCTCCGTCAGCCCGGAATGTGCTGGCTGTGATTTTCTTTCCATCGCAGTCGTTTCCCTGTGGGTTGCAGGACCAGTGTGAGCTGGTTGAAGAGGTGGACATCGGCATAGAGGGCAAAAAAGCGGTGCAGCATTTCACCAAACAGGGTGACATCCCCTTCCCCGGCAAAATTGTCGGCATTCAGGGTGATTTCGATATCGACCCCACGCAGCATAAAGCCCCGTTCGAAACGGCGGATAAGCGTGTGCTTCACAGCCACAATCGCTTCCAGCCGGCGGCGGTTCATCTCATCATCAGTCCAGTCATACAGCGCCAGCGTGCCACGCAGCACTTCCGGGTTATCCATCATGCTTAAGAAACTGGAGCCCAGATGGCTCATGACCCGCCAGTGGAAGCGGTCGTTCGCCGGTGGGTAAAGCGGCAAAGTCGGCACCTTCAGGTTCATGACCCGAACCGGCACCTTGCCGGCTTTCACCACCCGGTCCAGCAGGGTGCTTTCAAGCGACCGGCGCGGCAGCTGACCGTTGGTACCGGTAATGCGGATGGAAAGCGACTCCGGGCTTTGTGACAACTGCTCAAGCTCGAAGGACTTCCCGCCAAGGATAAGCCAGGTGTCATACAACCCCGAAGGGCCGCGCTTTACACGGGTGTGGAAGTAACGCTCCGGCGCGTCATGGCGCATCATGCCGCCACGGTGGCGGAAACTGGTGAACGGTACGTACGGATGTTTGCCGTTTTTCACCGCCCCGTGAATGGCATCCACACTGTAGATTTCCGTATGGCCGTCCTGCACGCGCATCGGCCGCAGCAGGTATTCGTTCTGCAGCGGGTCAGGCGTCAGCGGGTCCGCTTCCAGTGAGAACAGGTTAATGACCGGCGCGCAATGCAGACGGAAGTTTTCGGTCTCAAACGGCAGGTCTGACGGCCAGCCGCCGTCGAGCACAATATCAGTTTCAAACCAGGTGGTTTTCTGACTCAGCCCGGCAAACTCCAGCCCCTTAAGCTCCACAAACATAAACTTCTCGCGGAAGCTGAAATACTCCAGCAGCAACTGGTAGCCGCTGAACGCAGAATCGCCCTTTGGCCACAGGCGGTCACTATCGTCAAAGCCCATTGGTTTACACCAGCCGTCGAAGCGGACCCGTTCCGTGTGGGTTTCAGCATGGCGGACATACATTGCCTGCACCCGGCGTGTCAGCGCCAGGTGCAGGGCCGAGGCCACCGGGCTGTCAGCATCGAGGTAGATAGCGACCTTATCGATACCGGCTTTTGACCAGTCCACTTTGTCCGGGCAGTCGAAACGCAGACGAATGGCAGCACGGCCATCCGGTTCGGTCTGCAGGCGGGCCTCACTCAGATGCAGCGGCTGCAGCGGCACCTCGCGGGTGGTGCGGTACTGACAGACCGTCTTCTCCGGCCCGATCGGGCGCGACAGCACGGAGAAGCCTTCTTCCAGCATTTCCATTTTGCGCAGTTGCTGCCACTCCGGGCTAAAGGCCACCACGGAGAGCGAAGGAATGGTACGCATGTAATGTGGCCACAGCAGGCTGACCAGCCCTTCGGTCAGTTCCGGCAGGTCATCATCGAGCTTTTCGCGCAGGCGCCCCATAAGGAAGGCAAAGCCTTCAAACAGACGCTCCACATACGGGTCGCGTGCCCCGGTTTTGTCCAGATTGAGCATCGCCGCACGGTCCGGGTGGGCGCGGGCAAATTCTTTACCGGCTTCGCGCAGATAGCGCATTTCGGCTTCGTAATAACGCAGGGTTAAATCATCCATGTACGGACATCCTGAGTGGAAAAATCATCAAAAGAAAGACGTCATCAAGAGGACAATCGTTAACTGAAGCACAGTGGCGAACGGGGATTTACCCGCACAGCACCATCGCACGGGCCGGGTCGAGGGCAATCAGCCCCGCCAGCAGTGACTCCATTTCCGGGGTGAGTCGGGTTTTGTCGCTTTCGCTCCGTCCGGCCTTCAGGCGCAACAAGCGAAGTCGACGGGCCTGCACGTCAAACAACAATCCTGGCTCCCAGTCGCTGAGGGTCAGCTGCGGCGCACTGGCGGTGAGTTCACCGAGCAGGTGCAATGCAAGTTCGTTGCGCCCATACTGCTCGGCCACCCGTGCCATGAGTAAACGGAGTAACCAGCGGCTACGGGGGGAGTCCATGCCCGGACGACTCTGAAGCCAGCTTAGCGCCGCTTCCGGGCCTTCGCTGTCACCCTTTTCCATCGCCTCTGCTTCCAGCGCAAATATGTCATCGGTCTGAGTTCCCTGCAGGACGGCGGGCTCTTCATTGAACCCGGGCATGTCGTTGTTAACCTTTTCAGCAATCCAGCCAAGCGTCACCTCATCAGCCAGCGGCGTACCGTCATTCCAGGCGAGAGTTTCCAGTCCTGGCAGGCGTTTTAGCATCAGCTTCAGGTCGCTGAGCACGTAATCGGCCCAGTGCTCCCAGGGGGCACCCGCGCGACTCAGGCTCTGCCACAGGTACCACTGCAAATCGAGCCAGAAGCGGTTGCCGCCTTCGGTGAACATCACATCCACCTGTTCAATCAGTTCGGTCCAGCTCTGCTGCAGGTACAGGCGTTTCAGTTGCGCACGGTAGTCCGGTTTCGGGGGCAGTAAACGAGTCCGGCCGCTGGCATCAAGCGCCGGTAACTGTGTCACCAGGTCCCAGCGGGCGGCTTTCATCATCCGGTGAGCCGCAAGCCAGCCCTGCGGCTGCTCCACCACCCAGCCGGACAACACGCGCAACTGGCGGACCAGCTCCACTTCCGATTTAACGGCGGTCGTAGCCGGTACGGCACTGCCTGAGGTCGCGAAGGTTCCGACGTCGGTGGTTTCCTCCTGATGTGAGGTAGCCACCGGAGTATCAAGTCCGCCAACGCCGGCCAGGCGGGTTTCAAGAGTACGCAGCAGGCCGGTAAATGAGGGTTGATCGCTGTCTGACATCTTTGCCACAGCCTCTTCCAGCAGACACAGTGCGGCTGCCGTTCGGGCGGTATCTTCCCGCGTCACATCCGGCCAGCGCGAGAACGCGTCCAGCACCTTGTCACTGTTCAGCCATTCCAGTGCCGCCAGCCGGGCATTGCTGCGCAGGGGGTGACAGTGCTGCCCTGCCTGTTTCAGCATGGCGGTAAGCAGCATCAGGCCATCAGCCAGCCCGCTGTCGCCATCACGCTGCAGACGGGCAAAGACATACCAGGTAACCACGCGGATATCACGGGCCTGGCAGGTCACAACCTGTTCAGCCAGACGGCAAAGCGTATCGGTATCGGTACCTGAGAGTTTGTTGATTTCCTCACGCATCAGCTGGAAATCATCCTCATAGGTCGGATCGTCTCCTGCCCCGTTACCGGTTGAAAGCGGTATCAGCCAGTTGTTCCAGAGCGAAAGACTCTCCCGGGAATGTGCGAGCAACGCAGCGCGCTGAGTAGCATCCGGGAGACACAGGGTCAGTAACGTTTCTGCCGTTGCCATTTATTCGTCTCCCGCCAGTGTCAGTGTGCTGTCGGCAACACCAACGGCAAAAATGTTCTGCGGCAGGCTGAAACCCTGCAGTTTGAGCAGCGCCAGCGGCCCGTCACCGAGCTCGCTGCGCAGGATAAATTTCAGCGGATTACCGTCCGGGGTGATCCACACCAGCTGGGTGCGGCTGCTGTCGAGCGGAGTGAGCAGCGCCTTATCCAGCAGGCGGATAAAGCCCCAGTTCCCCTGGTTGCTTTCATACAGGCGCATTTCGGTGTTCACTGAACGCCAGCTCAGGTCCACACCGGGGTAATACGTGTTACCCGGCCAGGTGAAACTCTGCCAGCTTTCCATCTGGTTGAAGTAATCCAGCTTCTGGCCATCCAGCGTCAGCTGGGTGCGGGCCACATCACGCGATGGTCGGGCCATCAGTTCAAAATGCACCCCCGCATCGCCCTGGGCGAAAACGATATCGGAAATGTCGGCCAGCTTGTTGATAGCCGAAAGGAACGCCGGATTGACGGTCATCCCCTGGCTCGCCGCAGGATCCACCACCCAGTGACTACCTTCCTGATGGAGGATGCCGCCGAGGTTAGTTTTGATAAATGCTGCGATACGCCCGGAATCGCTGCGCAGGAACTGGGCCAGCAGCGGCAGTGAGGCATCGCTGCCGGTGGCCTTAAACGGATAGCGTCCGGAGAAGGCGGTGTTCCACTGTGACACAATGGTGCTCTGCCAGCGGGCGTTAAGGCTACCTGCAGCTGGCGCCAGCACCTGACGCCAGGCCAGATCGAGTGGCTGCACAAACAGCGCCTGCCCGAAGCCGTTCCACTCCTGCCCGAGGCTTGCCGCCACCAGAGAGCCATAATCACGGGTGTCGGTCAGGTCAATGGCTTTGCCCTGGAAGACGGTCTGGGCCAGCATCTGCGCCATCGCCTGCGGATCAGGGGCACTGGTCACCTGCTGAAGCTTGAGACGTACCTGAGTCACGCGGGCAAGCCAGGACTGGAAGCTGAGGTTACCGTTTGAGCCGGTACCGTCCTTGCCGGCCATCAGACCCGTGAGCGGGCCAAACACGCCGTCCAGCGGGCCTTTGGGGCCCTGCGCCTGTTCGATAAACTGTTTTGCGTTCTTATTACGGCCCACCAGTTTTTTAGCTGAGTCCACCAGTGAATCGGCAAGCCGCTCGCCTTTAGCCCCGGTCTGGCCCTGCCAGGCAAGGGTGTTCATCAGCGCCACCAGAGGGGACTGACGCACATCGGCCAGCAGGTTCAGCTGGGCGATAGCTTCAGAGAGCGAGGTCGCTTCCTGCCACTGAATACTGTTGGCCATGTTCAGCCACGCATTACCAAAATCAGTAAAGTAACGCTCAGTGAGTCGCTGCTTCAGGGCTTCCGGTGAGATGTCACTGCCGGCCTGCTGCTTTTTGTCCGTCAGCACCCAGTCAATTTCATCACGGCGGGTTTTCACCACCTCATCAATGGCCTCCTGCACCTGTTCTTCCCATGCCTGACGGGTGAACATGCCCGGCACCACTTCTTCAGAGAAAAACAGCGTCGACGCATCCGTATCACCGGTCATGTCGGCCAGCGTTAAATCCGGCCAGTTGCGGGCGATGCGCCCCAGCATTTCCTGATACAGGCCAGACTCGGCATTACGCTGACCAATCTGCTTGAGCAAAATCTGGCGTACGGTGCCCACCAGTTCACGGTCGGGAGTGATTTTCCACTCCGGGTGCGCCGGTAAGTTCTGGGCATAAAACCCGAGCAGCTTCGGTGCCTGTATCTGCCATACAGTGTCCGATACGCCGGAGCGTGACGGCCAGGCTTTGACCATATTACCGGCCAGCCAGTTCGCATCCGCTTTGTCCGGACGCGCCAGCATCAGATACCCTTTCAGCAGGTTATAGGTCTTCTGGGTGGCGGAGGTACGCGCATCACTTGCCGGCGGCAGCTGCACAAAATCATTTAGCTGGCGGTGAAGCTCACTGACCAGCGCATCGCGCATCAGCGTCTGGTTGTTTCGGGCGTACAGTGGCCACAGCATCTTCAGCGTGTCGCTGTCCTGATTCAGACCAAACCGGGTGTACCAGGGCGCACCATGAGCTTCCCGGTTCTGTAGACGGGCAATGGTCTGCTGCAGGAGAAGCTGATTACGCAGACGTTCGGGCAGTGGCTGGCGGGTATCGGCGGCGGTGCGCGCGGTATCCTGCGCCAGCCAGATTTGTGTACGATTGACAGAAAGTGACAGCAACGTACCCGCGCCCCACAACAGAATCAGTCCCAGCAGGACCAGGCGCAGGATTTTCTGCCAGTGGACACCGATTTTACGGGCATGCACCTGCAGGCTGTCTTCTTCCAGCGCCTGCCAGACCGGCGGCGACAGACGCGCATGAGGAACCGTAGTGGCACCCGGCAATGCCGGGCTGAACATCACCCCGCGCAGGCGGTACGGTGCCGGGCCGGACATCAGCACGTTGAGTAATGACAGCAGAGAGCGACGAAGACGACCCCGCAGTGCGTCAGAAAGGTTTAACAGCCAGTGGTGCTGCGAATCGTCAAGCAGGGCTGCCACGCCAGCCCCCTGCAATTCGGACGACAGGGCCGCAAGCGTGGTACGGGTCTCATCTGCTGTGACACCCGGGCCAAACAGAGCTCCCGTTGGTGGAACGCCTTCACCATCATGCGCCCATGCACCTTCACGGACGACCCACAGCCAGACCGGCAACTGCCAGCCCAGCAGGGCATCGGTTTTCTGGCGTACACGCGTCAGCGTATCCTGTTTTGCGGTATCCGGCAGTGCTGCAGCATTCATCACCTGCACCACCCCATCGATTGGACGCTGCGGGTGAACCTGTTTCAGTACCGACAGAAACTCGTCATCCGGCACGCTATCAGACAGGCCGCCGTGGATCAGCACAATCCCGTCACTTTCCTGCCAGTGGTCACGTTTCAGCCCTGGCACCACCTTCTCAATATCGTTATCGCTACCCTGCACCAGCAGCAGACGGACTTTTACTTTCCAGCGGCGACGGTAGCGCAGCTGCAGGTGATCGATCAGAGCTTCAGCACTGAAACTTTTCTCCGCCCGCTCTTTTTCGTCAACAAAGGTATTCGCGGCGTTAATGTCCGGGAGGGGGACCGGAGAGGCTTTGTTGCGCCCCCAGGTTCGTCTCGCCCCTTTCCTTCCGGAGATGAAGAACAGTTGTTCCAGCCCCCAGAGCAGGGTCAACAGGAAGACGCTGACGATCGCACAGAGCGTCACGATCCATTCAAGCGGATACGGACCAAGTCCAAACGTCCTGGCGATAAAGTCACTGCCGATTGTCAGCGTAAAAACAATTATCACGGAGACAAATATCAGCGCCAGAACAGCGAGTCCAAGCAAGGATTTTGGTTTGGTTTTGGTCTTGTCTTTTTTATCGCTGCTCATTCCCTGTTAACGTCCTTTTCTCGTTCTTCTGCCGTCATTGATGTCAGCCAGATATCGTCACATCCGGGATCCGGTTGCGCAGCAACCAGCTGCGCGCCCTGCTCCGAAACTTTGCCCGCAGCCAGCGCCACCGCTATCCACGGCGAGGCCTGTCCGGCGTACCCGAGCGTGGCGTCGATATTTTTGATGCCGTCCGTCAGGCTCAGTGTTAATTTATTGTCTTCACAGGATTGATTCAGACCCGGCCTGTCAGTGACGACCTCGCCGGTGATCCAGATACCTTTGATCTCATCTGGGGATAATTCAGCCCAGCGTAGAGCATGTGCCATGTTGTGAGTCAGTGTTTCCGGGCTGCTCTTTTGCGGGCGATGCAGCCGGACCGCATCCGGAAACCGGTGACTCTTTCGGTTACACAGCACCATTGCCGCTATGGCTTCCGCATCATTTTCCTGCGGTGATGGCCGAAGCGAGAGTGTCAGAACAACCAGTGCAGCGGGTTTGTCCCAGCGATGGTCCAGCCAGTAATCCAGCGCATTCATGCCCTGCCCCGGTATCTGGCGCAGCGCTCTGCCGGATTTATTGGTGACCAGCTGTAGCAGCCCGGCTTCATGCTCCACCGTGACGTCAGCGTCACATTCGAACATCAGCCAGCACGGCAGCTTCTCCGGCAGGCGGGCCAGCGTTTTACTGATGCGAAGTGCCGCTTTTTCGACGGCTTTTGTCAGGGCCTCCGGATCGCCATCAAACTCCGTTATCCGGGCATGCCTGACAGGCTCTCCACCGGCTCGCGGTTTGGCCGTTTTCAGGAGCAACGTGCCTGATGCCATTGCCGCACTCAGACTTCCTGTCCCCCGGCCAGCCGGGGTCTGCACCCAGGTATCAAGAACCCAGGCAAAGCGCCTGCCGCGCAAGATTTCGGTGTCTTCAAGATCATCACACTCGTAGTTCCAACCGGCTTCACCATTGAGCTCAAGGCGGTACCCGATATGCCGAAAAACAGCCAGAATGCCCCACAGGCAAAAAGGCAGACCCAGCGCCGTAAACCAGAATGAAATCCCGCGCCGCTCACCGGTCCATTGCCACAGGGTCAACACCACACCTGCCAGCAAGATGACGACCAGAAAAATCACCCAACGTATCGTCACCGGACGTGAAATACCGTCAACGCTATCAGGAACTTCATCCAGATAAATCGGCATTGTCAGCCAACCTTTGCCGCAGAAAACGAACTGATGAGCGTACACCCACAGCCACATTTGTGGCCTTCGAATGCCACAGGGAGACCATCTTCATCCAGATAGTTTGGGTTGCCCTCAACAATGGTCGTTTCCCCGTGTTCAGGGCAGGAGACTTTATCGCCTTTACGAGCTGCGCCAATGCCACCGTACTTCATTGTCGTGGACGCAGTTAATACCGAACCACCGTGGGTCGTTTTATCCCCTTTACGAATAATCTTTAACATTTCCGTTCCAATTTTTACTCAGCGATTAATTTTCACAACCTCACGCAGATAATACCCACTGCGTCTTAACCCATGGTCATTTAAGATCGAAATCATCTGATTTGACCCAATACACCTTACTCTTCCCGCTGGCTGGTTTGTAATTAATTTTATAAAAGGAGCCATCCTCAGACATATCAACAAGTGAGAAAGCATCCCCTTTAATTAGATACGCTTTCGTTTTTTTTGATTCATCAGGAGCAGAATATAAAAATGCTTTATCAACAGAGATGCCACCATTTAATGGTTTTCTATTTTTATAATCGTCACCTCCAGTCATTAACTCCTCATAATCTTTAACACCATTTTTGTAGTGTATTCTTTTTACTTGCTGGCAATCGGCACAAGAATCTGTAAAAAGCAATGACCACTCATCATCAGAGGAAACCCGATAAACATCGTTGAACCAAACACCCTGGTCCCTTCTGGAGCTAATTACACGCCCATCATTTCCCGTTATATTACAGAGTTTCCCATCCGCGCCCGCAGACGGAGTATTTTCTATACTGTCATTATTCACCTTAAAAACCACTGAGCATTTATTGACATCGCTCTCACTACTCAGATATAGATATTTAGTATTATTCAAAAGGTTCACGGAAACATTCGAGTAACCTTTAGATACAAAATCCTTCGCAGCTTCAGTCAATGTCAGTCCATCGTATGTTGTAGGCACTCTTCCTGCTGAGTTAGCAAACACACTGAAAGTTGAAAGGCTCAGCAAGGCTATCAAACTAATTTTACTTAATGTCATTATTTTAAGCCCCATTCCTTTTTAATTGATTCGAAATATGATTTTCTTTCATCTAAGCCATTTTGCCCGCCATTGACGGCAAGAGTAACTAACTCTACATTATCCTTCTCATTATCGATTAGTATGTTAATATCGCCCTTAGCATTATATTTTTTATGAACGCCGCCATTATTCCGCCAAAACCAACAAGATGCTTTAATCGCATTAACCATTACTGATGCAACCAAATCAGAATTGCTAACACAATCGATGCCGGCATATTGAGAAAAGTGTTGGTAATTCTTCTTCCAAGTTAGTTGGATTAGTCCCCTCCCTTTATATCGAGGTCCATCTCCAACAACTGTATTACCATTCTTGATCGCATCTTTATGTTGCCCAGGGTCATAGTTATGTCCAGAGCCGAACTCAATGGTTGTATCTAAATGTGCAGACTCATGGAGGCATTGTGACAAAAAGTGAGCCTTGTGATAAGGACCAGTAATTCCGTATTCAGCCAGTTGCTCGTTAAGAAGATTAACAAAGTTTTGCTTGTCGAACTCATAAACCGCAGGATAGGTATTCTTAAAATGAGTAGCGAAAGCTTTCCCTCCTCTCTTTCCTGTAAACCACGGATTTGCATGTTGCAATAGTTTCTCTATCAGTTCGACTGTGATTTCATGTTCTGGAACACCTTTCATTGCCCCTAAAAACTCCACCGGATGCATATGCCACAAAGAAGAACCAAGCTTTAATTTACTGGCATCTTGCATCCACACCATCTTATCAAGATAGCCTTCACAGTATTCTCTCCACTCCGGTGCATCACTCGTCAGCTTGTTCAAAAACGACTGCCAAATCGACGTATCCTTTTTGTGGTACCACTCACTGGGGTGCTTCACGATCATCTTATTCTTAACATCACGATAAGACGGGTTATGGATAGCGCTCAGATATTCCTGTGATGAATATGGGCTGACGCTACTGTCGATCCGATTCAAAAGCCGTTGATAATTGTACGGGACAGTACGATGAGTTAACCGCGTGTCAGCGCTTGATGCCTCCAGCAATCGATTCAGAATACTGCGAACCACCCCTTTGGGCGATGTTGTACCATCAAGGTGATCAAAGCTCGGTGCCTCGTCCACAGTGGTTGTGAATCCGAGTTTACCGAGATCGTACTGAGATAGGGTTTCAACCGACGTGTTACTTTTCGGCACATAGCCGTTCGCCCAGGGTAAAAACCAGTATTCCAGCCCCTGCGCATCTTTTTCTGTTTTCACCTGACCCAGTTTAAGGACCGACTCGCCCTGTGAAGTTCTCCCACTGCTGACCATGGCTTTTATCTTCAGATCTTTCGAGAACAACGGCAGACCGGACGGGCATTTCAGGTAAACAGGCGTGTTCTCCCCTACCTTCTCAGGATTTTTCAGGAAAGCGGGTAACGTGTCATCATCACTCAGGCATTCGATGTGTACCTGATAGCGGACATCATACCCACCCTCTTTCGGGATCTGGAAATAACCCAGGTGGCCGATACTCTCACCGGCACTGATTGGGTACGGTGTGGGGCAGACAACAGCGTCAAACTGCATCGGCTCTGCATAAGGTGGCAACAGATGCGACCACCACGACGGACGCGTAGCCGCACCGGATGACGGGACAAGATTATCTCTGTCCGTCAGGATCCAGTATTGTTGCCCTTCTACCAGACGGGTCTTCGTGCCTTTAGCCTTCGCTTGATCGGATAGCCCTTTGAACGTGACCAGGCCATAACGGCGCGCCTTAGGCCCGGTAGCACTGCCGCTTGCTTCTGTTGCATTCCATTCAATCAGTGAACCTTTCGGGATTGTGGCTACACGATAGGTGTTTCTGCTCTCAGCACTGGCATCAGGCGTCCATTCACGGCGAAATACAGGCAGCTTATCATTCACAATCCAGTGGGTTTCGTTTTCACTGGAAGCGTAAGCGGAGTAGGGTGCCAGGTGCATATACAGCGTATAAAAATGCAGGCCGTTCTCTTTTTTCTCGCCCGGCTGAATGTAGTGCCGCACCAGAACAAAAGAGCCTGAAACACTGAGAGGGCCCGTTTCCCAGGGAACCGTCAGGTAATCGCGACAAATCCGGTACGCCACCACTTCCCCGTCGGCCATACAGCGCACGCTCTGTTCACCTTTGAACGGAACAGGGAAATCCAGCAGCTCGGAAGCAGTCTTACCGCTCAGCGCACACCAGGGTGTTGTGGTACTCGTGATATGAATACCCCCGTGCCACATTCCGTTGCTTCCCACCATATACCAGCCCGTCGCTTCCCCTTCCAGGTGCGACATCAGATCTTCCTGGTTAGCAAAGTTATTGCCACGATTAGATGGCACCGGCCAGCTGATTTTAGGTAATACCGACATGTCTGTTCCCTCAGTTGCTCAGTGGTTTGCTGATGACGCGTTTAACTTCGGCTATCTCAGTGCTGTTGAAATCCGGTGCAGAAAAGGGCATATCGCCGCCACTCCCTGGCACCAGGTATTCCCCCACCTTCATGGTCAGGTCACCTTTCGAGCCGTGCTCAATACCACTGTCGCTGAGTTTCAGGTAAGAGCCGCCGCCATTCACCGTCAGGGCTTTAGGGGTACTGATAACAATTTCATCGTCAGTACTGGTGATGGTCAGTTCTTTTTGCGCACTCATGTCCAGCGTGTTGTGGCGGGCATGCATTTCCACGTCACCAAGGTTGGCTATCATTCGCGCACCCGCTTTGTGTGCAAACAGCCCCAGTTCATTCTCAGCACTCAGGGAGATGTTTTTCATTGCTCCCATATCGAGATGCTTACCGGCCGTCAGCATCGTATTCTGTGTGCTGGTAAGCTGAAGGTGCTCACCTGAGGTAAAGGCGATCCCCTGCGGGGCAGACGCCAGCAGGACCGCCGCCTGCAACTCAGCAATACTCTGCGTCACCAGATTGTTTTGTGCCTGAATATCACTGACCAGCGCTTTCGCCGCTTCAGCCGCATTGTTCAGTGCCTGCATTTCGCTGTTGGCCTGCCTGATGCGATTGACTGCCGGCGCCATTTCCAGCATTTGTCCTTCACCTTTTGCCTGCGCATCCGCGGTCAGGAACATGCCTCTTCCAGCACGTACGGCACCGTATTCATCGGTACGCAGCTCAAAACCGGTCCCGCGTTGCTCACGCTGGTTGTCCACGACGTGACCACCATTTAATTGGGTCTTACCAAACGGGGTGGCGAGCTTGAAGTGCTCTTCCTGACGCTTATCTTCCAGGCGAAGTTTGTTGTCCCCCGCCGTACGCCAGACGTTTCGCGTGTGATTGTCGCGGGTGACATGATCCGGGTGCTCGGAATCATGCTGGGCGTGGGCGATGTAGGGCCTGTCCGGATCCCCGCTGTCAAACACCACCGAGACTTCGGTACCGTCAAGCAACGGGGAGTGAAAACCGTAGGTATCCCCGGCATAGGGTTTGGCCATCCGCAACCAGAGGTAGGCATAGCCCTGTTCCGTGCTGTTGCGGTCAAAATCAAGTCTGACCCGGTAGCGCCCCTGGTTGTCCAGGTACGCATAGGTGTCGTGTTTCTCGTCGCTTTCCACCCGGGCAGGGAGAGAACCGGCAATCACCGGGCGGTTGATTAATGCCGGACGATAACAGACGGTTTCACTGTAGGGGATCCCCGTGAAACGCAGCTGAAAACCTTTATCGCGTGCCCCGGAGGTATGAACACCGGTGATGACAATGCCATCTTTCAGCGATTCAGGGACATTGCCCTGGGCTTCCAGCACTTCGCCGGGGGCCAGAACCGGACTACTGGAACGCCCGGTAACAAGCTGTTGTGCGTTGAGCGCGCGCTCATGACGGAGACGGGCAAACCAGGAGCCACCTTCCGGGGTGTCAGCATCACCCTCACTCAAAAACGGCTCCGCATAGTGGTAGGTCTCGCCGGTGGTGGCACCGCCTTCCTGACGAACGGTCGCTGAGCTGTTCTGCGGCGTCAACGCTTCACGGTAGTTATAGTCGCGGTTAGCCACGCTTCCGGTGACCACATGGTCTTCCGGGCTGATATCCCAGACGCTTTCCTGACCGTTATCACTGGTGCGCGAAGGCGGAATTACCGGGAGTTTTACGCCAAACTGATACTGCATCTGGCTGTCCTGGAAAATCACCACATCCTGTTCGATACGGCTGTCCATCTCAAAGCGCCAGAAAATGCCCACTTCCGCCAGCAGGCGCTGGATGAATTCGAGATCCGTCTCGCGCCACTGGGTGATCAGTTCACGGACCGGGTAATGCTGCGACACGCGAAACTCAAAGTCCGCCCCCTCGAAACCGTGGGAGCGGAGAATTTGCTCCACCACTTCCGGCACCGACTGATTCAGATACACCTCGCTGCGCTGAGTGTGCTGCATCAGAGCAATACGCGGCACGATGCGCAGGGCATAGGTGATTTCATCCCCCGACATCGAGATCCGACGGAATGTATCCACCACGCCGTATACTGTGCGTACCGGCACCGCTGGCGTACCATCAAACAAAGGTGTCTGGAAGGTGAAGGATGCCGGTTTCAACATGACTTCAGTACTGGCAATACTTGCCGCACAGGTAACGGTGACCTCGTAACGCCACGGCTGGCTGAGTGATTCGCTGGCCCGAAAGCGCAGCACGTCCAAGAAATGCGGACACTCATGCACATCCACCCGGTAGCGTGACAGACCCAGGGCTTCATCAATCGCCTTCTGCGCCAGGCTCATAACATCACTTCTCATCCTTTACCTCCCTTACAGACACCTGTAACCGTCAATTAATTATCGCCATTAAGGAAAGCAATGCGGTCATTGGTCATTTTTATCTGGCACTGATAAATTTCGATACGATGTTTAATATCTACACTGTGCGATTCTGCATCCGACAATTTGCCGCATTTAGTAACTTTTTCATTAACCCATGCCAGCTGTTCTTTTTTCAGCGCATTTCGCGAAGAGTCCGGGAGTTCTCGCCACACTGAATTCAGGTTTCGGTCGGAGTTTTTATATTCAGCCTTCGCAGAATCCAGATTGTCTTTGGACTGAGCATTAATAATCTGGCTTTTATTGACGGACAATACGCTGATATTAAACAACGCATTTGACAGATCCGTTCGGTTAAAATTGCTAAAGATTATATCTTTACCATTGTCCGCAAGTTTGGCGCTGTAACTGACATCACTCCAGACCACACTGCCATTATTGAGCTTACCGTAGGTCCCGGTCACGAAATGCAAATAGTTTGGGTCACTGCTGACGACATCCAGAGCTTCCTGTGGCACTTTCACTGAGACAGTCGCGCTACAATTCAGGCCATAACTGCCATTACCAGAAGTAGAGGCATTACTCACGCCAACCACCAGACTATTTAATTTATTCTGATAATCAGCAACAGGTTTATCATAAGTGTATTTAGACTTTGTCAGATAATCACTTTGCAGCAATCCAGAAGCATCACTGCTGAAATAATGCCCGAGGGCTTGAACTGCATCTTCCCTGCCACATTTAAAATCATCGGATGAACTAAAAAACCCCGCATATGCATTTGCTGTACAGGTCAGAGCAATAACCGCCGGGATATATTTCATCAACTTCATTATCTGGTTTCCTTTTTATTAGTTGTAGCAGCAACATACCGTTGCCCGAATGAATACTTCAGAGGGGTCTTATGGTTTTCCTTACTCAAAATCCAGCACGATCCCTTCTTCCTCGTCCCAGGAGAGAGTGAGTGACCGTGGCTTCTGTTTCGCCGCTATGTGAGTGAGCAGTTGCTGACTCAGGACCGGCAGAATTTGCTGATTGAGCAGGCTGTCGACATTACGCGCCCCGGTATCCGGCAGCAGGCAGGCGGCCGTCAGCGTGTCATACAGGCTCTCGCCAATCTGCGTGGTCAGGCCGTAGTGACGGCTGAGGCGCTGGCTCACCTGGCTGAGCTTCATCTCCACGATGGTACGCATGGCAGATTCGGCCAGCGGACGGTAAATCACGGTCTGGAAACGGGCCAACAGCGCAGGCTGGAAGTGGTCACGCAGGATCGGGCGTAGCAGTTCATGCAGGTCGCTTTCGCTGGCATCCGACCGTTCATCCAGCAGTTGCATCAGGTGGTCGCTGCCGAGGTTGGAGGTCATCAGGATCACGGTATTGCGGAAGTCGATTTCACGTCCTTCGCCGTCGCGCATAAAGCCGCGGTCGAAAACCTGATAGAACAGGTTCATCACGTCGCGGTGCGCTTTTTCCACCTCATCAAGCAGCACCACGCTGTACGGACGTTTTCGTACCGCCTCGGTCAGAATACCGCCCTGGCCGTAACCCACATACCCCGGCGGGGAACCTTTTAGTTGGGAAACGGTATGTGGCTCCTGGTATTCGGAGAGGTTGATGGTGATAAGGGATTTTTCACCGCCGTACAGCACATCCGCCAGCGCCAGCGCACTCTCGGTTTTACCCACGCCGCTTGGGCCGACCAGCAGGAACACGCCCTGAGGACCGTTTTCCGAAGTCAGGCCAGTTTTGGCCGCGCGCAGGCGCTGGGCGATGGCATTCAGCGCCACATCCTGGCCGACAACACGCTTACCGATTTCATTTTCCAGGGTCAGCAATTCAGTCTGCTCGTCTTTCATCAACGAGGAGAGCGGCACGCCGGTCCAGTCAGCAATCACGTTCGCAACGGTTCGTGTGTCCACATCCAGCGACAGCAGCGGCGAGTTGCCCTGCAGCGCCGACAGCTGGTTTTGCAGAGTGGTGATATCGGTCTGGCGGCTGATGTCCTGACGCACTTCCAGCAACTGTTCCGTCAGGCTCAGCTCGCGACCGTACTGGCTTTCCCGTTCGTCGAGTTCGACAATCAGGTCGTTCTGCTGCTGTTCAATGGCGGTCAAACGTTCGCCGTGCTGGTTGCTGCCCAGCGCGATATCTTCCAGCAGCGCCTGCTTTTCGATTTCAAGCGAGGTGAGCTGCGCACGGTACTGCGTCAGCGCTTCCGGCACGGTATCGAGGCTCATGCGCACACGTGCGCTGGCGGTATCCAGCAGATCAACGGCTTTGTCCGGCAACTGGCGACCCGTCAGGTAGCGGCGTGAAAGCGTAACGGCGGCGCGTACCGCATTGTCAGTAATATGCACGCCGTGGTGTTCGGCGTAGCGGGATTTCAGGCCGCGCAGCATCAGGCAGGCGGTGTCGTCGTCCGGCTCGTCCACCTTCACCATCTGGAAGCGACGCTCCAGGGCTGCGTCGCGTTCAAAATACTGTTTGTACTCGCTCCAGGTGGTAGCGGCGATAGTGCGCAGTTCACCACGGGCCAGGGCCGGTTTCAGCAGGTTGGCCGCATCTGCGCCGCCCGCCTGGTTGCCCGCGCCGATGATGGTGTGCGCTTCGTCGATAAACAGCAGAATGGGGACCAGCGACTGCTGCACGGCATCAATCACGTTTTTCAGGCGCTGTTCAAATTCGCCCTTCACGCCTGCCCCCGCCTGTAACAAGCCAAGATCAAGGGTGCGCAGCATAACAGGCTTGAGGGATTCCGGCACGTTGCCTTCGGCGATGCGTAATGCCAGCCCTTCCACCAGCGCCGTTTTGCCGACACCCGGTTCACCGACCAGAATCGGGTTGTTTTTGCGACGGCGGGAGAGAATGTCCACCATCTGACGGATCTCAGTATCGCGACCAAATACCGGGTCGATTTTTCCTTCTTTCGCTTTGGCTGTGACGTCGAGAGTGAACTTATCCAGGGCATTCTGCAGGGCCGGTGACAGTTCACCGTCCTTTATAGTTGTGTTATCACTGGCACCGACCGGACGGCCGACTATTTCCACATCTCCCCCCGTGTGGGCCAGTTTCGCGTCCTGCTGCACCTCCGGACGTTCGTCCGACTGCGCATCGAGCAGCGGACGCAGACGCTCCAGTTGACTTTGTGCCAGGGTCAGCATCGGCCACAGACCGTCACAACGCAGCAGTTTCGGTTTACCGGTCAGGGCCATCAGCAGATGAATGCCGCGAATGTGCTCTTCACCATTGAGAGAGGCCAGCAACCAGGCTTCCTGCATCAGCATCTGAATGTTTTCCGAGAGCTGTGGGCGGTGGCGCACCGAGCGCGGTTGATTATCCAGCCAGCCGAGCAAATCCTGCCACAGCGCATCCATATCCCACTCATAGCGACGGGCGAGCACCGTCAGGTCACCTTCACCCTGCTCAAGCAGCTTCAGCAGCCAGTGCTCAGGCAGGATTTCCGCATGCGCCCGGGTCTGGCAGAGCGAGGCCGCCCCTTCCAGCGCACGGGCACAGTAAGGATTCAGGCGACGTAACAGAACGGCTGGATTTTCCATGGATTTCATTCCCTCTCTTTTTGACACGCTACCGCCCCTGGCCGTTAACCGATGCCCATAAGGTCAGTGCTGATAAAATGTGTGACTGCTTTGCAGAACGTCCGCGAGGCAGGCGTTATGCAAAACAAAACAGCGGACAGAGAGACTCCGTCCGCTCGTGACTTACGCGGTGGCGCGTTCGTTCCAGGAATCGGAATGAATGATGTTGCCGTCTTTGTAAGTCCAGGTGATTTTTTCGTAACGCAGTTCGATCTGCTCAAGGTGGTTGTGCTTCTCGTAAGAAGGATCCTTGATGTCATGCATGACCGGGTTCACTTTCACCACCTTCACGTTTTCAAGCTTGGTGTTGAAGTACTCCACTTCCTGGCCAGCGTCGTTGATTTTGTACCACTTGAATTCGGCAGACTTGAGGGTCTGACCGGTGGTCACCGCCTTGTACAGATACGGGCTGGACGAATCGATTTCCTTGGTGAACAGGAACGGAGTGTGGATACGGGTACCGGTCAGCTTTCCGGTGTTGTTATCCGTCGGGATGTACAGGTTATGCTGCTGCGCCACCACTTCGATGCTGCCGTCGCGATCCTGAACGTCCACAGACCCTTTAATGTCCGCGCCGCCGTCGTCTTTCAGCCAAAGGTAAACTGGAATTGCCATGGAATTACTCTCCATTGTGTAGTGAAGCGTCATCATCCTGCGATGACGCTGAGGGTTTGCCCGGTATCTGGCAGGCATCGGCCTGCGGAACCAGACTGATTTCGACACGACGGTTAAGCGCACGCCCTTCCGTTGTGTCATTGGTTGCGACGGGACGGTCCTGACCGTATCCCTGAACCGCAAAACAGCTTTCCGGCACATCGCCGGTATCCCGCATCCAGTTGCGTACCGATTCGGCACGCTTCAGGGACAGCGTCTGATTCAGTTGCGGGTTACCGGTGTTGTCGGTGTAACCACTGACCACAATCAGCCAACCCGGTTTGGCCTTGATCCCCACCAGGGAATTGACCAGCATTTTGGTCGAACCGCTCTTCAGCTCAGACTTGCCGGAATCGAACAGCGACATGCTGTCGAGACGAATAATCTTCGGCACCGGCTTTGGTTTCGGCTTCGGTGGCGGCGGTGGTGGTACATAGGTATCGATAGCCTGCTGAACCGCGAGCCACAGACGCTCGCCCGGATACAACCCCAGATCATAGCGATGTGGCACGCCCTGGCGTTGCCAGCGCTCCAGTAACAGCGCATCCTGCTGCAGGGCGTGTAGCGACCGGGCTTTCGGCGCGTAGTGCTCCATCGGAATAGCCTGCCAGCGGTGCAGATCGGCAGCCACCCGGCGGATCAGGGTCTGGTTATGCTGGACAGACAGCGCGAGGGCACCGAGGGCGCACAGCAGCAGAACCACCACCACCCGACGTCCTGTTTTACCACCCTGCAACGGTGTGGTGTACGGCATCAGCAGCGGCAACACCGGATCGGCAAAATGCCAGCGCGGTTCATGCACACAGACACGGTTCGCAGGAGAAATGCGGGTCAGGCGGAACAGCCACTGCGACCACAGAGCGCTGGCAGCAGTCTGTATCAGCCCCAGACGCAGGGTGACGGCAAACGGGCGTATCGCCGGACACAGCCGGTCGGATTTGCCCAGCTCATCCAGCATGACCGAGTGAAGCATCGCGGTCGCCTGGGTCAGAAATGGCTGCACGGTGGCAGTCTGTGCCGTACGCTGCCATTCACTGAGCGTCATCGCCGGTTCGTCTTCCGGGCACACCAGAGACGTTGTACCCCGTACCACTATCCACGGCGTCTCCGGACCACTGAACTCTGCATTCAGTACCACCGGAACGTCATACCCGGTCAGTCCACGAAGCTGCTTCACCTGCAGGCGCAGTGCTTTCAGGGACGCCCGCAGCAACGCCTCGTCGTCATGGCGGTCTGGCAGGCAGCGGAACATTACCGACAACTGCCCGGCCATCACCGGGGTGCGGGCCAGCAGACGAGTGGCGAGCGGCATCAGCTCAGTCAGCTCTGCCACCCGGAGGTACCAGCCCTGGGTCGTGCGCCGGAAGGGTCCCAGGGCAAACATGTTGTCATCCACATCCCCGCAGACCAGCACCACCGGTCCGGTATGGTCTTCCGGTGGAAAGTCACCGGCATCCTCCACCTGTTGAGCAGGCTGCAGGTGACGGTAACGTCGGAGGATTATCCACCCGCAAACCAGCAGCGCCGCCAGCGTCAGCAGTGATTTACCTGTTCCCCCCCAGGCCAGAAAGCCCCATACCAGCCACAGCACGGCAGCCAGACAAACCAGCACCGGTAACGCCGCACGGGCAAGCGTTCGTCCTCCCATCAGCGCAGCTCCGGCAGTTGCTGGTGCAGCAGGTCCTGCAGCCAGAGATGACCACCCAGCCACACCGCACCGGTCAGTACGACGGCCAGCACAATCCAGAACCAGACCGAGCGCAGCAGGTTATAGCGACGACGACCGGTTTTGTGCACCACCAGGGAGGCAGCGATTTCCAGCGCCGGGACGCGTTCATTAAGTGCAGCGATCACCTCATCACGGCGGGACTGTCCCACGCCTGACAGGCTGTACTGCCCCTGGAATCCCAGCGCCAGTACCCGCTGGTAGCACGTCAGCACCGCAGGCTCCGGAGCGGGCTGGCGCAACACTTCTGCGATACGGTCGTACAGCGCACCACCGGCACGCAGGGTGCCGAAGTAGACGGTCTGTAACGGCGCTGAACGCCAGGCTCTCTGGGCCGCATCCAGCGTGACGGCCGGCGTTGTGTCTGCTTCTTCAGCCACTGCCGACGGCAGCTCACCGGCCCCGGATGCAGGCGACTTATCTACAGGCTTGCGGTTCAGGACAGTTTCATCCAGCAGGGCACACTGGGCATAAGTGATGTGATCAATGCTTTCACTGTCATACCCGGCACGCTCCAGTGCCTCACGCACGCTGTCCACCTGCCCTTTACAGGCAGCGTAAAGCGCCGGGCCATCGGTGACCTCACCACCGTGACGCAGTTGCGCCACGGTGAGCCAGGTTTCAACCATCAGGGCATCGATATCGGTGTCTTTTTTCATGAGCGCAGCACCGCAAACAGTTCCAGCTCCAGCTCACCGAGCACGGACGGAACATAGAACACACAGACCCCCTGATCGAGCATTTCACGCGCGGCATCGCTCTCCATATCCAGCACGAAGTACTGGTTCTCCAGACGAACCGGTAGTGCGGCCGGCACGCGGCTGAGCGCAATCAGGCTAATCCCCTCCACGGCCACGCCCGACACCTCACCGACGCTGGCTGGCGCTCCGGCAATGCAGACTTCCGCAAAGCGTTCAGCAATCTGCCAGGCAGGCTGGTTAGAACGAACAGACAGATAGAAATCGGCTTCATCGCGCAGACGGATATCGTGCAGCACCGCTTTCCAGGTTTCCGGATCCATCCGGTCCATTCTGACCGCCACCACGCGTGACGGCAGGCTGGCTTCCAGCAGTTCGCTGATGAGATCAAATAATGGCGGGAAGGTGTTTTCCGGCAGGCGGTGGTCATACCCCGGAATGGCATCCAGGTCATGCTCCAGCGAGAAGGTCAGCATACTGCCGGCAAGACGGGTGAGTTCCGCCCAGACCTGTTCAGGATGTCGGTCCGGGAAGCGCTCATATTCCGAGAGCACACGGGCATGGGAGTTCAGCGCATTGAGTAGCCAGAACAGCGACACGTCGGCGACCGCAAAATCGGCCATCCGGTCATTACTCTCGCGGCGCATGGACATCAGACGCTGACGGCGTGAGCGCAGCTGACGGTTTAACAGCGCCAGGCGCTCACACAATCCACGGCTGGCCGAGAACAGCGCCATTGGCGGGATGAATTCCGGATCCTGACGCCAGCCCCCCTGCCCGTCCCGTAACAGACGGGCAACGGCGCAGGTATCCCATGCGCCGTTGTCTTCATGTCCGAAACGAAAGGCCAGATTAAAGCGGGCCACCGCCATCGACTCTTCTTCCTGACCGAAACGATCGGCGATCGTCTCCCAGGCTTCCCGATAGCGCAGCGGACGCTCTGCCGGAACCGTGTCAGACTGCACATTCACGATCCCGACCTGCATCACCGGCAGCGCCACATACACCGTCACCGGGCCAGAAGCCGGAGCCTCGATTTCTCGCGGCTCCGGTGGCAGGTCGCTGAACCGGGTATCAACCAGCGTGTCATCCGGAAGCCACAGACGCAGCGACTGCGCCTGGACCCGACCGGAGGCCAGCATCGCCTCATCCAGCGCTATCTGACCGACGCCCCAGGGGAACGCACTGCCACGGGCGGCAACACCGGCCCGTGAAAGTGCGTCCCACTCAGACTGCTGCTGGAACTGTTGCGGGGCCAGCAGGGCCCCTTCGTTCCATAACGGACGATGAATTTTCATCCCTGATTTCCCCTCGCCTTACGATTTGGCTTTCGGCATCTGGGAAACCAGTGACAGGTTGACGTCCATCCCTTCCACCTGGAAGTGCGGCACGGCATACAGCTTCACGCGGAAGAAACCCGGGTTGTCTTCGATGTCTTCCACCACCACTTTCGCATCGCGCAGCGGGTGGGAAGCCTGAAGCTCGTCGCCAGGGTCGGTCATTTCGGTCACCAGGCTGCGCACCCAGGTGTTGAGCTCAAGCTCCAGCAGACGGCGGTCTTTGGTGGTGCCAATATTTTCGCGCTGGATAAGCTTCAGGTAATGCGCAATACGGGACAGCAGGAAAATGTACGGCAGACGGGCGTTGATACGGCTGTTGGCCGTGGCATCCGCGGTGTCATACAGTGCCGGCTTCTGGGTAGAGTTAGCGCTGAAGAAGCAGCTGTAATCGCGATTCTTGTAGTAGGACAGCGGAATGAAACCGAGGTTGGCAAATTCAAATTCGCGGGTTTCCGGGATCATCACTTCTGACGGGATCTTGACCTGATTGCCGGTGCCCAGGTCATACAGATGGATTGGTAAGTCCTGGACGGCACCACCCGCCTGCGGGCCACGAATTTGCACACACCAGCCGTTATTAATAAAGCTGCGAACCATGTTGGATGCAAAGGCAAACGAGGCGTTGGTCCACAGGTATTTGTCATGATCCGGACCCTTCACTTCTTCAACGTAGTTGAAGCTGCGCACCGGCACGGTGTCCGGGCCATACGGCAGGCGACCCAGCACGCGCGGCATCACGAGGCCGATATAGCGGGCATCGTCCGTCTCGCGGAAGGATTTCCACTTGATGTACTCCGCACGGTCGAAGTAGTTACCAATATCTTTGATGGCTGCCACTTCCTCCATGCTGTCTTTCAGGAAGAATTTCGGGCCGGCGGAGCCGATAAACGGCATGTGGGCAGCGGCAGACACTTTTGAAATATTGCGTAGCAGGGCAACATCCTGCGCAGACGCATCAAACTCGTAGGCAGAAATCAGCGCGGCAATCGGCTCACCGCCCGGGGTGTCATACTCATCGATATATGTATGTTTATACAGTCCACTCTGAATGATTTCCGGACTGTCTTCGAAGTCCTGACGCAGGTCTTCTTTTGACATATCCAGCAACTCAACCTTCACGTTCTGACGGAAATCGGTTTTGTCGATCAGGGATTTCACGCCGCGCCACAGGCTCTCCACCGCCTGGAATTCTTCGCTGTGCATCACAGCATCCAGCTGACGGCTAATCTGGTAGTCCAGCTCTGCGATATGGTGGTCAATCAGGTTTTTGTCGAGTTTTTCAACTTTTGACCCCGATTTTGTCAGACACTCCAGGAACACCTGCATCTCCGCCGTCAGACGCTCATCCGCAGTCGCATCCGACATCGCCTGTGCATCCTGCCAGATATCCAGCGCACTCAGCTCGGACACCGGGTTCAGGTTGATTTTTTCAAACAGGGACGCATAAACCCCACTTGCTGCAGGACGTTCCAGCACCACGCTTTCGCCACCAGCCGCATTCTCATTTTTTACAGACATCAGCATCTTCCTCATTAATCCGTTAAATCATCAGTGACCGTTATGGCTGTTTCGGTGCCAGGGCTGAAAGTTCAGCTCTGAGTTCTGCACTTAACGCCGGGTCGAGCAGAATTTTTTCCAGCTCCTTTCGGAAAGCCTGATTGTCCAGCAGGTTCGCTTTTAAATCGCGCAGCAGGTTGCGCATGGAAAGCATGGCCTTCAGCTGAGGGATTTGACGGGATACCTGTTCCGGGGAGAAGTCCTTCATGCTCCGGAAGGTCAGACTAATGTTGTCTTCACTGCCATCATCAGCCAGCGTGTTTTTAACGGTAAGATTGACTTTTGGGGAATATTCGGATAACACCGCATCAAAATTATTTTTATTTAAATCAACTTTTTTGCGCTCAGACAGGGGGGCAGACTCCTGGCCATTACTGAAGTCGCCCGCCACGAGCAATTTCAGGGGGAGCTCCGTTTTCTTGCTCGCGCCACCCGTATGCAAATCGAGTTTGAGATTAATACGTGCTTTAGGGATTTCGGACTGAAAGGAAGAGTTAGACATGGCTGTCCCTGTTCTATGGAGTAATAGAAACGGTCAATGCCAGTGAGAAATAAATAAGAAAAAATTACCCTGCCAGAACAACTTTCCGGTTCGCGTCATCCGACGTAAATAAAAATCCCGGAACTAAAAAGCGGGCGCATTCCATCCACCAGCATGCCGACACTGTACTTTGAGTATTTGTCTGAAATGAAAAATTTCGGATAAGACCCAATAGCGGGAGTATAGGAACGTTCGCTTCCCGATCGGAAATGAAAAAATGTAACAAACCTTTACATTTCTGGCCTTTAACAAAAAAAGATCATCTTTCTGATTTATAAGAATTTTCTCGCATAACCCCTTCAAGCCCTGTGGAATAAGGGTGTGCAGCAAATGATCAGTTTAGCTTAGGGAACATATCTGTGCGAAATACCACCAATCGCGTGAAATCTCTGGTTTTGTATTTTTATCGAAAAATGTGAAGCCGGACATGACTGAGCATGTGAAAATTGACGACATTTTCAGGTTTTCATCATTTTTTATTATTCACTTAAACGGGGCTTCTTTGTTTTCGCCAGAAGAAAGGAAATGTCGCAGCTGCCCTTTATACATGCCTCAATACCAGGAGGTAAGCATGACCTGGATAGCCTCCATTCTGGAAATGGGTAGTGATCAGACTGGCTAATGCGTTGCGAATGTTTGTTCTATTGCTCAGGATGTAATGCGATCCGGTTCGATGCCATTATGGCTAAAGGGAGTGCATGGGCTTGGAAAACCGCCATACAGGCTGACAAATCACCCGTCACCAGAAATTCCACCGGTGCCATCAGCTTGCCCTCATCTGAAAATCCACAGGTTACTGCTGACTTCCTTACCAGTAGTGCATTAGTTCCGCGGTATTCCTGGAGCAGAGCCGCGTCATTGTCCCAGTCCCTGTCACTTACCACCGCATTGACCCAGCCCTGCGATTTAAGCTGTTCAATTGCGTACGTCAACCGATACAAATCCGACTGCGCAGACACCGGTCCGCTGCACGAGTCGGGTAAGGACAGACCATTACTGGTCCATCCTCCCCTAAGAACGGAGCGTGCGACTTTCACCGCACTCCGCTCAAGCCTTTCAAAGCCCGCTTTCGCGGGCCGGTTTCACTACTGCCAGAGTATTGGCATGGATTTGGTGATGACAGTCTGGATGAGTCATAACAAGATTGGTGCTTCTGTCGCTTCCACCATCGACACGTTTGACAAGGTGGTGAACAACCCATCCGCTATCAGATGTAATGGTTTCGTGGCAGACAGGACATTTCCCGTTCTGGCTTAACAGAATGTTTAGCAGCTTTTTCCGACCTTTCAATGAGTTCACTAGTTTGAGGGTAAGTCGTTTCTCAAAATATATCTCCCATCGAGGGTCGAATATGCAGGCGTCCAGTTTCAGCACCGTATGCCGCCTTATTTGCGTATCCGATGCTTTACGCAGACACAAAAGGGGGCCTGAGGAAACCTGGGCCCCTTTTTCTGCAAAGATCCAATCACATCCCTTCACAGTATGAAAATAACGATCTTTAATCCATCGTCTACCTTTCTGTGAATGTCGGCGCTTACACCATTGCCATAATGCACGCCAGATCTCATGATCAACACGTTCGAAGATTTCTTTTGAAACAACGTGTTGATGGTAGTTTGCCCATCCCCGAATCATGGGATTAAGACGCCAGATTAAATTTTGCTGGCTGGTTGTCTTGTTCCCTTTTATCGTTGAGCGCACTTTAGCCAGAAAATCTGCTGTATTCGCTTTAGATGGCTTAATCAGAAGCTTGCTGCCATACTTGCGAATATTCTGCCCGAGGAAGTCAAATCCATCGTTGATGTGAATTATCCGGGTTTTCTCTGATGACAAAGTGAGACCTCTTTCCCGCATAAACCGTTCAACAAGTGGAACGACTTCATTTGTCAGGGTTTCTTTCGAGTCCCCGGTTATGATGAAATCATCCGCGTAGCGGATATAGTTCACCTTTTTACAGGGACGAGCCGTTACCTTGTCAAAATGGGAATCCAGTATGGCTTCCAATCCATCAAGAACCATATTCGCCAGAGTGGGAGAGATTATTCCCCCCTGTGGAGTCCCGGCTTGAACCGGATAGAATTGCTGATTTTCGATATAACCGACTTTTAACCACATCTCCAGAATCTTGCGATCCATCGGAATATGGTTCAACAGCCAGCTATGACTTATATTGTCAAAACAGCCTATTATATCACCTTCCAGAACCCATTGTGCCGAGTTCTTTTTGGCGAGGCTGTTGAAACATTGTTCTATAGCATCCGCCGTGCATCTTCCGGTGCGAAATCCGAATGAGCGCCGATCCGCTGTAGTTTCCGCGACAGGTTCCAGAGCCAGCAGGTAGAGAGCGTGCATGGCGCGGTCTTTCATCGTTGGGATCCCCAGAGGTCGGTTTTTACCGTTGGATTTTGGAATATAAACGCGTTTCAGCGGCAAAGGGGAGTACCCGTGCCGCCTGAGTGACAATATGGCCTGAGATTTGGCTCCGGGTGTTAACCATTTTATCTTATCAACCCCCGCTGTTTTACTACCCTTATTTTCAGTAACTCGTTTGACGGCTAATGCTTTGCCACTGAACGAGTGGGTCAGGATCCACTGTAAGGACTTTACCTTCCCATGCCTCCCTTCCCGTGTCGCCTTTGCGATACGCACCTGTAGCTTTCTCACTTCACAGTGACATTTTTCCCAGTTAATACCGGGCCATATAACCGATTCGTGTGAGGGTGCACCCGCGCAAGTATTTTGCGTAGTCATCTGCAATTCCCTCCTTTAAGAAAGTTGGACAAGTTATCTCGCAACGAAAGACCCTGTGGAAGTCAGCCCGCTTTCGCGTGAGATGATGTTACCGGGCGGCTCAATCTCTGTCCGCTTCATTACAGAGCGGCATTCGCTTTTTCCACACTCCTTTACCCGCACCACTAACAGCATTCCTTACGGTTTTCCTGCCTTTTGAGGCAGTGATACGGGCTTACCATGTTCCGCTTAATTAACAAGAGTGGGTTAGACTCTGCCTTTTCACCGGCGGCTTATTGCCCGTGTGTTCCCATAGACTATGAAACAACCAGCCGCATACCTTTTGGTTCAAGCCTGTCAGCATCTTTGGCTTGTTATATCTAACGATGTTTATCAGCAGTTCACCTATGTTAGTCATACCACCCAGCCTTGCGCTGCATCCGCATGATGCTCGCAGAGGTCCCCCTGACCTCACGGTTCAGAGGTAGCCAGAGAAAGGCCAGCTACGTTGTCCCGGCAGCTTCACACAAGTCAGTTACCTATCCTGCATGTGCCGGTAGGCTACTGATGACGGAACATCAGGTTCCCTTACCATTTATGGCTGGAACAATTAACTAAGCGACCTCATGTCGCACAGACCAGAGATATTCCAGACGACTGAATAAACTTGCGGCAGGACCTTTCTGGCGCCCCAGTACAACCAGACTCTCAATATCGGATGCGATTGCACGCGGAAACCGTTTTTGCTTCTGTACCGTCGTAAGCCAGCGCAGCAAAAATGCGTGCGTGCTGAGTGGCGACAGCGCCTGACCATCCTGCTGAGCGGTACGTAAGGCGACAAGGGCGCACCATGCAAAATGTGCCAGTGCCGTGACGGTTTGTTCCGGGGGTAAGGTATCGTGAACTTTTTTCATTCAGAAATTATATCGGCGCAGCAGAGATCGGGGAAGACCTGTTGCGACTGAGAGGAATAACCGCCTGTCGATGAGAATGTGACGTGGCTACGGGAGAGAACGTGGCTCAGAAGCAGCCTTCTGAACGAACCTTCCGGTGGTCAATCTGCTGATGTCGGGGATGCCGAAGCAACAGGATACTGCACCTTTACGAGGTTGTTTACCTGATTATTCCCCCGTAAAATCAATGCTCTTTTTTTCGCCACGGAGTCACCGGCCATGAAAATTTGCCTCTACCACACCGTCAATCCGGAAGGTATTCCGGGCTACAAAAAATTTGCGCAGGCCATCGCGGCGGATAATTTCATTCAGACCGATGTGCGTAAAATTGACACTAACCTTTACCGGGCACGCCTCAGCATCCGGGACCGGCTGCTGTTTTCCTTCTACCGCTATCGTGGTGAAACCGTCTGCCTGGTGCTGGAGTATCTGCGTAACCATGCCTACCACACGTCGCGTTTTATTCGCAAAAATGTGGTCATTGATGAAGAACGACTGCAGCCGGTGCTGGCTCCTGATGATATTGACGCTGAGCCCCTGACGTACATTAACCCGTCGCATGGCCGCTTCCACCGGCTGGATAAGATGCTGTCGTTTGATGATGACCAGCAGGCGTTGTACGAACACCCGCTGCCGCTGGTGATTGTCGGCTCGGCCGGCAGCGGCAAAACAGCGCTGGTACTGGAGAAAATGAAGCAGGCCGTCGGCGACATTCTGTATCTCAGCCTCTCCGCCTTTCTGGTGGAAAAAGCCCGTACGCTCTATACCACCAGCCACGAGGAAAATAGCGCACAGAATATCGACTTCCTCTCGCTGAGTGAGTTTCTGGAAACCCTGCGTATCCCGGAAGGCAAAGAGGTGACCTTCCGCGCTTTCAGCGACTGGTTGCCTCGTAATAAGACGACGGCATCCCTGGGGTCTGCCCATACGTTATACGAAGAGTTTCGGGGAGTGATTGGGGCAACCGTGTCTGATACGGGTCCGCTGCGCCGGGAGGACTATCTGGCGCTGGGTATCCGGCAGTCGCTCTACCCTGCCGATGACCGAGAGACGGTCTACTCGCTGTTTGAGCGCTACGTTGCCTGGCTGAAACAATCCCGGCACTTTGATACTAACCTGCTCAGCCATCAGTACCTGCCGCTGGCAACGCCCCGCTACGATGTTATTTTCATCGATGAAATCCAGGATATGACCCCCGTTCAGCTGTTGCTGGTCCTGAAAACCTTACGCCACCCGGGCCAGTTTTTGCTCTGCGGCGATGCCAATCAGATTGTTCACCCCAACTTTTTTGCCTGGAGTACGCTCAAAAGTCTTTTCTTCCACCAGCATCGCGGCAATGAAGCCGCCATTAATATCTTACAGGCAAACTACCGCAACGCACCGCACGTCACCGCACTTGCCAACCGTCTGTTACGACTCAAGCAGGCGAGATTCAGCGCCATTGACCGGGAAAGCCATCACTTCGTCAAAAGCTGCGGTCAGGCGGAAGGCGTCGTCAGACTGCTGGAAGACCGTGAGGCAATAAAACAGGAACTGAACGCCAGAACCGCACGCTCAAACCGCGTAGCGGTGGTGGTCATGTATCAGGAACAAAAAGAACAGGCCCGTCGCTGGTTTAACACCCCGCTGATATTCTCGGTCCAGGAAGCCAAGGGGCTGGAATACGAAACGGTGATTTTATTCAACATGGTCAGCCATGCCCGCCAGGCGTTTGACGATATCTGTGAGGGCATAACCCCGGCGGCGCTTGAAGATGAAGCGCCGCGTTATACCCATACCCGCCCGCGCGACAAACAGGACCGCTCGGCTGAAATTTATAAATTTTTCACCAACGCGCTGTATGTGGCGCTCACCCGCGCCACCCATAACGTGTATCTCGTCGAGCAGCATGTGGAGCATCCCCTGTGGTCATTGCTGGCACTCTCCCGTGAGGAAGCGCAACTGAATATTCAGGAAACCGCGTCAAGCCTTGAGGAATGGCAAAAAACCGCCCATCTTCTGGAAAAGCAGGGGAAACAGGAGCAGGCCGATGCAATCCGCGAGCAGATACTCCAGCAGCGCCCCGTGCCCTGGCACATCACTGAACCTTCTGAAGCCCGCCAGTGGACGCCGCAGATACTGACCGGCACCGCCAGCAAAGCCACGCAGCTACAGGCGCTGGAGTACAGCCTGATATATTCTGCGTTCCCGATGTTCAATGCCCTGTACCGCTCGGATTTTAAGCCCGCCCTGCAGCCACGGGAAAAAAGCCTGCAATTGCTGGAGCAGAAGTATTTCCGGACGTACACGATGAACAACCCGGCAGCCGTACTGCGGGATGTTGAACGTTATGGCATCGATCACCGCACGTCGTTTAACCTGACCCCGCTGATGGTCGCCGCCCGGGTAGGTAACACCGGGCTGGTTCAGCAGCTCATTGACAAGGGGGCCAACCCTGGCTTAACCGGCAACGACGGGTTAGCGGCTTATCATCACGTTCTGTCCACCGCCATCCACTCCCCGCGTTACGCACAACAAAAAAGCGCTCAGCTGTATGCGCTGCTGAAACCAGAGAGTCTCTCGCTGCAGGTGAACGAGCGGCTCATCAAACTGGACGACCGGCATATGGAAACGTTCCTGGTGACGCTGATGCAGGCGCTGTTCTATACCCATCTGGGGAATGCGCTGATCCACAATTTCGCCTTTAGTGCCGCCCAGCTGGCAAAATGGGTGGCCCATTTACCGGACGACATTCTCCCCGCCAACCGCAAACGCCAGAATTACATCAGCAGCCTGCTCTCACAGCACGAAGCCAGCAGTAAAAATGCGTACGGCAAAAAGCTGTTTCTGAGGCTGCTGCATGGGCAGTATATTCTTAATCCGGCACTAAAAATCCGGCAGGGAGAAGAATGGGTGCCGGTCTATCAGCAGCTGTCTCTGGACGATATGACGGCGAACCTGCAGGCTCTTCTTCATGGTTTCCCGGGAAGCCTGGACGATACCCGCACGGCCAAAAACATTTACCACGAACGCATTGGGAACATAATAACCTACTGGACCGGGGTCATTAACAAGGCCAGCAAAAACCAGGGTCAAAGCAGGTAATACCGCTCTCGCTGAAATTTTCGTTGCGGCGGGTCACGGGCATCTGCCCGCCAGAATGACCAGCATACCGACGAAAATCGCTGCCCCCCCTGCCCCGACCTCCCGTGCTGATACTGATGTTGATTCAGTCTGTTGCGGGGGCGCATGTTATGGGGAGGCGGATAACACCAGTGGAATTCAGCGGGATACGCAGGAACCTGGAGCACCACGCTGGGGAGGTTAACCTGACGCAGGTTAACATCACGCATCTGCTACCAGGACTGGCAGGACGATGTGCTGGTCTTACCGGCGTATGGCCTCTTTGCAGAGAAACGCATTACCCTCAGCCCTGTAGTACGCGTTATTATCGGCCAGCGTTGAAGACGATAATGGCATACACCTCCTGCTGCACACCATCAGTGGATGATTCGTTTTGCGCCACGCCCGGCATATCCATGTTCATCATCAGCACTATTTTGCATTCCGGTGCACTGACCACTTCCCTTATACCAACGGACAGACAGACATCCTTGCCCGACAGTGTGATTGTTAGATATTTTTAGCTACTTCATTGAATTTCTCTCGTAAGTAGTCTTTTACCCGCAATATCTGCGAAATCGCACTATCGGCGTTATCCAATTGATCCTGGATAATCTGCAGTTCAGGTGGGAGTGGGATCTCCATATTGGCAAAATGCGTAGCAATATAGGGTTCCATATGTTTCATCCATTCTGGTTTTTCCCCTATACGCTCTTCTAACGTAAGAGAAGCCGATAAGCGTCGATTAATCTGATCACTCAGACTGTCGCCCTGTTGTTTAGCGATTTCGCTGAGGATGCGTTTAATTTGATCATCCAGCATAATATTTGAACGTGTTTTCATACAACCTGAACCCCATCCGTTTTGTGTGTATACAAACAACAATACACACCAATCATGCGCATGTAAAGATCGATTATTTTTGTGATGGTAAGCCCCGAACTCACCAGAAGACAGTGGCAGATCTAATGTCCATGCGAGGCTAGTGACGGGCGGAGTACTCAGGTATTCGTGGAAATAGCCGGGGGCTTCGGTCAGCACTTCGTCATGTACCGTCAGTATGACGGTCATAACCGTTAACTCCCGCTCCAGTGCAACCAGTATGAAAGTAGTTTCCTTCGACGAGAACATTCGTGATGATATCCAGTTCGCTTAAAAGACAGCACTATCGCATTTTACCCGCCCTTTGTTTTATGCTTAAAGGAAAATAAACAAGGGGTACAACGTGAATAAAAATGATTTAACCTGGGTGGACAGAGCCCCCCGTCCTGACCTTTCCGACTATCCGAGTGAACGGTCATTGCCTCCTTATCCGGTCTATCTTTTCCCGGAAATATTATCGAAGCCTCTTGGTGCCTTACATCATGGCACTCAAATCCCTGTTGAGTTAATCGCAAATACCGTACTCACCGCAGCTTCGCTTGCCTGTCAGTCGCTCATTGAAGTGATCCAGCCACACACAAATACACCAACCCCCTGCTCTCTCTACTTTTTTTCAATTGCAGAATCTGGTGCAGGGAAATCCACTGTCAAAAATATCATTATGAAACCTTTCTATGATTTTGATGAAAGAATGCGGCACGAATACAGTGATAAAAAAGCGGATTATGATGCAAAAATAGAGGTATGGAAAATAAAGAACAAAACACTCATTAGAAATCTCCGCAAGGCCATTGACAAAAATTTCAATGGAGAATTCGAATCCAGAAAAATTGTTGAGCACACCAGGTCAAAACCCCGGGAGCCAGTACCGCCTCAGATTATCTATAATGATACTGCAGCAACCGATCTGATTTATGGCCTCAGCCGATATCCCAATGCCGGGCTCATTACCGATGAGGCGATAACTTATTTTGGTAATCGCCCCAAGAACAAGATAGGTTTTTTAAATAATGCCTGGGATGGTAGTTCCTATCACTTCCGTCGGGGTGGAACAATAGACTGTCATTTTACGCCCTGTTTAACAGCGTCACTCATGACACAACCCGGGGTGTTTGAAAGCTTTATGGAGGTACACGGTAAAATATTCAAAGAAAGTGGCTTTTTATCCCGTTTTTTATTCATCAGAACGGATAACCTTGAACACTACGGTGCTGAGGCATTAGCACATGGAGAGCACTGGTCAGAAATCAGAGAATTTCATGAAAGGCTGGATTTACTGCTTAGCAAACAAAAAGAACGCATTGATAATAATGAAACAGCAAAAACGCAGTTAACACTGTCAGATAATGCACTTAATATCTGGAAGAAACACAGAGAGTCATTATTAAATAATATAAAACCAGGTAACGAGCTTTATTACATTCGCGAATTTGCAGTTAAATCCAGCACAAATACACTAAGAATGGCTGCCATCTTTCAGTACATCTGCAACGAGAGCGCAAATGAAATCAGTGAAGATATCATGGATAACTGTATTGAAATCACTGACTGGTACCTGAATGCAACTAACCGTATTTTCTTTGACACCCCTGAGCGTATTGAATTTACACAGGACGTCCTTAAACTGTACCAGTTTATACTGTCCCGCTCTAAAAAAGAGAACGGAGCCATAACAACAGGTGAGATTGAACAGTATGGACCAAATAAGCTAAGAAAGGTGGAGAAGCTGACGCCAGTCCTGAATCACCTCGTTGGCCAGGGAGATGTTATACTCTACAATTCAATATCCAACGACACCATTTATATTTCAGCACTTAATCATGATGGTCTCTACCCGCAACCAAGAAACACTCCCGCCCATAATATACGTGCGGCAGACTCTACAGCTTTCAGACCCTGTTTCCACATCGACTTATCAGATATCAGATTAAAAGCAAAATAATTTACAAAACCAAAAACACCTTCATATGAAGGCTGGGCACCACAGCCATGACAGTACAATAAACGAACAATTATTTATCTTTTACTGTATTATTTATTCTTAAAACCCGCTATTTCATACGTTTTAGCGGGTTTTTATATATTTGAATTATAAAAATTACACACAAACGCTCAAAAAACAGACATTCAACATTCGTACCTTAGAATCGTTCTCTGTAAGATATGCGCCACACTCTCAAATTCGAAAGCACAAGAATGCGGTGAAGGAGTGCAACTCTCATCCCCTACGCCTCTGTAAAATTATATTTAAATAAACATACTATTTATTTTATAAGAATACACAACGGTATTCTGGCAACATTATACCAGGTTGCAACAGGCGTAGCACCGCTATAAGTCGCGAGAGATTGTAATACGCTCCAGCACCCAGACTTCGATTTCACTTTTAAGCCAGCGAGAGCTACGCCCGAGCTTAATAGGCTTAGGAAACTGACCGTCCTGTATTAATTTGTAGAACCATTTATCACTTAACCCGGTGAACTCAGTGATAAAAGCCATATCCACGAGTTTATCACTCAGCAGACTGGTATTAGTGTTAGCAGTTGTCATGACGTTTTCTCTCTGTCTTAAGGAAAGGGAAGACAGGAGCACCGGTAAATGTTAATCCGGCACTCTGTCATAACATCTGCGGTACGGATAAAAAAATACTTATACGTAATCAGTACTGGCTACACCCGAAATTACGCTGACCGTCTGAATAGTCCTTGCTGTATTCTTTAGCCAGGTAATTAATACGAGTCGTCACTTCAGCGTACTGCGTGGTAAAATCAGCACTGTTTTTACTGAGGTGGTAATAACCATTGTCAGGAAACTCCACCAGTGAGTAATACTGCTCATCGTTTAGCCTCAGTGCCCGTACCCAGGCTTCCATAATCATCAAGGCCAGATTGTGTGAATACTCACCGTTTACTGACCGATAATTCCCCGGATACGCAAAGTTTTCACGATTGAGCAGTAATGCAACATGATAGTGTTTCTTACCACAGTTACCGAACTCACGGGTCCAGATATAACGAACCCGACAAGGATGAACCCGCTTACCTGCATTCTGTCTGTTCAGTAAATTTGTATTAACCTGAGCGTTCAGGGAGGCAATGAATCGGGTAATTAACGATGAATCAGCGTTATAACAGGCAGTATTGAAATCAGGTAGGCGTAAATCGACCCTCAGGACTAATGTACGGGAATATTCATCAAGTGATTTATTCAAGGTGTCCTGAATACGTTTAACATGGTTCCGATTCAGTGGGTAGTGGTAGTGCGTATTGAAACTCATGAGTACTGTCCTTAAGTTAGTTGTTCAATAAGATACAATGCTGGAGTAATAAATTACTTTTAAAGAGTGATGAGGAGATATAGCAGGTCTGTGACCAGACCACCTGCGTACTTTATGACTGTCAGGAGTATGCTGTGGGTGTAATGCCCTTCAGTTGGACACAGCAAACAGTGTGTTTAATACTTGTTGAATAAGGATATTCTTATAATGAAATCTTTAGAATAACCCCCTGTCAATTGCACTTCTTATTTCAATAACAACAGTCTGATAATAATATCCATACAGTGATATCCTTCTATATAGGTATATTACCAACCCGACAGGCAAAAGCTTAATATCGACAAAACTACAATAGAAGAAGAAAATATCAATCAACGTTATTTCAGGATAAACAAATCGATTATTTTACTCTCAAGTTAACGTTAATCACTCATATAATATAACAACCTATATGATCATAATTTAACCGTCTAACAGGCAACATTTACGCCACGCAAAATACCTGATATTCGACAGATAATGCCCCGGATCCACACAGCGACGTAGGCCGCTTAACGTAAATGCCACTGAGCACACCTTCCTGTAGGCCCCACACTTTCCAGCAAATTTTCAGATACACATCACCCTTCTGCAACAGGGCCAGGTAATCGTTAAATCTGCCTGCTTTTCGATAAGCATTTTGCTCAACCACGATCGATTTTGTCGATCGGTTCGATCGAATTTCATCGTTATCCACCGCACTTTTGTGGCTATAGAATCCTCAGGGGCTTTCTGTAGCGACCTGAGTTTCATTAAAAATCATACAGATAAATAAAAATCCCGGTACGGAAGCTGTGCTTTCGGGTTCCCGGTAAGGAGATAAAGAAATGAAAAGAAAACTAATAAACACCGCTTTAATGCTGACCTGTGCGCTGGTGCCCACCATGGTACAGGCCTTTGGTAATCATGAGACGTGGAGCAAGGGCTGGGCCCAGGGGACGTCTGAGTTTGTGATTCTGGGTAAGGGGCAGTCACAGCTGTATCTGGCCTGCGATGATTACGGCTCTCAGCCTGCCAGCGTCATATTCACGGACGCCACGGGACTACAGGTCAGCATGGACAGCGGCAAAACGCTTCAGGTCCGGGTTGACGGCGGTGAACCCATTGACATCAGCGACTCTGACAATCATGCAGGCGATAGCAGCCTCACGTTTGCCTGGAACGCACTGCGCACCGGTAAGCAGGTGCTGGTCACCGGTGATGGCGTCCGCCCTGCCCTGTTCACACTGAATGGTGCCGGTAAAGTCCTGCCCGCCTTTAACACTCACGGGTGCGTATCAAAATTCGCACTCTGACCCTGAATGTCAGGCAATCGTCTGACTTATCACTAAAACCAGTAAGGATACATGTTGTATGAACGATATTTCTCTCCTCAGCCAGCGACTGGCAACACCCACCCTGCATTTTGTTCTGCTCAGCATCGTCACCTTCGGTGTCTGGCCGCTGCTCTGGCTGTACAAAAAGCAGGAGATTATCAGCGAGACAACGGGATATCCGCTTTACGGCAATCTGTTCATCATCTGGCTGGCCGTCTGCTTTGGCGTCGGGCGACAGATGGCGGCAATGGCCTCTCCGGACCTCGCAGGCTACGACCCGACCAGCGATGCCCTGCTGGGGTTAAGTGCGGTGCTGTCACTTGCCTGTGCCGTCATGTATATCGTCTGGGCTTTCAAAGCCCGTACTGCACTGCGTCACTATGCGCTGAACACCTTCCGCTTTGACCTGAAGATGAACGCGTTCTACACCGTGGTTTTCAACGTTTTCTACATCAACTACTGCATCAACGATATGCCGCAGGCCCTGGCAAAGCACCGCATTATTCATCAGCAGGTTCAGACGACGTCCGATACCCCACCTCAACCGTAACCCTCAGCACATTGTCACGCAGCTGCGCTTATATCAGCTTTAACCCAAAAGACGGGTATCAGCGCTCTGGCGTGGCTCCTCTAAGGAATACATTATGAATATCAAATACGGGTTGATACCCGCTTTACTTTTACTGCCGGCATCGGTGATGGCCGCTCCGACGCCTCCGATAAAAGTGGAGACCAGTAATCAGGTTCACCCCGCCGGAACGCGCTACGTCACTGTAGTGGTCACCTCCCTGGATGACAGTATCAAAGTTGAAAACATAGACGTGAACCGGGGTAATTGTCGCATCGATAACAAAAAGTTTATGTCCTCCGTGAACAAAGAAACTATTCTGCCTGCCACCCTGCACTACGGTCAGTCAGTCAAAGTGAATTTTTATAATAACTGCGTGGCTTCAGAAGTCATCGTGACTACTGATAAGGGAGGATGGCGTTACACCTACCACTGAGCCTTCCAGCTCTGATTTAAAATCACCTGTTAAAAAATGTCACATCACCCACGGGCTGCCTCTGCGCAGTCCGGAGCCAATCCTATGACCTTTCTGAAAATGCTGGTGACCGCCCTGGGTCAGGCACTGACCTGGTGTGGCGGGCATCAGGCCCGACAATATATTGAAATCCGCTTTCGTCAGGCCGGTTACGATGACGACAGCATTGATGCCGCCAGGGAAGCCGTGACGCTTCTGGTTAGCGCACTGATAACCGCACTGATGACGCAGATACTACAGCTTCTCGACCCTCTCTGAATTTTAGCTGTTTTCCATAATGTACACCGCCCCTGCCTCCTCACGGAGCAGGGGCTTTTGCTTTTATGCCGTTAAATCAACCATAAGGAATTAACTATGCGTTTAGCCAGCCACTTTGGGCGAACAAATCAGATCCGCCGCGATCGTCCGTTAACCCGTGAAGAACTGATGCAGGTCGTTCCCAGCGTCTTCAGTGAAAATTGCCACGGATCCAGGAGCGAAAAATACGCTTATATACCCACCATTACCCTGCTCGAAAACCTTCAGCGCGAAGGCTTTGAACCGTTCTTCGCCTGCCAGTCACGCGTTCGAGACCCGGGCCGCCGGGAGCACACCAAACACCTGCTGCGCCTGCGTCGTACCGGCCAGATAACCGGTCAGCAGGTTCCCGAAATCATTTTGCTTAACTCACACGATGGCAGCAGTTCATACCAGATGCTGCCGGGGCTGTTCAGGGCCATCTGCACCAACGGGCTCGTCTGCGGACAGTCGTTCGGTGAAATTCGTGTACCGCATCGTGGCGATGTGGCCGGGAAAGTGATTGAAGGTGCGTATGAAGTACTCGGCGTCTTTGATCGGGTGGAAGAGAAACGCGATGCCATGCAGTCGCTGCAGTTACCACCACCTGCACAACACGCCCTGGCAAACGCCGCACTGACCTACCGCTTTGGTGAAGAACACCAGCCGGTCACCGCCACGCAGATACTAACACCCCGCAGATATGAAGATCGTCAGGACGACCTGTGGACCGTTTATAACCGTATTCAGGAATCATTGCTGAAAGGCGGACTGAGCGGACGCACCGCAAAGGGTAAACGTACTCACACCCGCGCAGTAAACGGGATTGATGGCGACGTTAAGCTCAACCGTGCGCTCTGGGTGATGGCGGAAGAACTGCAGCAGGCCCTGAGCTGATGCAGCACATTCCTGCTAATGCTCACCAGGCAGAAATCTGGCCTGTCTCCCTGCAAAACCAGCCCAGCAGCCGTTCCATCTCCGACGATGACCTCTGTGCCTGGTGCAGGAATCTCTGCTACCGGCCTGGCGAACTCAGCTTGTGCCGATTGTCTGTGGCTGACGGCATCTGGCCCTCACAGTGCGATGCCGATGGCTATGCACAATCCTGCCCACAGTTACGCCTGAACGCACTACCTGCAGATATCACCAGCCGGTAAAACGGCGCGCCTGTTACCAAAAAAATCAAGCGACTTACACGCTCCTGCTCAGCGGGAGTGCGCTTATGACCGTTACAAAAGGAACAACTGACATGACCGACATTATCAACCTTAACGATAACAACCTGTTACGCCAGAAATCTGCCAGTGAAGTCTCCACACTGACCGCCACCCTCGTACAGGACGAACAGCGTGTTGGCTTCTGGCCACAGCACTTCGGCAACATACCGCAGTGGATAATCCTTGAACCCACCGTCTTTGCCTGGATGGACCGCTTCTGCGCGGACTACAGCGGCGGCATCTGGAATTTTTATACGCTGAGCAACGGCGGCGCATTTATGGCCCCGGAAGCAAATGAGGAAGCCGATGATAAATGGTCACTGTTCAACACCATGAATGGCAACGGTGGCGAACTCAGCAGTGAGGCCGCCGGAATAGCCGTCTGTCTGATGACTTACAGCCACCACGCCATGCGCACCGAATGCGACGCCATGACGGAGCACTATTACCGTCTGCGGGACTAAACCACGATATCCCTGAACCCTGGTGGGGGCTTAAACGCAGTATAACGCCCTGTTTTGGCGCCCGCCTGGTGCAGGAGAACAACCACCTGCATTACCTGGCTGACCGCGCCAGTATCACCGGCACCTTTAGTGACGCGGATTTACGCCATCTCGACCAGACATTTCCGCTGCTGCTTAAACAGCTTGAACTGATGCTGGTTTCCGGTGAACTCAATCCCCGCCATCAGCACGGTGTCACGCTCTACGCAAAAGGGCTGACATGCGATGCCAACACCCTGGGTAGTTGCGGCTATGTCTATATTGCGCTTTACCCAACACCTGCAACAACCGCGTAAATCTTCTTGCTACTTATCTTCGTTTTAACCCATCAACAAAGAGATCCAGCTATGCAAACTCAACAACTATCCTCAACGGGGGAGACCTCACCACGCCCGTCACCGGTGGAGATCTGGCAACGGCTTCTGAGCCACCTGCTGGATCGTCACTACGGCCTGACGCTCAACGACACGCCTTTCGGCAATGATGGTGTGATCAAGGAACATATCGAAGCCGGTATCTCACTGTGCGACGCCGTGAATTTTATCGTGGAAAAGTACGATCTGGTACGTACCGATCGCAGTGGTTTTAACACAGAAACCCAGTCGCCACTTCTCACCAGTATCGATATTCTCCGCGCCCGCAAAGCCACCGGGCTGATGACCCGCAACGATTACAAAGTAGTGACCGATATCACTACCGGCAAATACAGCGGGCGACTCAATGAAGCTGTCCTTCACCGTGGAGGCCGATAGCATCAATGTACTGGCCCTCAACATAGGCCGGATCGTCGTGGATATCGATGGGGTTGAACTGGCTGACCTGATCAATGTGGTCTGTGACAACGGTTATTCACTTCGTGTTGCTGATGCTCCAGGAAAGCTGGTCGTTGAAGATCCGCTTCCGCCCATAGCCCGCGTTAACGGTATCCAGTGCAGTACCGCGCATATCACCGAAGCCGATAACACTCTGCTGTTTTCCCTTTCACACCAGAACGAAGACTTTGGCGACAACGAGTGGATTCTGTACACCGGGTCGGGCTATCTGCTCCACCTGGGGGCGTGGTCGTTTCCGGTATTACGCCTCAAACGTCTCGGCCTGTCGAAAGCCTGTCGTCGCCTGGTGGTAACGCTGATGCGCCGTTACTCCGCTGGCATTATTCACCTTGATGCCTGTGGCGAAGTGTTGCCCGGCGTTGCTACCTTTGACTGGTAACCCAGCCTCAATCACCACATGGAGTTCTAATGCCAGAATTAACCACTGAAGCCGCTCTCAACATTCTGATTGGCTGGCTGCGGGACAATATCGATTGCGATACGGAGATCATCTTCGACAACGACGAAGATAACACCGACTCAGTAGCCCTGTTGCCCTGGATTGAACAGGCGCTCAAAGATGTTCGCGATCTCCGTCATCTTCAGCTTCTGCAACAGTCCAGGACAGATTAGCCAGCAAACTATACTTTGAGCGCGACAGCTCAACGGCTGGCGCTTTGATTTATATCGATCGTTGCTGTCCTGACGAAACGGGAGAGTAATAAATTTTACGAGCCAGCTTCAGGAGGAAAAAAGCATCGCTCAGGCTGCTTATGCCGGGCAGTAACTGGCGAAAGGTTATCCGTGCGTAAAAGCTGATACGCAGCGCTTGCTGGTTACTGACTCTGCGACGGTAGAGTCCGAGAAAATGGCGGCACTCTACCAGAGCATGCCTGACCAGGGCGCGTCGTGTAGCACTGTGTTGCTGTTGCGTACTGAGAGCGAGAATCTCCGCGATCACATCAATATAGCTGGCCGCGCGGATATCGTAATAATCCTGACGATGGGTAATGGATGCGGGATTGCTTATGTAGGTGTAGTCCCTGCGATCTGCGAAATAAAACCGGCCGTTTCCGGCTGCGAGGTGGATTGTCCAGAGAATATCTTTGTGGCTTTTACCTTCCTGGAATCGCAGGTCATGCTTGCGGATATACGCCGAACGAGCGAGCTGTAGCCACAGGTAGTGCGGCCATTCGCGCTGTTTCACGCAATGGCGTATCCACTCATGGCCGGTGAGCGTCTGACCGTAAGGTTGTTTGCGGTGTACGGGGGCGAGTTGGTGACCGGTACCGTCGGCCCGCCAGCCATTGAACACGGCAACATCGGCCTGAGCTTCATGAGCCGCGTGCAATCGTTCCTGCAAAAATCCGTCGGCTACCTGATCATCGGCGTCCAGAAACACCACCCACTCACCACGGTGCATTTCCAGCGCAGCGTTACGTGCGGCATACACGCCCTGATTTTCCTGATGGATAAGAATCAACCGCTCATCGGTGATAGCACTGAGAATATCCCACGTCCCGTCGGTATCAGGCTCGTCTATCTAACTGAAGCCCACCAATATCAACATTCTTGTGACTGTAGAATCACCTGCATGTTGATTCAATAATACCAATATACTCGCGGCTGTATATGGAAGGATTACCAATTCTGAATACCAAAGTACATTCTGCAACACTTGAAACAAATACAGGAGCAACCGGAAAACTCGTTACCGGCACGCAGTTCCTGATTATCTTGCTGTAGTCCACAAATCCTACCCAGAAATGTTATCCACTAAACAATGAGGAGCCCTGTTATGCTACCCTTTTTAAGTACTGGCGGTGCTAACTACGATTCCGTAAATGGTAAGAACACCGTGCCATCAAATAGCATTCAGATAGATGTAAAAGTTCCTGTTCAACCATCAAATTTTGTCGTTTTGCAGGAGGGGGCCTTAATGGGGGCCTTTTTATTTATGAAATACGATAAAAACCATTATAATCAATGTAATTATAAGCCAAAAACGATTCCGAGTCCGGGCACCAAATTCATATCAACGGACCTCCACGGAGGTCCGTTTTTGCATTCTAAGTCCGTCAAAACCAATACTTCTACAATCCCTTAACTCCACCCAACTCAATCAACTTCAACCCACATCAAGTCCCTTGCGAGGGTACAACTGAGGGTAATGGGTTACAACACGAAAGTAGATGTATGTGGCCATGGCTTCAGGGCAATGGCCTGCAGCTCGCTGATTGAGTCAGGATTATGGTCCAGGGACGCTGTGGAACGCCAAATGAGCCATCAGGAACGTAATGGCGTACGTGCGGCCTATATCCATAAAGCGGAATTTCTGGATGAGTGCAGGCTGATGCTGCAATGGTGGGCTGATTTCCTGGATGCCAACAAAGATAAATCAGTTAGCCCATTTGACTTTGCAAAACCCCAGTCCCGATAGCAACGCCCCAAAGCCAATAAGAAAAATGCAGGATTCAAAACGCGTGGGTCGCAATACTTCCTCGTGCATCTGCTGGAAGTCATCGTTATAGCCCGGGTCTTCGCCAGCGGGCAATTACCCGGACAGCGGTTGCAGCCAGCTGTCCCACTGCGCCACACGCTCACGGGTTACGACAAGTCATGGTTCCTGTTCTGTCTGGCAGGCACTGAGTAAGGCATTGCGCGTGCTCATCAGTAGACCTCCTCTGCATCACTGGCCGCGCTGGTGGACATGTCTGACGCGACCACGCCGGTCGTGCTGAAGATGGTTTCCGGCAGGCGGAAATTACGCAGCTTCAGCAGCGCCAGCGGACCCTCACCAGCTTCGGTACGCAGGGTGTAATTGAGCATACGACCATCCGGTGCCTTCCAGCTCAGGCTGTAACTGCTGCCCACGCCCGGATAGGCACTGATGGTGGCTTTATCGAGCAGGCGGATAAGCCCCCAGCGACCCGGAATATCGGCGTACTGACGGGTTCCGTCCTGCGTGCTAATCCAGCTCAGGCTGGCCCCCGGGGCGTCAGTATCCGCAGGCCAGGTGAACCGCTTCCATACTGGCATCTGGTTCACATAGGTCAGCTTCTGGCTGTCGATAATCATGTCGGTCTGCATCACCCCACTGGCGGTGCCCGGGCGCAGTTCGAAGTTCAGACCGGCATTGCCTTCGGTAAAGGCCACATCCGAGATGCGACTCAGGGTGTTAATGGCGTTGAGGAATGCCGGGTTAAAGGCGAGCCCCTGCGAGTTGATGCTGTCAGGCACCCAGTGGTTGCCCTCTTTGTGCAGCACACCTTTGAGGCGGGTCTGCAGGAACCGGGCGATACGTCCGGAATCCGCATTAAGGTATTTAGCCAGCAGTGGCAGGGAAACATCGCTGCTGGCGTTATTGAACGGATAACGGCCACCAAAGGCACTGTTCCACTCGGCCACCACCGCCTGCTGCCACTGGGCATTAAGGCTGTCGGCTGCCGGGGTCAGTACCTGTTGCCAGGCCTGCTCCATCGGATTCACAAACACCGTGCGCCCAAATCCGCCCCACTCCTGCCCCAGACCGGCAGCAATCAGGCTGCCGTAGTCGCGGGTTTCGGTCAGGTCAACGGCTTTACCCTGGAATACGGTCTGGGCGATGGTCTGGGTCATTGCCTGCGGATCAGCGGCATTAGTCACCTGTTGCAGGCGCAGTCGCACCTGGGTCACGCGGATCAGGTATGACTGCAAACTCAGCGACTGTACTCCGGTGTTGCTTTTATCCATCAGTGCCAGTACCGGACCAAAGGTCGCATCCAGTGGGCCGTGTACACCAGCACGCTGGTCAATGGCATCCCTGTTGTCACCACCGAGCAGATTTTTGGCTGATTTCACCAGGGAGTCGGAAATCGCCTCGCCAGTCTGCCCGGTGCGCCCCTGCACGTTCAGGGTGTTCATCAGCGCCACCAGCGGTGACTGGCGCACATCGGCCATCAGGGTCAACTGGTCAATCGCGTCCGACAGTGTGGCGGCCTGGTTCCAGCGCAGGTCGTTGAGAAACGCCAGCCACGCCCCGCTGAAGTCGGCAAAGTAACGCTCCGTCAGGCGCTTTTTCAGCGCTTCTGGCGAGATCTCGTCCTGTTTATTCACCTGATGCTTACTGTCAGTCAGCACCCAGTCGAGTTCGTCCCGGCGGGCTTTCACCACTTTGTCAATCGCGGGCTGCACCGCCTGCTCCCAGGCCTGGCGGGTAAACATCCCCGGTACGGTTTCCGTAGAGCTGAAAAGCCTTGAGGCATCCGTATCCCCGGTCATGTCTTCAAGCCGCATATCGACATACAGGTGCGCCACCTGAGAGAGCATTTTCTGGTACAGGGATGATTCGCTGTTACGCACACCCATCAGGCGAACCAGCAGGGAACGCGCCTGGCTGACCATGTTTTCATCAGCATGCAGTTTCCACTCAGGATGTGTGGTCAGTTGTGCGCCATAAAACGATAACAGCGACGGGGCCAGGCCCTGCCAGACACCGTCTTTCACACCATCACGTTCTGGCCAGTCGCGCAGCAGCGCAGCGCTGAACCAGGCGGCTTCCATATGCTCCGGACGGGCCAGCATCAGGTAGAGCTTGAGCTGCTGCCAGGCGGTTTTTGCCATCTGCTCACGCAGCGGGCTGTCAGGCGGCAGTGCATTAAAGGCATTAATCTGTTTTTGCAGATGGTTTGCAGAAGCATCCCGCAACAGCGGCAGTGCGCTGTCCTGATAGTGTGGCCAGAGTGCTGCCAGCAGGGCATTATTCTGACTCAGCCCGGCCTGCTGATACCATGGCACACCATGCTCAGCGCGGTATTGCAGACGGGCCAGCGTTTTCTGGAGTTCAGACAGCGCGTGCAGACGCTGCGCCAGCGGTTGATTCTGTCGGATGGCAAGTTCGGCCTGAGCATGCGCAGCATTAATCTGGTTGCGGTTGGTGACATACGCGATGCCCATCCACACCGCCCAGCCCACCATCGCCAGGGCAGCAACTGGCGCAAACACTTCACGCCATTGCATGCCCGGCTTGCGCGGACGCAGTCCGGCAGGAAGCATGCGAACAGATTCAGGCAAAATATCCCAGCATCTATCCATGCTCCAGTGATGCGTCATCGCAGGTTCGTCACTGGCAGAGGCCTGACTGAACATCACACCGGCCAGCGGCAGCGGGCGGTACGGATTGAGCATCACCGACAAGGGCGCGGTTACACTCTCCGGTTCATCAATCAGCTGCCCGGCAAGCGACAGCAGAAAGTGGTGTTTAGCATTATGACAGCTCTGTTGCACACCAGCGAAGTCAGATCCGGCGTCAGGGCGGAGAGTTGATCTGCCAGCGCTTCAGCACCACAACCGGCAGGCAACAGGCAGCCTATCGCCTGCACGATACGACCTTCCCGCTGACCGGCGCGCAGATGCAGGGACCAGACATACAGGGGAAGTTTACAGCCAAGCATTTCCATCCGGGCGCGGATGGCATGAGACAGAGAGTGCATAGTGCTTTCTGACGGTATCGGTAATGGCTGCTCCAGACCCAGTACTGACAGCCGATCGAATGCCGAGGTCACCCACACCAGACCATCCAGCGGACGGCGGCGCAGTTTACGCAGCGCAGTCAGCCAGGCACTGTCCGCTGGGGTATTAAGGTCTCCGCCCCACAGCAACAGCGTGCCCCGGTCTTCCTGCCAGAGCTGGCTGGTGAGGCCGGGAGTGAGTTGTTCCACATCGCTGACTGTGCCGGTGATGATCAGAATACGAATTTTGCTGGCCCAGTTGCGGTGATAAATAGTGCGAAGAGACTGGCGGATTTCTTTAACAACCTCAGAATGTCGGTTGTTATTCTGTTCATCCTCAGGCTGTTCTGGTTGCATCCCTGTCAGGGCTTTAAATCTCTGCATAAAACGTAAAGAAACCAGCCACTCCCATAACTGCGCCAGCAGCGTGTCAAACAGTAAAATCCCGAGGCAGACAGCGACCACAATAAGTGATGCCATCATTTTTTTCTCTTGCCCGGCAAGCCTGACGAACGGATTGTTTAACCAGATTAATCCAGCACTCACGACAAGAATAATCGCAACAATAAGCCAGGTGCTGATTCGTTTTTTCTTTATCATGCTGTTTTCCTTCAATATTATCCCTGACGCACGATTGCCTGATGCGTGGTTTTATCGGTCATCATTACCCACTGAGGTTTACCGGATGTTATGGCGTGCTCACAGGCACAGAGCAATGCAATATTTCCCAATGCCGCTCCGGGATGACCAAACAGATCATCCGTAATATAGCCTTCGTCCTGTCCCGGGGAAAAACCAAGCCTTTCTGACTGCTGAATTAACCGCGTCATCGCCTGTTTATCGACCTGCCACCGCCAGAGCGTGTGGGCTTCATCCGCAGACAGCTTTCCCCAACGCAACATATCTTCCAGGGTACAGGCATCTTCCGTGGCGATGACGGGACGATGAATGACGGCCTCAGGTTTAACCTCATGTTGAGCGAGCCACGACGAAGAAGCCAGCAACAGTGCCGATATCGATTCAGACTGATAATCACGGGGCTCCATAAACAGATTGATTTCAACAGAAAGCATCAGCGCCGCCTCATTCCGATCGAGCCACGCATCCAGCCACATCATGCCATCGTCTTCCTGCTCTGCCACAAACGAATCCACGGGATATGACGCCGGAAATATGGCCTGCCAAATCCGGGTGATTTGCGCATTATCCAGAGAGCCATCGTGCCGGAGACGAACAGACAATCTGTCTACAGGTAGCATGGACAAATCCGGCTCCAGCATGCGCAGAAGCCGGGTGATATATCTGGTTAACCGCGTACTGTAGTTTTCCTTTGAGAATTGCGAAGTGGAAGGCTCAAGTCGGGCCGTCGTCAGTGCGTGCTGAAACGGAGCAAAACAGGTTGATTGCAGCTGACTACCATGGTTTATCAGGGCAGAGGCCAGTTTATGACAGGCAATGGGGGTGATATACGCTTTCCCCAAAACGCCTGCCGGACGCTGTCCTCTCGTCACTTGTATATCATGCTGCTCCTGATGAAGATGATTCCAGTAGCTCACGCGATCACGTTCATTTTCATAAGTGCGTAGCCGAAAGGCAAAACAGGCCAGTCCGGCAGACAGCGGTATGGCAACAAGACAAAACCAGAACCATGCAGAGTGCGTGGACATTTTCTCCGGCCATAAATAAAGCGCCAGGATCCCTCCCGATACGGCTATCAGCATAATCGCAATAAGCCACCGGAATGCTGAAGGCGGTTCAGGAAGCAGGATTTTCTCTGGTATTTTTTTTAATTCAACGGGCATAACTAACGCCTTCCGGCATGGGGGAGAGAGGTAATTAAGGTACAACCGCAACCACAGCGATGTCCGTGAAGGGCAACCGGTTTACCATTAATTTTTGAGCCTTCATCACCTTCAGCGATAGATGTTATTCCATGAGCAGGACATGACACTCTGTCCCCCTGGCAGGATACCTCTTTCCCCTGAAATTTAACCCCACTGCTGCCTTGCAAAACTCTTCCGCCACTTGAGGTGGCATCACCGATTCGAATAACACCAGGCATAATTTATTCTCGTTTATAAAATTTATTTTACATTTTCATCAGTAACAATCATGGTCGAACCTGAGATATTAATATCCTGTAATAGAGATAACCTCTTCACTTTGCTATCAGGTTTAGAGCCTGGCCCACCAGGCGTTATTGGCGCAGCCAGTTTGGACACGGACAGCGCGGAGAAACCGCAGCGTACACAGAGTACATGAGGATTTCGAGCACTGCCCAGGGACAAAATGGCAAGTAAAATAGCCTGATGGGCCAGGCGCGTCATTTCCGTAAATTACGCTTCGTACATATATTGCACGCTATTTTACCGGGCAAGTAAAATAGCCTGACTGGCCAGGCTATTACTCTTTAACAACGGTATTCTTTATGACCCCCCCTCTATTTCACCGCTTGTGGGCTGTTAACGACACAGCGAACTGTTTTATCAGTAAGCACGTCAGTTTGGGGGTTTTGGCCAAATCGGGCAACCGTCAGGCCATTAAGGGGGCCAGAACGGCTAACCCCTCGTAATACTTTATTGTAATTACCTTCATAATCTTTATACACTGGCTTTTCTGGGCCCCGGGGATCAACAACCGGAGAGTGATGGTAATAGTCCGGATCATACCAGTCATTGATCCATTCAAGGCCATTACCCGCCATATCGTAGAGTCCCAGCGGGTTAGGGGGATAACTGTCCACCGGTAAAGCAACCCCGGTTCCGCCAGCCAGACCCATTTTCCTGGCAAAATCTTCACGATCCATTGAGCCAGAGATATTAATCCCATGGTTAATATCCTTCATCTCCAGTACACCACTGTTGGTGCCCACAATAATGAACTGTCCCCGACTACGGGCCACATACTCCCACTGCGCTTCTGTCGGCAGGGCAAACGGCAGGCCACTGACCTTTCCCAGCCAGGCGCAGTATTTCTCCGCATCGTACCAGTCCATATGCGCAGGCGTATCCGGCAGCTTATTTAACGAATCCATTCGCTTTTGTGTCAGTGAGTTATCCTCTTTTTTTAGCTGTAAACCATTCAGCTTCAGATAAAGCTGATATTCCTGATTGGTGGTTTTAAATTTACTGATCGAGTAGCTGGTTAGCGTCACTTTATGCAGCGGTTTACTGTCCTTCCTGGTGTCGAGCTGGATCTTCTCCGGGCCATATTTTGCCCCGAAGTCGCCCATCAAAAAATCACCGCCTTCGACAAAGACCAGATTCGATTTGACCTGGTGAATCAGGCGCTGTAATTCCGCGTTATGCTGTGTGTTCTGTCCGCTGTCCAGCGCGGGCTTTATGGCGGGATTATTATCACAGCCGCTCAGCAGTAACAGCGCCAGTAACCCGGTTCTGTATTTGTTCATTATTGTCTCCTTAAGCCATTTGCATCATGGTGGCTTCGCTGGGACCAAACTCACCGCGCTGTGGAAAGTGGGGATTCGGTGCACGATTCAGGTTATACCAGTAGGTGTTATTCATCGCCAGCGCATAGCCCAGGGAGCGCTCCTGTTCGGTTTTCAGGCGCTGGTAGATTTCTGACAGCGCCTGCAGCGCCAGTTCAGCAGCCCTGCGCTTCATATCCTGGTCACGATTAAAGCCTTCCTGAAGAAATTCTTCTAACTGCCGCTCCTGCTCCTTTAGCACCCGCTCCTCATCGTCATTCTGCGCAAGATCGGAACCGTCCTTATTACGATGACACATCACCTTAGTCCACTCACGCTGGCTCTGGATGCTGTACAGTACCTGAAGAACCGCCTCTTTCCGGCTGGAATAGATATCCAGCAGCAGGTTGCCGCGGTTGCCTGGATCAACATGATCCCACAGTCCATGACGGGTCAACAGATATAATAAAATCCCTTTCGCCTCCGGGGTATAGATTAATAGCACTTCTGGATCAGCGATAATATTTTCCGCTAACTGATTGCGTTTTTTAGATGCCTCCCTGTTTTTATTGCTTTCATCAATTAAATTCTCCACAAAGCGTTCAAATTTTTTCTGAACGGCATCCATATTATTTTCCATTGCATTAAATGTGGCATAAACATCTTCCTCCAGATCCACCATCTTCATCACACATATTCGGGTAAAGGTTTCAAATGCCTCTTTTACCACCAGGTCAAAAAAACGATAGCTCAGAACATACAGCTGATAGGCCAGCCAGCCGCCAAACTCCGCCAGGGATTTGGCCCCCACTTCACAAATAAACGCCCCTTTTGCGCCGACACCACAGCACAGGCTGGCGGCAACCTTAAAGCAGAATTTACCATTAATAAAGGTGCACAAGAATTTAGCCCCTGCCCCAATCCCCGCCAGGCCAGCAATGCTGGCACCAATCGTGGCAAAATCGGTAAATTCCCCGGTCGTTTTGGTGATAACGGTACTGTCCGCAGAGGGCGGCGGCGTGGGCTTCAGCCACTGAAGGGCGCCTTTAAGCGCGTATTCAGCACTGGCCCCCGCAAAGACCTCTGCGGAAACAGTCACGCCTTCATCCTCTTTTTTCATTTGCCGGTAAAACTGGCCGCTGCGGCCTGACTGACGCTCATGAAAGCGCGGCAATCGCCCCTGGGGCTGACCGGTAACAATCTGCAGCACGTCATCCTTCAGCATGACCTGAAGCTGGCCCTCTATCTGGACCGAAGCACCGACAAAACCAATGAGCTGGTTTTCAATGTAAATCCGCACCACGCCCATATTCAGCCCGGTTAATACCTGCTCCATCTTAGCGGCCTCACTCTCCTCCCCTGGAATATAACGTAAATCCCAGCCCAGCCGGTCCGGAATATAAAAGTCGGCGCGTCCGATACCTGATGCGATCGAAACCGTTGTTTTTGCTTCCCCTTTAACTTTCAGGCTTCCTTCATTGAAGTCAAATTCCGCCTCTGCGCCAAGATTAGAAATAAAGCGCATAAACTGTGCGGCACCCGACAGTTCAATACCGTTATCAAAACTATGCGAACCAGCCACGCTGTCATTCCAGCTTTTCGCCCAGTCAAATAATGTCTCATCCAGATTATAATCATCCAGATTGACATAATCTTTAAGTTCCGTTTTTAATTTCGGTAATAACTCCCCGCTTAACTGCTCTTTCAGTTTTGTGGTATCAATCTTTCGACGACCGTGACTGTCAACCGTATAGATACTCTCTTTTCCGGTTGCGGTGTCCTTATTCTTCAGTTGGATAGTACGCCACTGCTTTCTGGCGCCAGCCTGAGAACGCCCGCCGGGGCATTCAGAATGGCGCTCAGCAGTAGCGGAACCAGTAACCAAAAAGCTATCCGGAATATCATAACCCCCCTCTATTTCACCGCTTGTAGGCTGTTGACGGCACAGCGAACGGTTTTATTAGTCAGCACGTCAGTTTTGGGATCTTTACCAAATCGGGCAACCGTCAGGCCATTAAGGGGGCCAGAACGGCTAACCCCTCGTAATACTTTATTGTAATTACCTTCATAATCTTTATACACTGGCTTTTCTGGGCCCCGGGGATCAACAACCGGAGAGTGATGGTAATAGTCCGGATCATACCAGTCATTGATCCATTCAAGGCCATTACCCGCCATATCGTAGAGTCCCAGCGGGTTAGGGGGATAACTGTCCACCGGTAAAGCAACCCCGGTTCCGCCAGCCAGACCCATTTTCCTGGCAAAATCTTCACGATCCATTGAGCCAGAGATATTAATCCCATGGTTAATATCCTTCATCTCCAGTACACCACTGTTGGTGCCCACAATAATGAACTGTCCCCGACTACGGGCCACATACTCCCACTGCGCTTCTGTCGGCAGGGCAAACGGCAGGCCACTGACCTTTCCCAGCCAGGCGCAGTATTTCTCCGCATCGTACCAGTCCATATGCGCAGGCGTATCCGGCAGCTTATTTAACGCATCAGCCAACTCCTGACTTAGTGAGTTATCCTCTTGTTTTAGCTGTAAACCATTCAGCTTCAGATAAAGCTGATATTCCTGATTGGTGGTTTTAAATTTACTGATCGAGTAGCTGGTTAGCGTCACTTTATGCAGCGGTTTACTGTCTTTTTCGGTGTCGAGCTGGATCTTCTCCGGGCCGTATTTTGCCCCGAAGTCGCCCATTAAAAAATCGCCCCCTTCGACAAAGACCAGATTCGATTTTACCTGGTGAATCAGGCGCTGTAATTCCGCGCTGTGCGGTGTGTTCTGTCCGCTGTCCAGCGCGGGCTTTATCGATGGATTATTATCACAGCCGCTCAGCAGTAGCAGGGCCAGTAACCCGGTTCTGTATTTGTTCATTATTGTCTCCTTAAGCCATTTGCATCATGGTGGCTTCGCTGGGACCAAACTCACCACGCTGTGGAAAGTGGGGATTCGGTGCACGATTCAGGTTATACCAGTGGGTGTTATTCATCGCCAGCGCATAGCCCAGGGAGCGCTCCCGCTCGGTTTTCAGGCGCTGGTAGATTTCTGACAACTCCCGCATCGCCAGTTCAGCGGCCCTGCGCTTCATATCCTGGTCACGATTAAAGCCTTCCTGAAGAAATTCTTCTAACTGCCGCTCCTGCTCCTTTAGCACCCGCTCCTCATCATCATTCTCTGTAAGATCGGAACCGTCCTGATTACGATGACACATCACCTTAATCCACTCACGCTGGCTCTGGATGCTGTACAGTACCTGAATAACCGCCTCTTTCCGGCGCGGATAGATATCCAGCAGCAGGTTGCCGCGGTTGGCCGGATCAACATGATCCCACAGTCCATGACGGGTCAACAGATATAATAAAATCCCTTTCGCCTCCGGGGTATAGGTTAATAGCACTTCTGGATCAGCGATAATATTTTCCGCTAACTGATTACGTTTTTTAGATGCCTCCCTGTCTTTATTGCTTTCATCAATTAGCGTATTTACAAAGGTGTTAAACTTACTTTTAACGTCATCCATATCATTTTTTATTACATTAAATGTGGCATAAATATCTTCCTTCAGATCCGCCATCTTCATCACACATATTCGGGTAAAGGTTTCAAATGCCTCTCTTACCACCAGGTCAAAAAAACGATAGCTCAGAACATATAGCTGATAGGCCAGCCAGTAGCCAAACTCCCCCAGGGCTTTACCCCCCACTTCACAAATAAACGCCCCTTTTGCGCCGACACCACAGCACAGGCTGGCGGCAACCTTAAAGCAGAATTTACCATTAATAAAGGTGCATAAGAATTTAGCCCCTGCGCCAATCCCCGCCAGGCCAGCAATGCTGGCACCAATCGCGGCAAAATCGGTAAATTCCCCGGTCGTTTTGGGGATAACGGTACTGTCCACAGAGGGCGGCGGCGTGGGCTTCAGCCACTGAAGGGCGCCTTTAAGCGCGTATTCAGCACTGGCCCCCGCAAAGACCTCTGCTGAAACAGTCACGCCTTCATCCTCTTTTTTCATTTGCCGGTAAAACTGGCCGCTGCGGCCTGACTGACGCTCATGAAAGCGCGGCAATCGCCCCCGGGGCTGACCGGTAACAATCTGCAGCACGTCATCCTTCAGCATGACCTGAAGCTGACCCTCTATCTGGACCGAAGCACCGACAAAACCAATGAGCTGGTTTTCAATGTAAATCCGCACCACGCCCATATTCAGCCCGGTTAATACCTGCTCCATCTTAGCGGCCTCACTCTCCTCCCCTGGAATATAACGTAAATCCCAGCCCAGCCGGTCCGGAATATAAAAGTCGGCGCGTCCGATACCTGATGCGATCGAAACCGTTGTTTTTGCTTCCCCTTTAACTTTCAGGCTTCCTTCATTGAAGTCAAATTCCGCCTCTGCGCCAAGATTAGAAATAAAGCGCATAAACTGTGCGGCACCCGACAGTTCAATACCGTTATCAAAACTATGCGAACCAGCCACGCTGTCATTCCAGCTTTTCGCCCAGTCAAATAATGTCTCATCCAGATTATAATCATCCAGATTGACATAATCTTTAAGTTCCGTTTTTAATTTTGGTAATAATTCCCCGCTTAACTGCTCTTTCAGTTTTGTGGTATCAATCTTTCGACGACCGTGACTGTCAACCGTATAGATACTCTCTTTCCCGGTTGCGGTGTCCTTATCCTTCAGCCGGATAGTACGCCACTGCTTTCTGGCGCCAGCCTGAGAACGTCCGCCGGCTCGTTCAGAATAATAACCCTGGCGGGCATAGACATAACGCCGACCCAGCCGCTGATTCCCCGGTCCCCTTCTGCGGGTATCGAGTAACGGCAGCAGCTCCACCACATCCTGATATCCCATATTATTGGTTTCTCCATCCTTAAGTTTATCCAGCAACGCTGCCCGCTTTTTTTCCAGCGTGGTTTCTGCGGCAACAACCTCCGCCGCCTGGGCGTCAGTATCCGCACCGCCCTGCTGTCTTTGCTGACCATATTTTTCCACTGCCGCAGAATAAGCATGGTTTGCCCGATGGAACTCATCAACACACACCATCATCTCCAGACAGTGCGTTTCAAACTCGCCCGCGTCCTGCGCAGGAATGACAATACATTCTTCAGTTGCAGGACGAAAATAGAGCTGCCCTGATTCGTGACAGACTTGTGTGATATTATTGTCAGATTTACTGAGCCGACATTCAGCATCAGCATTCGCTTTCGTAACCATATTCTGACCACCTTAATTTATTCAAAAAATAACTTAATATTTTGCGGGTCAATACCATAGTGTTTTTGTGTATAGCCATTTTCATCGGTCCTGCCGCGCAGGATTTTGCCCTCAGGTGTTTCTATCCGATAAGCCATCCAGGGTTTGGGAGTTTGAGTCACCTTGTCGACGACCTGAAACCCACCATTCACAGGAAACTGATACTGCGGATCTTTTACGGTTGCTGGCTTCAGCGCCTGTTCCAGAGAGGCACTTCCCCCCCACAGAACATTGGTACTTTTCAGATCAATTTTTCCGGGTGCGCCAATTTCCACCGATCCATCCTTGATTTTGATGTAAGCACCGCCTTTAGTGGTCAGGGTAATCCCCTGGGCCGCATTCAGTACCATTTCACCATTAGTGCTATTAATGGCCATCTTCTGAGCGGCCTGAAGTCTCATGGCATCAGATTGTGCCTGAATATCCACCTCGCCCCGTGCCGCAATGATCTTCATGCCCATTTTCTGGGCAAACAGGCTGATGGCTTCACCTGCCGCAACGGTAAACCGTTTGAAAATCGTCATATCCGCATTTTCACCCGCTGTGGCCGTCAGGGTGTGGCCCGCGGCAAGTTGAATATTTTCAGGTGTCGTCGCTCCAATCCCCGCAGGGGCAGATAACAGTAATCCGGCGTCTTTGAGCTGATTCAGTGCCCGGGCAAGTTGCTGTTGTGAAGCGATATCCGCATCCAGTGCGCCGGAAGCTCCGGCACTTTGAGCCAGTGCGGTGACCCGTTGTAACGCACTCTGTAACTGGGCAACTGCCGCATTCATATCCAGCATTTCACCCTGTGCTTTGGGCTGTTTATCCGCCGTAATAAACACCCCCGCCCCACCGCGAATGGAAACATGCCGGTCAGTTCGCAGCTCAGCACCTTCGCCGCGCAGCTTCCTGGATGCGTCTACGTTGTGACCTAAATTGAGTTGCGTCTTGCCGCCGTACTCGGTACTGAGCTTGACATGCTCCTGGCCGCGCTTGTCCTCCATCCGAAGCTTGTTCAGGCCAGCAGTACGGATAACATTGCGTGTACTGTTAACCTCAGTGACGTGGTCAACGTGGCGGGAGTCGTGCAGGGCATGGGCAATATACGGGCGATCGGGATCGCCTTCATAGAAGGCAATCGCCACTTCAGTCCCCTGTATCAGTGGAAAGTGGAAGCCGTATTTGTCACCACCGTAGGGTTTGGCAAAGCGCACCGGCATACTTTCCATCCCCGGGTGTTTGTCGTCGCGGTCAGCATCAAATTTCACCCGGTACATGCCCGATGCATCCTGCCAGGCGTAGATGTCGTCATCTTTTGCGCTGGTCACGCGCGCCGTCAGCGTACCACTCACCACAGGGCGCTTTTTAGCCGCAGGACGCCAGCAGCGGTTGTCGTAGTACGGCATCGCCGCCCATTCCACTTTCAGGGCATTCTTACGGCTGGCGGAGTAACTGGCGCTGATGATGGCAAGCCCATTTTCGGTTTCACGCGGCAGTGTCGGCGGGATAGCTGTTTCGGTAATCGTCAGCACCTGGGCTGGCCCCAGGGTGTGGTCGGTACTGCTGCCGGTCACCGTGGTCTGGGTGGACAGGAAACGTTCATGCTCCAGACGCGCCCAGAAGTTACCGGTTTCTGCTGCCGGCGTGATTTTGTCGCCAGGTTCAAGGTGCCGCGGGCGATAATGGTACACATCCCCATAGGTATTCCCTTCCCCTTCACCGCGTGTCATGTCTGCAGCAACGGATGTCAGGATTTTATGGGCTTCGCGGTGGTTGTAGTCACTGGCCGTAACCGAATGCGCCACCACGTTATGCCGGACCTGCACGTCCCATACCGAATCCGTCGCATTGTCATTCGCCCCTGACGGGCTGTTCAGCGGGAGCTTTTTGCCAAACGTCCATGCGCTCTGCCTGTCCGCGAAATGCACCACTTCGGTCCGGGTGTCCGGCTGCAGGGTGAAGAAGTAGAAAATCCCCACCTCAGCCAGCAGACGTTCAATGAAGGCGAGGTCGCTTTCCTGATACTGGTTAATCTGCTCACGCTTTGGATAGTCGGCTCTGAGGGTAAATTCATATTCCCAGCCTCTCAGCCCATGCTCCGTGAGCACCTCAGCCACCACTTCCGGCACCGATTTATTGACGAAAAAACGATGGGTACGAAACTGGTTCCCCAGCAACGCCAGGAACGGTTCCAGCACGATGCAGTACCGCGCTTCATCCGCAGAGCCACCGGTTCGCTCAAAGTGAGTGACCACCCCGTGAACCACCTTGCGTTCCGTCAGCGCGAGCAGCTTACCCGCCCCCATGGTCAGCGTTGCCGATTTGCGCAGCATCTGGCGGGCATCAATGTTCTTGCTGATACTGGTGAAGTTGATGGTGTACCTGTACAGCATACTCATCGCTTCTGAACCGCTGAAACTTTCCACGTCGATATTTGCCGTACATGACGGAATATTCAGTCGGTAACGGTTTAGCGGGGCTGGAATTAAACGGCTCAGTGCATCTGTCAGGTTCACGATTTTTACTCCGTGTTATATTTCAGCATCCTGAGTGACCAGTGATGGAAAGAAAGACAGCACGCAGAAACCGCAGCGTACAGGTCGTACATGAGGATTTCGGGCACTGCCCAGGGCCTAAATGGCAAGTAAAATAAATAGCCTGGAGCGCCAGGCGCTAAGCCGCTCCACCGTATTAGCCAGATAACTCTATACCTGCTGGCGGAATGTTGTAAATATTTTCCGGATTGATTTTCCGGGAGTGACAATACCGTATGGTTATTCATCATGAACAAATGTATAAGCGAATCGATATATATTAAGATAACCTGTAAAAAAGACTGATATAGCTCTGGATACTATTGCTTCGCCCGGTTTTACACCCGTTAATTTTCAGTAAACGTCATTTTCTCCATGAAACAAACCGGAAACATTTTTCACGACAGAAGATATATTTTCGGCGTGAATATGTGAAATAAAATATTCAAGAGAGATCTTGATGATTTGCTCAATAATCTGATGATTAAATACACCCTTTTTGTAGTGGATCACAAAATCAGGATACCGGTCTAAATAGATACGCGGAATAGTGCTCCACTTTACATCCATCAGCCTTTAGCACCACGAAGCAGCTCTTCGGTGCTCAGATCCTCATCCAGGTCAGGCCAGTGGATACCATACCCGGCACCACAAAGCACCCAGTTTTGTCGTTGCTCAGCCGTACCGGCAGCAAGACGAGGGAACCAGGCAACAGGAACAGAGATGCTACGACCATCCATGAGATCAACCGTCAGGCAATCATCATCAATGCAAACATTCATGACGCGAATATCATCCTTACTTTGTAAAGTAAGCATCCCAGCCCTCCTGGAGTATTATCTGATGCTCTTTCACCCAATGTTGTCATTCACGAAGTTCATGCGAAGCAAACCCCATACTCCGCGCGACGCTGATATCATGTAACCATATGGACATGCGATGGCTCATTAGATTCATGGCTGTAAAAGTAGAATCGATAAGTGCCGATCCTGAGTGCGGTAAGCACACTCTTCTCCTGGTCAGATTTCGTGTATGGTCACCCGATTAACGCCGTAACCATAACCAATAGCGTACTCCAGGATCCTGGCCTGAATGGCAAGTAAAATAGCCTGATGGGCCAGGCGCTAAGCAGCTGGCTCGTCAAACAATCTGCTGCTCTCACTCAGTAGCGATCGACGAAAAAGTTATCGGAACGATTATTGAAAAATACATGTTCCATCACTGGAAGCATCCCCCCATATTTTATCAATCTCAGAATATCGGCGGTCAAACCAGAAAGGCCCGGCAAGGAATTTTAACTGTCGATCGTTCTCCACTTTACAGGCCATTTACGTAATGTGATACTAACATATCTTTAACTCATGCCAAAAATATATATTGACAGCTCAGCATAATCAAAAATATATTTTGATTAAGAAGTCTGGGATTAATACAATATACATTCTGTTATTATTATTTAACTTAGATTTAACTTAGAGCCTGGCCCCTGGCGTTATTAACGTAGCCAGTCTGGACACGGGCAGCGCAGAAAGACCGTAGCGTACATCCGGTACATGAGTATTTCGAGCACTGCCGGGCCAAAATGGCAAGTAAAACAGTCTAATGGGTCAGGCTCTTTGTGTATAAATTATACGATTTATATTACATACATAAGAGGCATTAATGAAACGTTATATAAAATGGTTTGCGATCACAATTATCATCGGTATGTTAAGTGCTTGTTCTCGTACTGCGCCAGTACAACAGATCAGCACCACTGTCAGTGCGGCTCATACTCAGGAACAGGTTAAAAATGCCATTTTGAAAGCGGGTGCACAACGCGATTGGATTATGACACAAGTGTCTCCTGGCGTTATTAAAGCGCGCTATCAATCACAAAACCACGTTGCAGAGGTTCGTATTACATATACTGCTACCAGTTATAACATCAATTATGACAGTAGCCTGAATCTGCAAGCTTCTAATGGCAAAGTCCACAAAAACTATAATCGCTGGGTACGTAACCTGGATAAAGATATACGGGTTAACCTGTCTACGGCAGCAACGCTGTAATGATGCTGATATCAGGCCGGATATGGCCTGATATTATTTAATTTTCTCTACGATTGTGATTCTATATGTACGAACAGGACACGCTCAGCGCGCTGGATGCCATCACTGAGGCACAAAGGATTGCTTTTGCTCCTATGCTTTTCCAGGCTGCTTTATGCTTACGCAATGCAGGAATATTAGATTATTTGGATCAACAAGGTAAACAGGGCGCTTCCCTTAACGCAATTGCTGAATACACAGCGCTGAATGAATATGCCGTAAGCGTGTTACTGGATATGGGCTTAAGCGGGCGAATGATTACCTGCAAAGAGGAAGTCTATTACCTGGCAAAAATCGGCCATTACCTCCTGCATGACACCATGACACGCGTGAATATGGATTTCACCCAGGATGTCTGTTACCAGGGACTCTTCTTCCTCGCTGATTCACTCAATGAAGGGAAACCTTGCGGATTAAAAGTATTTGGTGACTGGCCGACGATATATCCGGCACTTTCGCAATTACCTGACGCGGCACGTAAAAGCTGGTTTGCGTTTGATCATTACTATTCCGATGGCGCATTTAACGCCGCACTACCTTATGTATTCGCCAGCAATCCCGCAAGATTGTACGATGTCGGCGGTAATACCGGTAAGTGGGCTTTGCGCTGCTGCGAATACAATGAAAACATCACTGTTACGTTATTAGATCTGCCACAACAAATCGTGCTCGCAAAAGAAAATATTGCGAATGCTGGCTTTTCCGATCGTATCGATTTTCATGCCCTGGATATACTGAGCGATGCGCCGTTACCGAACGAGGCGGATATCTGGTGGATGAGCCAATTCTTAGACTGTTTTTCACCCGAAAAGATAATTAAAATACTCAGCAAAGTCGCCAGTGTCATGAAGCCTGGGGCAAAGCTTTGCATTATGGAGTTGTTCTGGGATGCACAGCGCTTTGAAGCGGCATCGTTTAGCCTGAATGCGTCCTCGCTTTATTTTACCTGCATGGCAAACGGTAGCAGCCGTTTCTATAGTGCAGAGAAATTTTACCACTATCTGGATAAAGCAGGATTCCAGGTAGCAGAGCGCCACGATAATTTAGGCGTTGGGCACACTCTATTGATATGCCAAAAGAAATAATCGTTACTTAATCATTTTTGGTTTACCGCGGCGCGCGTTGATGAAATTTACATTAAATATTACTGACTGGCAGGCACTGGCACCCGGGCTTAGTGAAGCACAGCAATGGCAAGCATGGTCGCGCCAGCCGTGGGCGATTGACCATGATGCACCACTGGCAAAATTAAGCGAATTGCCAATGATGACTGCCCGCCGTCTCAGTTCAGGCAGCAAACTGGCCGTAGAATGCGGCCTGGCCATGCTACGCCGCCATCAGATAGACGCCGTTTTGTATACCAGTCGTCATGGCGAACTGGAGCGCAATTATCGCATTGTTCATGCACTGGCAACCGCCCAGGCATTCTCTCCGACCGACTTCGCACTCTCTGTGCACAACTCTTCCGTGGGGAACCTGACCATTGCGGCCAAACAACCGATTGTTTCATCATCGCTTTCGGCTGGCCGCGACACTTTCCAGCAAGGTTTGTATGAAGTGCTTAGCCTGTTCCAGGCGGGATACCCGCGCGTGTTGATGGTCGATTTTGACGGTTTTGTGCCCAGCTTTTATCACCCGCAACTGCCCGCAGAAATGCCGACCTGGCCGTATGCCGTCGCGCTGGTGATTGAAGCTGGCAATGAGTTGCAATGTGAAATGCAGCCAGCCATGGCGGGCAATGAGATAACACTGCCGCAAAGCATGTTGTTTTTACAGTACTATTTACAAAATGCAGACACATTTTCACTGCCTGGCGAGCGTGTTCAGTGGTGCTGGAGCCGCAGATGAGGAAGCTGATGTCGCGCCTGGAGTGGGTATGGCGACTGGTCATGACCGGGTTATGTTTTATCCTGTTTGGTCTCGGCGGTCTGTTACTTTCTGTGGTGTGGTTTAATGTATTATCGGTTTTGGTATCGGATGCTTCCCGCCGCTGTCGTCTGGAACGTCGCAGTATTGCCGCCAGTTTTCGCCTGTTTTTAACCATCGCGAAAGGCGTTGGCGTGCTGGATTATCGTATTGATGGGGCTGAAATCTTACGTCAGGAACGTGGTTGCCTTATCGTAGCCAATCATCCTACGCTGATCGATTACGTGCTGCTGGCGTCAGTCATGCCAGAAACGGACTGTCTGGTGAAAAGCACGCTGTTAAAAAATCCTTTTCTTGGCAACGTCGTTCGGGCAGCAGATTATTTAATCAATAGCCAGGCTGAAACCCTGTTGCCCTGCTGCCAACAGCGACTAGCGCAGGGGGACACTATCCTGATTTTCCCCGAAGGCACGCGCACCAGGCCCGGTGAAGCAATGACGTTGCAGCGCGGAGCGGCGAATATTGCCGTGCGCTGCGCCAGCGATTTACGCATCGTGAAGATCAGCTGTAGCGAGCATCTGCTGGATAAACAAAGTAAATGGTATAACGTTCCGCCTGAGCGGCCGTTTTTTACCGTTGAAGTCCGCGATCGGATAGAAATCAATAAATTTTACGATGCAACTTCACAAGAACCGGCACTGGCAGCAAGGCAGTTAAACCGGCATCTTTTGCTTCAATTACAACAAGGTTGTTTACCTCTCTCAGGAATAAATAATGCAAGAGCTTTATCTGGAAATAAAAAACCTCATCATCAGCACGCTCAATCTGGACGAGTTGAGCGCTGATGATATCGATACCGACGCCCCCCTGTTTAGCGACGGTTTGGGGCTGGACTCTATCGATGCACTGGAACTGGGGCTGGCAGTAAAAAATAAGTACGGCATCGTGCTCTCAGCGGAAAGCGAAGAGATGCGTCAGCACTTTTTCTCCGTCGCCACTCTGGCTTCTTTTATTGCTGCACACCGCGCTTAAGGAGAGACATCATGACAGACCAACAAACCATTTATCAGGAAGTCTCTTCCCTGCTGGTAAAGCTGTTTGAAATCGAGCCACAGCTCATCAAACCTGAAGCGCGCCTGTACGAAGATCTGGCACTGGACAGCATCGACGCCGTAGACATGATTGTGCACCTGCAAAAGAAAACGGGTAAGAAAATCAAGCCGGAAGAATTTAAAGCAGTACATACAGTCCAGGATGTCGTCGAGGCTGTAGAGCGTCTGCTAAAAGAAGCCTGATCTGATGTCGGGCACTCGCTCACTATCCATGATTAAGCTGCTGACCGGATTATTACTGATCACCTGGCCGTTTGTGATTTGGTTTGGTTTGGCACATAACGGCCTGCACTGGCTGATGCCGTTAATGGCGTTGCTGTTTTTGTTGCGCCTGCACCAAACCCGTCGTCAGGCGGGGTCGCTACAAGTCGTCACACAAATCGTCGCTGGCGTGGGGATCGCATTATGTGTTGCCAGCTTTCTGTTGAAATCACACCAGTTACTGCTGTTTTACCCGGTGGTGGTTAATGCAGTCATGCTGGCGGCTTTTGGCGGTTCACTGTGGTCGGCGATGCCGATTGTGGAGCGACTGGCACGATTGCAACAGCCAGACCTGCCGGAAAAAGGCGTACGTTATACCCGCCGTGTCACGCAGGTCTGGTGCCTGTTTTTTATCTTCAACGGCAGTATTGCGTTATTTACCGCGCTGCTGGGCAATATGTCCTTATGGACCGTCTGGAACGGTGTCATTGCCTATCTTCTGATAGGTTCCCTGACAGCAGGGGAATGGCTGATACGTCGTCAGATGATCACGCGGAAAACATGATGAATCAGACTCTCTCACTTTCACAGTGGCTGACAGCCCCCCGTCCTGTAACAACCCCGGTTGCCTGGCTTGGGGAAGACACCTGGACGCTGGGACATCTGCGTCATGATGTAGCACTTGTGATCGACCATTTACGCCAGCAGCCGGGCAATCGCTGGGGGCTTTGTTTTGAAAACAGTTATCTGTTTATTGTAGCGTTATTGGCTACGCTACACTCCGGGAAAATCCCGGTCATCCCAGGCCATAACCGTGCCGTTTTACTCAATGCGCAACGCGCTTTGTTTGATGGCATCCTGAGTGATAAAGCGCTGGACTGGCGCGGCCCTCAGTTTCTTGTCAGCACATCGCACCAGATGACCACCGATACGATAGCCTTTGACGACATTGCTTCTGACGCATTTATTGAGCTGTTCACATCGGGCTCAACCGGACAACCCAAACAAATTGCAAAACCTGTTACCCTCCTTGATCAAGAGGCAAAAATGCTGGCAGGTCGCTTTGCATATCGGCTACAGGGCTGTCGGATTGTGGCATCCGTGATGCCACTGCACCTGTATGGACTGACTTTCCGGATTTTTTTACCTATGGCACTGGGGCTACCACTGCATGCCGCTATGCTCTGGTATGCTGAGCAACTGGCCGCATTAAGCCATGGGCATCGCTATGCCTTTGTCAGCAGCCCGGCGTTTCTGAAGCGACTCGACCCTCATCTGACACCGCCTTCTGTGGCGATGATTCTCTCGGCAGGCGGTATGCTCCCCTGGCAGGATGTGGAGAAAACGTTCACCTGGTTGAATATCTGGCCGGATGAAATTTATGGCAGTACCGAAACAGGTATTCTCGCATGGCGTTATCGTCAACAGGATAATATCCCGTGGTTTACCTTTCCTGAGGTACATCTTTCACCGGAAGATGAGAATGTTCGTGTCTTTTCGCCACTTATCCCTGCTGAGGGATTGGTGCTTGACGATATGCTGCAGTTCAATGAAAACGGTCAGTTCCACCTTCTTGGACGACGTGATCGGGTGGTAAAAATTGAAGAGAAGCGGATATCACTGAATGAAGTTGAACAGCGATTGCTGGCGCTTGATGGTATTCTCGATGTCGCTGCAATCCCATTAATGCGCGGTGGTCGCCAGGCTATCGGTGTCGTGTTTGTACTGAATGAAGAGGCCCGTCAAAAATGGCAATACGCCGGGAGAAAGGCGCAGGAATTGTCCTGGCGCAGAGCACTATTACCCTGGCTTGAATCCGTTGCCGTACCTCGTTACTGGCGCATTGTTGATGAAATCCCGGTTAACAGTATGAACAAGCGTATCTATGCGCAATTACAGGAGTTATTTCATGAGACCCCATGAAATTGAGCGCCATCAGGTTCAACCGCAGGTAATGGAAATCTGCCTGTATATCGACCCAACGCTCTTCTGGTTTAACGGTCATTTTGCCATACAGCCGCTGTTACCTGGTGTGGCACAACTGGACTGGGTCATGCATTATGCGACTACGCTGCTTGCCCCGGGATGGCATTTTCATAGTATCCAAAATGTTAAATTTCAGGCACCGCTTTTACCTGGGACGACCACCACCCTGCACTTAACATGGCAGGAAACCAGTCAGGTACTCGCTTTCAGCTATCAGCGTCACGACGGTGACGAGCGCCACACGGCCAGCAGCGGGAAGATCCGTCTATGCCGGTAAACTTTTCTCCCTGCGTGTTGATCCCCTGCTACAACCACGGCGCAATGATGCCGGGCGTGCTGGCGCGTGTTAAGCCATTTAATCTGCCTTGTATTGTCGTGGATGACGGCAGTGATGCCGTCACGCAACAGCAACTGGATAACCTGATTGCCGGGCAACCGGGCGTGACCTTAATTCGCCTGGCACAAAACGCAGGCAAAGGCGCGGCGGTGATGCGCGGCTTACAGGCGGCGGCAGACGCGGGGTACAGCCATGCGGTGCAGGTGGATGCTGACGGTCAGCACGCGATTGAAGATATCCCCAAACTGCTGGCACTTGCCGAACAGCATCCCGCGGCACTGATCTCCGGCCAGCCGATTTACGATGAATCCATTCCCCGCTCACGGCTGTACGGGCGCTGGATAACCCACATCTGGGTCTGGATCGAAACGCTTTCCCTGCAACTGAAAGACAGTATGTGCGGCTTTCGCGTTTATCCGGTTGCGCCAACGCTGCAACTGGCAAAACACGCCACCATCGGCAAGCGGATGGATTTCGACACCGAAGTGATGGTGCGCCTCTACTGGCAGGGAAATACCAGCTATTTCGTGCCGACCCGCGTCACCTATCCGCTGGACGGGCTGTCGCACTTTGATGCCCTGAAAGATAACGTCCGCATCTCGCTAATGCACATGCGTCTGTTTTTCGGCATGTTGCCGCGTATACCTTTACTACTGAGGCGCCACTCTTCCAGCCACTGGGCACGGCAGAGTGAAGTGAAAGGGTTATGGGGAATGCGTCTGATGCTGCTGATCTGGCGCCTGCTGGGAAGAACAGTGTTTAGCGCGTTGCTTTACCCGGTGGTGGGTGTCTACTGGCTCAGCGCCAGCCGTGCGCGCAAAGCATCGCAAGACTGGCTCGCCCGTGTGCACCAGCGCCAGCCACAGACGGCAAAACTCAACAGCTATCAGCATTTCCTGCGTTTCGGCAACGCCATGTTCGACAAAATCGCCAGCTGGCGCGGCGAACTGCAACTCGGGCGTGATGTGCTATTCGCGCCAGGTGCAGAAGCGGCGTTCAACGTCAGCGATCCGCGCGGTAAATTGCTGCTGACGTCACATCTTGGCGATGTGGAAGTGTGCCGGGCACTGGCGCAAATTCAGGGCTACAAAACCGTTAACGCGCTGGTGTTTAGCGAAAACGCGCAACGCTTTAAACAGATAATGCAGGAAATGGCCCCGCAGGCTGAAATCAACCTGATATCGGTGACGAATATCGGCCCTGAAACCGCCATCCTGCTCAAAGAGAAGCTGGATGGCGGCGAATGGATAGCGATTGTCGGTGACCGCATCGCCATCAACCCACAACGCGGCGGCGAATGGCGCGTCTGCTGGAGTCTGTTTATGGGTCAGCCTGCGCCTTTTCCACAGGGGCCATTTATTCTCGCGTCCATTTTGCGCTGCCCGGTAAATCTGATTTTCGCTCTGCGCCAGCACGGCAAGCTGCATATTCACTGCGAAACCTTTGCCGACCCGCTGCTGTTGCCGCGTGGAAAACGCCAACAGGCGCTGCAAAACGCGATCGACCACTACGCCGCGCGTCTGGAATATTACGCGCTCCAGTCGCCCCTCGACTGGTTTAACTTTTTCGATTTCTGGCAACTGCCGGAAGTCCAGGACAAGGAGTAAAAGGTGCTTAACGACCCCCGATTTACCGCTGAAGTCGAGCTGACCATTTCATTTCACGATGTCGATATGATGGGCGTGGTCTGGCACGGTAACTATTTTCGCTACTTTGAAGTGGCACGCGAGGCACTGCTCAACCAGTTCAATTACGGCTATCGGCAGATGAAAACGTCCGGTTATTTGTGGCCCGTGGTCGATGCACAGGTGAAATATCGCCATGCCATCACCTTCGAGCAGCGCATCCGCGTGCGGGCGCATCTCGAAGAGTTCGAAAATCGCCTGCGGATTGGTTATCAGATTTTCGATGCCGAAACGGGAAAACGCACCACCACCGGATACACCATCCAGGTTGCGGTCGATGAGCAAAGCCGTGAACTGTGCTTAGTCAGTCCCGATATTCTGTTTGAACGCATAGGAATCAAAGCATGAAATTTTTCCCCCTGCTGGCGTTACTGATAAGCCCGTTTGTCAGCGCCCTGACGCTGGACGATCTTCAGCAACACTTTACCGAGCAGTCCGTGATCCGTGCCCATTTCGATCAAACCCGGACAATTAAAGATCTGCCGCAGCCGCTGCGTTCTCAGGGTCAAATGTTGATCGCTCGCGATCATGGGCTGTTATGGGATCAAACCGCACCGTTCCCGATGCAATTATTGCTGGACGATAAACGTATGGTGCAGGTGATCAACGGTCAGCCGCCGCAAATCATCACGGCGGAAAATAACCCGCAGATGTTTCAGTTCAACCACCTGCTGCGTGCGCTGTTCCAGGCTGATCGCAACGTGCTGGAACAAAACTTCCGCGTCGAATTTGCCGATAAAGGCGAAGATCGCTGGACGCTACGCCTGATACCGACCACCACGCCGCTGGATAAAATTTTCAATACGATCGATCTCGCGGGACAAACCTATCTGGAGAGCATTCAGCTTAATGATAAACAGGGCGATCGCACCGATATCACCCTCACCCAACATCAACTAACACCCGCGCAACTGACCGATGACGAACGCCAACGTTTTGCCACCCAGTAAACGCCCCGCGCTGTTATGGGGGATCCTTTGTCTGCTCATGGCGGCGGCGTTGCTGATCCTGCTGCCGCAATCACGGCTGAACAGCAGCGTGCTGGCGATGTTACCCAAACAGACGATGGGCGATATTCCTCCGGCGCTGAATGACGGCTTTATGCAGCGTCTGGACAGGCAACTGGTGTGGCTGGTCAGCCCCGGTAAAGAGGCCAATCCCAGGGTGGCTCAGACGTGGCTGACACTGCTGCAAAAATCCGCTGCGCTCGCCGAAGTTAAAGGTCCCATGGATGCCGCCAGCCAGCAGGCGTGGGGGACATTTTTCTGGCAGCATCGCAACGCGCTGATTGACCCCGATACCCGCGCGCGCCTGCAAAACGGCGGAGAAGCGCAGGCTCAGTGGATCCTCTCCCAGCTTTATACCGCATTCGCCGGGGTAAGCGGCAAAGAGTTGCAAAACGATCCGCTGATGCTGATGCGCGGCTCGCAACTGGCGATGGCGAAAACTGGCCAGCGCTTGCAACTGATGGATGGCTGGCTGGTGACTCAGGATCCACAAGGCAATTACTGGTATCTGCTGCACGGTGAACTGGCGGGATCGTCGTTTGATATGCAGCAAACCCACCAGCTCATCACCACCCTGAACAGGCTGGAAAAAGATCTGAAAACACATTACCCGCAGGCGCAGTTGCTCTCCCGCGGCACCGTGTTTTACAGCGATTACGCCAGCCAACAAGCAAAGCAGGATGTCTCCACCCTGGGTGTGGCAACACTGCTGGGGGTGATATTGCTGATTGTGGCGGTGTTCCGCTCTTTACGCCCGTTGCTGCTTTGCGTGATCTCTATCGCCATCGGCGCAGTGGCGGGAATGGTCGTCACCTTATTGGTTTTCGGCGAATTACATCTCATGACGCTGGTGATGAGCATGAGCGTTATCGGCATTTCCGCTGACTATACGCTCTATTACCTCACCGAGCGGATGGTGCACGGTAACGACATTTCGCCGTGGCAAAGCCTGGCGAAAGTACGCAATGCGCTGCTGCTGGCGCTGCTCACCACGGTGGCGGCATATCTGATTATCATGCTCGCCCCCTTCCCCGGTATTCGCCAGATGGCGATTTTTGCTGCCGTCGGGTTGAGCGCCTCTTGTCTGACTGTCCTGTTCTGGCATCCGTGGCTGTGCCGTAACCTGCCGGTGCGTCCGGTTCCGGCAATGGCGCTGATGCTGCGCTGGCTGGCGGCATGGCGGCGCAATAAAACACTGCGCCGGGGTCTGCCCATCGCGCTGGCGCTGTTTTCACTGGCAGGGATGTCAATGCTGCGCATAGATGACGATATCTCGCAGTTACAGGCGCTACCGCAGCATATTCTGGCGCAGGAGAAAACCATCACCGCCCTGACCGGACAGAGCGTCGATCAAAAATGGTTTGTGATTTACGGCGATGCGCCACAGCAAACATTGCAGCGGCTGGAGAAATTTATCACCTCGCTGGAGAAGGCGAAAAAAGAGGGTCTTATCAGCAGCTATCGCACCATTCCACTGAACTCCCTGGCGCGCCAGGAGGAAGATTTACAGCTGCTGAAAATGGCGGTCCCGACGGTAACGAAAGCGCTGCAAAACGCCGGACTGACGGCGGTCAATCCGGATCTCAACGCTATGCCAGTGAAAGTCGATGAATGGCTGGCAAGCCCGGCCAGTGAAGGCTGGCGTTTGCTGTGGCTAACGCTGGAAAACGGCGCAAGTGGCGTACTGGTACCGGTCGAAGGGATTAAAAATAGTGCGGCGTTACGGGAAATTTCCACCTCTTACCCTGACGGCATTGCCTGGGTTGATCGCAAAAGCACCTTTGATGAGTTGTTCGCACTTTACCGTCATGTCTTAACTGGCTTGTTGCTGGTAGCGCTGGCGGTGATTGCCTGCGGCGCGGTGGCCCGCCTCGGCTGGCGTAAAGGGCTTATCTGCCTTATACCTTCTGTGCTTTCGCTGGGCTGCGGTCTGGCGGTACTGGCGATTATCGGGCAGGCAGTCAATCTCTTTTCGCTACTGGCGCTGGTGCTGGTGCTTGGCATCGGCATCAACTACACGCTATTTTTCAGTAATCCGCGCGGCACACCGTTAACTTCGCTCCTGGCGATCACTCTGGCAATGCTCACCACTTTGCTGACGCTGGGAATGCTGGTATTCAGCGCCACTCAGGCCATCAGTAGTTTTGGCATTGTGCTGGTCAGCGGTATTTTCACCGCCTTCCTGCTTTCGCCCCTGGCGATGCCCGATAAAAAGAGAACCCAAAAATGATCAAACCCACATTCTGGCGGGCGCTCGCCCTGACTGCCACGCTGATCCTCACCGGCTGTAGCCTCTCACAACCGGCGCAGAAAGGTCGTCCACAGGCCTGGCTGCAACCAGGCACACGCATCACGCTGCCTGCGCCAGGGATTGCGCCCGCCATCAATTCCCAACAACTGTTAACCGGCAGCTATAACGGCCAAACCCAGTCGCTGTTAGTGATGCTTAACGCCGACGACCAGAAAATCACCCTTGCCGGACTGTCGTCGGTCGGCATTCGCCTGTTTCTGGTGACCTACGATGCCAAAGGGCTACGCGCCGAGCAATCGATCGTCGTTCCGCAGTTACCGCCCGCAAGTCAGGTTCTGGCTGATGTCATGCTCGGCCACTGGCCGATCAGCGCCTGGCAGCCGCAACTCCCCGCAGGCTGGACGCTTCGCGACAACGGTGACAAACGCGAACTGCGTAACGCCAGTGGCAAGCTGGTCACGGAAATCACCTATCTGAATAACAAAGGCAAACGCATGCCGATCAGTATTGAGCAGCATGTGTTTCAATACCACATCACCATTCAATACTTAGATAACTGATATGATTTATATTTCCGCTGTTGGCATGATCAACGCGCTGGGAAATAACCTGGATGAGATCGCGGCCAATCTGACTCGCGGCGTCGCCCCCGGTATGCGTCCACGCGCAGGCTGGTTGCAGGGACATCCGCAGGCAATCTTAGCTGGCGTGGATGGCGAGCTTCCGGTTATCCCCGAAAAATTCGCTGCGCACCGCTCACGTAACAATCAGATCCTGCTGGCGGCACTCGCACAGATCCAGCCGCAGGTTGATGATGCTATTGCTCAATATGGCCGCGAGCGCATCGCGATTGTCCTCGGCACCAGTACCTCCGGTCTGCATGAAGGCGACACACACGTTAACCTGTGCACCCACGGGCAGCCAAGCACCTCGTGGCAATACGCACAACAGGAACTCGGCGATCCATCGCGCTTTCTCAGCCACTGGCTGGCGCTCGACGGGCCAGCCTATACCCTTTCAACCGCCTGCTCTTCCAGTGCCAGAGCGATAATCAGCGGGCGCAGGCTGATCGAAGCGGGACTGGTCGATGTCGCCATTGTTGGTGGCGCAGATACTTTAAGTCGGATGCCCATTAACGGTTTTCACAGCCTTGAATCGCTGTCGCCAACTGTATGCCAGCCGTTCAGTTGTGACCGCGCAGGTATCACCATTGGCGAGGGGGCGGGACTGATGTTGATGACCCGAGAACCGCAGCCCATCGCGTTGCTGGGGGTCGGTGAATCGAACGATGCTTACCATATTTCTGCCCCGCATCCGCAAGGTGAAGGGGCGATTCGCGCCATTAATCAGGCGCTGGTGGACGCGCAGCTTACGCCGGATGACGTAGGCTATATCAACCTGCACGGCACCGCCACACAACTCAACGATCAGATTGAATCAAGGGTGGTTAATACCCTGTTTGGCGAACGTGTACCGTGCAGTTCAACCAAACATTTGACCGGCCATACACTGGGCGCGGCGGGCATTACCGAGGCGGCAATGAGTATGTTGATCTTACAACGTGATTTACCGCTTCCCGCCCAGGATTTCAGCCTGTCGCCACGCGATCCAACGCTGCCACCGTGTGGCATTATCGACAAACCGCAGCCGCTGGCACGTCCGGTGATCCTGTCCAATTCCTTCGCCTTTGGCGGTAATAACGCCAGTATTCTGCTCGGGAGGGTTTCGTGAGCCACTATTTATCACCCGGCGCCTATCTGCCCCACGACGCGCCCATGTTGCTTCTTGAAGAAGTGGTGAGCGTCAGCGATGACAGCGCGGTGTGCCGTGTGACGGTCTCGCCCAGTGGCGTACTGGCCCCATTTCTCGACCAGGACGGCAATCTGCCTGGCTGGTTTGCCCTCGAACTGATGGCACAAACCATCGGCGTCTGGTCTGGCTGGCATCGCCGCCAGCAGGGCAAAAACAGTATTGAGTTAGGGATGGTACTGGGCGCGCGTGAATTGTGTTGCACGACTGGCATTCTGGGTGCAGGTCAGACGCTGATAATCACCGTCAAACTGCTGATGCAGGATGAACGCTTTGGCTGTTTTGAATGCAGCATTAATGACGGCGAAGCGACGGGCCGCATTAACACCTTCCTGCCGACCGCAGAACAACTTTCCACCCTGTTTCAACAAGGAGCGTCCTGATGAGTCGTTCAGTTCTGGTTACCGGTGCCAGCAAAGGCATTGGTCGCGCCATCGCCTGCCAGCTGGCGGCAGATGGCTTTCATATTGGCGTGCATTATCACCATGACGCAGCAGGTGCTCAGGAAACGCTGAACACTATTCTCGCCAACGGGGGTAACGGGCGTTTGCTTAGTTTTGACGTCGCTAACCGCGAACAGTGTCAGGAAGTGCTGGAACACGAGATCGCGCAACACGGTGCCTGGTACGGTGTGGTCAGTAACGCTGGGATCGCCCGCGACGCCGCCTTTCCGGCTTTGAGCCATGACTACTGGGATGCGGTGATCCACACCAATCTCGACAGTTTCTACAACGTTATTCAGCCGTGCATCATGCCGATGATCGGCGCGCGCCAGGGCGGGCGCATCATCACGCTGTCGTCAGTTTCCGGTATCATGGGGAATCGCGGCCAGGTGAATTACAGTGCCGCCAAAGCGGGCATTATCGGTGCCACCAAGGCACTGGCTATCGAACTCGCGAAACGCAACATCACCGTCAACTGCATCGCGCCGGGGCTCATTGATACCGGAATGATCGAGATGGAAGAGCGCGCGCTGAAAGAAGCGATGTCGATGATCCCGATGAAACGCATGGGCCAGGCGGCAGAAGTTGCCGGACTGGCCAGCTATTTAATGTCTGATATTGCGGGTTACATCACTCGCCAGGTTATTTCCATTAATGGAGGGATGTTATGACACGTCGCGTAGTGATTACAGGAATGGGCGGCGTAACTGCCTTTGGTGAAAACTGGCAGGACGTTTCTGCACGCTTACTGGCGTATGAAAATGCGGTGCGCAAAATGCCGGAGTGGCAGGTATACGATGGTCTGCACACCTTGCTTGGCGCGCCTATTGATGATTTCAAACTGCCGGAGCACTACACTCGCAAGCGTATCCGTTCGATGGGCCGCGTATCGCAAATGTCGACCCGAGCGACAGAGCTGGCATTAGAGCAGGCAGGGTTGATTGGCGATCCGATATTAACCAACGGCGAAACTGGCATTGCGTATGGTTCATCGACCGGTAGCACCGGGCCGGTGAGCGAATTTGCCACCATGCTGACTGAAAAGCACACTAACAACATCACCGGCACCACCTATGTGCAGATGATGCCACACACAACCGCCGTTAACACCGGGCTGTTTTTTGGCTTGCGCGGGCGGGTGATCCCGACCTCCAGCGCCTGCACGTCAGGCAGTCAGGCGATCGGTTATGCGTGGGAAGCGATTCGTCACGGTTATCAAACGGTGATGGTTGCCGGTGGTGCCGAAGAGTTATGCCCTTCAGAAGCGGCCGTTTTTGATACACTTTTTGCCACCAGCCAGCATAACGATATGCCGAAAACCACACCATCGCCGTTCGATACAAATCGTGACGGGCTGGTGATTGGTGAAGGCGCAGGTACGCTCATCCTCGAAGAACTGGAGCACGCCAAAGCACGCGCCGCGACCATTTACGGTGAAATCATCGGCTTTGCCACCAACTGCGACGCCGCGCATATCACCCAGCCGCAGCGCGAAACCATGCAGTCTTGTATGGAGCAAGCGCTGAAAATCGCGCAATTAAGCGCCAGTGATATCGGCTATATTTCGGCTCATGGTACGGCGACCGATCGTGGTGATATGGCAGAAAGTCTGGCAACAGCAGCCATTTACGGTAATAAGGTGCCGATCTCCTCGCTGAAAAGCTATTTCGGTCATACGCTTGGTGCCTGTGGCGCACTCGAAGCCTGGATGAGTCTACAAATGATGCGGGAAGGCTGGTTTGCGCCTACGCTAAACCTGAATGAACCAGACCTTAACTGTGGCGAGCTGGATTATATCATGCATCAAGCGCGCAATATTGATTGTGAGTTTTTGCAGAGTAACAACTTTGCTTTTGGCGGTATTAATACATCCATCATCATTAAACGCTGGTCCTGAGTGTATATCACCACATGGTATATCTATGTGGTGATTCTTCATAAAAAATTCATCAGGATAAATGAACATCCCCAGCGTTCAACCGTTCTTCTCACTGGCTGTTTGTCGACGATCCTTCAGATATATGATAACCGACCTGTACAGCCGGAAAATTAGCTCAGATTATAGTTCCGGGTAATAATCCTGATTCAGGATCTGCTCTGCGGTCCAGATGCAGGAAGCCGGTAATTTATCCAGGCCGATCCCCGTTTCTTGTGATGCTATAGCCAGCGCATCAAACCAGGTATCTTCTAACCACTCCTGATCGACCATCGTCATCTTCAGGCTGGGCGTTTTCTTGATACGACGCTCAATCAGACCACGTTGTCCTTTAATAGTCAGTTCCCAGCTTGTCCCGCGATGGGTAGGTTGAAATTGCCACTTCAGAAGGTGAGCCAGTAAAACCGCCATCCGGCTGGCCAGTTCGCGCTTTTCACTCTCGCCTACGTCCTCTATCTCCTCGGCAATGTTGTCAATATCCAGCTGGCTGAGTTTACCGGCACGCAGTAACGCCGCCTGTTCATTCGCCCAGGCGACCACGTCGGTATCGTAACGAGTTCCCATGGGAGCCTCCGGTATAGTAGATAGAAAAACTGCACACAGCAGATGCTATGTGCAGTATGTCAATGAATGTCACCCAGATCAAAACAGGATGTTATCATCAAAGTCCATCGGTAGTTCATTGCCTGCAGATGGCTTAGCCGACATACCGCTGTGGTTCGGTTGCCGGCGCTGCCCCCAGACACCAGACGCTGTATCATGGATCAATAAGTGTGTGGGACTAAATTGGGTGTATTTACACTTACCGAAGCGGTGCCCGGTACAGACAAAACTGTGAATCGTGTCTGCAGAGGCCCGCTTCGCCGCCATCATGGCAATCGTGACGCTTGTTGATTTACAAGGTGACACCACTTTTAAAAATGGCCAGTTCGCGGAAGTCATTCACTTCATTACAGGTTAACTTACCGTTAACCACGCTGACCGTGTAATCAATAAATTTATTCAGTAGCTCATCCATCGATACACCATGTAGCAATTGCCCGGCATCAAAATCTATCCAGTGCGGTTTTTTCACCGCCAGTTCACTGTTGGTTGCCAGTTTCATCGTTGGAACGAATCCCCCGTAAGGGGTGCCCCGACCGGTAGAAAACAGCACCATATTGCAGCCCGCTCCCGCTAAAGCACTGGTTGCCACCGCATCATTACCGGGGGCGCTCAGCAAAGTGAGACCATGTTGTTTCAGGCGCTCGCCATATTTAAGGACGTCAACCACCTGACTGGTACCTGCTTTTTGCGTACAGCCGAGGGACTTCTCTTCCAGAGTGGAAATCCCCCCCGCTTTATTTCCCGGCGATGGGTTTTCGTAAATCGGCTGCTGGTGGGCGATAAAATAGCTTTTAAATGCATTAATCATATTGACCGTTTTTTCAAAGGTCTGTTGATCACGACAATGATTCATCAGCATCTGCTCCGCACCAAACATCTCCGGTACTTCGGTTAATACTGTGGTGCCACCGTGCGCGATCACATAATCAGAAAAGCGTCCCAGTAGCGGATTAGCGGTGATCCCTGACAGGCCGTCAGACCCCCCACACTCAAGGCCAAAACGCACTTCGCTCAGTTTACCCGCCTGACGACGATCATGACGCATGACCTGATACAGCTGATTAAGGTAATTAACCCCTGCTTCTATTTCATCATCACATTGCTGGCAGATCATAAAGCAGGTGCGTGACTCATCGATCTCGCCGAGGGTGCGGCGAAACTCATCGACCTGATTATTTTCACAACCCAGCCCAATCACCAGGACTGCGCCAGCATTAGGGTGGCGCACCATATTCTGTAACATGGTTCTGGTATTCTGGTGATCATCCCCCAACTGAGAGCAGCCAAAAGGATGGTTAAATAACCAGACACCATCAATATCGTTTAAATCAGCATGCTGTTGCTTAAAGCGCTGAACAATCTGACGGGCAATGCCGTTGACACACCCCACGGTGGGGATCACCCACAGTTCATTACGGATGCCAATCTGGCTGTTGCTACGACGATAGATGTTGACCTCACGGTCTGGTATGCGGGAAGAGACAGTAATATCAGCCGGATGATACTGATAGCTATCCATCTTACTTAAATTAGTTTTAAGATTCTGCGAATGGACATGCTCGCCGACAGCAATAGGCTGTATGGCATGACCGATAGGCTGGCCGTACTTAATCACCGAGTCTGCCACCGCGATGGCACTAATGGCAAATTTATGCCCTCTGCTCACCGGCTGTTTGAGTACTACCGATTGACCATCGATATCCACGCTATAACCCGCCGGTAAATCCTCAAGAGCGACTGCAACGTTGTCAGCAGGATGAATTTTAATCGTTTTTTTCATAGTTAATCTTTGTTGTCAGTCATTAGCAAACACAATACTGCTGTAACGCCATTCTCATTCCGTTTTGCTGAATCGACTGAAGCTGTTCAGTCACCTGTGATACCAGCTCAGGGACAGCGGTTAAATCCTGGCCCCAGTGTGCTGACTGAGACAGCACATCATTCACCAGATCCCTCAGCGAAATGTGCCCTTCCTGCTGTTGTGTCCAGAGTCTGGCATAACGGGTTAACCAGACTTCGTCATCCTGTAATGGTGTGGTCTCTTCACCACGCTTACCGCTATAAAAAGCAATCAGTGCCGCCAGCGCGAACGTTAGATGGGTGGGTAACTTGCCATAATGGCGTTGATACTGAAGTAATTGCGGCAAAATACGGGTGCGGTATTTGGTCATACCGTTCAGTGAAATCGATAATAGCTGATGCTGAATAAAGGGATTGCGGAAGCGGTTGATCACCGCGCGGGCAAATGAGTTCAGTTCATCCTCTGGCAGCGATAGCACAGGAATAATTTCATTAAAAATAGTCTGTTCTACAAAGCGGTTAATTTGCTCATCGTCCATCGCCTGGCCGACATAATCAAGCCCCGCCAGATAAGCGACCGGCACCAGCGCGGTGTGGGCACCGTTGAGGATCGCTACTTTACGCTCTTTATAAGGTTTGATGTCATCAACGATCAGAATATTTAGTTTCAGCTGATCAAGACGCAGCATCTGTTTCAGCCAGCCTGGCCCCTGGATCACAAACAGGTAAAAATATTCGGCGGTATCGAGAAACGTATCCTGATAGCCCAGTTCCTGCTGCAGTGCATCGGCTTCATTGCGGGGATAGCCGGTCACGATCCGATCCACCAGGGTTGAGCAGAAGATATTGTGTTGCTCAAGCCAGGTGATAAAAGCTGCCGGTAATTGCCACTGGGCAGCATAGCGCAGGACTAATTCACGCAGTGCTTCGCCATTATAGTCAATCAGTTCACAGGGAAGCAGTACCCATCCTTTATCCGCCGCACCGTTAAAATGAATAAAACGCTCATACAATAAACGTGTCAGTTTAGCCGGATAGCTGGCAGGAGGGGCATCATCCAGTTTATCGTCAGGATCAAAGCTGATACCAGCTTCGGTGGTATTGGAGAAGATAATTTGAATGTTTTCATCCCGCGCCAGCGCCAGATATTGATCAAATTGCTGATAAACATTAATTTCACGGTTAACTGAACGAATCAGGCGAGTTTGACGAATGGTTTCACCCTGCTCATTTAAACCGCGGATAATGGTGGTATACAAGCCATCCTGCGTATTTAGCGCAGGCGGGAGATCGCTATTAATCGGACGAACGACCACCACACCGGCATTCAGATCGGTTTTTTCATTTAATAAATCAATCTGCCAGTCGATAAAGGCGCGTAGAAAATTCCCTTCGCCAAACTGAATGATTTTATCCGGATACTGAGCGCCGGGGAAATTGTGACGATTTAAATTCTGCATAGTTTACCTCAATTCTACGAACCGAAGGAGAGTGCTAAGACTCTCCTTCTGATGTGCTGATAACGCAATCACGCTGCTGTTATATCATTCGAGTTCAATCGCGAAATAGCGCTTAGCATTATCAAAACAAATATCTTTTACCATTCCGCCAAGCAGCGTGATATCTGCCGGCGCTTCGCCATCCTCGACCCAGCGGCCAATCATCTGGCAGAGAATACGACGGAAATATTCATGACGGGTATAGGACAGGAAACTGCGGCTATCAGTCAGCATACCGACAAAGTGGCTTAGTAACCCTAACTGGCTGAGCTGAGTCAGCTGGCGTTGCATACCGTCTTTCTGATCGTTAAACCACCATCCGGAACCAAACTGCATCTTGCCCTGGATACCTTCCTGCTGGAAGTTACCGCACATGGTCGCCAGCACTTCGTTATCGCGAGGATTGAGGCAATAAAGGATCGTTTTTGGTAAGGTATTGTTTGCCGCTTGCGCATTAAGCAGACGAGAAAGCGGCAGCGCCACCGGTGCATCGTGAATAGAGTCAAAACCGGTATCGGCGCCCAGACGCTGTAACATCAGGCTGTTATTATTACGTAATGCGCCGATGTGATACTGTTGCACCCACTGACGCTGGTGATACTGACTGGCTAAAAACAGCAGCACACCGGTTTTAAACTGAGCCACTTCCTGCGCCGACGGTGTCTGCCCCTGCAGCCGTCGGGCCAGAATCGCATCTAATTCAGCTTCATCGGCCTGATGATATACCACCTCATCCAGCGCATGGTCAGCAATACGACAACCGTGGGCGGCGAAATGATCCAGACGTTTATTTAGCGCATCACACAAATCGCTAAAGCGATGAACAGGCTGATCTGCTGCGGCTTCCAGGCGGTGAAGGTAGTCAACAAACCCTGGCGAATCAATATTGAACGCTTTATCCGGTCTCCAGCTTGGCAACACTTTGATATTAAAACTACTGTCCTGAGCGATCGCTTTATGGTGTTCCAGTGAGTCAATCGGATCGTCGGTAGTGCCTGACATCCGGACATTCATCTGCTGCATAATGCCACGGGCAGAAAAACTGTCCTGCGCCAGCAATTCGTTACAACGATTCCATAACTCATCCGCCGTTGCAGAAGAGAGCAAGATCCCGGTAATGCCAAACGGACGGCGCAGTTCCAGGTGCGTCCAGTGATAAAGCGGATTGCCGATAGTATGGGGAACCGTCGCGGCCCATGCTTTAAATTTTTCATAATCTGAAGCATCGCCGGTACATAAACGCTCAGCTACGCCGTGAGTACGCATCGCACGCCATTTATAGTGGTCACCTTTTAACCAGATATCATATAAGTTCTTAAATTTATAGTCGTTGGCAATCTGCTCTGGCGGCAGGTGGCAATGGTAATCAAAAATCGGTTGTTCTGCGGCGTAGCCATGATACAGCTGACGCGCAAATTCGGTGTCCAGTAAAAAATCTTCACTTAAAAATGCAGGCATATTATATCCTTACCTTATATATTTTATAAAAGTGGCAAGTAAAATAGCCTGATGGGTCAGGCTCTCATTTTACTGACCAGTATTATCTTCTAAGTCAACACCCTCTTTTGTGACGGCACTCATCTTTTTACTAAGTTGTATGACAACTTTACCTTGTTAGTGACAACGGGTACAGCAAATTTGACTGCTCGCAGATAGCTCTCCCCAGGCAACCATGCCATCCGCGCGAATTTTCGCCGCCACAGAAAACCAGTCCGATTCTGTTACACCATGAATAACCCTGTCCGCTCGGATTAGCAAAAAATGACACATATCGAGATGCCCGTTGTAATAACATGATTAAAATCATAACATTATTAGTTATACGCTCAGGCACGAATGGTATAACATGTCAGCTATCTGTTCAGCTTGTTTTTACATTCAGTTCCTGACAGCGATCCGTTTTATACTGAGATGGCGCTCGCACTGAATAGGGGTTGCGGATTGTCCTGCACCTTACGGCTGCGCTTGTGATACAAGGGATTTTTCATTATCGACAAGAGTCTTAGGTACAAAAAATACATATAACATATTGAATATTATCAATAAAATTATTAACTTTTATTATCAAACTGGACAGTTTCTCCCCCCGAATAAAGAGGGTTTATGATGGAATTAATAGAGACAAGCAGGTTATATCAGCAACTGGCTTCAACATTAAAACAACGCATCGAGTCTGGTATTTATCCTGTCGGCGGAAAATTGCCTGCCGAGCGCATTATTTCAGAAGAAATGAATGTCAGCCGAACCGTTGTCCGTGAAGCGATTATTATGCTGGAAGTCGAAGGGTATGTGGAGGTACGCAAGGGATCGGGTATTCATGTTCTCGCCAGTCAAGCGAAAGGCGTGATCAGCCACGGGAGACTTTTTGAGTTTGAAGCCGCCGGGCCGTTTGAATTATTGCAGGCGCGTCAGCTGATTGAGTGTAACATTGCTGAATTTGCCGCCACCCAGGTCACCAAACAGGATATTGTGAAGCTGATGGAGATACAGGAAAAAGCATTACAGGAAGACCGATCCCGTGATTCCCAATGGGATCTTCAGTTTCACGTCCAGATTGCGATGGTGACTCAGAATACCGTGATGACCACGATCGTGGAAAAAATGTGGCATCAGCGGTTAAAAAACCCCTACTGGCATAAATTGCATGAACATATCGGCGATCAGTCGATGGGGAGCTGGTGCGAAGATCACGAATTAATACTTAAAGCCTTAATGCGTAAGGACCCGGATGCGGCCAAGTTAGCAATGTGGCAACACTTAGAAAACACCAAGCGAATGTTATTTGACGCCACAGCAGACGATTTTGAGTTTAACGTTGATCGCTATTTGTTCACTGAAAATCCGGTAGTCACGCTGGCCAGCGATCCAGTAACATCAAAATAAAATGATACTCTTCATAGAGTTATGAAAGCATCATCATGCGGATGAAATACGATATCGCGTTAAGCAATGATTATCAGCGTGGCGTATTTTTCATCTGCAATTCAGCCATGTTTTCATGGTGAACTTTTGTCTCCCTCTGTCGTGGAGAGATATTATACCAAATGCCCTTTAACACTGCGCTAAAATCATCCGAATCTCCCTTCTTCTTACTGTAATCCGGCCAAAAATTCGATAACAACAGAAAGTACAAGTTTAATGTACTGGTTTTGTGATGTGCGTCAAACACCAAAGTTGTAATACAACTTATCATTAGGTCATACCAATATAGTTACACCATAACTAAATAGCTGTTCCTGATTGTGCTACACCTTGCATCAGATCTTGCTATACAAAGGATTGTTCATTATCGACAAGGTTTCCAGTGACCACATAGCGCCGCTGACCATCACGACCTGCTGGGTGAAAAACAGACAAAAATCACCCACCGAAGCAGTTTTTGGGACAGCTATTTAGCCGTGATTTGTCAATAATGAAGGATACTTTGTATGAAAAAAATAATAAAATTAAGATGGTATATCGTATTTACCATCTTAATTGGTACCATTCTTAACTATCTTGCACGGAGCTCTTTGTCGGTAGCAGCGCCAACCTTAACGGAGGAATTTGCCTTAACGACGGAGCAATACTCTTATATCATCGCATCGTTCCAGGCGGCCTATACCATAGCACAACCTTTAGCTGGCATGGTGATTGACTTAATCGGTGTGCGTGTCGGCTTCTTTATCTTTGCTTTCGGCTGGGGGATCTCCTGTCTATTACATGCGTTCGCGACCAGCTGGCCGGCGCTAGCGACATTTCGTGGCATGCTGGGTCTATCCGAAGCAGCGATTTTTCCTGCCTCAATCAAATCCGTTTCTAGCTGGTTTCCGCGTAAAGAACGCTCTATTGCAATTGGCTGGGTTAATTTTGGCACCAGTATTGGTGCGATGATTGCCGCACCGGTTATGGTTTTCTTTATCATTAATTATCACTGGCAATATGGTTTTCTGTTTATCGGTGGTCTGGCGGTATGCTGGGCTTTAGCATGGTTATACTTTTATCGTGATCCTGAAAAGAATAAATGGTTGACCGATGCAGAACTCAAATACATTATGCAGGATCGCGCAGAAAATGATCCGGTTCACAATGGAAAACCTATCACTCTCGGACGGTTATTTGCAAAAAGAAATTTCTGGGGGATTGCAATTCCTCGCTTTCTGTCTGAACCCGCCTGGCAGACATTCAATTTCTGGATACCTATCTATCTGGTAACTGTCCGTCATATGGATTTGAAAGAAGTCGCTATGTTTGGCTGGTTACCCTTCCTTGCGGCTGATTTAGGTAGTATTTCAGGAGGCTATTTAGCCCCGCTCTTCCGTAACTATTTTAAACTCGGCACGTCTGCCTCATACAAGTTGACACTGGCTTGTGGCGCTTTATTTATGGTTGGCCCTGCCTGTATTGGTTTGGCTGCCAATGTGTATGTTGCGATTGCGCTGTTTTGTATTGGCGGCTTTGCCCACCAGATTATTTCAACCTCGCTTTTTGCATTAACTTCGGATAGTTTTGCTGAAAAAGATGTCGGTAAAGCGACCGGTGGTGCCGGGATGATGGGATATTTAGGTGGCACGATCTTCTCACTGATTGTGGGTAGTCTGGCGACAACCATTGGCTATAATCCATTATTTGTTTGCCTGACTATCTTTGATGTTTTAGCTGCCATTGTAGCATGGAAAACATTAAAACCTGTCATAAAGCAAGCGCGCAATAACGCTTAATCATTCGGTTGCTGCTGACAAATTTATTACCGCTGTTAGCTCATTAAATTCTGTCAGCAGCACTATTCCACTAACAGCCAATCCTCTCAGTGGTTTTGTGTGTCAGCATCATCTGTCTGGTTATCGCCATATTTCTGATCATTATTTTACCGTTCTGCTGATTTTTTAAGCCATAATCCTCTGTACTGGAGATCATCGATAAGAGAACTGTCATTCTTGATTTATTAAACACCCGATGATATTTGTTGATAAGCAAGCAAATTATGCCTTGAAAAAATGGATCTTATTTTTAGATAAATAGCGTTTTATGATTGCGGTCACTTAATGGCTATTGATGACCATATACTGAACAGGTATGATAAAGTATATATAGAGATAATGGATAAAATAAATCAAGTGGAATTAGTTTCTTCTGTCAGCAAAGTATTTGGTATTTTAACCGCATTGAGTGAACAAAAAGAAATCGGACTGAGCGACCTTTCTGCGCGTTTGATGATGTCAAAGGCAACAACATATCGCTTTTTGCAAACAATGAAATCTCTTGGTTTTGTTTCCCAGGAGGGTGAAACAGATAAATACGCATTCACTTTAAAATTATTTGAGTTAAGTGCAAAATCCCTCGATTACGTTGATCTTATCGAAATCGCAGATAAAGAGATGCGGCGAATTGGTGAGCTGACCAATGAAACCGTTCATTTAGGGACATTCGATGAAGATGCGATTGTCTATGTGCATAAAATTGACTCAACATATAATTTACGGATGTATTCCCGGGTCGGCCGTCGTAATCCGTTATACAGTACTGCGATTGGTAAAATTTTACTTGCATGGAAAAGTGATGAATTTGTAAAAAAATGTCTCAGCGCCATTACTTTTGTCAGGCATACCGAGAATACGTTAGAAAATACTGCACAATTTATTGCGCAATTAAAAAAAGTTCGCCAGCAATTTTATGCCGAAGATAACGAAGAGCAGGAGGCGGGGTTACGTTGCATTGCGGTGCCTGTCTACGATCATTCAGGCACTGTCATTGCCGGGTTATCAATCTCATTTCCCACCATTCGCTTCGATGAAAATAACATCGATGAGTACGTGAACTTAATTAAAAAGGCAGGAAAGAATATCTCTGAAAAAATGGGATTTAATGCTTATCCATAGCACTATTGTCGATCACGCTTTGATGATATCCCTCCTCTGCTCCCGATGCACAGTCGGTAACGGTGGCAATCTGCCCGTTTGACCGCCTGTACCATACGCAATCACCACTCATAAACGGCGATATTTCCGAGAGTGAAAAAACAGCCGGTCGCCGATAGCAGCCCCGCAATGAACGTCGCTGATGATCCGGCAGGATCTGTTATCAGCCTGTTGAAAAACATAAAAAAATGGTTGTATAGTAAAGTACATAACGAAATATAAATTCAGGGATGTACTGATGATCTTTATCTCGCAACATCAGATAGACAGCTGGCTGCTCGAAGATATTCAGGGTGGCGATATCACAACGCGCGCATTAGATATCGGCCAGCGACACGGCGTGATGACCTTTAGCCATCGACAGGGAGGATGTGTCAGCGGTATTGCTATTGCTCTCCAGATGTTGCGGACACCAGGGCTTGAGGTGATGGTCAATCTTCGCGATGGTGATATCGCTCAGCCCGGTGATCAGTTATTAAGCGCCCGCGGCACTGCATCAGGGCTGGAAAGTTGTGCAAAATGTCCTTGAGTGGAGCTGTGGTGTCTCGGGGTATCTTGCCAGCATGCTGGCAACATTACGTCAGGCTATACCGGACGGCCAGATTGCCTGTACGCGAAAGTCCATCCCTGGCACCCGCCAGCTGGCCACCCAGGCGGTTATTGCTGCTGGCGGGATTATTCATCGTGCGGGGTGTGCAGAAACGGTACTGCTGTTTGCCAATCATCGTCGCTTCATGACACCTTCTGACGACTGGCATGGCACCATTCAGCGTCTGCGGCAGCTTTGTCCGGAAAAGAAAATCGTGGTCGAAGCCGATACACCGGATGAAGCACATGCGACGTTGCTGGCACGCCCGGATGTTCTGCAACTGGATAAATTCACCGCCGATCAGATTCGTCAGGATAAAGCCGCTGGCATTAGCACCTTTGCGGATCTGGCGAAAAGTGATCTGAAACTCGGCATGGGCGATCCACAGGCCATCGCGCTGGGGAGAAGTGGTGAGAAATTATTAGCGCTTTCCGGCTATGGTGAGCCGTTGCGCGATAAAGTGGTTGTCAGAACGGCAACCATTAAACAACTGGTGATGTATCTGCTTAACGGTGATATCGATGCCGCCATTATTGGCCGCACTGACGCCGTGAAAAACAAAGATAAGCTGGTTTTACTGCCGACGCCGACAGGAGCGCCGGATGAAATCGCCACCCTGGCGATCCTGCAGACCAGTCAGCACCCTGACGAAGCCAGTCAGCTGGCGGAGTATTTTACTTCCGCCCGGGGTATCAGGATCTTCACCGATATGGGCTATCTGCCCATTAATCAATAACGACAGTGGCTAAGCTGACATTACTGCCGCTGGGTCTTCTGCTGGCTCTGATGCTGGGATCGTTATTATCGCTGGTGTTTGCGTTGGATCTGAGCACCCTTCTCCAGGTTTTGCAGGAGTCGAAGCTGTTTTTTGCTGTCATGTTATCGCTGACAACAGCTTTGCTCTCTCTGACGCTGTCATTATGTATTGGCATCCCTGCCGGGTGGGCGCTGGTGCGGCTCAACTGCAAAGGCAAAGGGCTGATTAATACATTGCTTGATATTCCGCTGGTGATGCCACCTTTGATCGTCGGTATTGGTTTGCTGCTGTTACTCGGACAGCGTGGACCCCTGACGACAATCGTGCCGGACTTAGCGGGGAGCTTATTTTCTCCCTTCGGTGTGGTAATTGCTCAGACTTATGTCGCCAGTGCGATTATTTTTCGTTCTGCCAGTGCGGCATTTTCTTCCATCGAACCGGCATTGATCACGACCGCCTGGAACCTGGGACTGACGCCATTACGCGCGCTAGTCATGGTGGAGATCCCGTTGTGCTGGCACGCGCTATTAGCAGGGAGCATTCTGGCGCTGGCCCGGGCGCTGGGAGAACTTGGTGCGACATTAATGCTGGCTGGAGCAACACGGCTGAAAACAGAAACACTGCCGATCGCCGTCTATCTGAATATCGCCAGTGGTGATTTTTCTCTCGCGATTGGCTGCGCGCTGTTATTGATTCTTCTGGCCGGACTGTTGTTGCTGGTATTACATTGGGTACAGCATGTTTATCAGGACAAAGATAATGCTGCGCATTGAGCATTTAACCACCCAGGCGTTCAGGGAACTGAATCTTCATGTTGCGCAAGGAAGCTGTACCGCCATCATCGGCCCCTCCGGTTGTGGTAAAACCACATTACTGAATGCGATAGCGGGGACTGTTCCTTATCAGGGCGATATTAACTTCGATGGAAAATCCATCAATGCCCTGGCTCCCTGGCAACGTCCCTGTCGCTATCTTAACCAGCGACTGTATCTGTTTCCTTATCTGACCGTGGCGGGAAATCTGGCGCTGGCGCAGTATGCAGCCGGATTACCACGTTCGAAACAAAAGCAAATATCCCTGCTCGAAGAGATGGGTATTGCCTATCTGGCACACTGTTATCCGCGACAAATTTCAGGCGGTGAACAGCAACGCGCGGCTTTAGCCCGGGCGATAATATCACGCTCCTCTCTGTTACTGCTCGATGAGCCTTTTTCAAATCTCGACTGGAATACCCGTTCACGTTTATGGCAAACAGTAAAAAGGCTACGACAGTATGATATGACCGTCCTTCTTGTGACCCACGAGCCCAAAGAGGCTAAGTTTCTTGCTGAAACACAATGGATCTTCCGGCAAGGGAAGCTGAGTGAGATACCTTTTTAGCAGCAAGCCGCTGAGCAGGTGGTTAAATATCAACAGACCACTCACAACAACCGTGCTTCGGGCATAGCAATCTGCTCACAGGCAATAGCTAATTCCCTCCCAGCGTGAAACTGATCGCAAAATAAGAGCCTATCCCATTAGGCGTTATTGGCGCAGCCAGTTTGGACACGGACAGCGCGGAGAAACCGCAGCGTACACGAAGTACGTGAGGATTTCGAGCACTGCCCAGGGCCAAAATGGCAAGTAAAATAGCCTAATGGGATAGGCTCTAAGCCTGAGAATGATTAACGGAATAATAATATCATCGTGATTATTGTGCCTCTGTGGCAGACTCAGGCTATTGAGGTGTCCGGAATAACTGATCCACTACATAATGAGGCCGTCGCAGCCGGAGCCCGGCACGGGATTGCCTGCCGGGCGGTCAATCTGAGTCTGCGGACATGGAGCTGTTTCATCAGTGCTACCGCTTATAACCCTAATGCGTATTTCAGCGCCTGTCGTTTCAGTCCCCCTGCCCGCTCTGCTGCCATCAACCCGATATTGCGCAGTAGCCGTATCGCGGGCAGATCGTTACTGAATCCGGCATAAAACAGATCCATTCCCGACTGCATAATCAGGTTATCGACCCGGCGTCTGGCCTGATAGCGTTTGAGTACCGGTAAACTGGCCCATACCTCCCCCTGATTTTTCGCGGTGGTTAATACCGTCAGCAACGCATCAACATCGCGATAGCCAAGATTAACGCCCTGCCCAGCCAGGGGATGAATGGTGTGCGCGGCATCGCCAACTAACGCCAGGCCGGGTTGCACATACTGCAACGCATGGCGGCGGGTCAGCGCAAATGCACCACTATGACAGGGAGTTACGAGCCCGACCCGGGAGGGGAAATGAAGCCGGATTTGCTGTTGAAGCTGCGGCAAACTCATTGCCTGCAACTGACGAATACGCGCGGGCGTGTCATACCATACCAGCGATGCCCAGTTATCAAACAGCGGGAGAAAAGCGCGCGGTCCGCTCGGGGTAAATTGTTGCCAGGTGCTGGTTCCAGGGTTATCCGCACACTGTACGCTAATCAGTAAGCACGCCTGTCGATATTGCCAGCCATGCACCCCGATTCCCGCTAACTGACGCAGGGGAGAGTGAGCGCCATCAGCGCCAATCACCAGCCGGGTAACACACTCACTGCCGTCACTCAGCCGCAAAGTGACCTGATCCTGTTCGCGGTGCATGTCCTGCAGGTTGTGACCTGAACAGATCCGGATATGTTCATCTGCGGACAACGCCTGCCACAGAGCAAGCTGCAATACGTTGTTTTCGACCATATAACCCAGTTGCGGCAGATGCAAATCGGCCGCATCGAAAATAACATGGGCATTTGTCCACTCCCAGGTTTCCAGCCGTTGCCAGCCATGCGCACGCATAGCCTGTACTTTATCCCAGACAGCAAGCCGTTTGAGCAATTCCACTGAGGCCATGCTAAGCGCGGAAATTCGCACATCCGGCATCGAAGCGCGATCAAACGCCGGGGGGACGGTTTTTTCTATTAACGTGACCTGGAACCCTTGTTGTGCCAGTCCCAGCGCCAGAGCACCGCCGACCATCCCACCACCGATAATGGCAATCTCTGTTGTATGACTTGTCATCACAATTATCCTTCAACCTGAATCAGTAAATAGTCTGGTCACGCTGAGCTGACTCGCGGCAGCGCGATAAAATCCATCGCCCTCATGCTGGCCTCTGTTTTTCGTCTCACGCCCGGAGCCAGGTAACACGCGCAATCGCGATGCGATGATGAGGCAGGCCATCAGTTTACCGGATTTTTCGCCGCAAAGGGGGATAACACGCACTGGTCAGAGGGCAACCAAAGCATTACAATACGCGCCCTACTGAATATCGCTAACCTGGCATGAGCAAATCGATGACCAAAAAACTCCATATTAAAACCTGGGGCTGTCAGATGAATGAATACGATTCGTCGAAGATAGCCGATCTGCTGAATGCCACACATGGCTATCAACTGACAGATATCGCTGAAGATGCGGATGTGTTACTGCTCAATACCTGCTCTATCCGTGAAAAAGCCCAGGAAAAAGTTTTTCATCAATTAGGCCGCTGGAAGCTGCTGAAAGAGAAGAACCCGGCGCTGATTATTGGCGTCGGCGGCTGTGTTGCCTCACAAGAGGGGCAGCATATCCGTCAGCGTGCTCACTACGTCGATATTATTTTCGGACCTCAGACACTCCATCGCCTGCCAGAGATGATCAACGCGGTAAGTCATAACCGCAGCCCGGTGGTCGATGTCAGTTTCCCGGAAATTGAAAAGTTTGACCGTTTGCCTGAGCCACGCGCGGATGGCCCTGCCGCTTTTGTTTCTATTATGGAAGGCTGTAATAAATATTGCACTTACTGTGTGGTCCCCTATACCCGTGGCGAAGAAGTGAGCCGCCCTTGTGACGATATTCTGTATGAAGTCGCGCAACTGGCCGCGCAGGGGGTACGGGAGGTCAACCTGCTGGGACAAAATGTAAATGCCTGGCGTGGTGAAAATTATGATGGCACAACCGGCAGTTTCGCCGAACTGCTGCGTCTGGTGGCCGCCATTGATGGCATCGATCGTGTCCGTTTTACCACCAGTCATCCGATCGAATTTACTGATGATATTATTGAGGTTTATCGTGATACGCCGGAACTGGTCAGCTTCCTGCACCTGCCAGTGCAGAGCGGGTCTGACCGGGTGCTGACCCTGATGGGACGCACTCATACCGCGCTGGAATATAAATCAATCATCCGTAAATTACGCCAGGCACGTCCGGATATTCAGATTAGCTCAGACTTTATCGTCGGTTTTCCCGGCGAAACCGCCGACGATTTCGCCAAAACCATGAAGCTCATCGCCGATGTCAATTTTGATCTCAGCTACAGCTTTATTTTCTCCGCACGACCAGGAACACCGGCGGCAGAGATGGTGGATGATGTCAGCGAAGAGGATAAGAAACAGCGGCTGTATCTCCTGCAGGAGCGTATCAATCAACAGGCGATGGCCTGGAGTCGTCGTATGCTCGGCACCACCCAGCGTATTCTGGTCGAGGGCACCTCACGCAAGAATATCATGGAACTTTCGGGTCGCACCGAGAACAATCGGGTGGTCAATTTTGAAGGCACGCCCGATATGATCGGCCAGTTTGTCGATGTGGAGATCGTCGATGTCTACCCTAACTCATTACGCGGTAAAATAGTCCGCCGCGAAGCGCAGATGGGGTTACGTATTGCCGAATCGCCACAAGCCATCATTGCCCGTACCCGCAAAGAAGACGAGCCTGGTGTCGGAATTTATCAACCCTAATCCCTTCAGACCTGCCAGCACTGGCAGGTTCTGCCTCTCGCCTTACCCCGGAATATCACCAACAGGGCTTGCACCCCATAGCGATGAAGTTAATAATTCCCTGACAAGTCCGTGATGATGACCGCCCGGTAACATATATTAAAGAGGAACAGTTTGAATATAGAAAATCGTGAGATTATCCTGGAGCCAGCGGATAATGCGCGTTTGCTGGGACTTTGTGGCCCGTTTGATGACAACATTAAACAGCTGGAACGGCGCTTAGGTATCGAAATTAACCACCGCGATAATCGTTTTACGCTGACGGGTCAGACACGCTGTGTCAACGCCGCCGCTGATATTCTGCGCCGTCTGTATGTTGATACCGCACCACAACGTGGACACATTCAGGATATTGTCCCGGAGCAAATCCATCTGGCTATCAAAGAAGCGCGTGTTCTGGAACAGAATGCCGACAGCGTACCGGCTTACGGTAAAGCGATTAATATCAAAACCCGGCGTGGCGTCATCAAGCCCCGCACCCCCAATCAGGCACAATATATCGCGCATATTCTTGATCACGATATTACCTTCGGTATCGGCCCCGCCGGAACCGGAAAAACCTGGCTGGCTGTGGCGGCAGCGGTAGATGCGCTCGAACGCCAGGAGATACGCCGCATTCTTCTTACCCGCCCGGCGGTTGAAGCGGGAGAAAAGCTCGGTTTTCTTCCCGGTGATCTGAGCCAGAAAGTCGATCCTTACCTGCGCCCGCTGTATGATGCGCTGTTCGAAATGCTTGGCTTTGAAAAGGTTGAGAAATTAATCGAACGTAATGTTATAGAGGTCGCACCACTGGCCTATATGCGCGGCCGTACCCTCAACGACGCCTTTATTATTCTTGATGAAAGCCAGAATACCACCATCGAACAGATGAAAATGTTCCTGACACGCATTGGTTTTAATTCCAAAGCGGTGATCACGGGCGACGTTACTCAGATTGATTTGCCACGGAATGCCAAATCGGGTCTGCGTCATGCCATTGAGGTACTGTCCGGGGTCGATGAAATCAGCTTCAATTTCTTCCACAGTGAGGATGTGGTGCGCCATCCGGTGGTAGCGCGTATCGTCAACGCTTATGAGGCCTGGGAAGAGGCGGAACAAAAACGCAATGCAGAACAGCAGCGTCGCTGGCATCAACAGGAAGATAAGCCACAGGAGTCGCAATGAATCCGGTTATTCTTGATTTACAACAAGCCTGTGCCGATAGCCGTGGTCTGCCGGATGAGGCTGATTTTCAACGCTGGCTTAATGCGGCTATTCTGCCATTACAGCCTGAGTCGGAAGTCACAGTCCGTCTGGTCGATACAGCAGAAAGCCAGCAACTGAACCGGACTTATCGTGGCAAGGATAAACCGACCAATGTCTTGTCGTTCCCCTTTGAGGCACCGCCGGGGATCACACTGCCGCTGCTGGGGGATCTGGTGATTTGCCGCCAGATTGTGGAACAAGAAGCGCAGGAACAGCATAAACCGCTGCAAGCGCACTGGGCACACATGGTCATTCATGGTAGTTTGCACCTGTTGGGCTATGATCATATTATCACTGAAGAAGCGGAAGAGATGGAGCGCCTCGAAACAGAGATAATGCTTGCTCTGGGTTATGAGGACCCCTACCTTGCTGAGAAGGACTTACCGGTTACCAGGTAACGGACAACCGGTCTCGATGCCGTCCGACGCAAAAATATTCGCGCGACGAGCGATACATTAACTGACATGAGAATCTCTACGACGCCATGAGCGACGACAATTCACACAGTAGCAACGCCATACACCACAAGAAGGGGTTTTTCTCCCTGTTACTTAGCCAGCTTTTTCACGACGAACCAAAAAATCGTGATGAACTCCTGGCATTAATTCGTGATTTCAGACAAAACGATCTTATCGACGAAGAAACCCGTGATATGCTCGAAGGGGTGATGGATATCGCTGACCAGCGCGTCCGCGATATTATGATCCCACGTTCGCAGATGATCACCCTGAACCGTAACCAGTCTCTGGATGAGTGCCTCGATGTGATTATCGAGTCCGCCCATTCCCGTTTTCCGGTGATCAGTGAAGATAAAGATCATATCGAAGGGATCCTGATGGCCAAGGACTTACTGCCCTTTATGCGCAGTGGTGCTGGCTCATTCAGCATGGAACAGGTTCTGCGTCCGGCGGTGGTAGTGCCAGAAAGCAAGCGGGTCGATCGGATGCTGAAAGAGTTTCGTTCACAGCGTTATCATATGGCTATCGTCATCGACGAATTTGGTGGCGTTTCCGGGCTGGTCACGATTGAAGATATCCTCGAGCTGATTGTCGGCGAAATCGAAGATGAATATGATGAAGAAGATATCGATTTTCGCCAGCTCAGCCGTCATACCTGGGCGGTACGGGCGCTGGCCTCCATCGAAGACTTCAATGACGTTTTCGGCACCCACTTCAGCGATGAAGAGGTCGATACTATCGGCGGCCTGGTGATGCAGGCTTTCGGTCATCTGCCCACCCGTGGGGAGTCTGTCGATATCGATGGCTATCATTTCAAAGTGGTGATGGCGGATAACCGGCGCATCATTCAGGTGAATGTCACACTGGCGGATGATGCACCACAACCCAAACTGGACAATGAATAATTAATAGAAGGACGATTAACTGCAATGGCATTAGCCTCTTTTGTCGTCCGCCAGCGTGGACGACTGCTGCTGGCGTTGTTATCAGGAGCCTGCGGCACACTGGCGTTTTCTCCCTATGAAATCTGGCCAGCGGCGCTTGTTTCGCTTATCGGCCTGCAAGGACTCACCTTTAACCGTCGCCCGTGGCAAAGTGCGTGGATCGGTTTTTTCTGGGGACTGGGGCTGTTTGGCACCGGGGTTAACTGGGTATACGTCAGTATTGCCCAGTTTGGTGGTATGCCCGACCTGATCAACATACTGCTTGTTGTGCTGCTGAGTGCCTATTTGTCGCTATATAGCGGGTTGTTCGCTGGCGTAGTGGCGTTGCTATGGCCGAAAACCCACTGGCTGCGTGTGGTTATCGTCGCCCCCATTGTCTGGCAAATCTGTGAATTTCTGCGGGGCTGGGTGTTAACCGGGTTCCCGTGGCTCCAGTTTGGCTACAGCCAGATTGATGGCCCCCTCAGAGGCGTGGCTCCGGTTATGGGGGTTGAGTCGATCACTTTTCTTTTAATGATGGTCAGTGGACTGCTGGCGCTAGCTCTTGCGCAACGCAACTGGCGACCTGCGTTTGCGGCTGTCATCCTGTTCACCCTGCCGATGCCGCTACGCCATATTCAGTGGTTTCAGTCACTGCCACAACAGGCGATTAACGTCTCACTGGTACAGGGCAATATTCCCCAGAGCATGAAATGGGACGAAACGCAGCTTGCCGATACCCTGAAAATTTATCTCGCGCTGACACAGCCACATATCGCCTCGTCACAGCTGATCGTCTGGCCGGAATCGGCTATTCCGGATCTGGAAATTAACCAACAGGATTTTCTGAGCAGACTGGACGGCCTGCTACGCGCAGACAACAGCACGCTGATCACCGGGATTGTCGATGCCCGCCTGACGGCCAGAGATCACTATGCCACCTATAACACCATTATTACCCTCGGCAAAGATACGCCCTATTATTACGACTCCCCCAATCGCTATAACAAAAATCATCTCGTCCCGTTTGGTGAATTTGTACCGCTGGAATTTCTGCTGCGCCCGTTAGCCCCCTTCTTCGATTTACCGATGTCCTCTTTCAGTCGTGGCGCATACCTGCAACCGCAACTGACCGGGGCGAACAGGAGGCTGACGGCGGCCATCTGCTATGAAATTATTCTTGGTGAACAGGTTCGTGATAATTTTCGTCCGGATACCGATTACTTGCTGACAATTTCCAACGATGCCTGGTTTGGTCAGTCTATCGGGCCGTGGCAACATTTCCAGATGGCCAGGATGCGTGCGCTGGAGCTGGGGCGTCCGTTGTTACGCAGCACCAATAACGGTATTACGGCCATTATTGGCCCACAAGGTGAAGTTGAGGCTCGCTTACCTCAGTTCACCCGCGCGGTGCTGACCGCGAAAGTGGCCCCCGCCACCGGCCTGACCCCTTATGCCCGTGCGGGAAATCGGCCACTGTGGCTATTGATGGCGTTTCTGGGCCTGCTGGCACTGCTCATCAGCATAAAGAAATATCTCGTTAAATCTGGCTCGCATTCCTGATGAGACAGCAAAAACGGCGGATCGCACCGCTTTCCGCAATGCGATCCGCTAATCTCACATCAGGGATTAAAAGGAATGCGCTGAAAACGGTCACCACCACATTGCGGGCAGTGGGGTAATATCTCCGGTGCATAAATAGTCATCCGATAATGGCAGATTTCACATATCATATTTCCCAGTCCGACTACGTCTCCACTGTGGTAAATACCCTGATGATCGATATCGTCGAACATTTCGTGCCATTCCAGTTGTGTCTGATCGGTGATATCTGCCAGATCCTGCCATAAACTCTGTTTTATCACCCGCATAAAGACGCTGTTGGCCAGATCATCACGGTTCTCTTGGTAACTGTGGGCGAACTCCTGCAAATCACGCCTGACCGCCTGCATCAGTGATGCCAGTTCATGTTCTGTTAATGCCCCGGAATGATTAATTTTTTGCTTTGCCTGATCGAGTAGCGCATCAATATCACGTTCGCCCTCGCGCAACCGTTCACTGAATGCTAATACCAGCTCACGATAAAACTGAGTCAGCTTGTTCATTATTTCACCTCCGGGATCATCAATTGCTGTTAATAGTAGACATGATAACGTCACTGCCACCGGTTAATGGATAAAAAGAGGCACGCTCTTCTACCGCTTTTAGCGATGTTAGCACCTGAAAGGCTGTTTTGCCGCGCATGTTTGGGCTATGCTATGCCGATCTGATCACGCATTGTCTATTGGCTACGTTTTTTCGTAGCGGTAATTGAAAACAGGACCTTTGTCTGCCATGCAAGAGCAATTCCGACCGGAAGAGATAGAATCTAACGTTCAGCGCCACTGGAACGATAATCGTACATTCGAAGTTAAAGAAGACGAAAACAAAGAAAAGTATTACTGCCTGTCGATGCTACCTTATCCTTCTGGTCGACTGCATATGGGTCATGTGCGTAACTACACTATTGGCGATGTTATCGCCCGTTATCAGCGCATGCTGGGTAAAAATGTGCTGCAACCGATTGGCTGGGATGCGTTTGGCCTGCCCGCCGAAGGGGCAGCGGTAAAAAACAATACCGCGCCTGCGCCGTGGACCTACGACAATATTGCTTACATGAAAAATCAGCTAAAAAAGCTGGGTTTCGCTTACGACTGGCATCGTGAGGTCACGACCTGTAAGCCAGAATATTATCGCTGGGAGCAAAAATTCTTCACCGAGTTGTATAAAAAAGGGCTGGTGTATAAAAAGACGTCAGCCGTAAACTGGTGTCCCAACGACCAGACCGTGCTGGCCAATGAGCAGGTTATTGATGGCTGTTGCTGGCGCTGCGACAGTAAAGTCGAGCGTAAAGAGATCCCACAATGGTTTATCAGGATCACCGCTTATGCCGAAGAGCTGCTCAATGATCTCGATAAGCTGGATCACTGGCCGGATACCGTTAAAACGATGCAGCGTAACTGGATTGGCCGTTCTGAAGGTGTCGAGATCACTTTCGATGTCAATGACTACGCTGACAAACTCACCGTTTATACCACCCGTCCCGATACGTTTATGGGATGCACTTATCTTGCGGTTGCCGCAGGTCATCCTCTGGCACAACAGGCTGCCGCCAGTAGTCCCGCCCTTGCCGCCTTTATTGATGAATGCCGCAATACCAAAGTCGCAGAAGCCGATATGGCGACAATGGAGAAAAAGGGCGTCGATACCGGATTTAAAGCCATCCACCCACTGACCGGAGAAACCATTCCCGTCTGGGCGGCAAACTTTGTGCTGATGGAGTATGGCACCGGCGCAGTCATGGCTGTCCCGGCACACGACCAGCGCGACTATGAGTTCGCCAGCAAATATGGTCTCAGTATCAAAGCGGTGATTCTGACCGCCGAAGGTCAGCCCGCCGATCTCTCCAGTCAGGCGTTAACCGAAAAAGGGGTGCTATGCAATTCGGGGGAATTCAGTGGCCTGAACCATACAGAAGGTTTCAACGCCATTGCCGATAAATTAACAGCGCTGGGAGTCGGCAAACGTAAAGTTAACTATCGTTTGCGCGACTGGGGCGTCTCCCGCCAGCGCTACTGGGGTACACCGATCCCGATGGTGACCCTGGAGGATGGCACCGTGATGCCAACCCCGGACGATCAACTGCCGGTTATTCTGCCGGAAGATGTGGTGATGGATGGCATCACCAGTCCGATCAAAGCCGATCCTCAGTGGGCAAAAACCACGGTTAATGGTCAGCCTGCACTGCGGGAAACCGACACCTTCGACACCTTTATGGAGTCATCCTGGTATTATGCGCGTTACACCTGCCCGCAGTACGATAAAGGCATGCTCGACGCTGAAGCGGCAAACTACTGGCTACCGGTGGATATCTATATCGGTGGGATCGAACATGCCATTATGCATCTGCTCTATTTTCGCTTCTTCCATAAACTGCTGCGCGATGCCGGAATGGTCAACTCTGACGAGCCAGCAAAACAGCTCCTCTGTCAGGGCATGGTTCTGGCCGATGCTTTCTATTATGTGGGCGAAAACGGCGAGCGTAACTGGGTCTCACCGATTGATGCCAGCGTCGAACGTGATGAAAAAGGGCGCATCATTAAAGCCGTTGATCCGCAAGGTCGCGAACTGGTCTATACCGGTATGTGTAAAATGTCCAAGTCAAAGAACAATGGCATCGATCCACAGGTAATGGTCGAACGTTATGGCGCGGATACGGTACGACTGTTTATGATGTTCGCCTCACCGGCAGAGATGACCCTCGAGTGGCAGGAGTCCGGCGTAGAAGGGGCCAATCGCTTTCTGAAACGTGTCTGGCGACTGGTTTATGAGCATGTGACCCAGGGACCGGTAGCGGCGCTGGATATCGCCCATCTGAATCAAGAGCAACAAGCACTGCGTCGGGATGTCCACAAAACCATCGCCAAAGTCAGCGATGATATCGGCCGCCGCCAGACGTTCAATACCGCCATCGCCGCAATCATGGAGCTGATGAACAAACTGGCAAAAGCGCCGCAGGAGAGCCAGCAGGATCGTGCGCTGATGCATGAAGCGCTACTGGCAGTGGTTCGCATGCTCAACCCCTTCACACCACATACCTGTTTCACGCTCTGGCAGGAACTGGGCGGTGAAGGTGATCTCGATAACGCTCCGTGGCCAGTCGCAGACCCGAAGGCGATGATTGAAAACACCACCCTGGTGGTGGTTCAGGTCAATGGTAAAGTGCGCGGTAAAATCACCGTTGCGGTTGATGCAACACAGGAACAAGTGCTTGAGCGGGCACGCGAGGAGCCGCTGGTGGCGAAGCATCTTGCTGACTTCACCGTGCGTAAAGTGATTTACGTTGCTGGCAAACTGCTCAACCTGGTTGTGAATTAAGGACGGGAGAAAAATATGCGCTATCTGGCAACAGGGTTATTATCCCTGCTGATACTCACCACCACCGCCTGTGGCTGGCATTTGCGCAATACCACCCAGGTTCCGGTGGCGATGAAAACCCTGATCCTGCAATCCGGCGACCCCTATGGCCCATTAAGCCGTGCGGTTCGTAATCAGTTGCGACTGAACGGGGTAACGCTGGTCGAAGCCAGTACCCTGCGCCAGGATATTCCGCAATTGCGCCTTAACTCCGTGGCTATTCAAAAAGATACCGCTTCTGTTTTTCAGGATGGCACCACGGCTGAATATCAGATGGTGATCACGGTTCAGGCCAGCGTATTGATCCCGAATGATGATATCCATCCGATCACTGTCCGGGTTTATCGCTCCTTCTTCGATAACCCACAGACTGCGTTAGCAAAAGATGCCGAGCAGGAGCTCATCATCAAAGAGATGTATGACAAAGCGGCAGAACAACTGATTCGCCGACTCCCCGAAGTTCGGGTCGCGAACCATGCTCAGACTCATCAGAGCGAGGAAAAAACCACATCGGCTCCCGCTGATTCAGGGCGTCGCCCTTCGCCAACACAGGCCCCCTGATGATTCGGTTGTATCCGGAACAGCTCCGTGCGCAGCTTAATGAAGGGCTGCGCACGGCCTATTTATTACTGGGCAATGATCCTTTACTTTTGCAGGAAAGTCAGGACGCTATCCATGCCGCCGCCGCCGCTCAGGGATTTACTGAACACCATACCGCAACGCTCGATGCCAGCACTGACTGGCAGGCACTGTTCTCATTCTGCCAGGCAATGAGCCTGTTTTCCCCCCGTCAGACCCTCCTGCTGATCCTGCCGGAGGGGGGAACCAGTGCGGCGATCAATCAGCAACTCGCCACACTGGTGACGATGTTGCATGATGATCTGCTGTTAATCGTGCGTGGTAATAAACTGACCAAAACCCAGGAGAATACCTCGTGGATGACAGCACTGACCCATTGTGCGGTTCAGGTCAGTTGCCAGACCCCGGATCATAGCCAACTCCCACGCTGGCTGGCGGCACGCGCCCGGCAGGACAAGATCCAGCTTGATGAAGCGGCCAGTCAGTTACTGTGCTATTGCTATGAAGGTAATCTGCTGGCCCTGAGCCAGGCACTGGAACGGCTCTCATTACTGTGGCCGGATGGCAAACTGACCCTCCCGCGTGTTGAGCAGGCGGTCAACGATGCGGCGCACTTTACTCCTTATCACTGGCTGGATGCCTTACTGGCCGGAAAAAGCAAGCGGGCTTTGCACATTCTGCAACAGCTACAGCGGGAAGGCATCGAACCCCCTATCCTGCTGCGCACCCTGCAGCGCGAATTATTGCTGCTGGTGAATCTACAGCGTCAGTCGGTTAATACGCCCTTGCGTGCGCTGTTTGATAAACAGCGTATATGGCAGAACCGCCGCCCGTTATTAAGCGATGCACTGGCACGTCTGGATGCTGAGCTACTACGCCAGGCAGTCGCGCTGCTGGCGCAGATGGAAATCACGCTGAAGCAGGATTACGCCTCGCCGGTCTGGCAGGAATTAGAAAGCCTCTCCTTGCTGCTCTGCCATAAAGCGCTGGCAGGGGCATTTATAGATGTTGACGACTAATATGAATCAGTTGCAGGCCATGTACGGTGGCACTTTCGATCCCGTCCATTACGGTCATCTCAAACCGATAGAAATTCTGGCTCATCAGCTCAATCTTGAGAAAATCATTATTGTTCCCAACAATGTGCCACCGCACCGGCCACAGCCTGAAGCGACCAGTGACCAGCGTCGGCAAATGCTGACGCTAGCTATCGCCGATAATCCGCTGTTTCTGCTTGATGATCGTGAACTGCAACGCCCGACCCCCTCGTATACTGCGCAAACCATCGCTGACTGGCGCCGGGAGCAGCCCGCCAGCCAGCCGCTGGCCTTTATTATTGGCCAGGATTCCCTGCTGACCTTTCCCGCGTGGCACAACTACAGCACCATCCTCGATAACGCCCATCTGATTGTTTGCCGGCGACCGGGATACCCACTGGTGATGAAAAACCCGCATGATCAGCAATGGCTGGATAGCCATCTCACCGATAATGCTGAACATCTGTATACACGTCCCAATGGGGTGATCTACCTGGCAGAAACCCCGTGGTTTGATATCTCCGCGACGCTGATCCGCCAGCGTCTGCAAAGTGGTGGTTCCTGTGCGGATATGTTACCTGCACCGGTACTGGATTATATTAACCAGCACCATCTCTATCGTTAAGGGGGTCGCATGAGATTATGGCTGGTGCGTCACGGTGAAACTGAAGCTAATGTGGCCGGTCTCTATTGTGGTCACTCCCCGACCCCGCTCACCGCACACGGCATTCGCCAGGCACAGACAGTGGGACAATGCCTGCAGTCAGTACCTTTTGATTATGTTTTCTGTAGTGAACTGGCGCGCACACAACATACTGCCCGCCTGCTGCTGGGTGATCGCCCTGTTGCCTGCCAGATCCACCCCGAACTGAATGAGATTTTCTTCGGTGACTGGGAGATGCGTCACTATCAGGATTTACAGCGCGAAGATGCAGCAAACTACGCCGCCTGGTGCGCCGACTGGCAGCACGCCACGCCCCCGCAGGGTGAAGGTTTTCAGCATTTCGCCCGGCGTATCACTACCTTTGCCGATAAACTGGCTCAATATCAGGATATTCATCATCTGCTGATCGTGGGGCATCAGGGAGGACTAAGCCTGTTGATCGCCCAGCTACTCGGCTTACCGGCCGCCGCAATGTGGCATTTTCCCATTATGCATGGCGCATGGAGCGCCCTGGATCTCCAGCCTGACTTCACCACCTTGCGGGTACTGAATAGCCAGGCGAGCTGGCAAAGAGAAGAATAAATCCATCCCAATCATTGACAGCTTAAAGCAGGCTGCTATCCTCCGCTGCCTGAAAAGCATTTATCCCATGACTGATACAAGTTCAGGTATACTGTCAGGCTGATACCGCAGCGTACACGCAGTACGTGAGGATTTCGGGCTCTGCCCTGCGCCAGAATGGCAAGTAAAATAGCCTGAAGAACCAGGCACTAAGTCAACTTCACTCAGGAGGAACCCTTGCAGGATAAAACCCAACAGCGCTTTATTATCGACCAGATCGATGATCTGAAAGGCCAGGATATTGTCACCCTTGATGTGCGCGGTAAATCCAGCATCACAGATTATATGATTATCTGTACCGGCACCTCTTCGCGTCATGTGGCAGCGATAGCCGATCATCTGGTGCAGGCATCACGTGCTGCTGGCATGTTACCATTAGGGATGGAGGGTGACACTAGCGCTGACTGGATTGTTGTCGATCTTGGCGATGTTATGGTTCATATCATGCAGCAAGAGAGTCGTCATTTGTACGAGCTGGAAAAACTCTGGAATTAACCGGTGAAGCTGCAACTGGTCGCTGTCGGCAGTAAGATGCCTGAGTGGGTGCAGCGTGGTTTTAGTGAATATCTGCGCCGCTTTCCCAAAGATATGCCGCTGGAACTGCAGGAGATCCCAGCAGGTAAACGGGGCAAAAATGCGGATATTAAGCGCATCCTTGAAAAAGAGGGAGAAATGATGCTGGCAGCCGCCGGGAAGAACCGCATTGTGACCCTGGATATTCCCGGTAAACCGTGGGATACCCCGCAGCTTGCTCATGAGCTGGAGCGCTGGAAACATGACGGGCGTGATGTCAGTCTGTTGATTGGTGGCCCCGAAGGTCTTTCTCCGGCATGTAAAGCCGCGGCAGAACAGAGCTGGTCGCTCTCGGCGCTGACTTTACCTCACCCGCTGGTGCGTGTATTGGTTGCCGAAAGTCTGTATCGTGCGTGGAGCATTACGACCAATCATCCTTACCATCGTGAATAATCATGACCAGAGCAGGCTAAGCAGGGTATGAAATTAAAAGATTATTTCCGCGACTATACTGCGGAATCCTCGCTATTCATGCGCCGGGCGCTGGTCGCTTTCATCGGGATTTTACTGCTTACCGCGGTTCTGATTGCCAATCTCTATAATGTGCAGATTGTTCGTTACCAGGATTATCAGACTCGCTCCAACGAAAACCGGATTAAACTGGTGCCGATCACCCCCAGTCGTGGCATTATCTACGATCGTAACGGCACAGCGCTGGCGCTCAACCGCACCATCTACCAACTGGAGATGATGCCAGAAAAAGTGGACAACGTGCAGCAAACGCTGGATGCGTTACGCGATGTTGTCGATCTCACTGATGACGATATCGCCAGTTTCACAAAAGAGCGCACGCGCTCCCATCGCTTCAGCTTAATTCCAGTCAAAACTAATCTCAATGAAGAGCAGGTTGCCCGTTTTGCGGTTAATCAACACCGTTTTCCTGGTGTTGAGGTCAAAGGCTACAAGCGCCGTTACTATCCCTATAATTCCGCCCTGACCCACGTGATTGGTTATGTCTCCAAAATCAACGATAAAGACATCACTCGTCTGGATAAAGCCGGTAAACTGGCTAACTATGCGGCGACTCATGATATCGGAAAACTGGGGATCGAACGCTACTATGAAGATCTTCTGCATGGTCAGACGGGCTATGAAGAGGTGGAAGTCAACAACCGTGGGCGTGTTATTCGCCAGCTCAAAGAGGTGCCTCCGCAAGCAGGCAGAGATATCTATTTAACCCTTGATCTTAAGCTCCAGCAATATATCGAAACCCTGCTGGCTGGCAGCCGCGCTGCCGTGGTAGTCACCGATCCGCGTAATGGCGACATCCTTGCGCTGGTCTCGACGCCCGGTTATGACCCCAATCTGTTCGTTAACGGCATCTCCAGTAAAGATTATGCCGAACTGTTAAACGACCCGGATACCCCCTTGATCAATCGGGCGACACAGGGCATTTATCCCCCCGCGTCAACGGTCAAACCCTATATCGCGGTATCGGCACTCAGCACCAATACCATTACCCGTAATACCAGTCTGTTCGATCCGGGGTGGTGGCAACTGCCCGGCACCGAAAAACGTTATCGTGACTGGAAAAAATGGGGACATGGTCATCTGAATATCACCAAAGCGCTGGAAGAGTCAGCGGATACGTTTTTCTATCAGATCGCTTACGATATGGGGATCGACCGGCTCTCTGAATGGATGACAAAATTTGGTTACGGTCACTATACCGGCATCGACCTGGCCGAAGAGCGTTCCGGGAATATGCCGACCCGGGAATGGAAACTCAAACGTTTTAAAAAGCCCTGGTATCAGGGTGACACTATCCCGGTCGGGATTGGCCAGGGCTACTGGACAGCAACCCCTGTTCAGATGAATAAGGCATTGATGATTTTGATTAATGACGGCGTCGTGAAAGTGCCACATCTGCTAAAAAGTACCCTCGAAGAGGGCAAACAAATACCATGGGTGCAACCCTATGAACCGCCTGTTGGCAACATTCGTTCCGGCTTTTGGGAAATTGCCAAAGATGGTATGTATGGCGTCGCCCACCGTAGCAACGGCACCGGTTATAAATACTTCGCCAGCGCACCTTATAGAAGTGCGGTCAAATCCGGTACGGCCCAGGTATTTGGCCTGAAAGCCAATGAAACTTATAATGCCCACAAAATAACAGAGCGTCTGCGTGACCATAAACTGATGATCGGCTTTGCCCCCTATAATGATCCCCAGGTTGCTATTACTATCATTCTTGAAAATGGCGGCGCAGGTGCCGCTGTCGGTACGGTTATGCGCCAGATCCTTGATCACATTATACTGGGAGATAACAACACTCACTTACCCAGTGAAAACCCGGCCGTGACCGCAGGGGAGGATCAATAATGAGTGATAACGCCAGCAAGAAATCACTGTGGGATAAGATCCACCTCGATCCGATGTTGATGTTGATCTTACTGGCGCTGCTGGTTTACAGCGTGCTGGTTATCTGGAGTGCCAGCGGTCAGGATATCGGCATGATGGAGCGTAAAATAAGCCAGATCGCGATGGGAATGACCGTGATGGTCATCATGGCGCAAATTCCGCCGCGTGTTTATGAAGGCTGGGCACCCTATCTCTATTTTTTCTGTGTGATATTACTGATCGCCGTCGATACGTTCGGCGTTACCGCCAAAGGGGCAAAACGCTGGCTGGATCTGGGGATTATTCGTTTTCAGCCCTCAGAAATTGCCAAAATTGCTGTCCCGCTGATGGTGGCGCGTTTTATCAATCGCAATGCCTGTCCCCCCTCATTGAAAAATAGCGCCATTGCGCTGGTCCTGATTTTTGTCCCGACGCTACTGGTCGCTGCCCAGCCAGATCTGGGAACATCGATTCTGATCGCATTATCCGGTCTGTTCGTCCTGTTTCTTTCCGGATTAAGCTGGCGCTTAATCGGTATCGCAGTGATCCTGCTGGCAGCTTTTATCCCGATTTTATGGTTTTTCCTGATGCATGACTATCAGCGTCAGCGGGTGATAATGTTACTCGATCCGGAAACTGATCCGCTGGGGGCCGGTTATCATATTATTCAGTCAAAAATCGCCATTGGTTCCGGTGGGCTACGTGGTAAGGGCTGGCTGCATGGCACACAATCACAACTGGAGTTTCTGCCAGAGCGCCATACTGATTTTATCTTCGCCGTTCTCGCCGAAGAACTCGGTCTGATTGGTATCCTTATCCTGCTGGCACTCTATATTTTACTTATCATGCGCGGATTATGGATCGCTGCCCAGGCACAAACGACGTTCGGTCGGGTCATGACCGGCGGTCTGATGCTTATTTTATTCGTTTATGTCTTTGTCAATATTGGTATGGTCAGCGGTATTTTACCTGTCGTCGGGGTGCCATTACCGCTGATCAGCTACGGTGGCTCTGCGCTGGTGGTATTAATGGCTGGGTTTGGTATTGTGATGTCAATCCAGACTCACAGAAAAATGTTGTCGAAAAGTGTGTAAGGAGTGTGCAATGCGTAAGCAATGGCCAGGGATTTGTCTGATAACCGTCTTACTGACGGCATGTATTCATGAAAATGAACAACAAAAGACGATCAGCGTACCGCAACCGGTGGTATGTCATGGCCCGGTGGTCGAAATTAGTGGTGTTGAGCCCCATTATGAAGCCCTTGTGGTCACGGCAAATCAGGATTATGAGCATCATAGTGAGCGTTATAAAATTGTCAGCGATCCCGCACGCTTTACTCAAACCGGGCTGGCTGCGATTTATGACGCAGAACCGGCAAGCAACCTGACGGTCTCGGGTGAACTTTTCGACCCCACACAACTGAGCGCTGCTCATCCCACCCTACCGATTCCGAGCTATATCCGGGTCACCAACCTCGCCAATGGTCGCATGCTGGTGGTACGGATTAATGATCGCGGGCCCTACGGCAGTGATCGTATTATTTCGCTGTCACGCGCTGTCGCTGATCGTCTGAATATGTCAAATAATACCCGGGTACGGATCGATCCGATTATTGTCGCCGAAGATGGCTCACTCTCTGGCCCAGGAATGGCCTGTACCACGGTGGCAAAACAGACTTATGCGCTACCCCCACGCCCGGATCTGAACGCGGGTACGGATACCATGCCTGTATCGCCCGCCCCCACCGATATCCACGCTGTCAGTGATACCACATTAACGCCACCAGAGAGTATCAGCGCTCCGCTTACCCATAGCGATATCCCCGATACCCCTGTGTCACTGACCCCCCCTGTTCCGCAGAGCAAAGCGCCGCACAAAGCAGCAACCACCGCAGTCAAACAAACGCAGGTCAGCGCCCCACCATCTCGTATCGCGGGTAACATCGTGCTCCAGGTGGGTGCCATCAGCGACCCAAACCGGGCGCGGCATTACCAGCAAAAACTGAGCCAGCAACTTTCTGTTCCCGGTCGTGTTGTACAGAATGGCCCGCTCTGGCGCATTCAGCTGGGGCCATTCAGTAACCGGGAACAGGCCAGTACATTGCAGCAACGTCTGCAAAACGAGATGCAGATCCCGTCGTTTATTACCGCTGCCCAGTAAAAATAGCTGTGGCAATGAAAACGCTATTAACAAACTCATGCATAATGCCAGATGCTGGCTTAGCTTCCTTTTGTTATAGTTAACTACTCCTTTTTAACTCCACCACGGATGCCGTTATTCAGACCATGAAGATCTTTTGCAGCGCACGTCTATTCCTGACTACTCTCTCCATCGCAGCGCTCTCCTGGAGTGCCCATGCCGATGACCTGAATCTCAAAACGCTGATCCCAGGTGCGCCACAAATTGATGCCGCGTCCTGGATACTAATCGATTATTACTCCGGTCAAGTGCTGGCAGAGAATAACGCTGACGCCCGTCGCGATCCGGCAAGCCTGACCAAAATGATGACCAGCTATGTCATTGGCCAGGCGATGAAAGCAGGTAAATTTAAAGATGCCGACCTTGTCTCGGTGGGAAATGATGCATGGGCGACCGGCAATCCAGTATTCAGAGGCTCTTCATTGATGTTTCTCAAACCGGGTATGCAGGTCACCGTTTCCCAGCTGATCCGTGGGATTAATCTGCAATCGGGCAACGACGCTTGTGTCGCGATGGCAGACTATGTCGCCGGTAGCCAGGATGCGTTTGTCACGCTGATGAATGGCTATGTCAAGAAGCTCGGTTTGCAAAATACGCACTTCCAGACAGTACATGGTCTGGATGCTGATGGTCAGTACAGCTCTGCCCGTGATATGGCCTTAATTGGCCAGGCGCTGATCCGCGACGTACCCAATGAATATGCGGTCTATAAGGAAAAAGAGTTCACCTTTAACGGCATTCGTCAGCTCAATCGCAACGGCCTGTTATGGGATAAAAGCCTCAGTGTTGATGGCATCAAAACCGGCCATACCGACAAGGCGGGTTATAATCTTGTTGCCTCTGCGACGGACGGACCGATGCGTCTGATCTCTGTGGTCATGGGCGGGCGTACTTTCAAAGGCCGGGAGGCAGAAAGTAAAAAATTACTGACGTGGGGATTTCGTTTCTTTGAAACCGCGACGCCATTAAAAGCGGATAAAAAATTTGCTTCAGAGCCAGTGTGGTTCGGTAATACCGATCGTGCTTCTCTGGGGGTAGAGAAAGACGCTTATATCACCATCCCCCGTGGACGGATGAAAGATCTGAAAGCCAGCTATATTCTGAATAGCAATGAACTGCACGCTCCGCTACAGAAAAACCAGATTGTCGGCACCATTAATTTCCAGCTGGATGGCAAAACGATCGATCAACGCCCGCTGGTGATCCTGCAGGAGATCCCGGAAGGTAACTTCTTTAGTAAACTGATTGATTATATTAAGTTAATATTTCATCGCTGGTTTGGTTAAAAATCATGTACTTGAAAGTATAACCTGCGCCCCCATATGCAAAACAGCAGCCTGACACGGCCGAAGTTAAAATGGCAAGGAGAACGCCATTCCGCTGTCAGGCACTGAATCACTGGATAACGCTCACGATCCTGTGGGTGGTTATTTCGCCGTAATACCGGAGCTGACATGAAAACCAAACTGAATGAACTGCTTGAATTTCCTACGTCATTTACTTACAAAGTCATGGGACAGGCCTCCCCTGAGCTGGTTGATCGCGTGGTGGAAGTCGTGCAGCGCCACGCGCCCGGTGATTATTCACCCCAGGTCAAACCCAGCAGTAAGGGCAACTACCATTCTGTTTCTATTACCATTAATGCCACACATATCGAACAAATTGAAACCCTGTATGAAGAATTAGGCAAAATCGATATTGTGCGGATGGTGCTGTAATCATTTCCTGCCGCCCGGTACTCTCCCCGGGCGCGCTTACCAGGCAGCCATGATATACTCCCACTGACTGTTTCGCTCTGTGGAAGATGCTATTTTGCAGCAAAATAAGATTATTATCCGTCAGCTTGGTCTGCAGCCTTACCAGCCGGTGTCACAAGCCATGCATCAGTTTACCGATTGCCGTGATGATAAAACCCCGGATGAAATCTGGCTGGTAGAGCATTTTCCTGTTTTTACCCAGGGTCAGGCGGGTAAAGCGGAACATGTGCTGGCTGCGGGTGATATTCCTGTGATTCAGAGCGATCGGGGGGGACAGGTGACTTATCATGGTCCCGGGCAACAAGTCATGTACGTGCTTCTTGATCTCAAACGACGTAAGCTGGGTGTCCGCCAGCTCGTTACGCTATTAGAGCAGACGGTGATTAATACACTGGCTGAATATGGTATCGCCTCTCACGCACGCGCTGATGCACCGGGCGTGTATAGCGAGGAAAAAAAGATCTGTTCGCTCGGCCTGCGCATTCGTAAAGGTTGTTCCTTCCACGGCCTTGCACTCAATATCGCGATGGATCTGTCACCATTCCGCCGGATCAACCCTTGCGGTTATGCCGGTATGGAAATAACACAAATGCGTCACTGGCTGCCGGATATTCAGCCACAGACCGTTGCGCCACAGCTGATCGCGCATCTGCTGACTTTACTGGGTGATCCCCCCTGTGATTATCAGACGCAACAACAAACGCTGTCATGAATCACCATCATGCTGTTTTTATTCAGCAGACGCGCGGCTATCAATGCTATACTGCCCTTTTTATTAAAAAATAGTTTACATTTTCAATAGCTATTTGAATTAGTTAGCTTTTTTCTCTTATCTGCAACGGAAACCAACAGGCATACTATGAGTAAACCTATTGTAATGGAACGCGGGGTCAAGTACCGCGATGCTGATAAAATGGCTCTTATTCCGGTGAAAAATGTCGTGACGGAGCGTGAAACCCTGCTCAGAAAACCGGAATGGATGAAAATAAAACTGCCTGCTGACTCTTCCCGTATTCAGGGGATTAAATCAGCAATGCGTAAAAATGGCTTGCACTCAGTCTGCGAAGAGGCCTCCTGCCCTAACCTTGCGGAGTGCTTTAATCACGGAACGGCCACTTTTATGATCCTCGGCGCAATCTGTACCCGTCGTTGTCCGTTCTGTGATGTGGCACATGGACGCCCGCTTAGCCCGGATCCTGACGAGCCACAAAAAATGGCGCAAACCATCGCTGATATGGGATTGCGCTATGTGGTTGTCACTTCCGTTGACCGTGATGATCTGCGTGATGGCGGCGCGCAACACTTTGCCGATTGCATTACCGCCATCCGTGAAAAAAATCCGGCGATTAAAATTGAAACCCTGGTGCCTGATTTTCGCGGACGGATGGATCGGGCACTGGCTATTCTCAAATCTGCCCCACCGGATGTCTTCAATCACAACCTGGAAAATGTGCCCCGTCTGTATCGTCAGATTCGCCCTGGCGCTGATTATCACTGGTCACTGAAACTTCTGGCACAATTTAAACAAGCACATCCGGATATTCCGACTAAATCGGGATTGATGACCGGGCTTGGTGAGACCAACGAAGAGATTATTGCTGTGATGCGCGATCTCCGTCGCCACGGGGTGACGATGTTAACCTTAGGTCAGTATCTGCAACCGAGCCGCCATCATCTGCCTGTTCAGCGCTACGTGAGTCCGGATGAATTTGCCGCCATGAAAGCCGAAGCACTGGCAATGGGATTTACCCACGCTGCCTGTGGCCCCTTTGTGCGCTCATCTTATCATGCTGATTTACAGGCCAAAGGCGTAGAAGTGAAATAACAGTGGCCTGCCTGCTGCGGGTGGCTCACATCGCAAATTACGAATACACCTGGTGTGCAACCGATATAACAAAAGCGCCGTGTGTGGCGCTTTTTACTGCCGTTATTTTTCAGACTGTGCGTTGCGACACCGGCCGCCGGCAATCGTCCCCTGGGTTACTCTTTATGAGACAACTTCTGAGCCGACGCTTCTTCTTCGACATGAGTTGGCTTTACGCTATCGTCATCATTCATGGCTTTCTTAAAACCTTTGATCGCAGAACCCAGATCCCCACCGAGGGTGCGTAATTTTTTGGTGCCAAACACCAGCACAACCAATGCGGCGACAACTAATAATTTGGTAATACTGATCTCACCCATAACTCAACCTTTTCTCTCAAACACGCTGTAACTAATCTATTAACGGCTATTTACCAGATTGACACAATAGCAATTTGTAACAATGTGCATCAGCAATCTATCTGAAAAACACCGCTATCATGACAAGGAAGTCAGCCTGTGGCTGATATCACCGGATATGCACGCCCCTTTAGCTGTCTATTTTTACATATATTGCGCAATTAACAAATAACTGATACGTAGCCAGCGCGGACTGATAACGATTAAACTGGTCACTAATTCGAAGCTAATCGCAGGAGAGACAAGTGTTGCGACTCATGTTAGCCATTTTTATTGGTGGTGGTAGCGGTAGTCTGTTGCGCTGGTGGTTAGGTATCAAACTCAATGCGATGCACACCGCCATTCCCGTTGGCACGCTCGCCGCGAATCTGTCAGGAGCATTGATTATCGGTGCCGGGCTGGCGTGGTTTCATCGTCTGCCTGATATCGATCCGCTGTGGAAGCTGCTGATCACGACCGGTTTTTGTGGTGGACTGACAACGTTTTCAACATTTTCCTCCGAGGTTTTTCTGCTACTGCAACAAGGGCGCATCCACTGGGCTTTACTCAATATTCTGCTCAATATGGCGGGCTCACTGCTCATGACAGCCAGTGGATTCTGGCTCTTTTCTCATGCTACGGGTCGATAACAGAACAAAAAAACCCGCTAATGCGGGTTTTCATATCTGTTGCCACAATACTCAGATAGCGTTGACGTTAGCCGCTGAAGGTCCTTTGGCACCGCTAGTAATTTCGAACTCTACGCGCTGACCTTCCGCCAGAGTTTTAAAACCATTGGACTGAATGGCAGAGAAATGAACAAACACATCTTTACTGCCATCTTCAGGCGTAATGAAACCGAATCCTTTGGACTCATTAAACCACTTAACGCTACCTTTAATCTTAGACATCAAAATTACCTTTTATGAAAAACGACATCAGTATTATGCCAAGCGTCAGTACATCAATTGTCGTACTTTTTGTCCAGCCAAAGTTTACTAAAAAATGACAAAAGTCTATATTTTTTCAGCTGATCGCATTTTATTTACTGTTTTTACACAGAAAATGCACTTATTTCATTTATGACTAAGATATAGCGAATATCGTTAAAACTGGATACGCGCCCAGGCAAAGCAGACATTGCCATTGTTATAGGTGCCTGGGATATAGGTCATCTGGAAAGTTACCGGCCCATAACCCACAGACGCTAACGGTAAGGCTAATGGCACCGGAATATAGCGCCAGTTATGACGTGCCGTCACCCCTACGGTATAACCCAAGCCCAGACGAAAATGATTATCGGCGAGGGGATACCAGTTTTTCTCCCAGCCATAACCGCCTATCGGTTCCCATTTATTAAAAGAGTCTTTAAAGGCCATTAAGTACAGACCATGCCAGTTCCCTTTATCATCCCAGCGTGAAATTCCTCCTCCGGCTCCCCACGGACGTTCGTTATATTTATCGATTTTTTGTCTGTCATAGGCAAAGCGGGCATGCCATGTAATCGCCGGGAGATATAAATCGTAGTGCTCATCGTGCTGCCACGTTTTTTCAATGTTATCGCTTAATGTATTGTAACCTTCACGGAGAGTCGAGGAAAATGAGGCAACTGCCTGGTGACAGGATAACAAAAAACATGTAAAAACAAATAAATAAGTTAAAGCCTGATTTTTTTTCAGCACGGTATTATCACCAATATCTATTTCCAGAAAGATTAAAATAATATTAGGCTGTGTCCTTTAACCTAACAAGCGCCTTAAAAACAACCTGATTGCCCCCAGTTTTAGCATGCTCAGATAGTTTCTGGCTATTTTTTCTGAGCGCGTGGCTATTCGACGGTTTTCTTTCAGTATTGCAAAGCAGCGTTCCACCACATTGCGCTTTTTATATAACTGACGATCCAGCGCTCGACGACCATCACGGCTTGCTTTTTCGTTTGATTTGAAAGGAATAACTGCCTTTATTCCCTTCGTTTTTAAATAAATACGAAGATTACTGCCTGAGTATCCTTTATCCGCCAGCACAGCTTTGGGGCGCGACTTCAGACAACCACTTTTTCGAATAACACCGATTTGTCTGAGTAAGGGTTTTGCGTACTGACTTTCGTGAGCCTGCCCACCGCTCAGGCAGAAACTTAAGGGTAATCCTGTACCATCTGTTGCCAGATGGATTTTGGTGCCAAAGCCGCCGCGTGAGCGACCCAGCCCATGGTCATCTGAGTCATCGGGATATTTTTTTTTGCACCCGCAGCCGCTTTCAGGGCCCTGATGTTACTTCCGTCAAGTGCGATGACATCCCAGTCAATCAACGATTTTTCATCAAGTATCTGAAGTAATTTATTGAAAATACTGTTCATTACGCCACTTTTTGACCACCGGTTAAAACGGTTATATATCGTTTTCCAGCAGCCGTAACGTTCAGGTAAATCCCGCCATGGGGCACCGGAACAAAGGATCCAGAATATGCCATTCATGACGTGTCTGTGAGAAAAATAAGGGCGTCCCCCTCTGGAAGAGGCTTTTTCAGGTGGTAGCATGGGAGAAATCAGTGCCCACGCCTCATCCGGGAAATCGTAGCGAGCCATATCTAAAGGACTTCCTGTAGTGAGACAGATACCAGATTGTACAAAAAATAGTTACGGGACACACCCTAGTCTATATTCTGAGTCACTTGCGCCACGGCACTAAAATAGTGAATAGAATATTCTCAGCCGAAATAGATCGCTGGCATCTCAGAGCGCCTGTCTGGCAAGCGTGACTATAGTACCTTGTCTTCATGGCAGGCGAAAAGTATGCTCACCCTGACCGTACCCTTTTATGTTTTGATCATTGACTGTTTGTTTATAACAAAGAATGAATATGGCTAATAACAATCTCATTGCTATCGTTTTTTTGCTTATCTCCGCACCACTGAGCGCCACTCCCCTTATTGCCACACAATATAGCGATTTTAATCATTATGTCCTTGCCCTCTCCTGGCAAGCGGGGTTCTGCCATAGCATGAATCATCAGGCGATGATCCAGCCGCCAGCGGAGTGCCGCTCACCCGGCCAGTTATCCCATACCACTGACCTGCTTAGCGTGCACGGTTTATGGCCAGATTTACCTGAATCTGTTGCGGCTTATGGGGTCGATCAGCGACGCTGGCGACGTTTTGGTTGTGCCGCCCGTCCTGTGCCTGATATGCCAGAGGTGAGATCGCGCGATAAATGCCAGGCCGCAGACACGGGAGTGTCAGCGGAAATCATGCGTCAACTCAGTAAAGTGATGCCGGGGGCTGGCGCCGGTTCATGTCTTGAGCGCTATGAATATGCTAAACATGGTGTCTGTTTTGGTTTCGATCCGGACGCTTATTTTGCCACGATGATCAGATTTGATGATGAAATAAAGCACAGCCCGCTGGGTACGCTGCTGACCCACTATTATGGCCAATATATCGATCGTGAAACTTTTGATGTTACCGTAGCCGGGGTTTATGGCGAACACAGCGTCAACGCCTTTAAACTGATCTGTCACGGTTATCCCGCTCATCTGACCGGGATCCAGGTCTTTATTAAAGCCACTGCCATCAATGCGCCACTGACAGACCATTCATTTCAGCCGCAGTTTGATCGGGGAAATTGTGGCGAACGATTCATGGTTGATCCGGCAGACCGCTAGCACCACGAGAACAAAAATCACCTGCGTTTATCATCTGCCTACGGGCAGATGTCATCATTGCGGTTATTGATCCGTGGCGCTGCCTGGCATGGGGGGCTATTTGCCCTTTTTGATATGTTTAATCAAGCGTTTACGTTTACGTAGCTGATTAGGCGTCAGTGTATTGCGCTTACCGGCAAAGGGATTTTCGCCTTCCTTAAAACGAATGCGAATAGGTGTTCCCATGACTTTCAGTGATTTACGGAAATAGTTCATCAGATAACGCCGGTAAGAATCGGGTAAATCATTCACCTGATTACCATGTATCACCACAATCGGTGGATTGTAGCCTCCGGCATGTGCGTATTTCAGTTTTACCCGTCGCCCACGCACCAGCGGCGGCTGATGTTCTTCCGCTGCCATTGTCATAATCCGGGTCAGGATGGCTGTCCCGACACGGTTCGTCGCGCTGTCATAAGCCTCTTTTACCGACTCAAACAGATTCCCCACGCCGCTACCATGCAACGCAGAAATAAAATGCACACGGGCAAAATCGATAAAACCCAGCCGGAAATCCAGTGTTTCCTTCACCTGTTGCTTAACTTCCTGACTCAGGCCGTCCCACTTGTTGACCACAATCACCAGTGAACGGCCACTGTTGAGGATAAAACTCAGCAATGAGAGATCCTGGTCAGAAATCCCTTCCCGTGCATCAATCACCAGTAACACCACATTTGCATCTTCTATTGCCTGCAGTGTTTTGATCACCGAGAATTTTTCTACTGTCTCGGTGATTTTTCCACGTTTACGCACGCCCGCCGTATCGATCAATACATATTCACGATCATCGCGCTGCATGGGAATATAGATGCTATCACGGGTCGTCCCCGGCATATCGTAAACCACCACCCGATCTTCACCCAGAATACGATTAGTTAATGTCGATTTCCCGACATTTGGACGACCAACAATCGCCAGTTTGATCGGCAAATCCTGTGGATTAAACGCTTCCTCCGCCGCTTCACTCTCTTCATCATATTGCTGCATCGTTAATCCAGTCAGATCTTCCTCTTCAGCTGACTGATCGCCTGAATTTTGCTCCGCCATCCAGGGCAGAAGCACTTGTTCCAGCAAACTGGTCACTCCGCGACCATGTGATGCCGCAATAGGATGGATATCCCCCAGCCCCAGTGACCAGAAATCGGCTATTGCCTGATCGGCGTCAATACCATCGGTTTTGTTGGCTACCAGAAAAGTTGGCTTTTCGCGGGCACGCAGATGTTTCGCGATGGCAATATCGGCGGGCATCAGTCCGGCACGGGCGTCCACCATAAACAGCACCACATCCGCTTCTTCAATCGCCAGTAGCGACTGTTCCGCCATACGGCTTTCCACGCCCTCTTCTGTTCCTTCGATACCCCCGGTATCGATGCAGATAAATTCGCAACCATCGACCTCAGCACGACCATATTTACGATCGCGAGTCAGCCCAGGGAAATCCGCGACCAGCGCATCACGAGTCCGCGTTAAGCGGTTAAAAAGCGTGGATTTCCCAACATTAGGGCGCCCGACAAGCGCGACCACTGGTATCATGTTAAAAGCCTCATCAAATCACTAAGCAACGTCATTAACCGACGTTATCAAAAACAGTATAAAACGGCCCCTGTCTGTCAGGGGCCGTTTCGCATTCATATCACTGCCAGACTGATTAATGCGTCATCGCATACAGCGTGCCATCTCGTGCCTGGATCAGCAATTGACCTTCGGCGACGATCGGCTGACTATGAAAACCGGAACTGTCGACTTTCTGCTGAGCGACAAAGTGACCATCCTGGGCACTTAGCCAGTGCAGATAGCCTTCGCCATCACCGACCACCAGATAACCATTATACAACACCGGTGCGGTCAGCAAGCGATGCAGAAGGTCGCTCTGTGTCCATATTGTGATGCCGCCTTCAGTGCTCAGTGCCAGTAAACGATCATTCTGATCGACCAGATAGATACGATTACCATCGACAATAAAATCGCTGACGGAACCCAGCTCACGCTTCCAGATAATTTGCCCACTACGTAAATCGAGCGCCACCAGATTACCATTGTAGGCCAGCGCATAAATAACACCATTGACCACCACAGGGGTGGTGTCAACATCGTTCAGGCGATCGATTTCTGTTATTCCACTGGCCTGCGAAATGCGCTGCTGCCAGATAATCTGCCCCTGCTGCATCAGTACCGCACTGACACGGCCATTATCGCCACCGACAATCGCTGCACCATAAGCGACGGCCGGTGCCGACTCACCACGCAGAGAAAGCGCTGGCATATCGAGATTGACCGTCCACTGTACGGTGCCATCGGCGGTGTTCAGCGCCTGAAGCTGGCCATTACTGGTATGAACCAGCACCATGCCATCGCTGACTACCGGCCGGGAAAGCGCTTCGCCAGCCACCTTTGTCTGCCAGGCAACGCTACCGTCGCTGGTGTTCAATGCATACAGCTGTGCTTTTTCGCTGCCAACATAGATATGACCACCGGAGACCGTCAGCCCACCAGAAAGCAGTGCTGACTGGCGCGAAAACCAGCCCTCTTTTTCAGCCAGGTTAACCGACCATATCGCTTTACCATCACCGGTATTCAGCGCGCTGACCGTACCGTTACGATCTGCGGCATAAATGATGCCATCGGCGAAAGCCGGATGCAGACTGGAGTAAAACTCACCAGTGCCATGACCTACCGATGTGCTCCAGGCGGTAGAGGGGGTGAACTGATTCGTCACCGATGGCAGAGGCGACATTTTTACCACATCTTCTTCGCTATTAAACAACGAACAACCGCTTAATAAGCTAATGGAAAGCAGCCCTGGTAAAAGTAATTTACGCAATCGCATCACGCCCTCTCAGATGGCTAAATTATTAATTTTCATCAGCATAACTTCACTGAACTGCGGGGAAACGCTATTTTTGACACCCTCTTCCCAGGCAGCGCGAGCCCCTTGCTTATCGCCTTTATTCAGCAGAATATCGCCACGCAGATCAGCAACCCTCGCCTCCCAGCCCGCACTTTTAATACTATCAAGCGTTTTCTGCGCGTCATCCGCTTTTTTCAACTGCTGTTGTACGCGCGCAAGACGTATCGCAATAATCGCATGCAGATTGTCATCTGACACCGCCGCTAAACCTTGCTGAAGCTGTTTCTCAGCATTTTGCCAGTCATTTTTATCGCCAAAATACTGCGCCAGTTTCAGCGAGGCGAAAGCACCGTAACTGTTTTTGTTATCGGCCACAAACTGGCTCGCCATCTTCACCGCTTCTGGTTTATCCGAGGCAAGCGCAGAAGTGACTTTTTCATAGGCGAGCGAGGCTTCTCTCGCCGAATCCTGTTGATAAGTACTCCAGTAGCGCCAGCCCACCAGCGCAGCAATACCGATAATCGCGCCAATCGCTAATGCTTTACCGTTATCGATAAAAAAATACTTCAGGGCTTCGATCTGATCATGTTCGTTATTATACGTTTCCACGTTTTCCTTCTCCTGATTCAGGATCTGCGGGAATTAACCTAAAATCGCCAGTAAATGCGCAGCGATATTATCCTGGGTGACGGTAGTTTGCTGACCTGAACGTAGATCTTTGACCACTACATTATCGGTTGCTATTTCTGACTCGCCAATAACCAGCGCCACACACGCTCCCCATTTATCCGCGCGGGCAAACTGTTTCTTAAAGTTGCCGCCACCGTGATTAACCATTAATTTGATCCCCGGTAACTCATCACGAAGCCGCTCAGCCAGGCGCATTGCGACAAACTGAGTATCTGCACCACTGGCGACCAGGTAGACATCCACCACCGGATCAGCACTAAATTCAGGATTGACCGCCTGAACCAGCAATACCAGACGTTCCAGCCCCATAGCAAAACCGACGGCGGGCGTTTCCCGTCCTCCCAGTTGCGCTACCAGACCATCATAACGGCCTCCCGCACAGACTGTCCCTTGCGCACCCAAGGTAGTGGTGACCCACTCGAATACAGTACGATTATAGTAATCCAGGCCACGCACCAGACGCGGATTGACGTGGTAAGCGATACCTGCGTCATCAAGCAGTGCGCACAACCCGCTGAAATGGGCGCGATCGTCTTCATCCAGATAGTCGCTCAATACCGGTGCGTCGTTCAGTAACGTCTGAACATGTGGATTTTTCGAGTCAAGGACACGCAGTGGATTGCTGTACATGCGGCGCTGACAATCTTCATCAAGTTGATCTTTAAATTGCTCAAGATAAGCCACCAGCGCATCGCGATACGCGGTGCGCGATGCCAGCGAACCAATAGAGTTCAGCTCCAGCGTCACATGCTGAGCGATCCCCAGCATCCGCCACCAGCGGGCAGTCAGCATAATCAGTTCAGCGTCAATATCAGGCCCCTGCAGACCAAACACTTCGATACCTATCTGATGAAACTGACGATAACGTCCTTTCTGCGGCCGTTCATGGCGAAACATCGGCCCGATATACCACAGACGCTGTTCCTGATTGTATAACAGCCCGTGTTCGATACCCGCTCGCACGCAACCGGCGGTTCCTTCGGGGCGTAAAGTCAGGCTATCGCCGTTACGATCCTCAAAGGTGTACATCTCTTTTTCAACCACATCGGTCACTTCACCGATAGCGCGTTTAAATAACGGAGTCTGCTCAACAATCGGCAAACGAATTTCGCTGTAACCATAGCTGCCAAGCACTTGTTTCAGTGAGTTTTCAATACGTTGCCAGAGAGCGGTCTCGCCCGGCAGATAATCGTTCATGCCACGGATAGCCTGAATATTCTTAGCCACGTTTAATCTCTTTATTAATATACAAAAATAACCCCTGATATCTTATGCCTGCGGAATCGATCCTGCACGAAAAATACCCTACGGGATGGATTACTCTTTTGTATCCTGCTGAATATTGATGCGACGTTGCTGATCGAGCATCGATGCCTTTGCCCGAATACGGGTTTCCAGTTGTGCAATCATATCGTTGTTATCCAGCCGATCTTTTCGCACACCATCTTCATAAAGACCACTCTTTTTATTACCACCGGTCACCCCAAGGGTCGAAACCAGCGCTTCACCCGGACCATTAACCACGCAACCAATAATCGAAACATCCATCGGGGTGATAATATCCTCCAGACGCTGCTCCAGGGCATTCACCGTACTGATAACATCAAACTCCTGGCGGGAACAGGTGGGACAGGCGATAAAATTAATCCCACGTGAACGGATACGTAACGATTTCAGAATATCAAATCCGACTTTGATCTCTTCTACCGGATCAGCCGCCAGCGAAACACGCAGGGTATCGCCGATCCCCTCGGCTAACAGCATCCCAAGACCAATCGCCGACTTCACCGCACCACTCCGTGCGCCTCCTGCCTCGGTGATCCCAAGATGTAAAGGCTGTTCTATCTGTTTAGCCAGCAAACGATAGGATTCGACCGCGAGAAAGACATCTGACGCCTTGACACTGACTTTGAACTGATCGAAGTTGAGCCGATCGAGATAGTCGACATGCCGCATCGCGGATTCCAGCAGCGCCTGCGGGACGGGTTCACCATATTTTTCCTGTAAGTCTTTTTCCAGTGAACCGGCATTCACCCCAATACGGATCGGAATATTTTTATCACGCGCACAATCAACCACCATCCGGATACGCTCTTCACTACCGATATTACCGGGATTGATACGCAGGCAATCGACGCCATATTCCGCCACTTTCAGCGCAATACGATAGTCAAAATGGATATCGGCAATGAGCGGCAGCGAAACTTGCTGCTTAATCAGCCTGAACGCCTCTGCGGCATCCATCGTCGGCACCGATACCCGTACAATATCGGCCCCCACTCGTTCTAATGCTTTGATTTGGTTAACTGTCGCAGTCACATCGGTGGTGCGGGTATTGGTCATTGACTGTACAGCAATGGGCGCGCCATCACCGATCGGTACACGACCCACATAGATCCGCTTTGATTTTCTGCGTTGAATAGTCGCTTGATTATGCATGAAAAATCTCCCGCGTTACCCGTTTATTACTGTGCCGATGAGGATTCATCGTTAAGGGTCAAACGCGCAACCTGATGCGCTTTGATGAAGCGGCTTAAGTCGACAGCTTTCCCCCGATAGAGGATTTGTGTCGCTGCCGGTGCGCCAATCGTCAGCTTATACGGTGCCTGGCCATTCAGATTCAGATGCTCCCCTTTATGTTGCAAACCGCTGAATAATTTTTTCCCGCGCGCATCGCTCACTTCCAGCCAGCATTCATCAGAAAAATTGATCACTAAATCCTGCGTGGTGTCAGGCTGCGTGCTGCTATCTGCCGCCACGGCTGGCAACGCTGTGGCAGGCGGGATGGCCGTTGGGGTATTCACTTCAGTCTGAGCCGGGGCGAGCGTAGGCTTACCGGGGGTGGTCGGCAGTGTGGTGTTCTGCGCAAGGGGAGCCACTTCAGTGGCCGTATCCACAGGATGAACAGTTTCCGATACAGCCGGGCGACGCTCCGGCACGGCAGCCGGTATATGCCCGGCGGAGTTCAATTCAATCGCCACAGGCTGGCCTGCCATCGCGCTAATCTCTTCCTGTTGCGCTTTATGCTCCTGCCACCACCAGATACCACTCAGGCCAACGACTACAAATAACACCAGGCAGGTGATACCCATCAACCAGCCATCGCGTTTTTTGCGCTTTTTTCCCAGCATAACCTTCTGTACTGGCTTCATTTTAACCGTATTCACGGGCGACTGATTTTCTATTATCGGTAGCAGTTCATCTTCCGGAATATGGACAAGACGCGCATAAGAACGAATATAGCCACGTAAAAAAGTGGCAGCCAGTTCAGTCGGCGCGATATCGTCCTCAATGTCACGCACAGTGGAAATCTTCAGGCACAGACGTTCCGCTACCGTTTTCTGGCTGAGTCCAAGTTGTTCACGTGCGTGACGCAGGCGCGCGCCTGCAGTAGTGAGTTCCTGGTGATCTTGAGTGGCTTCAGTGTTCATTCGACAACTACTGGTACATGAATTTAAAATTCAGCGCCGGTTCACCCTGCGCCGCGAAATTATCTTTAATTATCCGATACTTAATATAAAAATAAGCATAGCCCTGTCTGCGTGATGACCAACTGACTCTTGTCAACAGGGAACACCAGTCAATTATAAGTATCACATACTGCCTCAAAGCGGATAAAAACGCACTGTAATTATTGATAAACCTGTTTCTTTTGCCAGACTGCCAGTTCTCCAGCGCTGGCATTGCGCAAATACTGCGCATAGCGGTTCTTACGACGCGGATCTCTCCCTGACCGGGATCACTTCACCCTGACTCATTTTGCGCAACGTCCGTTTGGTGCGGTCAATCACATCTCCCGCCAGTTGCCCACAGGCTGCATCAATGTCGTCACCACGGGTTTTACGCACAATGGTTGTAAAACCATATGCCATCAGCACTTTAGCAAAGCGATCGATACGACTATTGGAACTTCTGCCATAAGGTGCGCCAGGGAAGGGATTCCACGGGATCAGATTAATCTTACAAGGTGTCTCTTTTAGCAATGCGGCGAGTTCGTGGGCATGCTCAGTATCATCGTTGACATGATCCAGCATCACATATTCGACCGTAACGCGCCCCTGGTTAGCATTAGACTTCGCAATATAGCCGCGCACCGATTGCAGAAAAGTCGCGATATTATATTTCCTGTTGAGCGGAACGATTTCATTGCGGATCGTATCATTAGGCGCATGTAAAGAGATGGCCAGCGCCACATCAATCATATCCCCGAGCTTATCCAGGGCCGGAACCACGCCGGAGGTGGAAAGCGTGACACGACGTTTAGAAAGACCAAAACCGAAATCATCAAGCATGATTTCCATCGCCGGAACCACGTTGGTCAGATTCAGTAATGGTTCCCCCATTCCCATCATAACCACATTGGTAATCGGCCGCTGACCGGTTATTTTTTCGGCACCAACGATTTTGGCGGCCCGCCATACCTGACCGATAATTTCAGAAACCCGTAAATTACGGTTAAAACCCTGTTGTGCCGTTGAACAAAACCGACACTCCAGCGCACAACCTACCTGCGAAGAAACGCATAATGTGGCCCGATCATCTTCCGGAATATAAACCGTCTCCACCCGTTGATCGCCGACAGCAAGCGCCCATTTAATCGTACCATCGCTGGAACGTTGTTCCTCAACCACTTGTGGCGCGCGGATTTCAGCCACCTGGTGTAATTTAGCACGCAATACTTTGTTGATATCCGTCATCTCATCAAAGTTATCGCTGCAATAGTGATACATCCACTTCATCACCTGATCGGCGCGGAAGGGTTTTTCACCCATCGTGATGAAAAACTCACGCATTTGCTGACGATTGAGATCGAGCAGATTCACTTTGCTCTCTTTTTCCGGCGTCGTCAGCGCGACGTTAGTGGGGGTGATAATTTGTTGTGACATGATTTATTCCGGCCTCGTTGTGACACATTATGGCCCCTGAAAGATGGCAGACACGCCGCTGGGGGGCAGCATTGTACAGGCTCTGGCGCTGGGATACCACGGCTTGATACCCCAGCCACGCAATAAAGTGTAAAAAATCGCGTGTTAATCGCGGGCAGCACTTAGCGCGTGCGCGGGCAAATTTCATCTTCAGCAAAAAAATAGGCGATCTCGCGAGCCGCCGACGCCTGCGAATCAGAACCATGCGTGCCGTTTTCAGTGGCGCTATCGGCATAATCAGCGCGCAGTGTCCCGGTCAACGCCTGGGCCGGATTGGTCGCACCTAACAGATCACGGTGGCGCTGCACGGCATTTTCCCCCTCCAGAACAGTGACCACAATCGGCCCGGAGGTCATAAATGCCACCAGTCCATCAAAGAACGGGCGTCCCTGGTGCTCGGCATAAAAACCGCGCGCCTGTTCAGCCGTCAGATGGATCATCTTAATCGCCACGATGCTAAATCCAGCGAGCTCAAAACGGGAAAAAATAGCGCCAATCACATTCTTGGCTACAGCGTTAGGTTTAATAATAGAAAGTGTACGTTCAATCGTCATTGATGACCTCTTATCCGATAGGGGTGATAACTCAGGGATGCCAGTGATAATTACAGATAATACAAAAAATTAACATCCTGTTTTATCACCTTAGCGCCGGGCTCCTGCCGCGACGGCCTCATTAATCCACCGGATGAGCTGCTAACGCTCATCCGCAGGCGTCAGTCGTCCCCATCCGTTTCCCCGTAATAATCCCTGAGCTTTTTTCGCAGTACCAGTATCGCTGCCGCCTCCGCCAGAGCCTTCTCCTTACGGATCAGCTTTCTCTTCAGTTGTTTATTCTCTTTCTGGCTCTGCTCCGGATAAAGGTCTTTTTTACGGCAGTATTCTGCCACTTCAGCCTCAGAAAATATGGCGGTTTCCACGATGGCGGTGAAGCGGGCTTCCGTAGGCCACTGTTCACTGTTTTTGTCTGCGCCGGGCACGGGTTTCCCCTCCTGTTTAGCCTGATTACGCCAGTTATAGAGGGTAGTTTCGGATATTCCGTCCATTTGTGCAACAGTGGAAACCGCCATGTTGTAGGGAGGCAGCAATTTAGCCAGTATGGCTGTTTTTCGTTCAGGGGAAATACGTTTCATTTGTCACTCCATACCCTCAGACTGATTTTTCAGCGGAGGTGACAACTATCCTGACACTGAGGGTATACGGCTTACCCACTTAAAAGAACGGTTAACTTATCATCAAAAAGGGCTTGTAACTCTTACACAGTACCACTAAGATAAACTCATACAGTGTGCGAGTGAGATAAAATTAAAGGAATGAATTTACTACACTTCATTGAAACCAAAGTCTTTCAGAGAGTAATCGATGGATTGCTTTCACCCGACGAACTCCGGGAGTTTCAGGAAGTGCTAAGGCAAAATCCCACCGCAGGCGATACCATATCAGGTACGGGCGGTTGCCGTAAGATTCGCTGGGCTTTGCCTGGTATGGGTAAGAGTGGTGGTATCAGGGTCATATACTACTATCTGACAGCAGATAACGAAGTATTCCTTCTTATCGCTTACCCAAAGAACGAGAAAGACAATCTCACTAATGCTGAAAAGAATCAGTTGAAGAAAGCCGTAGAAGGTATAGAGCAAGCCTCCCAGGAGGCAAGGGGGATGAAATGAGAAAAGAACTCTTTGACGAGCTGATCGAGAGTGCCAACGAAGCCGTAGCCATCAAACGGGGTATTGTTGCCCCAGCTCGTGTTACGACCTTTGAGATGCCCGATGTGAAAGCTATCCGCACAAAAGCGAAGCTCAAACAAAATGAGTTTGCCCAGGTAGTGGGTGTCTCTCCTTCTCTGGTACAAGCCTGGGAACAGCAAAAGAGAACTCCCACCGGTAGCAGTCTTAAACTGTTGCGGGTCATTGAAAAGCATCCAGATATGCTTAACCTGTTCAGAACAGCATAAGCCCCTTAGCTGGGGCTTTTTTGTTTAGAGCCTATCCAACCAGGCGTTATTGGCGCAGCCAGTTTGGACACGGACAGCGCGCAGAAACCGCAGCGTACACGGAGTATGTGAGGATTTCGAGCACTGCCCAGGGACAAAATGGCAAGTAAAATAGCCTAATGGGATAGGCTCTTAATCTGTATTACCCAGGGAACAGCAATGATAAAGAGATACAGTGAAAGACCTGCAGAACTGGAACTATTACAAAACAGACTGTTGCTGTCACTCCGAACGGATGACAACGATTATATTTTATCTGTATGCCGTCAAATCAGCGATACAGGGCTAAATCTCAAATACAGAATACAGATTATATTTTTCATTACATAAACTGTTGCTCTTACCACAGCGGTAAGTGTCAAGACAGTTGTCACCCCTGTTTAATTTAAACTGCCTGTTTTTCCTGTTCCGGATTTAATGTCACCGGGCCTTCCGGCTGCCAGTTTCTTGTCTTCCCTGACCCGCGCTCCGGATGCGCTTTCTGTGCCTGACGATACAGTTCATCACGCTGTTTCAGCAGGGCCCTGTCTTCACCACGATGCCGTTCTGCGGGCGTGACATAACATATCCCGCTGTGACGGTGCTCTTTCTCAGGACTCAGACGGTTAACCGACACCGGCCTGACGACTGTCAGACGGCCATCTTCATGATGCTTTTGCCAGCGCTGCCAGGTGCGAAGGCTCAGGTTCACTTCACGGCAGGCAACCCTGCGCCGGGCACGGGTTTCCCCTCCTGTTTAGCCTGATTACGCCAGTTATAGAGGGTAGCTTCGGCTATTCCTTCCATTTGTGCAACGGTGGAAACCGACATGTTGTAAGGAGGCAATAATTTAACCAGTATGGCCGATTTTCGTTCAGGGGAAATACGTTTCATTTGTCACTCCATGCCCTCAGACTAATTTTTCAGCGGGGGTGACAATTATCCTGACACTGAGAGATAACGCGCCATCACCAGTACTGGCAGAAGAATCGTGAAGACGGCCCCCGACAGAACAAGCGGCTGCCCCTGTCGGAGTCCGTCATTCGGGAATAGAACATGTCAATTTGCTACAAAATCAACAACTGCAGACAAAATATTTTATAAATAGCTCATCTAAATCCTATTAATTTGATTTTATACATTTAAAATGTCCTGCATGTTTTTCATTGTATTTATAACGTCTTTTGCCATATTTAGAAAATTTTAATGCTGGAAATTATCAATATTACCTGTGAGCGAGATGATAACGTGTTGTTTAGTGAGGTTTCTTTTACTTTACAGCACGGTGAAGTCTTACAAATTGCCGGACACAATGGTGCCGGAAAAACGTCGCTATTACGCTTGCTGGCAGGAATAGCGCGGCCTGATCAGGGGCAGATATTATGGCAAGGGGAGCCGCTGTTCCACCAGCGGCAAGCCTGGTATAGCCATCTGCACTGGCTCGGCCACCGTACTGGCATTAAAGGCACCATGACCGCCGATGAAAATCTGTGTTTTTATCATCCCCGTCATTCGCGACAGCAACGCTGGCAAGCGCTGGCACAGGTCGGGATGGTAGGCTATGAAGACGTTCCCGTCGCCTTGCTTTCCGCCGGGCAACAACGTCGGGTGGCACTGGCCAGGCTGTGGTTAACCGATGCTCCATTCTGGATCCTTGATGAACCATTAACTGCACTTGATCAACAAGGTATCGAGACCATTACTACACGAGTGGAACAACATGTCCGGCAAGGCGGAGCGGTGATTATCACTACGCATCAACCCTTACGCCCGCTCAGTGTCCCTTTACGCACACTGCGACTCAGTACTCACGAAATAATGCCATCATGATAAAACCTATTTTCTGGCGCGTTTTCTGGCGTGATTTACATCTCGCATTTCGTAATAATGCGGAAATTTTTAATCCTCTGTGGTTCTTTGTGATCGTCATCACTCTCTTTCCGCTTGGTATCGGCCCGGAACCTCGCGTATTGACACAGATTGCACCAGGGATTGTCTGGGTTGCGGCACTGCTGGCCGCGTTATTAGGCATGGACAGGCTTTTTCGTGATGATTATCTGGATGGCTCGCTGGAACAGATGATGTTGATGTCAACACCACTTTCCATCATCGTTATGGCAAAAATCGCTGCGCACTGGGTGGTCACTGGCCTCCCGCTGCTCTTATTGTCGCCGCTGGTCGCACTGTTATTCGGTCTCTCCTGGCAAAGCTGGCAGACGTTAGCCTTAACACTGTTATTAGGGACACCGACCTTAAGTTTTATCGGTGCCATTGGCACCGGTTTGACCGTCGGTTTAGGTCGTAGCGGCGTTTTATTAAGTCTTCTTGTCCTGCCGTTGACAATTCCGCTATTAATCTTTGCCACTGCCGCGGTAGATGCGACGCAAATGCAGTTGCCGATCGCTGGTTATCTGGCTATCCTCGGCGCTTTTCTGGTCGGCAGTGCGACGCTGAGCCCTTTTGCCACCGCTGCTGCACTGCGTATTAGCATACAATAGCCGCCGGATTCAGCTGGCGTAAGACACAAATGGAACACCATTTTTATTAGTAATTTGAGCAAATACTATGAAGGCATTACATCAATTCGCCCAGCCCGAGCGCCTGTTTCGGTTCTGCGGTCTTATCCTTCCCTGGCTGGCAGGTCTGAGTATTGCCCTGCTGGTGGTGGGTTGTGTCTGGGGATTCGTCTACGCACCGGCAGACTATCAGCAAGGACAGAGCTATCGCATCATGTATTTACATGTTCCGGCGGCTATCTGGTCAATGGGAATCTACGCCTCAATGGCCTGCGCGGCATTTGTCGGCCTGGTCTGGCAGTGGAAAATGGCAGATCTGAGCGTCGCCGCGATGGCGCCGGTGGGTGCGATATATACCTTTATTGCGCTGGTCACCGGGGCTACCTGGGGCAAACCAATGTGGGGAACCTGGTGGGTCTGGGATGCGCGGCTGACCTCAGAACTGGTGTTGCTGTTCCTCTATATCGGGACTATCGCCCTCTATAACGCCTTTGATGACCGTCGCCTTGCCGGTCGTGCCGCCGGGATCCTGGTACTGGTGGGTGTCGTCAATCTGCCGATCATCCACTTTTCCGTCGAATGGTGGAATACCCTGCATCAGGGATCGACCAATATTCAGAAAACGATCGATCCCTCTATGCGTATGCCATTACGCTGCACCATTTTCGCCTTTCTTTTATTATTTTTGACATTTACCTGTATGCGCTTACGTAACGCAATTTTATTACTGGAACGGCGACGTCCGTGGGTCATCGCGCTGGCAAACCGACAGGGAGGCGTCAATGAGTAGTGCTTTTTCTTCGTGGCATGAGTTCTGGCTGATGGGCGGTTACGCTTTCTATGTCTGGCTGGCGGTCATTTTTACACTGTGTCCCCTGCTTGCCCTGGTGATCCACACCCGCCGACAGCAAAAGCGTCTGTTACGGGAGATTCGCCGTCAGCAGGATAATGCACGCCGCATTTCTGCCGCACGCCGTCAACAATCCGTCAAAGAGGAGACAGCATGAATCCTCGTCGTAAAACACGGTTATGGTTAGCGCTGGCGGTACTGGCCGGCCTGACACTCACGGTACTGCTGGTGCTCTATGCGCTGCGCGCCAATATTGATCTGTTCTATACTCCCGGTGAAGTCATCTACGGCAAAAAAGAAAGCGGTCAGAAACCCGAAGTCGGCCAGCGTTTGCGCATTGGTGGTATGGTGATGCCAGGCAGTGTGCAACGCGATGATCATTCATTAAAGGTGACATTTAAACTCTATGATGCTTGTGGCGTTGTCGATATCAGCTATGAAGGGATCCTGCCGGACCTGTTTCGTGAAGGACAGGGGGTCGTGGCGCAAGGGGAATTAACCGCCCCTGCCACCATTACCGTGCGTGAAGTGCTGGCTAAACATGATGAAAACTATACGCCACCGGAAGTCAAAGCGGCGATGGAAGAACAACACGCGGCGGGCATGGAGGGACAACATCCATGATGCCGGAATGGGGCAACTTTTTATTGTGCCTGGCGCTGGGGATCGCCGCGTTATTAAGTGGTTATCCGCTATGGGGAGTCAGTCGCCAGGATAACCGTATGATGGCGCTGGCGCGTCCGTTAAGCTGGGCGCTATTTTTAGCTATCCTCTGTGCTTTTCTATTGCTGGTATATGCCTTTATCAGCAACGACTTTACCGTTGCTTATGTCGTCAATAACTCCAACACCCAGTTACCGGTCTGGTATCGGGTCGCGGCCACCTGGGGTTCCCATGAGGGATCACTGCTGTTATGGATGCTGTTGATGAGCGGCTGGACTTTTGCCGTTGCCATATGGAGCCGTCATATTCCTCTTGAGGCCGTCGCGCGCGTACTGGCGGTGATGGGGATGATTAACACCGGTTTTCTGCTATTTATTCTGTTGACCTCTAATCCGTTCCTGCGCACCCTGCCGGACTATCCAATTGAAGGCGCGGATCTTAATCCGATGCTGCAGGATATTGGCCTGATCTTTCATCCTCCATTGCTGTACATGGGATATGTCGGCTTTTCCGTCGCTTTCGCATTTGCTATCGCCTCCTTAATGGCTGGCAGGCTGGACAGCGCCTGGGCACGCTGGTCACGTCCCTGGACCCAGGCAGCGTGGTTATTTCTCACCCTCGGCATCGTGCTGGGTTCTGGCTGGGCCTATTACGTGCTGGGTTGGGGGGGCTGGTGGTTCTGGGACCCGGTAGAGAATGCCTCCCTGATGCCGTGGCTGGTGGGAACGGCATTGCTGCACTCGCTGGCGGTCACCGAAAAGCGTGGCAGTTTTAAATCGTGGACGATTCTGCTGGCGATTGCCGCGTTTTCACTCTGTCTGCTGGGCACCTTTCTGGTGCGTTCCGGGGTGCTGGTTTCGGTTCACGCCTTCGCCTCTGATCCGGCGCGCGGTATGTTTATTCTGGCCTTTCTGGTGGTGGTCATCGGCGGTTCTTTGCTGCTGTATGCCCTCAAAGGTGGCAAAGTGCGTGCCAGAGTGCGCCATGAGTTCTGGTCGCGTGAAACGCTGCTGCTGGCAAACAATCTGCTGCTGGTCGCCGCTATGCTGGTGGTGCTCCTCGGTACGATTCTGCCATTAGTCCATAAACAGCTCGGCCTCGGCAGCATTTCTGTCGGCGCCCCCTTCTTTAACTCCCTGTTTTGCCTGTTGATGGTGCCCTTTTCTCTCCTGCTCGGTATCGGGCCAATGCTGCGCTGGCGACGTGATGATCCGCGACGCCTGACAAAACGTCTGGCCGTCGCATTGCTGGTCACACTGATCCTCTCCCTGGCCTTACCGTGGCTGCTGCAGGGTCATATTGTTGCTCTCACCGTTGTCGGGATAGTGATGGCGCTGTGGATATTTTTCCTGTCAATGGCCGAAGTGGTCGAACGCGCCACCGATCGTCACACTCTGTGGCAGGGCGTGTGTAAGCTCAGTTGCAGCCACTGGGGTATGGTCGCGGGTCATGTCGGTGTCGCCATCACCGTGATCGGTATTGCGTTCAGCCAGAATTACAGTATTGAGCGTGATGTCCGCATGAAGCCTGGCGATAGCGTCGATATTCACGCTTATCGTTTCATATTTAAAGAAGTTCATGACATCGCTGGCCCTAACTATAGCGGTGGCGCGGGCGTCATCGAGGTGCTGCGTCACGGGCGACCGGAAGCGACACTCAAAGCCGAGAAACGCTTTTATAACGCCAGCCGGATGGTCATGACTGAAGCGGCAATTGATGGCGGTATCACACGCGATCTCTATGCGTCATTAGGTGAGGAGTTGAAAGATGGTAGCTGGGCGGTACGTCTTTATTACAAGCCCTTTGTTCGCTGGATCTGGTACGGCGGTGGGCTAATGGCGTTTGGTGGCCTGCTTTGTATGCTCGATCCCCGTTATCGTCTGCGCAAGTCGCTAAAGAGGGCGTAATGAAGCGCAAGATCTTATTTATTCCCTTAATCCTTTTCTTAGTGCTGGCTGGCATATTACTCTGGCAGTTACAACGTAATAGCAGCGGGGATAATCCTGCCGACCTTGAATCAGCATTAATTGGTAAACCGCTGCCCGTTTTTCGTCTTGAATCGCTGGAAACAGCGGGTAAAGTGTATGATCGTACTGCATTAATCAGCGGTAAACCGTTACTACTGAATGTATGGGCAACCTGGTGCCCAACCTGTCGGGCTGAACATCAATATCTTAATAGCCTCAAAGCGCAAGGGATCACGATTGTCGGCATGAATTATAAAGATGATCGCCAGAAAGCCAGCCACTGGTTAGCAACCCTCGGTAATCCTTATACGCTGAGTCTGTTTGATCACGACGGTATGCTGGGACTGGATCTTGGCGTTTACGGTGCACCAGAAACTTTTTTAATCGATGGGCAAGGCATTATTCGTTATCGTTATACGGGTGCGATAAACCGACAGGGCTGGCAACAAAAACTACAGCCTTTATGGCTCCAATATAGCCAGGAGGCACAATGAAAAAGCAGTGGCTGATTCTGTTAATCATTTTTATTAGCGGCCAGGTAAGCGCGGTGATTGATACCTGGCAATTTAAAGATGAAGCGCAGGAGCAGCAGTTTCGTAGCCTGACCGAACAACTTCGTTGCCCGAAATGCCAGAATAACAGTATCGCCGACTCTAATTCGATGATTGCCGCCGATATGCGGCAAAAGGTTTTCGAGTTAATGCAACAAGGTCAGAGTCATCAGCAAATTATCGATTACATGGTGGCGCGTTACGGTAACTTTGTTACCTATGATCCTCCCCTGACCGCTGCGACGCTGATTCTCTGGCTGGCACCGATACTTTTTATTCTCTCCGGCGGCATGGTTATCTGGCGTATCACTCGTCGCCGTCCAACGACGGATCAGCAGTCATCCGATTTAAATGCCGCAGAGCAACAACGCCTGAAACAGCTACTGCAGGACAATACGAGGACGCCACCACAATGATATTGACCTTTTTGATGATGGCGGTGTTACTGATCGCTTGTGTTTCATTATTATTCATTCCCTGGCAAAGCCAGGACAGTATCAGCCGTGATCAGCTAAATAACCTGATTTATCAACAGCGATTACAGGAGCTGGAACAGGAATCGTCGCTCAGCGACAGCCAGCAACAGACGATGTTAGTGACCGATCTTCAGCGTAACCTGCTGGAAGATATCCCGGTAACATTAAAAAACAAATCAACCCCAGGAAATGACTGGATTTATCTCCCCGGTGTTATTATTCTCTCATTACTCACTTTTGGTATGTTTTTTAAAACAACGAGCATTAAACAGGTTGATGAATGGCTGCAAGTCACAACACAAACCCCGCAGCTGATACAACGTGCCCTCTCTGCCGATGCGCGATCACTCAGTCAGGAAGATCTAGCCCGTCTGGCACTCGGATTACGCACTCGCCTGGCCCAGTACCCGGATAATCTCTCTGGCTGGATGTTACTGGAGCGTGTCGGTATGGCATTAAACAACTTTACTCTGGCTTCTCAGGCGGTTGAAAGAGCGTATCAATTAGCGCCGGAAAACAACAAGGTAAAGATAAGCTACGCGGAAGTATTAAGCCATTCCCCACATCCTGCTGATAATCTGCGTGCCGGTATCTTATTAAATGAACTATTAAAAGAAGACCACACTAATATTCAGGTACTGAGCTTGTTATCCTTTCACGCTTTCGGACAACAAAACTATCAGCAAGCGATTGCCGCCTGGCAAATGATGCTGCGTCTTTTACCGGCTGATGATAATCGGCGTCCGCTAATTGAGCGTAGTATTAGCCAGGCAGAACAACAGATAACAGCGGGGTGAGCAAGGGAGAATGATAATTACCGTTATTAATATATTTATATAACGGTGATTATTTCATCAATACGTTAGAAAGATCTTAAATAATAATGATATCGACTATCTTTATTAATTTACTTATATATCGGTGATTATTTCACCCTGTTTTTTTATCAATACGTTAGAAAGGTATGGCGTTATAATGATATCTATTATCGCTATTAATTTAATTATATAACGATGATTATTTGACCTGCTTTTATTAATAATTAAGAAAGGACTGAAGCTGTAATGAGCAATTATCCATCAAAACGTCTCAGCAGACGTAAAATATTAATTGTGACCCTACTGATCGGTATCGTCATTGGGATCATATTATTAGCCGGAACGGCAACAGTCATGCACAAAACCAGCGATACCGAGTTTTGTGTTTCCTGCCACACCATGCAACAGCCACTGGCCGAATACCAGGGCAGCATCCATTTCCAGAACGACAAAGGCATCCGTGCCGAATGTGCTGATTGTCACGTTCCTCATCAACCGGTCTCCTATCTGGCAACCAAAATTGGTGCCTTAAAAGATGTCTGGGGTGAAATGACCGGCAAGATTGATACGCCGGAAAAATTCGAAGCACATAAACTGGAGATGGCACAAAACGTCTGGGATGATCTGAAGAAGAGCGATTCAGCCACCTGCCGCTCCTGCCATGACTTCAAAGCAATGGATATTCTGGCTCAGTCTCCGACAGCACGTAATCAGCACCCGGAAGCCATCAAAGACGGCAAAACCTGTATCGATTGCCATAAAGGCGTGGCGCACATCCTGCCTAATATGAGTGGTCTGGCCTCTGCCGGTGCCAGTCAGCTTGCCAGCGCCGCCGCCAATACACCGGCTAGCGCTACCACGCTCTACACGATTCAGACTCAGCCTTTCTGGCTGACGGATAAAATCAGCGATCACAATGATGGCAATCTGATGCCGTCTACCGAAGTGAAAGTCATCAAGCGTGAAGGCGATATGGCGCTGGTAGAAGTCGATGCCTGGCAGCAGGAAGGCATCAATGAAGCGCTCTATGCCGCGCAAGGCAAACGTATTCTGAGTGTTCTGTTAGGCGAAGAAGCCCGCAAAAATATTAAAACCATCAGCACGATGACCGATAAAGAAACACAACAGGTCTGGCGTCAGGTGGCATTGCAGGTCTGGTTACCAGGTAAAACCCTGATTGATGATCAGCAAAAAATCTGGCACTACGCTTCTGATCTGATGGCCAATAACTGTACGGGCTGTCACGGATTAACCGCCCTGGATCGCTTTAACGCTAACCAGTGGATCGGCGTCGTTAAAGGCATGGCCGCCCGAACTTCTCTGACGGAAGAGCAATTACGTGTTCTGACTCAGTATGTCCAGAAAAACGCCAGTGATATGCAACCTGCGACCACAACGGAAAAGTAATTAAGGAATCATAATGAAAAATAATAACCTGATCGTCACTGATCAACAGCCAGCGATGTCACTCACCCGCCGCCGTTTTTTATTAGGTGCAGGTGCGCTGGCCACTGTTCCGTTACTCGCTGGTCTGTGGCCAAAATCAGCTCTCGCGCAAGCGATTAGCCAGGCATTACCGCAATTTACCGCGTTACGCCAGGCACAAAAGGGCATCCTGACAGGAGCCCACTGGGGTGCTTTTGAAGCTATCGTCAACAATGGCAAAATGGTCAGCACCCAGCCTGTCAAAGACGACCCGTTCCCCAATGAATTGATCGAAATGGCACCTTACCAGGTTCATGCCAGCAATCGTATTAAATACCCCATGGTACGTAAAAGCTGGCTGGAAGGGGGCGTTGCCAACAGTCACCCGGAATTACGCGGCCGGGATGAATGGGTACGAGTCAGCTGGGATAAAGCCTTTAGCCTGGTGGCAGAACAGATTAGCCGCCTGCAAAAAGAACATGGTCCACAATCTATCTATGCTGGTTCATACGGCTGGAAAAGCGTCGGCATGTTCCACAACTCCCGTACCCTCCTCCATCGCCTGATGAATCTGGCTGGCGGCTTCCTCGGTTATGCCGGTGACTACTCTACCGGGGCAGCACAAGTCATTATGTCGCATGTCGTCGGTTCGGTTGAAGTTTATGAGCAGCAAACCGCGTGGCCCAATGTTATCGATAACAGTCAGCTGGTGATCTTGTGGGGATGTAACCCGATGATCACCCTGAAAAATAGCTGGAATATTCCCGATCATGTCAGCCTGACTGGCTTTGAAAGCCTCAAGAAAAAAGGCACCCGAATGATCTGTATCGATCCGGTTCATACCGATAGCGCTCGTGAGCTGGGCGCGGAGTGGATCAGCCCGCATCCTTATACCGATAGCGCGATGATGATCGGTATTGCACATACCTTGCTGGAAGAGAAGCTGCATAACCCTGACTTCATCAAAAACTATACTGTCGGCTTTGATAAATTCGCCGACTATATCCTCGGTAAAGAGGATGGGGTGGTAAAAGATGCCCACTGGGCCGCTGATATCTGCGGTGTCGATGCAGAAACTATCAAAAAGCTGGCCCGCGAGATGGCACAAAACCGCACGATGATCGTTGGCGGCTGGGGGATTCAGCGCCAGCATCACGGTGAACAACAGCACTGGTTGCTGGTCACTATCGCCGCGATGCTGGGTCAGATCGGTCTGCCGGGCGGTGGCTTTGGCTTTAGTTATCACTACTCTTCCGGTGGTAGCCCGACGGCACGTGGCGGTATCCTTAGCGGTATTTCTGCCGGTAGCCCGACCACCGAAGCGGGCCGTAAATTAACCCCTGTTCCGGTCGCTCGTATCGCTGATTTCCTGGCTAATCCAGGCAAAACCATCGACTTTAATGGCCGCAAAGTGACTTATCCGGATGTCCGGATGGTGTATGTTGCAGGCGGTAATACCTTCCACCAGCATCAGGACACCAATAACCTGGTGAAAGCCTGGCAACATCCTGAAGTGATTGTGGTCAACGAGCCTTACTGGACTGCAACGGCTAAACATGCGGATATCGTGCTGCCCGCCACCACCACTTATGAGCGTAATGACATGGATATGGGGGGTGACTACTCCCGGCTGTATGTCTTCCCGCTGCATCAGTGTGTGCCGCCACAACACGAAGCCAAAAATGACTTTGATATCTTTGCCGGTATCGCGGAAAAGCTGGGATTCCGTGATGCCTTTACAGAAGGTAAAGACGAAACCATGTGGCTCAAGAGCATGTATGATGACATGAAACTCCAGGCACGTAACGCCAAAGTAGCGTTACCGCCCTTTGATATGTTCTGGTCGTCAAACAACTACATTCGCTTCCCGATCCCGGAAGCGAACAAACAGTGGGTACGTTTTGCCGACTTCCGTGAAAACCCGTTACTCAATCCATTAGGTACGCCTTCAGGTAAGATTGAAATCTACTCGGATACGATCGCTAAAATGGGTTATGCCGACTGTAAGGCGATTCCGACCTGGATGGAGCCGCATGAATGGTATCGTGGCCCGGAAGCAGAAAAATATCCTTTATCACTGAATACCGGACACCCGATTAACCGTCTGCATTCACAGCTCGACAATACGCCATTACGTAAAAAGTATGCAGTTGCCGACCGTGAAGCGATCTGGATCCACCCACAGGATGCAAAAGCACGTAATATCAATGATGGTGACTTGGTACGTGCCTTTAATGATCGTGGTCAGATCCTGGTGGGCGCGGTGGTTACTGAAAACGTGCGTAGCGGTGTGGTTCGTATCAGTGAAGGTGCCTGGTTCGACCCGGCTAATCCGGCTGAGGATAAACCGCTGTGTAAGAATGGTAATGTTAACTGCCTGACTTTCGACATCGGTTCATCCAGCCTCGCGCAGGGTAACTGCGGGCAGATGTCACAGCTCGAGATCGAAAAATACACCGGTCCTGTACCGGAAAACACCGCCCATAGCGTACCTGCTGGCGCGTAATAGCCACCTGCGGGGGATCTCTTTATGTCCCCCTCACCGGTGGTAAATACCTTGTCTGATGCCGGACAAGGGTATCAGCCAACACCATGGCCCGGTTTTCCTGACCGGGCCATGATGTTTATTATTGGGGTCTGAAGCCTAACCGAACGAAAACGCACGCAAAGTCCGTTTTTTAACTAATTATGTATTCTCTTCTCGTTAGTGTCAGAGGAGGTATTTGTCCCCTCTGATACCCTTAGTTGTCAGGCACAACAGCGATTATTCCATGAGTCACGATAGATGATATTACCTTCCGTATACTTCCAGGTAATAGCTTCATAGCGTAACTCAATATTTTCTATATGCGTGCTTGTCATTCCATTTGGGTGTAAATACGGCGAAATGGTTGTGATTTTTACGTTTTCCAGAAGCATATTAAAATATTCGCTCTCAAGCCCAACATCCAGAATTCGATACATTTTGATTATTGCCGATTTAAATGTTCGACCTTCGCATAGTGCGCGAAAAAGAATCGGTGTGGTTTGATCAAATTCTTTCTGCATAACAATAGGTGTGTGTACCCTTGTACCAGTAAGCTTTCCACTGTTAGGATCTACGGGGATAGATACGTTGTGCGTAACCGATTTTAATTCAATTGAACCAAGTCTTGTTGGCATTAAACATCCACCGACAACTGGTGATCCATTTTCATCTGTTAACCAAATATGAGCTGGAGTTGATATTTTAATATCCTTTTAATTTCATCGAGAAAAATAAAAAACAGCGACTAACATTAAAATAAAAAACACCCCTATCGCTTGCATTGCAATATCAGGGAAGTAATGAACCATGAAAAGACCAAAGATTACAGCTAGTATTATTGGAATGTAAGTCCAAATAAAAAAAGATAACTGTTCTTTTAACCACTTACTTAAAAATTTAATCATGCTGCTTACCTGATCATACGAAATATTGCATTAGCAACATCATCATCTGATGATAGGTTAGTTATAAATGAATGGGCCTTCATGAACATGGGTTCAACAAGGAAATACATTATTTCTAACTTCCGCATGTATAATGCCTGGTAATAAACTGGGCACATAATCTGTAACCGCTCAGCACTCTCAGCCGCTTCCTGTATGTAGCCGTAAAGGCCTATAGCAGCAATAGAAAGACCTGAGACTTTACTAATCTTCCTGACGATTCCAGTACTAACATTAGAGCCAAGACATATTGCCATAGTAACACCCAGAGCAAACGATTGAGTAGTTAAAGAACTTGTTGATATATTTACACTCATTTTCATCAATAAGCGTTTAATGTGCTCTAATTGTTGCGTGGTTCTGTTTTTTAAAAGTAACTCAACGTATATCTGAATGAATTCTGAAATCATTCTCCGGTCTTTAACCAGTTGATAGAATGCTTCAAAAAAACGCACATCCTCATTTTTTAATTTTGAGCAAACATCCTGATAGTTATCAGTAAAGCAAGAAGTATAATAAGCCATCCTTGTGGCACCATCCTGAATCCTGGCTGCCTGTTCGATAAGCTGCTCTTTAACACCGGAAAGAGCATTCTCTAGTTTTCTGGCAAGTATTTTATCACTCGCCATTTTACTGATAATTGCGTCACTATAGTACATAACAAAACCTCTCAGTTAATTCCCCCTTAATTTATAATAGATATCAGATGCCTCCGCAGTAACTATTTTTCACTGCATCAATATATTTGTAGAGAGCAGGCCTTGATACTCTCATTAGTTCACAAATTTGTGCAACCGCATTTTTTTCATCATGCCGCTGAACAGCCAGAGCTTGTTTAGCTTTATTCAGCACTTCAGGTTGTCCTCCTTTTCGCTCTCTGGCTCGCGCAGCCTACTGAAAATTAAGATTCTGGTCATCGGTTGAGACCTGGGCATATCCGACTAACATGATTTCACCTGCATATCGTTAATATGCGCGACCACCGGATTAGCCAGCTGTGCCTTGCCCGTCGCCTTGTCGAATGTTACATCTTCATCGGCTACAGTGGTTTTATGCACAGCCGGATCAAGCACGTTAATGACCAGAACGGTGCCTGCCCCATGGTCGTAGATCGCATCCAGCGCCTGCGGAATGGTAAAGCCGGTGAGCTGGCTGCCAAACGCCGCTGCATCTTTCTCAGACAGGCACTGCACCAGCGTATTGACGTCCCCCATCGGGGCAGTACCAATCAGGCCAATGACGGCAGACTTCACCGTTTTTACCGGGCGGGCACCGTTTTCCACCTCAATGGTTTCGACGCCATGCAGATAGTTAGCTGCCATGGGAGTCCTCCGTTTTCACATCGCTGTCGCCGACGTTCCTGCGCTTTGGTGACTGCACAACCGGTGTGCTGGCGGGTTCGCGAAGCCCGCGAAACCAACGCAGCACAACAGCGCGTACTGGCCGACAAAAACGAAAAAATCGACTCACTTTCCACAAAACTGGAGAAGAAATCCCGTATCCAGCCGCCTAAGCCTGACGAAGAGGTGAAGAAGATGCGGGCAGAAGTGACGGCGTTAGCGGTTGAGGCGGAATCTGCCATCGCGGTTCGACTGTCCAGTGCCTTTGAGACCCTGTACGCATACTGCGCTGAAAACATGATTGATACCCCCAGAGACTTTATGGCCGGTCTGGTCTGCCAGCTGGAAAGCACCGCGCGTAGCCTGCGCTCCACATTTGACCTGCCGGATGAGCCGACAGGTAACGCCGCCCCTTCATGGCTGACTGACCCGACGCCACAGATTAACGGGCAGGAGGCATAACCGATGAGTGCCGCCCTGACTGAACGACTGGTTTATGTTGCCCGCGCGGCACGTGACGCGGGGCATGGTAAGCGCGGTGCGATATACGACGCCGCCTGCGCTGAACTGGGCATGTCCCGCGCCACCCTGCTGCGCAAGCTAAAGGAGGTATCAGTGACTGATAAACGTAAAAAACGCGCCGATGCCGGGCGCAGCGCCCTGAGCCGCGACGAAGCCGCGCTGATATCTGCCACGCTGCGCGAGGCCACCCGTAAGAACGGCAAACGCCTGTATTCCATCGCAGATGCGGTGGAGACCCTGCGGTCAAACGGCTTTATCACCGCAGGCAGAACGGACGAGGCCACAGGCGAGTTTTTCCCGCTGTCCGAGGACACCATCAGCCGTGCCCTGCGTAATTATGGCCTGCACCCGGAACAGCTGGACGCGCCAGCACCGTCTTCCGAGATGGCCAGCCTGCACCCCAACCACGTCTGGGAGATTGATGCCTCACTTTGTACGCTTTACTACCTGAGCAACGGCCATAAACGGGTGTTAAACAGTGAATTCAAAATTGGAGGTCAGGTTGAGTTAAGTTATAAAGATAAAAGCACATTCATTAAATACCCAATTGAGGCAATCACCGAACAAGAAGATGGTCAAGAACAGCCGCAATGGGAGACTAAATAATGATGATGTTACGCAAGAAGAAAGCACCGAGCCATTGCCGTACATCTGCCAAATATCTTTTTGCCCGTGCCTTTTTTAAGAATGTCAGACCGGGTATTCAAATTGGAGTTATTGCCGGACGTGAACAGGTAAAAAACTACATGTCAGGTTCCTGGTGGAATAACGACCCAGTTCTTGCGGCCCGCAATATTCATATTAACTGGGGAGGAATTCATCATGATCGCTGAATCTATTGTATGTGCCTTGTTCTGGTATGGCCTCGTAGGTTGGTGTACTGCTGAACTGCACCGCCGTTCAGGGTTTTACTCACGTTGCAGCGGTGCCGGACACCGGATCAGTTGGACCGTTATGTTCCTGTACTGGCCTGTCGCGCTTCCTTTATATGTCGACTATATCGGTGGCGCAGGTAAAAGGAGTGGCGATGATGACTAAGCAGCGTCTTATTCAACTCATTCATATTGCCCGCAGCGACCTCCAGATGGATGAGGACACTTATCGCCAGATGCTACAGGGACTGACCGGCATAGCCTCAACCAAAGGGATGGATACCCCACAGCTAAACCGCGTGCTGGAATCCATGAAAAAGAAAGGCTTTCGCGTTAAGCCTGCCGGAAAAGCCAGGTCCGGCTTACCGCTGGATAGCCATCCGCAGTCAAAGAAAATCCGTGCGCTATGGCTTGAAATGGCTTCTGCTGGCATCGTTCGTGACAGTTCAGAACAGGCGCTGGCGCGATGGATTCAACGAGAAACAGGCATCAGTGCGTTACACTGGCTTAGCACTGAACAGGCCAGCAGTATTATCGAGAAACTGAAGAAGTGGCAGCGCAGAGCAGGAGTAAAAAATGAGTGATCTGAATCAGTTTCGTAGTAAAGGACCGGAGTTGCTGGTTGAACTGGCACAGCATACATCCGATACTGTCCGTGAGATTATTGATATTGATCCCGCCTTTGCTGACCAGATTGGTCAGGCTGTCGCTAACCGCATGATGCAGGTATGGGGTGGGCAAAACGTCTATTTTTCCAATGGGGATGGTCTGGAAAATCAGCCAGCGTGATCGGGATATTTTCCAGAAATTTAACGGACGCAATCAACATGAACTGGCCCGCCAGTTTGGCGTTTCTCTGCAGTGGATCTACAGTGTGGTAAAACGGGTCAGAAAAGAAGAACTGGATCGTATGCAGGGCAAGTTGTTTGATGGTGACTCTGATACCACGGAAGAAAAGAAGTAAAACTTACCAATCAGACTGGCACGAGTTCTGTTTTTTTCGGGTCAGTTTGATTTTCACATACTGTAAAGTTATTGCACATTCCATCCAGTTTATTCCCATGTCGACCCAGTTCTTCCCACAATTATCTCACTGAACCCTGTATATTTATCTCACGTCTAATCACAATTAACAGAATAATCGTTGGGGGGTGAGCTTATTTTGTCGGGCGTTTGTGCCGGGCGCGGCATAATGGTGTCGGAATGGTCATCATAGTAAAGGCAGCATACCCGTTCCTGGAGATAATGATATCGAAGACACAGCGCAAACCTGCCACGCCTGCAGCAATGCTCTTGTTTTATCAACACGCGAAGGCGCTTTTTGGCGCCTTAAGTTAAAAGCGAATTTTATGTCTTCCAGCCAGGGAGTGTGAGAGCGTCGTACCATCAACCATCTCCAGTTCTCCCCCTACCGGTACACCGTGCGCGATACGGCTCGCTTCCACGTTATACTGTGCACAAAGTTCGGCGATATAGCTGGCCGTCGCCTCGCCTTCTACTGTCGGATTGGTCGCGAGGATAACTTCCCTGATAGCTTCATCACGCAGCCGTTGTTCCAGTCGGCCCAGGCCAATATCTTCCGGCCCGATCCCGTCCAGCGGTGATAAATGCCCCATCAGGACAAAATAGCGACCGGAAAATTGTCCAGTCTGCTCAATGGCATAAATATCAGCCGGGCTTTCTACTACACAGATCTGGCCATTTTCACCACGGCGTGGATTGCTGCAAATATTGCATAACTCCTGCTCAGTGAAAGTACGACAATCCGCACAATGACCAATTTCAGCCATCGCGCGTGTCAGGGACTGAGCCAGCCGCATCCCGCCGCTACGATCACGCTGCAGTAGTGTAAACGCCATCCGCTGGGCTGATCTCGGACCGACGCCCGGCAGACAGCGCAAAGCCTCCATAAGCTGAGTTAACAACGGGCTGGTTTGCATCAGAACGGCATCTTAAAGCCAGGTGGTAACGGAATACCGGAAGAAACTGACGCCATTTTTTCTTTCTGAACCTCTTCAATACGCCGTGCCGCATCATTGAATGCCGCCGCAATAAGATCTTCCAGCATCTCTTTATCGTCTTCCAGTAACGCTGGCGCAATTTCCACCCGGCGGCAATTATGAGCGCCATTTATGGTGACTTTTACCATACCAGCACCCGATTCGCCGGTCACTTCCAGTTGTGCGATCTCTTCCTGCATTTTCTGCATCTTTTCCTGCATTTTCTGGGCCTGTTTCATCAGATCACCCAGTCCACCTTTTCCACCAAACATATGCTTCTCTCTCAGTCAATTATCGTTAAAAATACTAATTACAAGTCAAACCTGTAATCAAATGGGACGAATACTGTCTTCATCCAGATCGGCATCAAAAAAACGACGCAGCATCTGAATGTTGTTATCTGCCATTATCGCTTCGCGTGCCTGTGCGAGCTTCTCTTCATAAATCGCCTGCCGCCACTCTTGTGGCGTGCGCATAGCCGGATTATCGTCTGCCACCACGGTCAGTTCAACTGTTGTACCGGAAAACGTACTGAGCGCCTGCGCCAGCTTTTTGCGCGTATCCGCGGTATTCAGATGTTGCTGACCTGAACGAAGATGCAAACAGATGCGGTTTCCTTCCTGTTCTTTCCATGCGTTCAGCGCCACCTGCTCGACCAGTTTTGGCATCGTGAGTTGACTGATTTCCGCCGCCCAGCTATCACGCGCCGCCGCTTCAGACGCCAGTTTAGCGACCATTTCTGCTGTTTTTTCGTGTTCGAGCGCTTTTTTGAGTGCTTTTGGCGTGGCAATGTCCTGTTTTACCGTTTCGGTATGGGTCGTCGCTTTCCAGCGATAGGGCTCTTTTGTCGTGGTGTCACTTTCCTGTTCCACCGCTGCCGGACGCACCACCGCATGCCCGCTAAGGGTATGTAGCCGCTCCTGGACTGTGGTATTTTTCGGCCGTTCGCGGGATAAAACGACCGGATCAGACTTTTTTGCTGCCGTTTCTCCCTGGCGCTGCTGTAGCAGGCTACGCGCGGCCAGTACCTGGCTGGTGGCGGATGGCAAAACAGGATCATCTGACACATCTGCTGAAGCGGAAGAGGAAACAGGCGGTGAAGCGCTGACCGTTGCCTCAGCCGCTACCGACGAGGCTTGCGGCTCCGGTAATGGCGCTTCGGGATGGAATGCCAGCGCACGCAGGAGGGTCATTTCTACGCCCATTCGTCTGTCTGGCGCATAAGGTAACTCCTTACGGCCAATCAATAACGTTTGATAGTACAACTGGACATCCGTGGGGGGGATAGTGCGCGCCAGTTCACGTATTCGCCCTTCTGCTGCTGTCATCTCAGGCGCTAAAGCTGAAGTTGATAACTGAATCATGGCGATTTGATGTAGCAGGCTCTGCATGCCGACTAATAACGCTTCCCATTCGACACCCCGTGAAGCCACTTCACTGACACCTGCCATCACGCGCTCACCATCGGCCATCACCAGAGCTTCAAGCAATAAAAGCGCCTGATTATCATCAAGGGTGCCCAGCATTGCGCTGACAGAGGGGTAGCTGATGTGCCCGTTGCCGCTGGCAATCGCCTGATCCGTCAGGCTTAAAGCATCGCGTAAGCTACCGTCGGCGGCTCGCGCCAGTAGCGGCAGGGCGCGAGGTTCAAAAGTCACATTTTCCGCCGTCAGGATATGTTCAAGCTGATGCTGGATCTGTTCACTATCCAGCGCTTTTAAATGAAATTGCAGACAACGGGAGAGGACAGTTATCGGTAACTTTTGCGGATCAGTGGTCGCTAACAGGAACTTGACATGTTCCGGCGGTTCTTCCAGCGTTTTCAGTAACGCATTGAAGCTATGACGCGATAGCATGTGGACTTCATCGATCAGGTAGATCTTAAAGCGTCCACGTGCTGGCGCGTACTGGACATTATCCAGTAATTCCCGGGTATCTTCGACTTTAGTGCGGGAAGCCGCGTCAATCTCAATCAGGTCAATAAAACGCCCCTGCTCTATTTCACGGCAATGGCTACAAACGCCGCAAGGCGTCGCCGTAATACCGGTTTCGCAGTTCAGCCCTTTTGCCAGTAAACGGGCGATGGACGTTTTACCAACCCCGCGCGTGCCGGAAAAAAGGTAAGCGTGATGGATACGTCCCAGTGTCAGGCTATTTGCCAGTGCTGTCAGCACATGTTGCTGACCGACAACATCAGCAAAGGTTTGTGGGCGCCATTTACGGGCTAAGACCTGATAACTCATGGGCTGGCTCTGCAACGTGAAAAAGAGAGATGCACAAAGCATTGATGCTATCACAGCCCCGGCCGATCAGCGAGGCTGCGGGTCAGGAATATTTAGTGGCCGGAGAAAGAAATCAGGCTATAGCAGCAGATCCCTGCTTCTTTCAGCCGTTCTTCACCTTCGAGATCAAAAAGATTAATAACAAAAGCAGCATCATGGACATCACCACCGAGACGACGGATCAGTCTGACCGTTGCTTCGGCTGTCCCACCGGTCGCCAGCAAGTCATCGATGATCAGGACTTTATCGCCCCGTTTAATCGCATCGACGTGGATTTCCAGTTGGTCAGTGCCATATTCCAGTTCGTAGCTCTCTGAAATCGTTTGCCGTGGGAGTTTATGCGGTTTACGTACCGGAACAAAACCGACCCCTAACGCCAGTGCCACTGGCGCACCAAACAGGAAACCACGCGCCTCAGTCCCCACAACTTTGTTAATCCCGGCATCTTTATAGTGATCGGCCAGCAATTCTATACTCAGCGCGTAGGCTTTCGGATCTTCCAGCAAGCTGGTGACATCACGGAAAAGAATACCGGGTTTAGGGTAATCCTGAATACTCTGGATGCTGTTCTTGAGATATGCAAGCTGCTGCGCGGTTGCGGTCATATGTTTATGCCTGATAAAATACTGTATTACTCACGAATAGCATTTAACACAACAAAGAAAAAGCCGCTTACGCTTTGACCATGACTATCCGTGCTCGAAAAGGCCAGAATTTACTGTTTGCTGACAATAAATGCAACATTCATTACGATGGATTAATGTGTTTTTTTCGTTGTATCGGGCCGTAACCTGTATTATGGTAACGCTCCCGTTGATCATCGTGAGGTTAATCCGCAACGTCGGACGACACATCATGGCGGAAATAGTCTGTTTTTTCCTGTCAGCGCACCATTATCATATCAGGCAGAGAGAGAAAGCGTATTGAAGTCCCGCCAACTGTTACGCACCCTGGAAGCGCAGATCGATCAACTGACCACCCGTGTTGCACCACTGGCGCATCACGCGACGCTCAGCGCACGTTTTGATCACCAGCTATTCTCTACCTGTAGTAGCGTAATACAGTCTTATCTTGATGAAATTAAATATAATTTTTCCACTCTGCAACATGCGGTTCGCCATCAGCGATTGGCGCAGGTTTGCTGGCTGACACAGCGACTGAGCGCTCAAATGACAGCGCTTAACCGGGAAGCCGCTACCTGGTCATTGCGCCGCTGGGATAGTCCATCCGCGAAGATAAATCGCTGGCAGCAGCGACGCCTGATACACCAGCAGTATGAGCATCGCCTGGCGACCATGTATCATGAGCATCAACAACAACTGGCGCAGGCCACGACGTTTGCCGAACAGCAACGCTTAGCCCGGGAAGTCGATATTTATGCCGGGCGGCTGGCGAACTGTCGTGCCGCGCTGCAAAAAATAGAACGCGTGCTGGCACGCCTGACACGATAGAGGCAGGAAATAAGATGTCACTGGAAAATGCCCCTGATGAGATTAAACTTGCCGTCGATTTAATTATGTTGCTTGAACAGAGCCAGCTGCCCGCTCAGACGGTGTTAGAGGCGCTGGAGATAGTGAAGCGTGATTATGAAAAGAAATTAAAAGCCGCCGGAGAGTCCGATACGGCTTGCGGTTAAGCATTCAGGCCATCAGGGCGATATTCATCGCCCTGATGTGCGATCACCCCGCTATCGGCGCACTATCATCCCCACCGATATTTCGCCTGACTTCGGTGACGTCCTCGCCATTTTCATTGTGTAAATGAACTTCTAATTGATTGAACGCGATATCGATATTGTTAACCCGACAGAGGTGATCAATCGTCCGGTTGAGTTCATCAACCGTACAGCTACGATCGCGCAGTTCCCGCACATATACCCGCAGCTCATGGTCGAGGGTACTGGCTCCGAAAGTGGTAAACAGCACAGATGGTGCTGGTTCTTTCATGACTTTAGGATGATCATGCGCCGCTTTCAGCAATACCTGTTTGACTTTATCAAGGTCAGAGCCATAGGCCACACCGAGCTGGATCACCACCCGGGTAACCGTATCGGAAAGCGACCAGTTAATCAGTCGTTCAGTTACAAAAGCTTTATTGGGAATAATCACTTCTTTGCGGTCAAAATCGGTAATCGTCGTCGCACGGATCCGGATTTTACTGACTGTGCCGGAAAAAGAGCCAATCGTGACGGTATCACCAATACGCACCGGGCGTTCAAACAGGATGATCAGACCGGAAACAAAGTTACCGAAAATCTCCTGCAAACCAAAACCTAACCCAACAGACAGCGCGGCGGCCAGCCACTGTAATTTATCCCACGATACCCCCAGGGCACCAAATACCGTCATGGCACCCACGGCGATAATCGCGTAATTGAGTATCGATGTAATCGCATAGGAAGCGCCCTGGCGCATATTGAGCCGCGATAAAACCAATACCTCCAGCAAGCCCGGCAGGTTGTGGATCAAGGCCCACGCAACAATGGCAGCGATAATCGCAAATAACAGATTCCCCAGCGTGACACTTTTTACCACGCTGTCTCCGGCTTCATTGCCGTTGTAGTGCCATAGCGTAATGCTGTCGAGGTAAGCAAATACGCTGATAAGATCCGACCAGATTAGCCAGAACAGGACACCAAACAGGGCAATCATCACCAGCATGGTTATACGTAAGGTTTGCTGACTGACCTGTTCCAGCGCAATCACTGGTTCTTCCTGGGTCTCTACCCCTTCGACTCCCTCTTTGATCAGTTTCTGACGACGCACCAGCGCACGCCGCATCGCGATACGTCGTGCGGCGACACTCAAACCACGCAGTACTGTCTGGTAGAGCAGGTTCCACATCATGACCAGATAGACCGTGTCAATCCAGCGACCAGAGAGACGCAATGTGGTATAGAAATAGCCCATGGCGGTTAAAGCCATCAGCAAGACAGGCACGATCGAGAGCACGGTAACAATCAATAAACGCAGACCGTGTGACTCTTTATCACGCCAGCTTTCACGGCATATTGGCCATACCAGCACCGCGATGAGTAACAGATTGAGAAAGATGACTAGCTGCCCTAATACATCTTCCATCAGGCTTAACGGTGACAGTTCTGACAGCACCGACCAGAAATTGAGCGGCAGCAGAGCCAGTGTGATGCGAACAATTTGCCGACGCCAGTGGCTGGTCAATTCGGGCGGCATATTAAAGTGTCTGATCGCGACACCATTGTTCTCCAGCACCTTCCAGCACAGGCCAAATATCAGCCAGAACATCGCCAGTTTTTTACTATACGCCCATAACAGATCGCTGATATTCAGCTGCATGGTCAGCAATATCAATCCTGCCGCCAGAATCACTAATACGACCGGTAAGGCTCTGATCAGATCGATCAGGATCGCCTTGAGGGTATGCAGCTGGCTGTCATGACGTAAATCTCCGACCTGAGACGCCAGCTGATCCTGATAGCGACGTAGCCACGGCAGACGCCAGTGGATAAGCGCTGCGATCAACAGCAACGGTAAACCGGCGAGGAAAGCAACAAATACCGCAGGCCATGCTTTGTGCCAGTTAACGGTGATTTTCATTGCGTTAAATTCATTTTTTAACGCCCCCGGAAATGACTTAATCCACTCCCAGTTCATCGGTCTGTTGCTGTTGACCCAAAAAATCTGCTGCGTGAGGATGGCTTTCAGGTTGCCTGATACGCTGATCAGCTGCTGCTGATTGATTTGCAGGTTAATCGCGACCATCAACTGATTGCCAAGCTGTTTATTCAGCTGATCGAGCAATTCACGGCGCATATCGATAATGTCCAGCAGAGCATCATGCACCGCAGGGGTTATTTCGCCACGGTGTCCCTCTTCCAGTCTGGCGACAAAGGCATCACTCTGGAACAAGGCGTCACGTTGTTGATTGATCTCAAACTGTTCGAGACGCATATCGGCAATCTGCGTTGCCATATCTCCCAGCTCTTCCGCTGACGGTAAGGTCTGTTGCTGTTGATACAGGATACGTGACAGCAACAGGCTTCCTTTAAGGATGGAGATTTGTTCTTTGATATCGCGTTCAGATTGCAACGCCCGATCAAGCCAGTTTTTTACCTGAATATTACGCTGGACCAGCTGATTACCCTGCCCGGTGACCCGCACCAGCTTCTGGCTGAGCTGATGGTTAATATCCAGTTCCTGGATGATCAGTGGGTTGCTCTGCAGTGTCGAGGTTTCATTGGGCGTCACCGCTTCACGCGCCGTCTTTTCTGTTAACAGTAAACGTTTACTGTTAACCACCTCCTGCAACAGCTGCAATTGATGTTCCAGACGCTGACTGTTGGCACTGACGTAATCACGCTGCTTTTGTAACGTGTCCTGGAGAAGAGTGTTGCCTTCGAGGCTTTTACGCTGCAGATCAATTTGCGCATTCAGCAATGTCTGTTGCGCTAACAGCAATCCCTGCAGTTCAGGTGGTAATACCTCATCACCGGTCACCACAGAGGCGCTATTCAGGCGATTGCGAATTTGCTGAAGCTGCCGGGAGGCGGAATACATCGCATTTTGCGCCCGTTCTGGCTGCGTTTGCAGAGCGACCAGTTGACTATTGTAAGTTGACAGATCAGTCTGTGCCGTTTGTAAGTCATCCTGCAGCTGAGCGACGCGGGATTCCAGTTGCCGCAAAGAGAGCGTCGTCAGCGTTTTGCGTATTGTTTCATCGTCAGGCTGATTACTGAGGGCATTCAGGTTATTCACCGCCTGACGCATTTTAGCTGGTGCCTGCTCAATCTGTTGCCGTAATTGCGCGCTATCGGATTTTATTTGTTCTATTTTATCGAGTGTGTCAAGGGTCTGCGACAGATCCTGCTGCACCCGTTTGTCCTGTGCAGAGAGATTTTTTTGTTTACTCAACACCGTAAGTTGATTCTGAACAACCGAGCGATCCGGAAGATCCACCGCCAGCGCGGGCATATTGCCTACCCAAAACAGCAAGATCATAACAAAAACAGAGCAGGCACTGCGCCAGCGGAAAGTATGCAGCATATTCATTCAGATGAGCCGTCACTAAAACCGGAAATACCGGAGGTTGTTGTTGTTTTCAGATTAACATTTCTACCGTAGCACGAATAGCCACAACGGTGGACAGAAATGGCCTCTTTTACTGGCTTTTCTGCTTGACTGGCTGATCGGCAGCCTGGAGGAAAACGGGGCCATCGTGGTCATGCCATTTTTATCATAATGCTGACAAGGATAACGGAAAGTGGATCGTTGGCGCGTTTTACCTGATACTCAATCTCAAGCTCGCTGATGCGGCTTCCGGTAGTATGGCGGTTTTATTAAAGTCAGCAGGATCTATTTTTTACTATTTCCATCAATGTCCCTTCTGGCGTGATAGCGGTCATTTATTGCTAATGGGGTACGAAATCGGTGATCTGTCGCGCGCAGAAAAAACGCAAAACATTAGCCAGAATAGATATTCAGGTTTGCAGAAGTCCGTTGTTTAGTTTTTCGTGCCATAGATCGATGGGTTAACCGCAGTTACGCTTACATACATTTATGAATGTATGTACCATAGCGTAATCATAAACAGAAACATAATAGTGGGTTTGTGGTCGTTTGAGCCACTGAACAAATTGAAACTGGATACTCGAGGTTTACATATGAACAAAAACAGAGGGTTAACGCCTCTGGCGGTCGTTCTGATGCTCTCAGGCGGCTTAGCGCTAACAGGATGTGACAACAAACCTGCTCAACAAGGGGATCATCAGCGCATACCGGAAGTCGGTATCGTGACGCTTAAATCAGCGCCTTTGCAAATTACCACTGAGCTACCTGGGCGCACCAACGCTTATCGGGTTGCAGAGGTTCGTCCCCAGGTGAGTGGAATTATCCTGAAACGTAACTTCATTGAAGGTAAAGATGTTCAGGCCGGCGCATCGCTTTATCAGATCGATCCTGCGACATACCAGGCTAGCTATGAAAGTGCAAAAGGCGATTTAGCTAAAGCGCAGGCAGCGGCGAATATCGCGCAGTTAACGGTTAAACGTTATGAGAAACTGCTCGGCACGCAATATATCAGCCGCCAGGAGTACGATACCGCGATTGCCAACGCCCAACAGAGCGATGCCGCCGTGGTTGCGGCTAAAGCAGCGGTTGAAACGGCGCGGATTAATCTGGCTTATACTAAAGTGACCTCACCCATCAGTGGCCGTATCGGTAAGTCAACGGTGACTGAAGGGGCACTGGTACAAAATGGCCAGCCTGCCGCTCTGGCAACCGTTCAGCAACTGGACCCTATCTATGTTGATGTGACGCAATCCAGTAATGATTTTCTGCGTCTGAAGCAGGAGCTGGCCGACGGTACGCTGCAACAGGAGAATGGTAAAGCTAAAATAGAACTGATGACCGATGACGGGATCAAGTATCCGCAAAGTGGTATCCTGGAGTTTTCTGACGTCACCGTTGATCGGACGACGGGCTCTATCACGTTACGCGCCATCTTCCCCAATCCGGACCATACTCTGCTACCCGGTATGTTTGTTCGTGCTCGTCTTCTTGAGGGAACCAACCCGGATGCGTTGTTAATTCCACAGCAAGGCGTGACCCGCAACGCACGAGGAGAAGCGAGTGTTATGGTGGTTGGTGAAGGCGATAAAGTCGAAGTTCGTCAGGTGACCGCCGTTCAGGCCATTGGTGATAAATGGCTGGTGACCAGCGGTGTGCAAAACGGCGATCGCGTGATTATCTCCGGCCTGCAAAAAATCCGACCCGGCGTGCCGGTAAAAGTGCAGGAAGTGACTGCTGACGATAAACAGCCAGCCGCAGGCCATGCTCAGTCAGCATCACCACAGTCTTAACTTAAACAGGAGCCGTTAAGACATGCCTAATTTCTTTATCGATCGTCCTATATTCGCATGGGTGATCGCCATTATCCTCATGCTTGCTGGGGGACTGGCGATCCTGAAGCTGCCTGTTGCACAATATCCAACGATTGCGCCACCTGCTGTTTCAGTCTCCGCCAACTATCCTGGCGCAGACGCCAAAACAGTGCAGGATACCGTTACCCAGGTTATCGAACAAAATATGAATGGTATCGATAACCTGATGTATATGTCCTCCGACAGTGACTCCACGGGGTCAGTACAAATCACGCTGACGTTCGAATCCGGTACTGATGCCGATATCGCTCAGGTACAGGTGCAGAATAAATTACAGCTCGCCATGCCGTTACTTCCACAGGAAGTTCAGCAACAGGGCGTGAGTGTGAAAAAGTCTTCCAGCGCCTTTCTGATGGTTGTCGGTATTATCAATACCGATGGCTCTATGTCGCAGGACGATATCGCTGACTATATTGGTTCTAACCTGAAAGATCCGCTCAGTCGTACTGCCGGGGTCGGTGACGTTCAGCTATTTGGTGCCCAGTATGCGATGCGTATCTGGATGGACCCCAATAAACTGAACAATTTCCAGTTGACTCCCATTGATATCGTCAATGCCATTAAAGCGCAAAATTCTCAGGTCGCAGCCGGTCAGCTGGGCGGCACACCGCCCGTGGAAGGTCAACAACTTAACGCCTCTATCATTGCGCAAACACGTCTGAAATCGGCTGATGAGTTCAGTAATATTCTGCTGAAAGTTAATCAGGATGGTTCCCAGGTTCGTCTGCGCGATGTCGCCAACGTCGAACTCGGTGGTGAAAATTATGACGTTATAGCCAGATATAACAACATGCCAGCCTCGGGGCTGGGGATCAAGCTGGCCACCGGTGCGAATGCACTGGATACCGCCGCCGCTGTTCGTGCCGAACTGGATAAACTGAAGCCGAGCTTCCCGGCAGGCATGAAGATCATCTACCCGTATGACACCACCCCCTTTGTTAAGATATCGATTAATGAAGTGGTGAAAACACTGGTTGAGGCGATCATTCTGGTCTTGCTGGTAATGTACCTGTTTTTACAAAACTTCCGTGCAACGCTGATACCGACCATCGCGGTGCCGGTTGTTTTACTGGGGACCTTTGCCATTCTGGCTATTTTTGGCTACTCAATAAATACCCTGACCATGTTCGCTATGGTGCTGGCGATAGGCTTGCTGGTCGATGATGCCATTGTGGTCGTCGAAAACGTCGAGCGTATTATGGCCGATGAGAAACTACCCCCCAAAGAGGCGACCCGGAAATCAATGGGGCAGATTCAGGGCGCACTGGTTGGGATCGCGCTGGTACTTTCGGCGGTATTTATTCCAATGGCTTTCTTTGGTGGTTCTACCGGGGCTATTTATCGTCAGTTCTCGATTACTATTGTTTCAGCAATGGTATTGTCAGTGCTGGTGGCATTAGTTCTGACACCCGCTCTGTGCGCCACGATGTTAAAACCGCTCCCGCAAAATGGTCATACTGAGCATAAAGGGCTATTTCGCTGGTTCAATCGTATCTTTGAAAAGAGTACCAATCATTATACCGATAGCGTCGGCAATATTTTGCGCGGCACCGGTCGTTATCTGGTGATATATCTCATGATTGTCGTCGGTATGGCGCTGTTGTTCATTCGTTTGCCAACGTCATTCCTGCCAGATGAAGACCAGGGCGTGCTTTTGACCATGGCGCAATTACCCCCTGGCGCAACCCAGGAACGAACTCAGAAGATCCTCGATCAAGTGACGGATTACTACCTCACTCATGAAAAGGATAACGTTGAGTCTGTGTTTGCGGTTAATGGCTTTGGTTTCGCCGGACGCGGTCAGAATACCGGTCTCGCTTTCGTTTCCCTAAAAGACTGGAGCCAACGCCCAGGCGCACAGAATAAGGTCGAGGCTATCGCAGGCCGCGCAATGGCACAATTTTCACAAATTAAAGATGCCATGGTTTTTGCCTTTAACGTGCCGGCGATTGTCGAGCTGGGTTCAGCGACCGGGTTTGACTTCGAACTGGTCGATCATGGCGGTTTAGGCCATGAAAAACTCACTCAGGCGCGTAATCAGTTATTGGGTGAAGCGGCGAAACATCCCGATATGCTGGTCGCTGTTCGCCCCAATGGGCTGGAAGATACACCACAGTTCAAGATCGACATCGACCAGGAAAAAGCACAGGCTCTGGGGGTATCCATCAGTGATATTAATATCACGCTGGGCACCGCCTGGGGGGGAAATTACGTCAATGATTTTATCGACCGTGGTCGTGTAAAGAAAGTGTACGTTATGTCCCAGGCGAAATATCGTATGCTTCCGGAAGATATTGGTAACTGGTATGTGCGCGGCAATGATGGCCAAATGGTGCCCTTCTCTGCCTTCTCAACATCACGCTGGGAATTCGGTTCGCCACGCCTGGAACGCTATAATGGGTTGCCATCAATGGAAATTCTGGGCCAGGCGGCACCGGGAAAAAGTACCGGTGAAGCAATGGCAATGATGGAGCAGCTCGCCAGTCATCTACCAGAAGGGATTGGTTATGACTGGACCGGAATGTCTTATCAGGAACGGTTGTCCGGTAATCAGGCACCCGCATTGTATGCGATTTCACTTATTGTGGTGTTCCTGTGTCTGGCGGCACTTTATGAAAGCTGGTCAATTCCGTTCTCGGTAATGCTGGTCGTTCCTCTGGGGATTATTGGTGCATTGCTGGCGGCGACACTACGTGGTCTGACCAATGACGTCTATTTCCAGGTGGGTCTGTTAACAACCATTGGTCTGTCGGCGAAAAACGCGATACTTATCGTCGAGTTTGCTAAAGATCTGATGGATAAAGAGGGGAAAGGACTGGTTGAGGCCACTCTGGAAGCGGTACGTATGCGTTTACGTCCTATTCTGATGACTTCGCTGGCCTTTATCCTTGGGGTCGCACCACTGGTAGTCAGTACAGGTGCCGGTTCTGGATCACAGAATGCCGTCGGTACTGGTGTTATGGGTGGGATGGTGACCGCTACGGTTCTGGCTATTTTCTTTGTTCCTGTATTCTTCGTCGTGGTTCGTCGACGCTTCAGTAAGAAAACAGAGGATATTGAACACAGTCATCCACCCGTACATCGTTAAATCCCTCTTCAGAAAGGGCCGCAGATGTGCGGCCCTTTTTTATATTTATCAACGTCATCCCCTGTCTTTTTCATCTGATATGCATGATATAAACCCACCAGAGAGCGGGAGAACAAAACAGGCATATCGTATGTGAGCGCTGCGGTCACCATCCCCCCAATCGACAGGATCAGTGAATTAACACCCGGACAAAAGTCACGCTTCCCGCATCCCTACACGCCAGAAAAAACCACCTATGGTTAATTTATAACCGGACAGATATGTCTTAAAGAGCGACATTTTTGATAAATTGATTAACTGATATTGATTATCAGTAATGTCTTAGATGTAAAAAAATAACCAATAAATTCAAAATTATAGCGAAAAATATTTTACATATGATATACTCAAGTATAATTAAACATAATACGATTTAAATATAAATAAAAAGTAACAATTGTAATTTTTGGTAATAGAGCAGTGAAATTCTCACTGGAGTAGCTTATAGTTGTGTCAAGTGTTATATAGTCAGACTGCTCAGATTACATTGAAGCGAAAAATGAAGATATTCCAGGGAACACCGATAAGGGTATTACCAGGACTTCGTTGTATAGCTCACGGCGAGATCGTTAAAAAATGGCGGGGATAAGAAATATATCAACCGATTTAGAGCCTCTCCCATCAGGCGCTCCTGGCGCAGCTAGTCTGGACGCGGACAGGGCGAAGAAACCGCAGCGTACAGGTAGTACGTGAGGATTTCGGGCACTGCCAGGAACCAGAATAGCAAGTGAAATAACCTAATCGGTCAGGCTCTTATTCGTCATGTTCATTTCATAACAGTGCTTATATATCCACGTTTATTCAAGTTATTCGAGGCAACAAGTGAGGAAATCCCCGACAACATAGATAACTATGTAAGTTGTGCTTCTGTGTGCTACCAACAGAGAGGTCACCAGGAGAATGACAGCGAAACTCCACCCTCGGCATAACTCTATATGGGGATATATTATGGATGAGTACTCACCAAAACGGCATGATATTGCGCAACTGCGCTTTCTTTGTGATACTTTGTACCACGATTGCCTGGCTAATCTGGATGAGTGCCGTCGTCGCGGGATCAATGATCCGACGTCCATTATCAACTTTCAGATTAATGAATTGATCGAACATATTTCTTTATTTGCGCTTAATTATCGAATTAAGTTCGCCACTGATAATAATAATAAGCTACTCGCTCAGCTAGAGGACTATCTGGATAGCTCTTTTATGCTGTTTAGCCGTTATGACATTAATAGCGCTGATCTACAAAAATGGCGTCAGGCAAAAGATCGATTATTCAGAAGCTTTACTCACGCCGATCTTAACAATCTGATAAATATTTATTATTAATATTTTTACAAATAAGGTGAATTTATGTCTGCAGAACCATTAACAAAAACAGATTACTTAATGCGTTTACGTCGTTGCCAGACGCTCGATACGCTGGAGCGCGTTATTGAAAAAAACAAGTATGAGCTTTCTGATAACGAGCTCGCGGTATTTTACTCTGCAGCAGATCACCGTCTTGCTGAGTTAACCATGAATAAACTTTATGACAAAATTCCTGCTTCAGTCTGGAAGTTTATCCGCTAATGTGTCTGATAGATTAATCATCGTTTTTGAATGAATAGCTATACCAGGGAATGGTATCTGTCACAGATTATTATGTAGTTATCATCAACTGGCCGTGAATAGCAACAGAACTGGCATATTGTCATACGCCGGTCACTGAACCGTCTGCCATCGAAAATACATACTGTCGATCCCGGTTTTATTATTCCCCGATATGACGGAATAAGCATATTGATAGCGTAAAAATTGTGACACTGCGCTTTAGTCGTCACTGTTCTGAACCCGGTCTCGTTTTATTGCCTTATTGATATCATTCGGCTATTGTGCCGTTCCACTTACCAGGCAATATTGCCTGTACCGTAACCCGACGTTTAAATAATAATTGATAACGGTCTGGCTGCGTCAGTGCGCCTGATGAAATGAACCATTCAGTGATAGTGGTATCGCTGCTGCGATGATCGGAGGCTGAAATGGGCGGGGGCTCTGCCAGCCACATCCCGGCACACACGTCGTCTGCTCTGGCTGCTTCCTTCCGGACCTGACCTGGTAAACAGAGTAGCGTTGCGGGAGAACCAACCGAGCCCCCATTGCGGGCATTCGTTGTTAACGAATGCGGAATGCATTATCGCTACTGAACAAGCAGATTGCAAGCTTGCCCCTGTCAGATGCTGGTTTATTGCACGAGTCGATAGCGATGTGTTCTGTAACAAGAATAAGTGCTGTGCAATGTATTGATCTGCGTTTATTCTGTATTTTTACAACCTGCAAAGCATATTATGGACTCTCAGGATACATTTACTCAGCGTATCTGGCAGATTGTTGCTGCTATTCCACAAGGTTACGTCACTACTTATGGTGATATTGCACTTCTGGCTGGCTCACCGCGCGCGGCACGTCAGGTGGGTGGCGTCCTCAGTCGCTTGCCTGAGGACTCCTCGCTCCCCTGGTATCGGGTCGTCAATCGCCACGGTGATATCTCCCTGAGTGGCGCGGATCGACAGCGTCAGCGCGAAGCCTTGCTGGCTGAAGGCATTCAGGTCTCCGGCAGTGGTCATATTGACCTTCAACGCTATCGCTGGATTTACTAACGCCATTGACGCGGGTCAGGGAGATATCACAACAGCATCATCTTTCAGCTGTTATAAGCATTTTCACCGTGACTGTTGACATCCAGCCCTTCCCGCTCCTGCTCTTCCGGAACACGCAGCCCTACCATAATATCCGCCACTTTGTAACCCATAAACGCGACGATAGCAGACCAGATAAGCGTTATCACGATACTTTCCAGTTGCACCAGTAACTGACTCCCCATATTCATTCCCGCTTCATACCCCACCCCGCCGAGGGAAGAGGTAGAAAAAATCGCCGTTAAAATACACCCCATCATACCGCACATGCCATGTATCCCAAAGACATCACAGGGATCATCAACACGTAGCCAGCGTTTCAGCACGATAACCCCCCATAGTCCCGTCAGACTCGCGAGAATGCCAATAATCAGGGCACCACCGACAGCGACATAACCACAGGCAGGTGTAATGCCGACTAACCCGGCAATCGCGCCAGAACAAGCGCCTAATAGCGAGGGTTTACCGCGGATCGTCCATTCACCGAAGGTCCAGGCAAGAATGGCGGCGGCGGTTGCCATCACCGTATTGATAAATGCCAGCGCTGATATTTCATTCGCTGTACCGGCAGAGCCTGCATTGAAGCCAATGCCAGCCAATGTACAGAATTGCCGTACCGGTAAATACCATCGGTAAATTATGAGGTTTGAATGCCTCCTTGCCAGAACCTAGGCGTTTTCCTGTCATCCAGGCACCTGTCAGCCCAGCAACCGCAGCATTAATATGAACCACTGTGCCACCGGCAAAATCGAGCGCACCATGTGTCGCTAATAGTCCATCTCCCCATACCATATGAGCCACCGGGATATAGGAGAATGTCAGCCATATTACGGTAAAAATCAGCACCGCCGAGAAGCGAACCCGCTCCGCGAGTGCTCCCACCACTAAAGCCACCGTGATGCAGGCAAAAGAGCCCTGGAAAGCAATATGAATATATTGATAAAACGTGCCTGTCTGTGCCTTAATATCAATCCCTTTCAATAATAACCATTCGAGACCGCCGAAGAATTGTCCCCCTGCTCCGAATGTCAGTGTATAGCCGTAAACCACCCATAGTACACATACCAGCGCAAAGGTCACAATCACCTGAGTCAGTAGCGAAAGGACGTTTTTTCCACGAATCAGTCCACCGTAAAATAATCCAATACCCGGTATAGTCATAAAGAGTACCAGTGCGGTACAAATCATCATAAAAGCATTATCAGCGTTATCTGCCACTGCTGGTTCGCCAGCGATTACCAGCCCAGGCAGAAAGGCTAATACGGCTGAAACTGTTTTCTTCATTGTTCTGTTTCCTTGTCATCGTATACGCTGATAATTACAATGCAGCTTCATCGTATTCACCGGTGCGAATACGAATAACCTGCTGTAATTCAAGAACAAAAATCTTACCATCGCCTGTTTTTCCGGTGTAAGCGGCTTTGGTAATACCCTCGACCACTTCATTCAGCTGATCATCCATAATCGCGATATCAATTTTCACTTTCGGCAGAAAATTAACGCTATATTCTGCACCACGATATAACTCGGCATGCCCTTTCTGTCTGCCAAATCCTTTTACCTCCGTTACGGTCAGGCCATTAACGCCCAGCGCGGATAACGCTTCACGCACTTCTTCCAGTTTGAAGGGTTTGATTATTACGGTCACCAGCTTCATAAATGACTCCCACACTTCATTGATCAATCGCTATGGTTAATAAAAGCAAAGACTATGCCAGAAGTGAAAAAAGTGAGCTGGCGGTATTTTCGCGAATAAAAAAGAAGGAGGGGTAATTAAAGCAAGCGGAATAAAATTCCCTAAAAGAGAGATAATCGCACTGGAATGGTGCATTATGCCGCTCTGCTATACATGATGCGATAATTCAGGAAATAGTAAAATCGAAGCAGCCCAACGGCGTTGGGAAGTTTACTTTGGTCAATAGCTCATTAGTAAAATTTGTATAAATTTTCCTCCTCTTCTTTTTAACTCTCTGCGATGATTATGGTTTCAGGGATTTTACTTAAGGAAAGACGATGAACATACGTTATCCAGTACGGAAATCCGACGGACGGGAGTATAAGAACTATGACGAGCTGCTGACCGATATCCGCAAGAATGCCCATGGCTGGTGGTTACTCGGCATTAATCGTTACTGGCATGGAGGCATCCATATCGGGACGTCATCGTCCCCGGCTTCGGTGCTGGATCAGGACACGCCGGAAAAATCGGTGCCGCTCCAGTTCATGATGGACGGTGAGGTGGTGGCATGGCGGGTTAACCGCGATTACGCGGCTATCGAGTGTTATCAGAAACGCCCCTTGCGCCAGTCCGGCACCTTTGTGCTGGTCAAATCGGTGTACAAGCCCGACGAACAGGATGAATCCTGCTGGCTGACGCTGTATCAGCTTTACATGCACATCGCGCCATTGTCAGAATTTCCGAAACGTCCCCTTTACCGGGTCACCCAGCAAGGCCACGGGGTGCGGATGCGTCAATACTCCCGCCACGATGACAGCCGTGAAATCGCGCCGGAGGTGCTGACAAACAAACAGGGCCATGCCAGAACGCTCGTTCAGGATGACATGCTTGCCGTACTGCAACAGAAATCGTTTTTACTGGAACAACAGCCGGAGCCGTTCGCCCTGGTGCAGCATCTTCAGGACGGTAAACCCGCAGGCGATCTGTTCTGGGTCTCGATGCGTCCGGAATATCTGGAGTCTGATGGCGAATGTTACCTGTTTCTGCCTGACTGGATGCACAACGCACTGAATCATGGCGTGTTTGATGATGTGGTGGTGCCACCTGCGCCGCTGAAAGTGATGGTAAAAGCAGGGGATGCAGTCGGGTTTCTCGGTGCTCAGGATCAGGCTAGCGAAGATAACTATCCGCAGACTATCACTACCGACTATAAGGCCCATATCGAGTTGCTGAGCCTTGATAAGCATGTGCCGGATTTGGTCGCAAACACGAAGGGGATTAAAACAGGTAAACAGTTCATCAAGCTGAAGCTGAAACGGCCGCTGTACCTGCGTAACGGCGAGGGAGAGGAAAGTACCTTTGTGCAGACGATTGCCGTTACACTCGTTGATGCCGGGAAAATTATTCCGCGTGATGCCACGTACCCGTTCACGGATAAAACCGGAGTCACCTACTTTCAGATCCGCCCGCATACGTGGATGCACCAGGACGATGTGGAGCAGCTCAGCCAGCATGATTTAGCCGGGCTAAATTTTCACTGTATTGAAGCTGAACCCACCACCGATTTTACCCGCACGCTGGATGAACGCTGGATTATTGATGCCATGAAAAGCATCTGCTCGCACTTTAACGGTGAAAAAGGCCCCGAATCGGCACAGGCAAAAATATTTTATGACAGCCTGATCCGCTGCGCTGAAAACAGAAGACCGCCCGCCCCGTATCCTGATAAATCCCAGGATGAATCACTGTTTGGCGCACTGCATACCAGCCAGATGAATATCCCGGAATATGCGCGACGGCTGATAGTGAAACACGACAGCGACTGGCACAGTACCTGCGAAGATACACGCTGGTCATCGATATTTAAGGCCAGGGATGAAAGTCCTGTGGTGAAAATGGCTAACGGAGGATTCCTGGACGCCACGCGCTGGATGGATAAGGTGCCACCGTTTGCCAGTCAGCGGTCAGTATGGCATTTTCATCCGCTGGAGTTTCTGGAGATGTTAAGAAAAGCAGAATTTCCCAGGACGCCAGTTAATGGAGAATTAATTCCTTTAGAGTTCATCAATTTCTACAATGGGGATAAAATAGAAGAAACTGATTACGAAGAGGCTGCGAAAAAGTTAAATTGCGAAGTTGCTGCAATTAAGGCAGTGGCAAAAACTGAGACTGGCAATTATGGTTCTTATTTTATTTTTCAGCAAGATGACGATTATGTTCCTGCCATATTATTTGAAAGACATCATTTCCACAAATATACAAATGGAACACATGATAAGTATTCAGATATATCCAAACCTAATCCGGGAGGATATGGGGCTATATCTGAGCAATACTCAAAATTACTTAGAGCATATGCACTTGATAAAAAGGCGGCATTGAAATCAGCGTCCTGGGGTAAATTCCAGATTCTTGCATCAAATCACGTTGTAGCTGGCTATGCCAGTCCTGAAGATTTTGTTTTCGCTTTAAGCAAATCTGAGAAAAATCAACTAAAAGCGTTTGTTAGTTTCATCAAGGCGGACAGTGTTTTACTGGAATCGCTCCGTTCTAAGGATTGGCTTTCATTCGCCCAAAGATATAACGGAAAGAGCCAAAAAGGATATGATTTAAAAATGGAGAAAAATTATAATGCTTCATTATAAATTTGTGGTGTTAATTTCGATATTTCTATGCGGCTCATCGTTTGCAAATGATGAGTATTTCTCATGCGAAACAGCAAAGGGAACCATTAAATTAGATGTAAACAAGGGTACACTCCAGTATACTTTAACGAAAGACCGCAAAAGTGAATTTAACTATAAGTCAAAAGGTAATGATTTTTTAGGATTCAAATACAATCATTATTCGCGATTTCAAACTAATTACTTCAACGTGTCGTTTGTCAATGCAGGTTATAAATACACGATATTCAGTAATTATGAAGATGAGAATGAAAGTCCTGGGGTTAGTGTTACGAATCTGAAAACCAAAAAAGAATCTGTTTACGATTGTAAGTCCGTTGGTATTGACCGCCTTAGCGATTTATCGTCAAAACTAGCCTGTGATAAAGACTCTGCTCTTGGTTGTGAGTAGAATCTGAGTAAGAGCCTATCCCAGCAGGCGTTATTGACGCAGCCAGTTTGGACACGGACAGCGCGCAGAAACCGCAGCGTACACGACGGAGTACGTGAGGATTTCGAGCACTGCCCAGGGCCAAAATGGCAAGTAAAATAGCCTAATGGGATAGGCTCTAAGGTTCAGATGTTCAATATGAAAGGGTCACGGCGGGGAAGTCTCTCACGCAGTGACCTTTCGCAGAAAATATCACGTCGTCACACAGCCAGCCATGGAAAAGTGACTGATATAAAAAGTAAAGTCAATGCACTGGGTTAACCAGGAGAAGGGTAACGCCTTCCTTCATATAGTTATTGACATTAGGGTGTGTCCCGTAACTATTTTTTGTACAATCTGGTATCTGTCTCACTACAGGAAGTCCTTTAGATATGGCTCGCTACGATTTCCCGGATGAGGCGTGGGCACTGATTTCTCCCATGCTACCACCTGAAAAAGCCTCTTCCAGAGGGGGACGCCCTTATTTTTCTCACAGACACGTCATGAATGGCATATTCTGGATCCTTTGTTCCGGTGCCCCATGGCGGGATTTACCTGAACGTTACGGCTGCTGGAAAACGATATATAACCGTTTTAACCGGTGGTCAAAAAGTGGCGTAATGAACAGTATTTTCAATAAATTACTTCAGATACTTGATGAAAAATCGTTGATTGACTGGGATGTCATCGCACTTGACGGAAGTAACATCAGGGCCCTGAAAGCGGCTGCGGGTGCAAAAAAAATATCCCGATGACTCAGATGACCATGGGCTGGGTCGCTCACGCGGCGGCTTTGGCACCAAAATCCATCTGGCAACAGATGGTACAGGATTACCCTTAAGTTTCTGCCTGAGCGGTGGGCAGGCTCACGAAAGTCAGTACGCAAAACCCTTACTCAGACAAATCGGTGTTATTCGAAAAAGTGGTTGTCTGAAGTCGCGCCCCAAAGCTGTGCTGGCGGATAAAGGATACTCAGGCGGTAATCTTCGTATTTATTTAAAAACGAAGGGAATAAAGGCAGTTATTCCTTTCAAATCAAACGAAAAAGCAAGCCGTGATGGTCGTCGAGCGCTGGATCGTCAGTTATATAAAAAGCGCAATGTGGTGGAACGCTGCTTTGCAATACTGAAAGAAAACCGTCGAATAGCCACGCGCTCAGAAAAAACAGCCAGAAACTATCTGAGCATGCTAAAACTGGGGGCAATCAGGTTGTTTTTAAGGCGGTTGTTAGGTTAAGGGACACAGCCTAGGATAAATGATGAAAAAAGTAGTTTTGTGTTTAGCTATTATTTCTTTCCCTGCTGTGGCTGGTATGACTGACATCACAATAAGGCCAGTTGCATTAATAGCGTTGAAAAAAAATAGTGCTCAATATGTTAATATTTGCAAAGCGGTTGATGATTCCTGTAAAGAAGGGACTTCTATCTGGAAAGAAAAGAATACGGATAGTATCTTCTATTTAACAACACCACCTCTTCAGTTAAATAAGCTGAAAAAAAATGGTAATGTGTATTCTAAAATAGCTTCGTGGGATTTCACTAAAGAAACTAAAAATGAGGATACTCCTGACGATGAACTTACCAAAAGTGATGAATATATATATCCAGCTTTATATCCTTTAAGTAAAGTTAAAACGGCCGTTGCGTTAGTATCGAAATGGTCAACAATTTATTCCGGAGGTGGGCGAGAGGAAGAATACGCCAATTTCATGATGATTAATGATGATGGTACATATCAACCAGCCTTTAAAAACATCCCATTTTCATCAAGAGAAATGATAAAAGCTTGCTTTACTGAGGATGATTATGCAAAACAATCACATTGTCACGATGAAAGCTGGAGCATCTTAAACCTTAAAATCACCGATGATTCGAAGGATTATTACCTGTGGAAATTCATAACAAAATCATATAACTGGCCTGCATTTAAAGACAAGGCATCTACTCAGGTAAGCATTAACGAGAGCGTTGCATATCCATTCCAATCGCAGCCACAACATAACAAATAAACACCCATCCTTATTTGATGCGCATGTAGTACGCGTTATGATAAACAGGCGGCTTAAATTAAACAGGGGGACAACTATCTTGACACTGAGGGGGTATAACCGAAAGCAAATTGATGAAATTACAGTAATCTTAAACAAGTACACGAATAGTTATGAAAAAAGATATAATAATCTCGTTTCTTTTTTGGACAAAAAAAATTTTGCTGATGTGTTTTAGCTGACGAAAATAAACTGCCTTTAATATAGAGGCAGTTTATTTATTATTGATGTTCATCGTCAATATCAAGGAGGTTCCCTTTAATTGAGCTATTTTTACATTTCAGATTCGCCAGGAACTCATTGTTTTTTGAAACAATAATACCGGATTGTGATAGGTGTTCCTCGGTTAACCGATCTGTACTAGTGAAAACATCGTAAATGTATGCTCCATTTTTAAATGGAACACTGGTAGTTATCCCTGAACCGTTAGGTTCACTAAAAACGATATTCATTGACTCAATTTTATTCTTTACGTAAAGTTCTAATTTATTGTTTTTATTATATATTCATCCTGAGCGCCATCCTTTATGACTTTGATTAATTTTCCGTTATCAGTAATACACGAAAAAATAAGTTCACTGGCTGTGGCGTGACCGATGGATAAAGCAATAGTAATAAATAAAATGAATGAACTCTTCACATGTTGCTCCGTAGGTTTTTTTTCGCACAAAGCGGACAATTCTTCGTATCCTTTTTTGATACGCATAATGTAACACACGTTATGTTGAACAGGCCACTGCGAGAATCGATCACCATAACGGCCTATTTACACATAGCCTCATTGTGAAAACCAAATCACCTGGTTACACCAGATTCGAGGCAAGTGAATAGAACAGTTCTTTGGTAAACGGACGGCGGCTCCCTCCTCGATTGTTACCATCAACCAAGGTGTGTCCCGTAACTTTTTTTGTACAATATAGCACTATTACATGGGTGTAAAAACCATCACAAAAAGTGCATTTATCAGTCAATATTACCTTTTTAGAGATAATTTTTGCTTTCCATCCTGACCTTCAACTTGCCATTCTGACCCCTGGCAGTCTCACGTACTGCGTGTCCGCTGCGATTTTTCTGCGCTGTCCGTGCCCCAGCTGACTGAATTTGCTGATATCACGACAATTCGGCTGGTCGTCATATGCCTTAAACGTTATCCTGTTACCCCCCTTCGATTGATAACCAGGATGACCATGAAACGCGCTGTTGTTGTCTTTAGTGGCGGACAGGATTCCACTACCTGTCTGATACAGGCTTTAAGGCAATATGATGAAGTACATTGCGTCACCTTTGATTATGGCCAGCGTCACCATGCAGAAATTGATGTCGCACGCACCCTGGCATATGATCTTGGTGCCGTCGCCCATAAAATACTGGATGTCAGGGTACTTAACGAGCTTGCTGTCAGTAGCCTGACACGCGACAACATTCCCGTCCCGGATTACCAGCCCGATGCCAGCCAGCTTGCAGATACTTTTGTTCCTGGCCGTAATATTCTGTTTTTAACCCTGGCAGCCATTTATGCCTGGCAAGTTTCCGCACAAGTCGTTATTACTGGCGTTTGTGAGACGGATTTTTCTGGTTACCCAGACTGCCGGGATGAATTTGTTAAAGCGCTCAATCATGCGGTTAACTTAGGTATGGCAAAGGATATTCGTTTCGAAACTCCCTTAATGTGGTTGAATAAAGCCGAAACCTGGGCTCTGGCAGACTACTGGGGACAACTGGATCGGGTTTGCAACGATACCCTGACCTGTTATAACGGTATTAAGAGCGAAGGTTGCGGGCAATGTGCCGCCTGCCATCTGCGCGCCAACGGACTGAAGCAATATCGGGCCAACAAGACTGCTATCATGGCAACGATGAAAAGCAAGACAGGGTTGAAATAACCTTACGGTTTTTCACCCTGTTCCTGATGAAACTATAATTTCAGATGAGATAAATTTCTCTCAACCAGCGAGTTCCCCATTCCAGGAACTTGCCGGAGATCGTCAATAGTTTTAAATGGCCCGTTTTCTTCCCGATAACTGACAATGGCCTGTGCTTTTTTCATTCCCACCCCATTTAGCGCCTGTGCCAGTTCTTCCGCACTGGCACTGTTGATGCTGACCTGTATACTGCCACTGGTGGTTATTTTCTCCGTTTCCGATAGTTTTACCGACGCTGACTGCACATTTTCTTTCGCTGTCAATGTTCTGCCTGTGGATGGGGCTGCCAGAACACCATGAGCACTTACGGCACAAGCCAGTAATAGCGCGATAATGCCTTTTTTCATTTCTCTGTTCATACTGTTATCTCCTCATTTTTAGATCACAAGGTCACCATAACAGCGACAAATCTCAGGTACAAAAAGCAAATTCCATAAACAGAAAGGGCCGCGCAAGCGACCCTTGAGAATTACATCATATTACTTATTTTTGCGCGTTATCACGCAACTATTGTTGTTGATCGCCAATATCGCCGGTTTTTATTTCTGCTGGCTGGCGCAGATTATTCATCAACACCTCAAAAGCAGTCAGAGCATCGTTCTGTATCATACTCTGAATCATCGTTTTCTGTTGTTTTTCCGTCATATTACCGACTTTAGTTTCCTCAAATGCCAGCAACACAACGTTGCCTTGCCTGTCATGACCAACACCGTAACTAGCTTTACCGACAGAGGGTAGCGGCAGCGTAAATATCGTTTGGCTTAATGGATCTTCGCTGTTACGTTGCCATGTTTGCGCGCCAGCAAAATTCAGACCAGCTGCTTTCATGGCGGCCTCACCTTTGCCATCTTTTAGTGCCAGCAATATATTACTGGCCTCTTGTCTGGCCTGCTGTTCCGCTTTATTGTGCTGCACAATAGCAATAATTTGTGCTTTGACATCCGCCAGTGGCTTGACGGCTTCCGCTTTATGGTCGCTGATACGCAGAATAAACGCGCGATCCCCCTCAACGGTGATAATCCCGGAGTTAGGTCCTGGTACACCCTCCTTAGCCACCAGACTGCCATTGAAGATCGCTGCAGAAACAGGTTTAAAGTTCAAATCCTGCGGTAGATTATTACGGCTAAACCAGCCTGTTTCGACAATTTTACTTCCCGCCACCTGAGCCGCACTGGCTAAAGACTCATTATCATTGCTGGCAGCATCGCTGACTTTTTGCTGAAGTGCAAAGTAAGCGTCCAACGCTTTTTCCTGTTTTACTTTTGCGGCGATATCATCACGCACTTCTGCCAGTGGTTTCACTGTCGCTGCCTGAATATCATCAAGACGTGCGACCAGAAAACTGTCTGAAGATTTAATCACGCCAGAAAGCTGGCCTTTTTCTTTTAAGCCTGCCTCTTTCAGCTCCGGGATTGTCGTGGCATCTTCTATCCATCCCAAATCGCCCCCTTTACGGGCGGAAACGATGTCAGTCGATTTTTCTTTTGCCAGGGTCGCGAAATCAGCACCTTTTTTTAGCGCATCAATCACTGCTTCAGCATCTGCCGCCGTTTTAGTCTGAATCACGTGATAGTGATTACGCTGCGGTTGCGTAAACTGAGCCAGATGCTGATCATACCAGCGCTGAATATCTTCATCCGTGACGGGCTTCTGCAGGCTGGCGGCATCCAGTTTGATATAACTGACACGGAACTGCTCCGGCTGCATAAAGCGAGCCTGATGTTGTTGATAGTAGGTATCAACCTCGGCATCACTTGCCGCCTGTTTTTCTGCCAGCGCATTGACATTAATCGTTGCCTGGCGTACTACCCGTTGTTGCGTAATCAGTGTGACAAGCTGCGTCGCTTCATCAGGTAACATAAAGTTAGTATCAACAACCGCCTCCGCCAGTTGCTGTGTGGTCAGCTGCGTGCGTAACGCCTGGGCAAACTGCTCCGTCGTTATGTCCATACGCCTGATGGTCTCGGTAAAACGTTTATTATCAAATTTATCGTCAGTCTGGAAGACCTGGGCCTGCAAAATAGCTTGTTTAACCTGATCATCACTGACAGTGATCCCCAGTTTGCGAGCATACTGGTCAAGGAGTGCTTCATCGATCAAACGGTTTAATACCCGCTGCCGCAGAGATTTCATATAGTTTTCATCAGCCGCCAGCTCAGCGAACTGCTCGCCCGCTTGTTGCTGCATCTTGCTGCGTTCAGTAGCAACAGCATTCTCAAAAAGCCGCCTGCTGATCTCCTGACCATTAACTTTCACGGCATAACTTTTACCATTGCCAATCAGGTAACCACTGACGCCAGTCAATACGAATGAGACAATGATAATAACGAAAATAATCTTAAGCACGACGCTACCAGCAGCCGTGCGTAGGTTGTCCATCATGGTGTAACAACGCTCCGCTTTAGATGACTTTTGCTCGCACAGCATAACATGTGATAGCTGCTGCACGGGAGGATCTATTTTGACAAGAAAACAGGATGATTGTCAGCTTAAAGTGTACATAACCAGAGATAAAATCTGCTTTTGTACCCCGGGCAAATAGCCCGTTATCCCGACGCCTGCAATCAGAAAACCATGCTTACTGATATGGCCGTTCTGTATAAAAAAGGCACATCTTACGATGCGCCCTTAAGCATAGTCATCATTCCCGAAGGGAAGTTGAATCAGTTGACTGCATCTTTCAGTGCTTTACCGGCACGGAAACCCGGAACTTTAGCCGCAGCGATAGTAATTTCTTTACCGGTTTGCGGATTGCGGCCAGTACGTGCAGCACGTTCTTTCACGGTGAAAGTACCGAACCCAACCAGCGCAACATCTTCTCCAGCCTGCAGAGATTCGGTAATGGCGGCAATGAATGCATCTAACGTCCGTCCAGCCGTAGCTTTAGAAACATCAGCACCTGTAGCAATTTTGTCAATCAGTTGAGATTTGTTCACTGTTTCTCTTCCTCTCTTTATAATTTATATCACACCCGAATCCTTCATGTGTGTGACCGCGCAATAGTTATACCTGTTATGTCTCAGGTTGCAAGTGCATTTGCTGCAGATTACCTTAACACATCGATTTTGCCATTCACGACTGTCACATCCTTTTCGGTTCGTACTCTTACCGCTTTGCAGGCACCTAAACTAGCGATACCTAAAAAGACTGGCAAGTGCCAATCCACTTACCGATCTTATTTTTTTTAGCATAATTTGCGTGGCGTCACTATTTAGTGCTCATCACCTGCATACCCAACGGCGCATTCTGCAATGCCAGGGTCAAAACTTCTTCGATACATTTTACCGGATGGATATCTAAATCCGCGATCACGTTCTCTGGAATTTCTTCAAGGTCACGTTTGTTTTCATCAGGGATCAAAACGGTTTTGATTCCACCACGGTGTGCGGCCAGCAGTTTTTCTTTCAGACCGCCGATCGGCAATACCAGCCCACGCAAGGTAATTTCGCCTGTCATCGCGACATCAGCACGAACCGGGTTACCCGTCAGGCAAGATACCAGTGCGGTACACATGGCGATACCCGCACTGGGCCCATCTTTCGGTGTCGCACCCTCCGGAACATGGACATGGATATCACGTTTTTCGTAAAAGTCTGGATTAATCCCCAGTTTATCGGCACGCGCACGTACTACCGTCAATGCGGCCTGGATGGACTCCTGCATCACTTCACCCAGTGATCCGGTATAGGTGAGTTTACCTTTTCCGGGAACACAGGCGGTTTCAATCGTCAGTAAATCGCCGCCGACTTCGGTCCATGCCAGTCCCGTTACCTGGCCAACCCGGTTTTCGCTATCGGCACGACCATAGTCATAGCGCTGCACACCGAGGTAATCATGGAGATTATCACCGGTAATCGTAATATGTTTCAGATCTTTATCCAGCAGCAGCTGTTTGACTGCTTTACGACATAATCGCGAGATTTCTCGTTCAAGACCACGCACCCCCGCTTCACGGGTGTAATAGCGAATAATGCCGATAATCGCGCTATCTTCAACGGTGAGTTCGCCTTTCTTTAACGCATTACGCTCAATCTGTTTCGATAACAGATGGCGTTTGGCGATATTCAGCTTTTCGTCTTCGGTATAACCAGAGAGACGAATCACTTCCATACGATCCAGTAAAGGAGCTGGAATATTCATCGAGTTCGAGGTCGCGACAAACATGACATCACTGAGATCGTAATCCACTTCCAGATAATGGTCGTTAAAAGCAACATTTTGCTCAGGATCTAACACCTCAAGTAGTGCGGATGCCGGATCACCACGCATATCAGAAGACATCTTGTCGATCTCATCGAGCAGGAATAACGGGTTTCTTACCCCGACTTTTGCCATTTTCTGAATAAGTTTACCTGGCATAGAGCCGATATAAGTCCGGCGATGGCCACGGATTTCTGCTTCATCGCGTACCCCGCCCAGCGCCATACGCACATATTTACGTCCGGTTGCTTTGGCAATAGATTGTCCCAATGAGGTTTTTCCGACCCCCGGAGGCCCTACCAGGCACAGGATCGGCCCCTTGATTTTATTGACACGGCTCTGTACCGCAAGGTACTCAAGAATGCGATCCTTGACCCGTTCGAGGCCATAGTGGTCAGCATCCAGCGTCTCCTGCGCCTGACGCAGATCTTTTTTAACTTTACTGCGCGCATTCCACGGTACTTGCACCATCCAGTCGATATAGCCACGGACTACGGTCGCTTCCGCAGACATCGGCGACATCATTTTTAGTTTTTGCAGCTCGGCTTCCGCTTTCTCTTTTGCCTCTTTCGGCATTTTGGCGGCTTCGATCTTGCGCTTCAGAACTTCGTTCTCGTCCGGCGCATCTTCCATCTCACCCAGCTCTTTCTGAATCGCTTTCATTTGTTCATTCAGATAGTATTCACGCTGGGATTTTTCCATCTGTTTTTTCACCCGATTGCGAATACGCTTTTCTACCTGCAACAGGTCGATTTCCGATTCCATCATCGCCATCAGGTATTCCAGGCGTTCGTTGATGTCTGTCATCTCCAGCACAGATTGCTTATCTGCCAGTTTGAGTGGCATATGTGCGGCGATGGTGTCAGCCAGACGTGCCGGATCATCGATATTGTTCAGCGATGCAAGGACTTCCGGGGGGATCTTTTTATTCAGCTTAATATAGCCTTCAAACTGCCCGAGCGCAGTGCGTACCAGGACTTCCTGTTCACGCTCATCAAGGGTCGGTGATGAAAGATATTCCGCTTTTGCAGAAAAATACTCACCATTATCAGATAATGCAGAAATGCGTGCCCGTTGCAGCCCCTCTACCAGGACTTTGACCGTACCATCAGGCAACTTTAACATCTGTAAAATCGATGCCACAGTACCGACAGCAAATAGATCATTGACCCCCGGTTCATCCGTAGAAGCCTCTTTCTGTGCGACCAGCATAATTTTTTTATCGCGGTCCATCGCTGCGTCAAGACAACGAATGGATTTTTCCCGTCCGACAAATAAGGGGATCACCATGTGTGGATAAACCACCACATCGCGCAACGGCAAGACGGGGATTTCGATGCGTTCAGAACGCTCAGGATTCATAGAGCTCTCTCTTATTTAAACTCCGCCAGACCAGATAAGCCGACGGTACGGCTCCTCACCGTGTCGTGGTTAACATATGTGTCATCTATATGGGGATTAATTCAACACATTCAACGACAGAAATGCAGGATAAATAAAAAGGGGATCGTGCCCCCTTTTATTTAACAACATGAGCAAGTTAGCTGATTATTCACCCGATGCTTGTTGCGTTGCCGCTGCGCCATACATTAACAGTGGTTTACTCTGCCCTTCGATAACAGAAGCATCAATCACCACTTTTTCGACATGTTCCATTGAAGGTAAATCATACATTGTATCGAGTAAAGCCGCCTCTACAATAGAGCGTAATCCACGTGCTCCGGTTTTACGCGCCATCGCTTTTTGCGCAATCGCATCCAGTGCTTCATCGCGAAATTCGAGTTCCACACCTTCCAGATTGAACAACGCCTGATACTGCTTAGTCAGGGCATTTTTCGGCTCTTTCAGAATCTGAATCAGCGCTTTTTCGTCCAGCTCATTTAAGGAAGCCACGACTGGTAAACGACCAATAAATTCAGGGATCAAACCGAATTTAATCAAATCCTCCGGTTCCACCTGAGATAATAATTCACCCTCACTGGCTTTATCAGCCTGTGATTTGACTGTCGCACCAAAACCAATCCCAGAACCCGTCTCTACACGATGTGATATCACCTTGTCGAGACCAGCGAATGCGCCACCACAGATGAACAGGATTTTTGATGTGTCGACCTGTAAAAACTCCTGTTGTGGATGCTTACGCCCCCCCTGAGGAGGTACTGCCGCGACGGTGCCTTCAATCAGTTTCAGTAATGCCTGTTGTACACCTTCACCCGAGACATCACGGGTAATCGATGGATTCTCTGATTTACGGGAAATTTTGTCGATTTCATCAATATAAACAATACCGCGCTGTGCTTTTTGTACATCATAATCACATTTCTGCAGCAGCTTCTGAATAATATTTTCGACATCTTCACCCACATAGCCAGCTTCCGTCAGTGTGGTGGCATCGGCCATAGTAAAAGGTACATCCAGCAAACGCGCCAGGGTTTCTGCCAGCAATGTTTTCCCTGATCCTGTCGGTCCGATCAGCAGAATATTGCTTTTTCCCAGCTCGACACCGTTATTAGTATCACCATTGCGCAAACGCTTATAGTGATTGTATACGGCGACGGCCAGCACTTTTTTTGCCTGCTCCTGGCCAATAACATAGTCATCAAGATGACGACGGATTTCGTGTGGTGTCGGCAGCTCACTGCGTTCTTGATGCTGCGCGATATCTTTAATCTCTTCGCGAATAACGTCATTGCATAAATCAACGCATTCATCGCAGATATACACGGATGGCCCGGCGATAAGCTTACGCACTTCATGCTGACTTTTGCCGCAAAAAGAGCAATATAACAGTTTGCCCGAACCATCTTTGCGTTTATCTGTCATCAGTCCAAACCTCTTTATCAGTTCTTTGTGCCACATATCGTGACACAAATGCTATCCTCAGACGCCATTTGCCTGTTGTCGTTCTGACTTTGAAATAAGTATAGCGCCACTATTTATACCCTGGCTTTCATTGACGATGGGTTAAAATATCGTCCACCAGGCCATAATCAACAGCTTCCTTCGCTGACAGGAAACGGTCACGTTCAGTGTCGCGTTCGATCTGTTCAAGAGACTGTCCGGTGTGATGTGCCATCAGCTCATTCATCCGCGATTTCACTTTCAGGATTTCACGGGCATGGATTTCGATATCTGTTGCTTGTCCCTGAAAACCGCCGAGCGGCTGATGGATCATGACCCGTGAATTAGGCAGGCAAAAACGCTTGCCTTTTGCGCCCGCGGTCAACAAAAAGGCACCCATAGAAGCGGCCTGCCCCATGCAGATAGTGCTGACATCCGGTTTGATGAATTGCATGGTATCGTAAATCGACATGCCCGCCGTAATGACGCCACCGGGAGAATTAATATACAGATAGATGTCTTTTTCCGGGTTTTCTGCTTCCAGAAACAACATTTGCGCGACAATCAGATTCGCCATGTAATCTTCGACCTGACCGGTCAGAAAGATGACTCGTTCTTTAAGCAGACGAGAATAAATATCAAAAGAACGTTCACCGCGTGAAGTCTGTTCAATGACCATCGGTACCAGGGCCATCTGGGATGCATGGTTATCTTGTTCACCACTGTATGACATTTCCGTCTCCTGAATTAATTTTAAAAAAGTCTGCCACGCTGATTGTAACCTTTCAGACGGATAATCAGCCAGAGTTTCTATTCATATACTCAAAATCGTTCTGGTTACGTCAGGGTGACATAACGCAGTGATATCGCAGTCAGTAACCACAATTATGCACAGGATAACAGGTATAACACGCTTTCACTATGCGCTACCCGCAGCGAGGACAGATCTGCAATGAGGCCAATAAAAAATAATACCCGCCCGTGATGCATACAAAAAAAGACCCGTTGCCTTATCGGCAACGGGTTCTGCTGTAAACGTTACATCGTGACAACGTTACGCTTGCTGATTGAGCAGTTGGCTAAAAGCCATTTCTTTTTCAGTGGCTTTTGCTTTCTCAAGGACTAATTCAACCGCCTGCTCTTCCAGAGCCAGGCTGCGCATATTATCCATCAGTTCTTTATTTTTACTGTAATATTGAACGACTTCCTGTGGATCTTCATACGCTGAAGCCATCTCGCTGATCAGATCCTTGACTCGATCTTCGTCCGCTTTCAGCTCATTGCTGCGGATCACTTCGCCCAGTAGCAAACCGACCATAACCCGGCGTTTCGCCTGCTCCTCGAACAGTTCACGTGGCAGTTCATGGGCTTGTTTTTCATGGCCACCAAAACGCTGAGCCGCCTGGCGACGCAAGACATCAATTTCGCTGTCGATCAACGCTGCGGGCACTTCAATAGGATTGGCTTTTAGCAGACCTTCGATAACCTGAGATTTCACGCGATTACGGACAGCGCCTTTGAGTTCACGCTCCATGTTTTTACGTACTTCGGCACGCAACCCTTCCAGCGACCCATCTGCGACGCCAAAACGCTGAATAAATTCAGCGGTCAGTTCCGGTAATTCACGCTCTTCGACCTTTTTCAGATCAATAACGAATTTAGCCGCTTTACCTTTCAGGTTTTCTGCGTGGTACTCTTCCGGGAAAGTCACATCAATGGTGAATGTTTCGCCCGCTTTATGACCCTGAATACCTTCTTCAAAGCCCGGGATCATCCGTCCCTGTCCCATCGCGAGGATAAAGTCAGAGGCTTTTCCGCCGTCAAACTCTTCACCATCAACAGAACCGGTGAAATCAATCGTGACCCGATCTTCTGTTGCAGCTACACCGGCTTTTTCTTTCCAGTCAGCCTGTTGTTTACGTAGCGTCTCCAGCATGGCGTCGATATCTGCTTCGGTCACTTCAACCATCGGTTTTTCTACTTCGATGGTATCGAGTCCCTGCAACGTCACTTCCGGATAGACTTCGAACTCTACCGAGTAAGTAAAGTCTTCGCCTTTTTTGTATTCGCCAGGAACATAGTGTGGCGCACCCGCCGGATTTATTTTCTCTTTGATGATCGCATCAATGAAATGACGACTCATCAGATCACCCAGTACATCCTGGCGAACAGAAGCGCCATAACGCTGAGTCACCACATTCATCGGCACTTTTCCTTTACGGAAGCCATCAATACGTACTTTTTTCGCTACATCGACCAGTTCTTTTTTGACAGCACTCTCGATGCTATCAGCAGTGATGGTAATCGTTACCCGGCGCCCAAGGCCCTGAGTGGTTTCAACTGAAACTTGCATCCTGTTACCTCAAAAAAATCACCATGCTCGGTTAATTCTGAAAGCGGATTGTTACATCGCTTCACAGAACCGGGATGTATTCTGTCATCAGAATCACACGCCTGGCATCAGAATCACCCCGAAGACATTCATATAATAAGACGCGGCATTATACCGATATCACTTTGGTGAGTCGAGAACGGTTGTCGTTTACTGTTACCGTATGCGTTACTTTTTAGTCACGCATGTTGCCGGAAAACCTTCGTTATGCGTATCTGTCTCAGAAAACGCGCATTTTGTTATATGATGAAAGAACAGATCAACGAGGTTTGATACCATGCTTTGCCTTATGTCAGTCGGTTGCGGAAGGTAAAAATGGACGTCGATAAAACAAACAATGTGACGAATTTACTGCCATTGCTACTTCCTCTTATCATTAGCAATGATATGATGTTAATCAATTTCCTTTAATAAAAACATCATCTGTTGAGGCTCTGTAGATGCTTAAAAAATTATTTTTTCCTTTTATCGCTCTGTTTTTACTCGCCGGGTGCACCACTCCACCAGCAACCATTAATGTGTCACCCAATATCACTCTACCGCAACAGGACCCTGGCCTGATGGGGTTGACGATCAGTATCAATGGGGCTGATCAACGGCCGGATCAGGCGCTGGCGAAAGTCACCCGTGACAATCAACAGGTTCCCCTGAGTGCTTCGCGCGATCTGCGTTTTCTGCTCCAGGAAGCCCTAGAAAAACAAATGACAGCGCGCGGTTATATGATTGGCCCCAATGGGGTTGCCGATTTACAAATCATTCTGAACAAGCTGTATGCTGATGTCTCCCAGGGAGACGTGCGTTACAGTATTGCGACTAAAGCAGATGTCTCGATTATTGCCACCGCTGCCAACGGAATGAAAATGACCAAAAATTACCGTGCCAGTTACTCGGTCGATGGCGCATTTAAGGCTTCTAACCAGAATATTGCCAGTACCGTGAACAGCGTCCTTAGCGATATTATTGCCGATATGGCACAAGACATCAGCATCAATGATTTCATCAAAAAGAATGCACATTAACTGATGACCCGGCCTGGCGCCGGGTCTAAATCATAAACCATGACCCTTTATTCTTATTTACGTACTCTTCAACGACCCATTTCAGCGATTTTGTTGATCCTGGGGTTTTCTTCCGGCTTACCTCTGGCGCTGACGTCTGGCACCCTTCAGGCATGGATGACCGTTGAAAATATCGACCTGAAAACGATCGGCTTCTTCTCGCTGGTCGGCCAGGCCTACGTGTTTAAATTTCTGTGGTCACCATTAATGGATCGCTATACCCCTCCTTTTCTGGGCCGACGTCGCGGCTGGTTATTGATTACCCAGGTCTTGCTACTGATCACGATTGCCATCATGGGGTGCCTGCAACCTGCCAGCCAGCTTCACTGGATAGCCATCTTCGCGGTGGTAATTGCTTTCTGCTCTGCTTCCCAGGATATCGTGTTCGATGCCTGGAAAACGGATATCCTGCCCGCCGAAGAGCGCGGTACGGGCGCGGCCATCAGTGTCCTGGGTTATCGCCTTGGGATGCTGGTTTCCGGGGGATTAGCACTATGGCTGGCCGATCGCTGGCTTGGCTGGCAGGGAATGTACTGGCTGATGGCCTGTTTGATGATCCCTTGTATCATTGCCACGCTGCTGGCCCCCGAAGCAGACAATATCATCGCGGTTCCCGGAACGCTCGAACAGGCGGTGGTCGAACCCTTGCGTGATTTCTTTAGCCGCAATAATGCCTGGCTTATTCTTCTGCTGATCATCTGCTATAAGCTCAGCGATGCATTTGGCATGAGCCTGACAACCACATTTCTGATCCGTAGTATCGGTTTTGAGGCCGCTGAAGTCGGTATGGTCAATAAAACCCTGGGATTGCTGGCCACCATTGCTGGCGCGCTTTTTGGCGGCGTGTTGATGCAGCGACTCAGCCTGTTTCGTGCGCTGTTGATTTTCGGCATCTTGCAGGGGGCCGCTAATGCCGGTTACTGGCTACTGTCGCTCAGTGATAAGCATCTTTATTCTATGGCGACGGCGGTATTTTTTGAACATTTATGCAGTGGTATGGGCACTGCGGCTTTTGTCGCACTGTTAATGACATTGTGTAATAAATCATTTTCCGCTACCCAGTTTGCGCTGTTATCGGCGTTATCGGCTATTGGGCGCGTCTATGCTGGCCCAATAGCCGGTTGGTTTGTCGAGGCACATGGCTGGTCAGCTTTTTATCTCTTCTCGGTAGTGGCCGCTATCCCGGGTATTCTGCTATTACTGGTTTGTCGCCGAACACTGGAGTATACACAACATACGGCGAGTTTTATGCCGCGCAGAGACTATCAACGCGCTTATACCCTGGCGTTGTGGATTCTGGCAAGCGGATGCCTGTTACTGGTGACAGGATTGCTGTTAATGATGCTGAATACACTTAATTACACCATGTTTCTCTTCTTGCCAGCTTTATTAAAGATTGCCACACTGACGCTGCTCATCGGCATACTTCTTGGTAGTCTGCTGGATTACCTGGCCTTACGTAAGTGCGCAAGAGGATGATCGACTAATCCCTGGTAATCCCTGGATGATCGCCCTTTTTATCCTTTTCATACCAGGATACAGCAAATGGAACGCCACTTGTTGACAGCGCCAGGCCAGTTATATTCACGGTTATGGAGAAAAGTTTTCTCTGCTGAATAATATTATCGCAACATTTGTTAAGTAAACATTTATTTACGCTTTTAGTTACCATCATTACACTAGTGACAGTTTTTTTAACTGAGGTGGTCATGAACGATAATAAAATGACGCCAGGAGAACGGCGCGCAACCTGGGGTCTGGGAACCGTATTTTCACTGCGTATGCTGGGTATGTTTATGGTTCTGCCGGTACTGACCACATATGGTATGGAATTACAGGGTGCCAGTGAGACGCTTATCGGCCTGGCGATCGGTATTTATGGCTTCACTCAGGCCATTTTTCAAATTCCCGTTGGTCTGCTTTCTGACCGGGTTGGCCGTAAACCATTGATCCTCTGTGGTCTGTTTATCTTTATGCTGGGCAGCATCATTGCCGCATCCAGCGCAACGATCTGGGGTATTATTCTCGGTCGTGCACTGCAAGGTTCCGGGGCCATTGCCGCCGCGGTGATGGCGTTACTCTCTGATTTGACCCGCGAACAAAACCGCACAAAAGCGATGGCTTTTATCGGTGTCAGTTTTGGTATCACGTTTGCCATCGCTATGGTTCTGGGCCCGATTATTACGCATCATCTGGGGCTGCATGCCCTATTCTGGATGATAGCGGCGATGACGATAATCGGTATCATATTAACCTTGTGGATTATACCTGACAGCCATCATCATGTGCTGAACCGTGAATCCGGTATGGTGCGGGGTTCCTTTAATAAGGTATTTGCCGATCCAAAGCTGTTAAGGCTTAACTTCGGCATTATGTGTCTGCATACTATTCTGATAGCGACTTTTGTTGCCTTGCCCGGCCAGCTGGAAATGGCGGATTTTCCCGCCGCAGAACACTGGAAAATTTATCTGTTCACGATATTAATTGCCTTTGTTTCCGTTCTGCCGATTATCATTTATGCAGAAAAGAAACGCAGGATGAAACAAGTTTTTCTGCTATGCATCGCCCTGCTGCTGGTAGCGGAAATTATTCTCTGGGGTGCCGGAACCTATTTCTGGGCGCTGGTGGCGGGTGTCCAGCTGTTTTTTATCGCGTTCAATATGCTGGAAGCCCTGCTGCCCTCACTGGTCAGTAAAGAGTCACCCGCCGGGTATAAAGGCACCGCAATGGGGATCTATTCGACCTGTCAATTTATTGGCGTCGCGATTGGCGGTCTGCTGGGCGGCTGGATCGATGGTTTCATTGATTCGCAAACCGTGTTCTTGCTGAACACCCTGCTGGCATTTTTATGGCTACTGGTGGCCAGTATGATGAACGAGCCAGCTTATGTCAGCAGCCTGCGAATCGAAATCCCCCCTCATATTAAGATAAAAGAAACACTACAGGATGATCTGCTGGCGCAAAAAGGTGTCGCCCAGGCGCTGGTTATCGCCAGTGAACATTCCGTGTATGTCAAAATAGACAGCAAGGTCACAAATCGTACTGAGCTTGAACGTGTCATGCAGGAGATGCAGGCCGGGGCTGTTTAGCAATGCACCCGGCGATAACCGCCTGTGGTACTGATTTTTATCTTCTGCCAGGCAATCAGGAATAAATGGGAGGTATTCTCTGGTTGCCAGCAAAAAACGGGGCACAATCATCAATCGCGGAAATTTTTAAACTGAAACGGCTGACCTAAATTGCCGCCACGAACCAGCGCCATGACCGCCTGTAAATCATCGCGGGATTTACCGGTGACCCGGATCTCCTCGCCCTGAATCTGCGTCTGGACTTTGAGTTTGCTATCTTTGATAAGCTTGACGATTTTTTTCTGAATGGCGCTTTCAATGCCCTGTTTCAGTTTTGCCTCAACAAACCACTGTTTGCCGCTGTGGATAAACGCCTCCGGCACCTCAATCGTGCTGCCTTCAATCCCTCTTTTTAATAACTTCGCCCGCAAAATATCCAGTAACTGGTTAACCTGAAAATCAGATTCACTGAGCACCTTAATCGTTTTGTCTTTTTCGTTCAGGGCAAAAGTAGCCTCAACATGGCGAAAATCAAAACGCGACTCTACTTCACGAACCGCATTTTCTACTGCATTGCGAACTTCCTGAAGATCAACTTCAGAGACAATATCAAACGATGGCATCTTTTCCTCTCATGTTGTTTTCTGTAAGTTGCATAATACCGATAACATCATATAACTCAACTTGTTCTCCCGGAAGTTTAGCACCCGGTGCCACAAGCGTGACGGATGACAGACACAGCTAAGGAGCAAAAATAATGAAAATAACCCTGCTGGGATGTGGTGCGCTGGGGCAAGTATGGCTCAGTGCATTACATCAACAGGGGCATGAAGTTCAGGGTTGGTTGCGTGAGCGGCAGCCATGCTGTCATGTCGATGTGCGAAAAAAAGAGGGGGCTGTATTCAGTCACACACTGACCGCCAATGATGCTGACTTTCTCGCCAGCAGTGACCTGTTATTAGTAACGCTAAAAGCCTGGCAGGTTGCCAGTGCGGTCAACCGTCTGGCTACCACCTTACCCCCCTCCTCACCGATCCTGCTTATCCACAATGGCATGAATCCGGTTGACGAGCTGCATAACGTGCCGCAACCGCTGCTGCTCGGTGTCACCACCCATGCCGCACGTCATGACGATGATGCTATTGTCCATGTCGCCAGTGGCATAACCCATATCGGGCCGGCAAAACATCCTTACCGGAACGGCCACAATCTGACCGCTATTCTGCATCAGGCCCTGCCGGAGGTGATATGGCATGAGAATATCTATCCTGCCGCCTGGAGTAAACTGGCGGTCAATTGTGTTATCAATCCATTGACAGCACTAAAAGGGTGTCGTAATGGTGACTTACGTCACTATCCAGGAGAGGTGGCCGCCATCTGCCAGGAAGTGGCGGCGGTTATGGCCTGCGAAGGGATACCGGTCTCAGCGGAAAATCTACTCGCTGATATCAATAAGATTATTGCCAGCACAGCGGAAAATATTTCATCAATGTTGCAGGACATCCGGATGCAACGTCGGACGGAAATCGACTATATCAGCGGTTTTTTACTCAAGCGCGCACAGGCTCACGGTCTTGCCGTACCGGTAAATAGCCATTTATATGCCCAGGTAAAATATAAGGAGAAAACCTATGAGCGCATCCGCACTCCTCTGTCTCGCACCCGGCAGTGAAGAGACCGAAGCAGTCACGACGATTGATCTTCTGGTTCGCGGCGGTATTAACGTCACCATTGCCAGCGTTGCTGACGACGGTGACCGGACGATTACCTGTTCACGCGGGGTTAAACTGCTGGCTGATGCGCCGTTAGTCGCGGTTGCCGACGGTGATTTTGATATCATTATCCTGCCCGGTGGCATCAAAGGCGCAGAGTGCTTGCGCGATAATCTATTGCTGGTGGAAACCATCAGGCAATTTCATCGCTCCGGGCGAATTGTCGCCGCGATCTGTGCGGTTGCTGCCACGGTATTGGTTCCCCATCATCTTTTTCCGCATGCCAATATGACGGGCTTCCCGTCGCTTAAAGCACACATTCCCGCCGACCAGTGGCAGGATAAGCGTGTCGTCTGGGACCCACGGTTTAAACTGCTGACCAGTCAAGGGCCTGGAACAGCGATTGATTTTGCACTCAAAATTATTGACTTACTGGCGGGCCGTGAAAAAGCACATCAGGTCGCCTCACAACTGGTACTGGCGGCGGGGATCTATAACTATTCTGCAGAATAGTCCCGTGAGCCGATAACCGGGAACAGTCACTGTTGCCGTTCCCGGTCACCGCTGAGCGGTGATTATGGACGGTACACTTTGACGTTATGGTATCCTTGCTCACGCAGATACAGCGCCTGCAGACGACTCATCACGCCACGCTCACACCATAATAACCAGGTTTTACTCTGGTCGAGATCAGCAAACTGACTGCTGAGTTTGTAAAATGGCAGGGATACCACCGTGACGCCCGCCAGTGTTAGCGGTTTATCTTCCTGCTCATCAACCGAACGGATATCGAGCACCACATCATTAGCGCCAAATGAACTCACCGTTTCTACTTCCACCACCTCCTGTTGTGTCTGACGGCCAATCTCTCTGATATCAATATTGCTGGCTTCCGCCACCACGTTGTCGAGGATGGTGAAATCAAAACCGGCTTCTTCTGCTTCAATTTTTTCTTTTACCGCTTTTACGGTCGGACTGCGGGAGATAACTCCGCAATACTCCGGCATCGTGCGGGCAAAATCTTCCGTGCCAATCTCCCGCGCCAGATTGATGATATGCTCTTTGTCGTAAGCGATTAACGGCCGCAGGATCAGCGTATCAGAGACATTATCGATCAGGCGCAGGTTGGTCAGCGTCTGGCTGGAAACCTGGCCTAAGGCTTCTCCGGTCACCAGCGCCTGGACATCATAACGTCTGGCGATCATTGATGCGGCACGCATCATCATGCGCTTCAGTACCACGCCCATCTGGCTATCATCAATTTTTTCAAGGATCTCCGCCACGACCGGCTCAAAATTAATCGCTACAAATCGTACCCGATGAGAGCGACCAAAACGGTTCCATAAATAATGGGCAACCTGACGAACACCAATTTCATGGGCCGCACCACCAAGATTAAAGAAGCAGTAATGCACGCGGCAACCACGACGCATCAGCATGTAACTGGAGACGCCGGAGTCAAAGCCACCGGAAATCAGTGATAACACATCCTCCTGGGTGCCGATAGGGAAGCCACCAATACCTTCATAGCGCCCTTTCACCAGTAACAGACGATCATTATCAATCTCCAGATTAACAGTCACATCCGGATGGGTCAGTTTCACCCGTGCGGTGGCAATGTGCTGATTCAGGCCGCCACCAACATAACGTTCAATATCAATAGAGGTGAAGGGATGTTTACCGCGCCGTTTTACCCGTACACAGAAACTTTTACCCACCAGCTGATCCTGCCACAGAGGTAATGTTTGTTCAAAAATATCATGCAGCGAGGTGAAAGGGACATCTTCCACCTCCAGAATATGGTGAATGCCGGGGATCCGGGTTAACGCGTCGCGAATAGGCAGGCGCTGATTTTCGTCTTTCGCACGCACCTCGATATGATCCCAGTGGCGAACTACGGCAAGTGTCTGATCATAATCCTTAAGAACATTACGAATGTTCCCGGTTAAGATTTTAATAAAGCGCAACCGCACAGATTGGCTTTTGATCGTAATTTCCGGGAATAATTTAATGATAAACTTCATGGCGGCAATCGTTCATTGAGACAAGCCTGATAAGGCTTTCAGCAAAAAGTTGTCAAGCAGTGCATTCAGATGCCTGCATCCAGGGCGCGGAGTATACCACTATTGCATCATTTTCACCTGGTGTTACGTGTTATTTGCTTAACGGCCTAACTTCGATACCATATTGATCACTGCCACAATAAGAGTCGATATTCACTATGCCAAAGAAAAATGGGTCCCCGGTCAGCTTTGAAACCGCCCTTGACGAACTGGAACAGATCGTCAGTCGTCTGGAAAGCGGCACACTGCCATTAGAAGAGGCGCTCAGCGAATTTGAGCGTGGCGTACAACTCGCCCGTCAGGGGCAGGCCAAACTGCAGCAGGCTGAACAGCGGGTACAGATCTTACTGACTGAAAGCGAAGAAGGCGCATTAACCCCCTTTATGCCGGATAGTGAATAAATGGATTTATCACAACAATTACAGGTCTATGCTGAACGCACCAACAATGCGCTACAACATTTCTTTGCTGATCTCCCTTTTCAGCAGATGCCGCTGGTCGCCGCGATGCAATATGGCGTCCTGTCGGGGGGGAAACGTCTGCGCCCGTTTCTCGTTTATGCCACCGGTGAGATGTTTGATATTCCCTGTGCCACACTGGATGCGCCAGCGGCGGCTATCGAATGCATACATGCCTACTCTCTGATCCATGATGATCTACCGGCCATGGATAACGACGATCTCCGGCGTGGTGTCGCGACCTGTCATATTAAATTTGGTGAAGCGAATGCGATTCTCGCCGGGGATGCGCTACAAACACTGGCATTTTCTATCCTTAGCGACACCCCCATGCCCGGTGTACCTGACAGCGCCCGACTGGCGATGATCGCTGAACTGGCCAGAGCCAGTGGGGTTCGTGGCATGTGTGGTGGACAAGCGCTGGATCTGGTGGCAGAAGGTCAACAGGTTAACCTGCAGGCGCTGGAGCGCATTCATCGCCATAAAACCGCCGACCTGATTGGCGCGGCAGTACGTATGGCCGCCCTTTGTGCCGGTGATCGGGGGCGTAACGCGATCCCGACACTGGATAACTTCGCCCAAAATATCGGCATCGCATTCCAGGTCCAGGATGATATTCTGGATGTGACCGGTGATACGGCTATCCTTGGCAAACGTCAGGGTGCCGATCAGCAGTTAGGCAAAAGCACTTACCCGGCACTACTGGGGCTGGAATCAGCCCGGCAAAAAGCGCATGATCTGATACGAGACGCTCGTCGGTCGCTTGCTCAACTGAGCGCACAGTCGCTGGATACCACAGCACTGGAAGCGCTCGCCCATTACGTCATTGAACGTAATAAATAAACGATAAGAGTTTCTGATGAGTTTTGATATTGTCAAATACCCTCTACTGGCACAGATCGATTCCCCGATGGCATTACGCTTATTGCCAAAAGACAGCCTGGTGAAACTGTGCGACGAACTACGCCGTTACCTGCTGGATAGTGTCAGTCGTTCCAGTGGCCATTTTGCCTCCGGGCTCGGTACGGTTGAGTTAACCGTGGCGCTGCATTATGTTTATCACACCCCCTTTGATCACGTCATCTGGGATGTCGGTCATCAGGCTTATCCGCATAAAATCCTTACCGGACGCCGCGATAACATCGGTACTATCCGTCAGAAAGGGGGATTGCATCCTTTTCCGTGGCGTGAGGAGAGTGAATACGATGTTCTGAGCGTCGGCCACTCCTCGACCTCCATATCGGCCGGGATTGGCATGGCGATCGCCGCTGCCAGAGAGGGGAAACAGCGCCGTACTGCCTGTGTTATCGGTGATGGTGCCATTACCGGTGGTATGGCTTTTGAGGCGATGAATCATGCTGGCGATATCAGGCCCGACCTGCTGGTGATCCTCAATGACAACGAAATGTCAATTTCGGAAAATGTCGGTGCGCTGAATAATCATCTGGCACAACTGCTGTCTGGTAAGCTGTATTCCACCTTGCGCGAAGGCGGAAAAAAAGTCTTCTCCGGCGTACCGCCGATCAAAGAGCTGCTCAAACGCACTGAAGAACATCTCAAAGGCATGGTGGTGCCCGGCACGCTGTTTGAAGAGCTGGGTTTTAACTATATCGGCCCGGTAGATGGCCATGATGTCATCGGCTTGATCCATACACTAAAAAACATGCGTGATCTGAGCGGGCCGCAATTTCTGCATATTATGACCAAAAAGGGTCGTGGCTATGAACCGGCAGAAAAAGATCCGATCACTTTTCATGCCGTACCCAAATTCGACTATACCCGTGGCGTTCTGCCGCAAAATAACAGCGAAATCCCGACTTACTCACAGATTTTTGGCGACTGGTTGTGTGAAACCGCCGCCAGCGATAATAAACTGATGGCGATCACCCCTGCTATGCGCGAAGGCTCTGGGATGGTGGCGTTTTCAAAAAAATACCCTGATCGCTATTTCGATGTCGCCATCGCTGAACAACATGCGGTTACCTTTGCCGCAGGACTGGCGATTGGTGGTTATAAGCCGGTGGTAGCGATTTACTCCACTTTCCTGCAACGCGCCTATGATCAGATCATTCACGATGTCGCGATCCAGAAGCTGCCTGTCTTATTCGCCATTGACCGCGCGGGTATCGTCGGTGCCGATGGTCAGACGCACCAGGGCGCTTTCGATCTCTCTTTTTTGCGTTGCATTCCCGATATCGTCATTATGACCCCCAGCGATGAAAACGAATGCCGACAGATGCTGCATACCGGTTATCACTATCAGCAAGGCCCCACTGCGGTACGTTATCCGCGCGGAACAGGCACAGGGGCGCAGCGAGAGCCACTCACCTGCCTGCCGATCGGCAAAGGGGTGGTGAAACGACGCGGCAAAAAAATGGCCATTCTCAATTTCGGCACCCTGCTGCCCGAGGCGCTCCAGGTCGCCGAAAAACGCGATGCCACGCTGGTCGATATGCGTTTTGTCAAACCGCTGGATAATGCGTTGATTTTACAGTTAGCCGATGAACACGAGATGCTGATCACCCTGGAAGAAAACGCCATTATGGGTGGCGCAGGCAGTGGTGTTAATGAACTGATCATGGCTCATCGCTGTGGTGTGCCGGTACTGAATATTGGTCTGCCGGATTTCTTTATTCCACAAGGTACTCAGCAAGAGATACGGGCTGATCTGGAGCTGGATGCGGCCGGGATCGAAGCCCGAATCGACGCCTGGCTTTCTCTTTCTCCCGCGACATGAAACGCGCGGGGAAAGCGATTATTCCCCGCGTAGCGCAAAATGATCATAGCCCGGAAAATCGAGATCAACCGGCTTGCCTGCCTGTAACAGCAGTACCTTTCCTGCTTCAGGGCTGACCTGTCCGATACAGGTAAAGCTGATGCCCGAATGCGCCATCGCCACATCCAGCGCGCCACGGTTGAGTTCCGCAACCGTAAAGCACAGCTCGTAATCTTCACCCCCCGATAATGCCCAGTGCAGTGCCTGTTGTGCTGGCACATGATGGCGCAGCGCGGTCGATAGCGGCAGCGCGTCAAGATTGATCCGCGCACCGCAACCACTGGCATCCAGGATATGGCGCAGATCCGCCAGCAAACCATCAGAAATATCAATCGCGGCACTGGCCAGATCACGCAACGCCTGGCCTTGCAGCACCCGCGGCTCAGGACGCAGATGACGCTGCAACAAATAGCGGGCATCCTCTGGCTGATTCACCACTAATCTGTTTTGTAAAATCGCCAGTCCTGCGGCGCTATCGCCCGGTGTACCGGTGACATAAATCCAGTCTCCCGATTTCGCACCGCTGCGTTTTAGCGCTCGTCCTTGTGGTACAAAGCCATGGACCCCCAGCGTCATCGCCAGCGGGCCACGGGTGGTATCACCGCCAATCAGCTGCATGTCATAATAATCAAGCTGAGAAAACAGACTATCGCTGAATGCCGCCAGCCAGGCTTCATCCACTTGTGGCAATGTCAATGCCAGTGTCAGCCATGCCGGTTCAGCGCCCATTGCGGCAAGGTCGCTAAGATTCACCGCCAGCGCTTTACAGGCCAGATCCGCAGGATCGATATCCGGTAAAAAATGATGACCCTCGACCAGGGTATCGGTGCTGATAGCCAGCGTTTTTCGCTCCGCGATATTGAGGAGAGCGCAATCATCGCCAATACCGGTTTCGACATCAGGGCGTCGGTTTTTGACACGATCAAAATAACGGGCAATCAGGGAAAATTCGCCGCATGACATAGCGTTTGCCTTAGCAAAAGAGAGGAAGGTAAGATTTTGCGCAGTCGCGGCTGCGCAAAACCGCTTTGCTATCTATTTTTTATGCGGGCGAATAACGGGAGCCGCTTTATCGAGGACACCGTTGACAAATTTATGGCTCTCTTCAGCGGCAAAAGTTTTTGCCAGCTCAATCGCTTCGTTGATCGCCACTTTATAGGGAACATCGCTACGTTTTTCCAGTTCGAACAACGCCACGCGCAGTATTGCTTTCTCCACCGGCCCCAGCCCATCAAGCTGGCGCGACAGATAGGGCTTCATCAAATCATCAAGATGAGCACTGTTCATGACCACACCGGCCAGCAGCTCGCGGAAATATTGCACATCGACATCTTTCATATCCTGTTCCGCCAGGAACTGAGATTCGATATCAGCGATATCGTTGCTGGATAACTGCCAGGAGTAAAGCGCCTGGACAGCGCATTCACGAGCGCGACGACGAGCAGCAGGTTTCACGAAATTCCCCTTACAAAAAAATTAAGCCTTGATAGCTGTTAATACGTTAATCATTTCCAGCGCGGTTAAGGCCGCTTCGGCCCCTTTATTACCGGCTTTCGTCCCGGCGCGTTCGATGGCCTGTTCAATGCTTTCGGTGGTCAATACACCAAAAGCAACCGGGATCTCGCTCTGCTGAGCAATTTGCGCCAGCCCGCTACTGGCTCCCCCCGCGACATACTCAAAGTGAGCCGTGCCACCACGGATCACCGTTCCGAGGGCAACAATAGCGTCATATCGACCAGTTTTCGCCAGTGCGCCAGCGGCCAGTGGCAGCTCATAGGCACCAGGAACCCACACCACCGTAATATTCTCATCCTTTACCTGGCCAATCCGCTTTAACGCATCAACAGCGCCTTCCAGCAGACTGTCATTGATAAAAGCGTTAAAACGCGCAATGGTAATCGCGATACGCGCATCCGGAGTCGCCACATTAGCTTCAATAATCTTCATACACTTCCTTTCGATTCAGGGCCCCCGATAAGGGGGGCGGATTCTATCATAATAATTGGGGCTCTGCTGCTCTTTCAACCCAGGCCGTCAGACGGGGTTAAATGCAGGCAAAGATCCGACCCGACCTGACGTATCTCGCTGAATTCAAATTGTGGCGCATCCGCCAGCCGCTCAAGTCCCGGTAAGAGACACAAACCACGCGCATCACTGCCCAATAGTTTAGGCGCAATATAGAGAACCAGCTCATCGACCAGCCCGGCCTGTAACAGGGCGCCTGCCAGCGTCGGGCCTGCCTCTACCCAGATGCTGTTAATCTGGCGTTTCCCCAGCTGGATCATTAATGACAACAGATCGAGATGACCGTTATGTTCCGCCAGAAAAAGTGTTTCGACATTTTGCGGCCATTGTCGTAAATCAGGATCTTTACGGACAAATAGTGTGTTGCCAGGCTGATGCACAATGCGATGCTGGGGCGTCACACGATTGTGACTGTCGATCACGATACGCCATGGCTGGCGCACATTTTGTTGCGGATAGTGCGCCTGTATCTCTGTCCCCAGCGCCTGCCAGCGAACGGTCAATGCCGGATCATCGGCCAGCACGGTCGCGCTACTGGTCAGAATGGCATGACTTTGCGCCCTCAGGCGCTGGACATCATGGCGTGCCGCGACTGCGGTAATCCACTGACTTTCACCGCTGGCCATCGCGGTACGGCCATCGAGCGACATCGCCATTTTCAGCTGCAGATAAGGAAAGCCTGTGCGCATACGCTTCAGAAAGCCCTTATTCAGCGCTTCCACTTCGGCCATCATCAGACCATGACTGACCGCGACACCCGCTTGTTGCAAACGATAGAGCCCGCGTCCGGCGACTTGTGGATTCGGATCCTGCATCGCCGCTACCACGCGGGTAATGCCCGCGGCGATCAGCGCTTCGCAACAGGGCGGAGTACGACCATAATGGCTGCAGGGCTCCAGGGTGACGTAGGCGGTAGCGCCTTTTGCCTTTTCACCCGCCATGCGTAATGCATGTACTTCAGCATGATCCTCACCAGCGCGATAATGAAAACCTTCACCGACAATTTCGTTATCTTTGACGATCACACAGCCGACGTTAGGATTAGGATGGGTAGTAAAACGACCACGAGCCGCCAGTTTGAGCGCTCGCGCCATATAGATTTCGTCATGCATGATTTAATCCTGCAAACGGGCGATCTCTTCGCCAAATTCTTTAATATCTTCAAAACTACGATACACGGAAGCAAAGCGAATATAAGCGACCTTATCGAGCTTTTTCAGCTGTTCCATCACCAGGTTCCCCACCATTTTGCTGGCAACTTCACGCTCCCCGGTACCGCGTAAATAGGTCTGGATATGACTAATGGCCATTTCTACATCATCAGCACTGACCGGACGTTTTTCCAGTGCTTTCAGCATGCCGCCACGCAACTTATCTTCATTGAAGGGTTCCCGCACATCATTGCTCTTGACGATACGTGGCATGATCAGTTCTGCCACTTCAAACGTCGTAAAACGTTCATGACAAACCAGACACTGCCGCCGACGGCGCACAGAAGATCCCTCACTCACCAGACGAGAGTCAATCACTTTGGTATCGACAGCGGAACAGAAAGGGCAATACATAGCGCATCCTGACAAAGAGTGAAACCGGATTATAGTTTACCGCGAAGTGGCGTAACGACAAAGAAAGCACTTTGATGATCGGGATGCGACGGCTGATCGACTGGTGTAGCAGGCGATCAGCAACAGGGAGGCAGGCGCTAATAGTATTGAATGAAAACAATCAATTTTAATGGCTAAATAACTTCTCATATTAACGCTCCACTTTCGCCAGCCCCAGGCAGCTACCGGGAAATGGGGAGGCAACTTTCATAAACTGCTTTACCTGTTTCAGTAGCTGCCACATGTACCGGCACGAATGATTCCGTGTGACCGTTTCATGTAAGGACAGCCACAACCGTTCTACTGGATTCAGCCATGGTAAATATACCGGCAGGAACAACACCCTGAATTTTTTATTCCCGTCCAGCCAGTGCTCCACTTTCCGGCTTTTATGAATAACGTAGTTATCTGCTATCACCGTGATGGTCTTTGCCCGACGGTATGTGCGGCGGAGTGTTTCCAGCAAACGGATAAATAAATCAGAGTTCTTATTGCTGCCACTGACGTAATGAACTTTTCCTGTATCTGCATGCAGCGCCCCGGCCAGGTAATGCTTCTGATTCTGTCCCGGCGTGGCAACTCGTTTCTGTTGTCCTCTGAGCATCCAGTCAGCGCCGATTTTTGGGTTCAGGTCAATATCAACTTCATCCTGATAAAACACCGGATTTTCTGCCTGATCCTGAGCCAGAGCCTGCTCTATAGCGGACTGTTTTTCATCATAATGCGGGTCTCTGATTTTCAGCGTGGGCGCTGCTCTTCTCCAGACTATTCCCGCCTGTTTCAGGTAGCGGTGCAGCGTTGAACGATGAAGCGTTATATTAAAAACCTGGTTGATGATACGGGCCAGCAATTCTGTACTCCACCGTGAACGTAACCAGCCATAATCTTTCGGGGTACGCTGAATCAGCAATGGCAGAACCCGTAAGATATCGGTAACAGGCCAGTGCTGCTCTCGTCCGGGTCTGAGGCTTCTGAGGCCTTCAGTACCCTATAACGTGAACCCGTTTATCCAGCGGCCCACAGATGAACGGGCGGCACAGAGCAGCCGGGCGACATCGGTAACAGTCATTCCCTGATGCAACATAAGCATAGCGATTAGCCGCCGTGCATCGTTTTTATCGCGAGTCTGCTGTGCTTCTTTACGCATAAAACGTCGTTCTTCAGGAGAAATAGCTGCTATGATCGGCATCGCTCAGTCCGGTTTGTGATTTGTGATGTCTGGCGATTGATCAGATCGCAAAATCCGGGCTGAGTTCCCTCAAAGTGATCTATTATTTTGCGAAGTTATTTAAGCTCTTACTCTTTCCTGCGGAATTAATCATTGTGCTATTTTATTTACATAATTTACTGATTTTATGTTTTTTTTAATTTACAATTACTTATTAATAACAAACAATCGACTTATTTCTTCCGTATATTAAACAGCGTCCAGATTAAGAAATATAATAATGCTGCGGATGCGACAATACATATCGCAAGGTCATATTGATAACCCAGGTCATAATAAGCACCGGGTTCTGTCATCAAATTAATAAGACTTAATTTATATGCTGATAATAATAACATAAATAATATCACTCTATATAAAAATAAAAACATAATGAGCGATAATTTTCATTATCTCTCATTAAGGATGGTAGAACTATTATATAATGTATCTCTCTTCTGGTATTTGTCAATGAATGTCACAGACTCTTAGAGCCTATCCCACCAGGCGTTATTGGCGCAGCCAGTCTGGACACGGACAGCGCGGAGAAACCGCAGCGTACACGGAGTACGTGAGGATTTCGGGCACTGCCCAGGGCCAAAATGGCAAGTAAAATATCCTAATGGGATAGGCTCTTATTGTTGAGAACACGATGCTGACTATGCCTCGCGTTTCACTTTACGCAGAAAATCACTTAACGAACGATCCGCCTGCTCATTGAAATGCCGTTCGACTATGGCGATCTCCAGACAGCGATCAAGACGAAAGCAGCGATAATCCATCCGCAACTCACACCAGCTCACCAGCAACCAGCGCTCTCCCCAGAAGAAAAGTCCCAAAGGTAATACCTGACGTTGCGAACAGTGGCCATTTTCATCACGATAGTGCAACGCCAGAACCTGACGGCCAGCTATCGCCCGATGAACTAAATCAAACTGATCTTTGCAATAGCCCTGTGTCCCCATATCCGGGGCAAACAATTGGGACTGTTCTGCCTTACGCCGACTGTGTTCCGGTAAAATCGCCAGTATTTTTTCCTGCGCCGACTCCAGTACCTGAGACAAGGATGCCCCGCCCCAGGTGTGTAACAGACGAATCGCCACCACCAGTACTTCAGATTCAGCGGTTGTCAGCATCAACGGGGGTAAATGATAACCGGCCAGCAGGCGATAACCACTGCCCGCCTCCCCTTCGATCGGCACACCCGACAGTGACAGATCACGAATATCACGGTAAATCGTGCGTTCTGATACGGCGAGGCGTTGTGCTAATAAGGCCGCCGTTGTCAGTCAGCCTTCTTCCACGCAGGATCTGAACAATCTGGAAAAGACGATCAGCACGGCGGCTCATAACAGAGTGATTCCCTTATTTTGGCTGATGCAGGCCAATATGATTACCTTCGCTATCGATAATCAACGCGATTTTACCGATATCCTCTTCCAGTTCATGCACGGGCCAGAGACAGCGGCTACCCGCCTCGTCAACCCGCTCAAGCGCGGCATTCAGATCATCGGTATGCAGATAAATAATAATCCCCTGATCACCGGGTTTTATCCCTTTAATTTTCGCCAGTGCCCCGCCGGTTGCCGGTGATTGATAAGGAAAGATGGCCATATCAGACTCATTGAGCTCACCTCGTTGTAGCGTTATCTGCAATACATGTTGATAAAATTTTATCGCCCGATCCAAATCGGCTACCGGAATTTCAAACCAGTTAATGACATTATTCATACTTTCACTCTCCTGTTCATCTTATGAATCAGGCAGAAGTGTATGTCAGCCCTGCTGACAGCATTATGTCAGCAGAGCACTGACCAGAGCAAAAATAGTGTATAAAAAAATCCCGATCATCAGACCGGGATTTTTTATTGCAGACCGCAGCGCTATAGTAGCATAGAGGGTTGGTCAGCCCCTTCTTTCTCGACTTTTTGCGGTATCATATGTTCGCGCTTCATTCCCAGCTTCAGCGCGAGGGCTGAGGCGACATAAATTGAAGAAGCCGTACCGATCGAGACACCGATCAGCATCGTCAGCGAGAATCCCTGTAAGACCGGGCCGCCAAAAAGATACAACATCAGGATCACCACTAATGTGGTACCGGAAGTTATCAAGGTACGATGCAGTGTCTGAGTCAACGAGATATTGAAGATCTCATAAGGCGTACCACGACGGATCCTGCGGAAATTTTCACGAATACGGTCAGATACCACGATGCTATCATTCAGTGAGTAACCAATGACTGACATCAGGGAGGCGACAATGGTCATGTCAATTTCGATATGAAATAACGAAAGCAGCCCCATCGTGATTATCACATCGTGTGCCAAAGCCAGTACCACCCCGGTCGCCAGACGCCATTCAAAGCGTAAGCCAACATAGATCAGGATACAGACCAATGCGCTCAGAAGTGCCATGATGCCACTCTGCTCCAGATCCGCCCCGACGGTTGGCCCGACAAACTCGATGGGCTTTGTTATCCTCGCGTTTTGCGTCGTCGCCTGGTTGATGACGTTGATAACCCGGTTAGCTAACTCCTCACTGCTTTTGATATCAGGCACCGGCGGCATACGGACGATAATATCGTGGCTACTGCCAAAGTTTTGCAACTGCGGATCGTGAAACCCAGCGTGTTGCAATGCCTCGCGTATTTTGTCCATCTCAGCAGGTTTTTCCAGGGTGATCTCCATGACGGTACCGCCGGTAAAATCCAGCCCCCAGTTAAAGCCGCGTACCCCCATCACCACGATGGCAGCGATCAGCAACAAACCGGAGATGCCGAAAGCCCAGTAATCCCAGCACATAAAGTCATAGACTTTACGGCCGTGATTCAATTGTTCAATGGTATATTCCTGTGCCACAATGCACTCCTCAGATAGACAGCTTTTTAATCCGCTTGCCACCGTATAGCAGGTTCACAATGGCGCGTGTACCAACGATAGCGGTAAACATTGATGTTGCCACACCAATACCGGTCGTAATTGCAAATCCTTTGATCGCCCCTGTACCCACCGCATACAGAATGACCACTTTAATCAACGTGGTTATGTTCGCATCGAAGATAGAGCTAAAAGCGCCCCGGTAACCTTCATCAATCGCCTGCTGAATCGATCGGCCATTGCTCAGTTCTTCTTTGATACGCTCATTGATCAGCACGTTAGCATCTACGGCTACTGCAAGGGTTAATACAATACCTGCGATTCCTGGCATGCTGAGTGTGGCACCCGGCAACAGAGACATCACCCCGACAATCAGTATCAGGTTGGCCACCAGCGCAGTCGTGGCAATCAGTCCGAATTTCTTATAGAAGAAGATCATGAACAGAATAGAAACCACCAGTCCGGCAAGACATGCTTCGAGACCCTGCTTAATATTCTGCATCCCCAGTGTCGGCCCGATAGTGCGTTCCTCGACAATCTGGATCGGTGCGATCAACGCGCCAGCGCGGAGTAATAAGGCCAGCTGTCGTGCTTCATTCGCATTACTGATCCTGGTAATGCGGAAACTGTTACCAAGACGCGCCTTAATATCAGCGATGTTGATCACTTCTTCCTGTTTCATCAGGATCACACGACCACTGGCCTCTTTTTTGCCGCTGTCCTTATATTCGACAAAAAGCGTCGCCATCGGTTTACCAATATTGTCTTTAGTAAAGCTGGACATGATGTTACCACCCGCATTATCCAGTGAAATATTCACTTGCGGCCGATTAAATTCATCCATACCGGAGGTCGAATCAGTGATATGGTCACCGGTCAGGATCACCCGCTTATACAGCACCACAGGCTGGCCTTCACGGGTATATTTCACTTCCGAATCGCCGGGGATGCGCCCCATACTGACCGCTGCCGGATCAATGTTAGTATTGACCAGACGGAATTCCAGCGTCGCTGTCGCACCGAGGATCTCTTTTGCCCGCGCCGTATCCTGAATACCGGGTAATTCAACCACGATCCGATCCGCACCCTGACGCTGCACCAGTGGCTCGGCGACACCCAGTTGGTTAACACGATTACGCAAGATACTAATGTTTTGCTGAACGGCGTATTCGCGCGCTTCTCTCAGCCGTTCATCGCTCATCACCGCTTTCAGCGCCTGATTTCCCTGACTGGAAATCACCAGATCCTGATGACGGGAACTCAGCCAGGAGACAGCCTGATCACGGGCGTTGCTGTCACGAAAGGTCATACTCAAAGCAAAATTATCTTCTTTACGCGCCGAGGAGTACGGGATACCTTTTTCCCGCAACTCACTACGCAGATTATCGATATTTTGCTCCTGCAATTTACTCAGCGCGGTTTCCATATCCACTTCCATCAGAAAGTGAACGCCACCACGTAAATCAAGCCCTAACTTCATAGGTTCAGCGTGGATCGCCGCTAACCAGCGCGGTGTTGCCGGCGCGAGGTTGAGCGCGACAACATATTTATCCCCCAATATCGTCATCAACGCTTCACGCGCCCGTAACTGAATATCGGTGGTATCAAAACGCGCAAGGACAGCGCCCTCTTCCAGGGCCACTGACTTCGAAGTTATTTTTTCTTCCTGTAATATTTTCTGAACCTGGATCAGCGTTTCCTCACTGGCGGCGCTGCCGCGCACGCCGGTGATTTGAACAGCGGGATCCTCACCATACAGGTTGGGAAGTGCATATAACAGACCGATGATAAGCACCACCACCAGCATGATATACTTCCACAAAGGATAACGGTTTAACACGGCAATTCCCTTAGAGAAAAGTGGATCACAGCGCCTTCATGGTGCCTTTCGGCAAGACTGCGGCAACAAAGTCACGTTTGATAACGACTTCCGTAGTATCATTCAGGGCGATGGAAATATACCCGTTTTCTGCCACTTTGGTGACCCGTCCGACCAGACCGCCACTGGTTAGCACTTCATCTCCTTTGCTGATAGAACTCATCAGATCCCGGTGTTCTTTACTGCGTTTCTGCTGAGGGCGCAGGATCATAAAATAAAAAATCAGAACGAATGCGACCAGCATCATCACCAGTGACATCGGACTCCCCTGCTCTGCACCACCGGTTGTTGCCAGCGCATCAGAAATAAAAAAGCTCATGCAAACTCCCTCACTATTAAAATTAATCAACGTTCATCGGTGGCACAGGTCGCCCCTGACGTTGGTAAAATTCGGCCACGAAGTCGTCTAATTTACTCTCTTCAATGGCCTTGCGTAAACCCGCCATCAAGCGCTGATAATAACGCAGGTTATGGATGGTATTGAGGCGCGCACCCAGTATTTCATTGCAACGGTCGAGATGATGCAAATAAGCGCGTGAATAATGGCGGCAGGTATAACAATCACATTCAGCGTCCAGCGGCGCGGTGTCACTTTTATATCTGGCGTTACGAATTTTGACGACCCCATCGGTGACGAACAGATGACCATTGCGCGCATTGCGTGTCGGCATCACACAGTCGAACATATCGATACCGCGCCGTACCCCCTCAACCAGATCCTCAGGCTTACCCACCCCCATCAGATAGCGGGGTTTATCCGCCGGGATCTGCGGGCAAACATGTTCCAGAATACGGTGCATCTCCTGTTTCGGCTCGCCCACCGCCAGGCCACCGACAGCGTAGCCATCAAAGCCAATCTCCACCAGCCCTTTCACTGAGATGTCACGTAAATCTTCGTAAACACTGCCCTGAATAATACCAAACAGGGCATTGGGATTCCCCAGCTGATCAAAGTGGTCACGACTGCGGCGCGCCCAACGCAAAGACATCTCCATCGAACGCTTCGCATAATCCCATTCTGCCGGATAGGGTGTACATTCGTCGAAAGACATTACGATATCGGAACCGAGATCAAACTGGATCTCCATCGACTTTTCCGGATCGAGAAAAATCGGATCACCATTTATCGGATTGCGGAAATGAACACCCTGTTCGGTAATTTTACGGATTTCGCCAAGGCTGAACACCTGAAATCCGCCGGAATCGGTCAAAATCGGCCCCTGCCACTGCATAAAATCGTGTAAATCGCCATGCTGCTTGATGACTTCCTGACCCGGACGTAACCAGAGATGGAAAGTATTACCCAGTATGATTTGTGCACCCGTGGCAGTGACTTCTTCTGGCGTCATCCCCTTTACTGTACCGTAAGTTCCCACCGGCATAAATGCGGGCGTTTCAACCACGCCGCGCTCAAACACCAGACGACCGCGACGTGCGCGGCCATCGGTGGTTTCCAGTTCAAATTTCATCTTGACTCCTGCGTCAGAAATACAGTCTGACGTTAAAAACGCGCATCGCGGGCGGACGCCGCGACACGTTCAAAAACGGCTTGCGGATTGTACGTGATAAACATCGCATCGCCGTAACTAAAAAAACGATATTTGTGCTCTACCGCCACCTGATAGGCATTCATGGTGTGTTGATAGCCAGCAAACGCCGAAACCAGCATAATCAGTGTCGATTCCGGCAGATGAAAATTGGTCACCAGCGCATCCACCACCCGGTATTGATAACCCGGATAGATAAAAATTTGTGTCTCGCCGCAAAATGGCGCAATCAGATCGGCTTTTGCGGCCTGTGCCGCGCTCTCCAGCGAACGTACCGAGGTAGTGCCGACCGCCACCACACGATTACCACGGGCTTTCGCCGCCTTCACTGCCGTCACCACCTCCTCGGGCACTTCAGTATATTCAGCGTGCATCACGTGATCCTCAAGGGTCTCAACGCGCACAGGCTGGAAAGTTCCGGCGCCCACATGCAGTGTCACGAATGCCATTTCGATACCTTTATCACGCAATTGCGTCAGCAGCAGATCATCAAAATGGAGTCCGGCGGTGGGTGCCGCCACCGCGCCGGGGCGGCTACTGTAGACGGTCTGATATAACTCACGATCGGCCGCTTCATCCGGGCGGTCAATATAAGGTGGCAGTGGCATATGACCGATAGCATTAAGGATCTCCAGCACCGTCCGTGGGTCGTTAAACGCGACTTCAAACAGCGCACCATGACGTGCCACCATCGTTGCCTTGACGTTTCCCTCCTCCCCCAGCAGCAGTTCGCTGGCTGGTTTGGGGGCTTTAGAGGCGCGAATATGTGCCAGAACCCGTTTATCGTCCAGCACACGCTCCACCAGCACCTCAATCCTGCCACCACTGGCTTTGCGACCAAACAGGCGCGCCGGGATCACCCGGGTATTATTAAACACCAGCAGATCACCGGGGTTGAGCTTATCGATAAGATCGGTAAAAGTATTATGCGCCAGCGCCCCTGTCGGCCCATCTAACGATAGCAAACGGCAATGACTGCGCTCAGGCACAGGATAGCGCGCAATCAGAGATTCAGGTAATTGAAAGGAAAAATCGCTCACGCGCATATCAATAACTCAGGCTCAATACTCAATGAAGCGGGTAGTCTAGTGCCGTGAGGGGTTCCCTGCAACTATTGCCCCTTAAGGAAGGTTAATAAACGATGAATTTTCTCGCTCATTTACATCTCGCCCACCTGGCGGGCAGCTCATTGCCGGGTAATCTGGTCGCCGATTTTATCCGTGGCAATCCCACAGCACGCTATTCTGCTGAGATCGTCGCCGGGATCTTTATGCATCGTCGTGTGGATGTCTTCACCGATAACCTGGCACAAGTCACGGCGACGAAAGCGTGGTTTCGCCCGCTCACACGCCGTGTGGCTCCGATTGCGCTTGACATCATATGGGATCATTTTTTATCGCGCCACTGGGATCGCCTGTCGCCTGCCCTCACGCTGGATCAATTTAGCCGCTATGCCGAAACGCAGATCAGCGCCTGTGACGCTGATTTTCCGCCTGCTTTCACCCGACTGAATGCCATGCTGTGGTCTGAACGCTGGCTGGAACGGTATCAGGAGAAGGACTTTATTCAGTCCGTCCTCAATGGCATGGCCCGGCGTCGGCCACGCCTGCAGGCACTGAGCGATTGCTGGCAGGATTTCCATACTCACTACGATAAACTCGAACAAGGCTTCTGGCATTTCTATCCACAGATGATGGCGCTGGCGCAGCAGCAAAAGCTGTAATCCCTGCCAGACTCTAAAGGTCATAAAAACTGTATCGGCGAGATGCAGAACCTGGCAAAAGTGCGCAGGGGTTATGCACTCCATGTCATGCCTTTAGATTTAATGCCAGAACTGGAACTGGTAAAAAATTACCACAATTATAGTGACTTTTATCAGATAACCGAATTACCGGAATTGAAACACCGTGAGATCCCTGATGAAATAAAATTTCATGCCAAAAAATATAAGTTATTTCTCCTGCTGCTGCGGAAACAGTTGAGTCGATAATAAAATATTTATAATTTATCTGATGAATAAATTATAAAAAGTATTATTCATGTGGGTAATAAGATCACAGGCTGTAGTCGGGTCTTAAGTGGTTCCACGAAAATGAAGTTTCATAGCACTGGAGTGGCCCGGTGAACTGTGCCATCCAGGAATATGACCAGATGGCACCTGAACCAGCATTCATTACAGATACCAGTAAAAATGAACTGCGAAACCAGTATAACGCCCTGCTTAACGGCCAGACAGATACAGAGACAGACAAGGAGGAAAACGAATGAATATCCGGGATATTATTGCCCCCGTTAAACCCGATGTGACCGGTCAGTGCATGTTGCCTCTTCCGTGGATTGAAGGGAATCCACAGGCGCAGGCCTATCTCGGGGAGAAGTTGCTTCCTGCTGATATGGCACCGGATGTCTCCCGGCAGTTGCGGCGTTGTGCTGCTGAACAGGGAGAAGGAGAGGCGGCTCGGGATTTAGGTATTAATTTAAAAAACCGTCAGCAATATCAGGAAGCCCTTGAGGCTTTTCAGTTAGGTGTAGCAGCCGGAACAACAGGGGCAGCTAGCTTTCTGGAACATGGATTTCGTGGTGTCGAACCAACAGATGAGCTTTACTACTTAGGTCAGCAGAAGGATGAAGAACGTTCCCGTCGCTATAAAGCCATTGGTGATGTGTTGTCAAGATACTCCTACGTCCACCCCAAAGTCCCGGAAATCAATGAAATCGTTCCGCTGCCGCCTGCGCCGCTTCCGGCCTGGATGGCAAACTGAAATGGATAGAGGAGTACGATGCCAATGTCGAGCCCCCGCAGCCCAGATTCCAGCTGATCTTCGACCTGGCCAAAGCCAGGCAACTGAATCCACAAACCGGACGGCCACTACCCAGCTCGCCGGACTTCGCCAGCAACAGCGTCCCCCGCATCCTGTGCCGCACCGGCGAACCCTGCCCGAAAAGTGGTTACTGGAAAATTGCCTGGATACCGAATGTGGGCGTCAGTAAAGAAGAAACGCGCTACTTTCGCGAAGGGCAAATCATGCCCACCGACCGGGTCGTCAAAGTCATCCATCGCCCGTGGCCGTTTAAAACCAAATGGCTGCAGGAAGACCAGCATGTGGACTGGAAGTTTATGGGCGAAGCATAAAGAGCATGAATCGTCTGACCCTGCTGCTGGTAGCCTGTGATGGCGCCAGCACCCCTTTTGTTATTTCAGATAAAAAAGCGGCTCAGAGGGAGCCGCTGAATGATATCAATGCCCGGATAGCGTAGCACGGGTAAGCCATAAAACAGGCTATGTAACGAAGCCAGGTTGTTATAAATATATGCAAAGTCAATAAGCTAAAGTACTGACAGGCAGAATCGACTCTCTGTAAACCCGACAAATAGCTGGCCTATAGCAAGTCATGACCCTAATGAGGCCAGAGAGTACGAATTTTTATCAGGGTTCATGTCCATATAAGCTATTTAGCCACGCCCTGACGGTGAACGATGACGCCGCGTTTTGAGCTGCCAGCCCACCAGCAATAACACAATCCATATCAAGCCAGCATACAGCGAAATACGGGTATCAGGATGGTAGCCAATCAATACGATAATAAAGACGAGAAACACCAGCCCCAGCAGCGTGGTCGCCACGCCTCCCGGCACTTTGAAGTGCAACGCCTTGATCTCGTCAGCGGATAAACGGCGACGAAAAGCGACTTGCGACAACAGGATCATGATCCATACCCAGACGGTCGCAAATGTCGCCAGTGAAGCAATCACCAGAAAAACATTTTCCGGCATCACGTAGTTCAGATAGACCGCCAGCAATAGCGCAACGGTCATCACGACCACCGTTACCCACGGAATACCATGATGCGAGGTTTTAGCAAAAATTTTCGGCGCGTTGCCCTGTTCAGCCATCCCATGCAGCATACGGCCTACCCCGAAGACATCACTGTTGATGGCGGAAAGCGAAGCGGTAAGCACGACGAAATTCAGAATACTGGCGGCAAAGGTAATCCCCAGATGTTGAAAAGTCAGGACAAATGGACTGCCGTTGGTACCCACCTGATCCCACGGATAAAGTGACATGATAACGAACAGCGTACCAACATAAAAAATCAGTATCCTCAGCGGAACCGAATTAATCGCCTGCGGGATCGATTTTTGCGGATCTTTCGCCTCACCGGCGGTGATGCCAATAATTTCGATGCCACCGTAAGCGAACATCACCATCTGTAATGACATCACCATTCCCAGCCAGCCATGACTGAAAAAACCACCATGACGCCACAGATTATCAATACCGGTAGGCTGTCCCCCGTTACCGATACCCCAGAAGATCATCCCCAGCCCGGCGACGATCATGATGATAATCGTGGCAACTTTAAAAAATGAGAACCAGAATTCCAGCTCGCCAAAAACCTTCACACTCATCAGATTAATCATACAGATGAGCAGCACCACACTGAGTACCCAAATCCAGTGAGGTACGGTCGGGAACCAGACTCCCATATAGATCCCAAAGGCGGTAACATCGGCGATAGCAACAATCAAAATTTCAAAACAGTATGTCCAGCCAGTAATATAACCTGCCAGCGGGCCAAGGTAATCCTGTGCATAACGAGAAAACGAACTGGCGGCCGGATTCTGTACTGACATCTCGCCGAGGGCGCGCATGATAATATAGGCGACAACGCCGCCGATCATATAAGCCAGCAGGACACTGGGGCCTGCCATCTTAATCGCATCGGCCGATCCATAAAACAGGCCGGTTCCAATAGCCGAGCCCAGCGCCATAAAACGAATATGCCGGGCGTTTAGCCCGCGCTTCAGTACGTTACCACCTTTCATCTTCTTTGTTACCATGCCAGTTAACGTGGGCGGGAGATCATCTGGCATGCAACAATACGATCCCAGATGATCGCTACAATAAGCATCACTACCGCCGGTACGACCCAGACCATCTTATGCTCTGCCAGCGGCAATTGTGCCGTCCATGCAGGCAATATCCACTCGACAACCGACGATTTAATGCCATCAATCATACCAAATAGCAGGCTAATAAACACCGCAGGCGTAATCACATGGCGGGGATTACGCCACCATTGACGGGTAAAACTTAATAATACCAACACGATACAGGGCGGATAAATGGTGATCAGCACCGGAATGGATATCTCAATCAAAAGAGTGAGCCCCAGATTGGCGATCATCATTGAGAAAAAGCCAATAAAAAACACCAGTGTACGATAAGAGAGAGGCAGATATTGAGAGAAAAATTCAGCACAGGCGCAAGTCAATCCGACAGCGGTCACCAGACAGGCGATGAAAATCAGCGCCGCCAGCATCGCGCTACCCGCCCCGCCAAAGGTGTGCTGTACATAAGCATGTAAAATAGCGGCACCGTTGGCCGATTGCGCCACTAAACTGGCGCTGTCTGATCCGAGACGAAAAAGTGCCAGGTAAAGCAAGGTCAAACCGACCCCCGCCATCATACCCGCGAGGATGGTATAGCGGGTTAACAGAAGGCGATCATTCACCCCTCGGGAACGGATAGCGTTAACAATAACAATGCCGAAAACCATCGCCCCGAGGGTATCCATGGTCAGATAACCATCGACCACACCACGGGTAAAGGGGGCGCTACGATAAGCCTCCAGCGCATGGCTAAGCGGGCCAGCAGGCCAGATAATAACGGCAACAGAGAGTAAGGACAGTGCGATAATTTTCAGCGGGGCCAGAAAATTACCTACCGTATCTAATAATTTACCGGGATACAGCGCGACCAGTACCGCCAGTGCGAAATAGATGATACTGTAAATCATCAGTGGCATCGTCCCATCGCTACCGGTTAATGGCGCAATACCTACCTCAAAAGAGACGGTCGCCGTTCTCGGGATGGCAAAAAGCGGGCCGACGATCAGATAACACACCACCGCAAGCAGAAGACCCGCCGTTTTGCCGATCGGCGAACTCAGACTTTCAAATCCGCCCCCCGCCTTCGCCAGTGCGATCACAGTCAGAACCGGCAAACCCACCGCGGTTATCAGAAAACCGATCGCGGCGAGCCAGACATGCTCTCCCGCCTGTATCCCCACCATCGGTGGGATAATAATATTGCCAGCACCCACAAATAACGCAAAGGTCATAAAGCCCAATGCCATAATATCGCGAAATTTTAACTGATGATTCATAGAATTATTACTGCCTGTGGATATCGATAGATTAACAAGTGAGCAATGGCGTAGACCCTTTGTGGGTAAAAGGTTTGAACATGACGATAATGTTAAAGAAATTAACCATAGCTTGCGGGTAAGAAGAGTGAATAATGGTATTACAGGAAAAGAAATTTAAACGTTTATCCACTGTCAGTGCAATACATGAAGAGTATGAAAGCAGATTATTATTCGATAAAAAATAAATATATCGTCATAACTGACTACATATTATCCATTTTCATCACTAATAACGTACTGCCTTCCACCTGAGATGACAATAACTGTTTTGCTGCTGGCGATAGCAGGTTGATCTTCTGTCACCTCTCGCTGGCATTGGCGACAGAAAGGTGACGAACAGAGCGACAATTCGCTATCATGCCAGGCTAAATTTGATGATAACAACGTGGATACGCTCATGCTGTGGTTCAGAAACTTAATGATTTACCGACTCAATCGCGATACCGCCATACGCGCCGAAGAGATGGAAAAACAGTTAGCCGGACTGGCTTTCACCCCTTGTGGTAGCCAGGATAGGGTGAAGATCGGTTGGGTTCCCCCGGCAGGATCACACAGCGAAGTTTTAGCTCATACGGTTAACGGCCAGATCATGATTTGCGCAGGTAAAGAGGAAAAAATTCTGCCCTCACCGGTGATTAAACAGGCACTGGAAGCCAAAATCCGCAAGCTGGAGGCGGATCAGGGGCGAAAGCTGAAAAAGACAGAAAAAGATTCGCTGAAAGATGAAGTATTACACTCTCTGTTACCGCGTGCTTTTAGCCGTTATAGCCAGACGATGATGTGGATAGACAGCGTTAACAACCTGATTATGATCGATTGCGCCAGTGCTAAAAAAGCCGAAGATGTGCTGGCGCTGTTGCGCAAAACCCTGGGATCGCTACCGGTCGTTCCTTTAACGCTGGAACAGCCTGTTGAATTGACGCTCACCGAATGGGTCCGCAGTGGTCACGCAGCACAAGGATTCCAGCTACTCGATGAGGCCGAACTACAGGCGATACTGGAAGAAGGCGGCATGATCCGGGCAAAAAAACAGGATCTGCTTAGCGATGAAATTGCAGTACATATCGAAGCCGGCAAAATGGTCACTAAACTGGCGCTTGACTGGCAACAACGCATTCAGTTGCTGCTATGCCACGATGGTTCCCTCAAACGGCTCAAATTCTGCGATGAACTGCGCGATCAGAATCAGGACATCGCCCGGGAAGATGTCGCCCAGCGTTTTGATGCCGACTTTATTCTGATGACCGGAGAACTGGCTGCATTAATCAATGACCTGATCACCGGGCTGGGGGGAGAAGCTGCGCGCTAAACAGATATTGATATTCCTCCTGCTGGCGCAGGAGGGTGAGTGCTCACAGATAAGAGATCCCACCACGGATGGCATTATGTGTGCATTGCCTACTTATAATTTATAATAGCCACATTAATTTTTTATATGATAGAATAATTATATTATTCATTGATATCAAGGGATTGTTCATGGCTATTCCAGCTTATCTGTGGCTTAAAGACGATGGCGGTTCATACATCATGGGGTCTGTGGATGTGAAGGATCGGGACGGAAGCATTGAGATTTTAGGCTTCGGTCATGATGTGTTCCTGCCAACTGATGCATTAACAGGGAAGATCACATTCACCCATAACATTTGAAAAAGAATTCGACAGCTCAAGTCCATATCTGTACAAAGCAGTAGCCACAGGTCAGACACTCAAATCAGCAGAATTTAAATGGCACAGAATTAACTACTCAGGGCAAGAAGAAGAATACTTCAACATGTTGCTTGAAGGTGTGAGAGTAGTTGCGGTTTGTCCATTGATGCATGATTGCAAAAACCCAGTGGCAGAAAAACATAATCACCTTGAATCTGTATCGTTAAGCTACGAAAAAATCACATGGAAACATAACGACGGAAACATTATTTTCACTGACTCATGGAATGACAGATGATTAGATGCACGTTCAGGCTAAACGGTCAGAATATGTCTACTTTCAGTTGTCCAGGTGTAGGCTTTTTTCCTGCGTACTCCGGCTACGCAGGGTCCACTCGTAATAATCCAAATGCTATTGCTATTCCAGGCTCGGGGCCATTACCGACAGGACGTTATTACATCGTAACGAGGCCGACAGGGGGCATATTATCACCAATAAGGGATGCAACTTCATCCATTCTTAGTGGTTCGAACCGTTTTACCTGGTTTGCCTTATATAAAGATGACGGAAAAATAGAAGACCATACTTTTATCGGAAATGTTGAGCGTGGTAACTTCCGTTTGCATCCGGCTGGATACAGGGGTATATCAGAAGGTTGTATAACCTTTCCGAATCGTTCAGATTTTGAGATCTTACGTCATGCACTATTACAGACATCAACATTCTACGTAAGCTCATCACTCGTCGCTTTTGGCACAGTACAGGTGTACTAATGAGTGCGTTTAAATTTTCATCATTATGGCTATTATTTGCTACTACCTACGTCATTTTTTATGCGCTGATTTTCTCATTTTTCCCTGAACTATGGCTACATAACTTATTCAGGGAGCATTATCAGCAAGTTATCGAAGATGGCTCGTGGGACACAATTTTCATGTTAACGGTCCTGTTGTCAGCGCTGGCAGTTAACCTGGTATTTATATTCCTGGCGTTCGCCATAACACAGCGGCGGCAAAACAGAAGAAATTTGAGTACCCGGTCAGAATAGTTAATCGTCTAGATCCAGTGACTTCCTCATTTCCTAAGACGAATACACAACCGTCTCACCACGGCAAACACATGTAGCAGTTTCTGTAGAAAGGTAATACTCTTCCAGATACGCCAGTATCGCTTCCCGCACATAGAATGTCTTTGTTCTGCCAGTTTGCTTCGCCAGCAAGTCCAGACGAGACTCAATATCATCAGATAATCGGATAGCCAGCATACAGATCTACTGAATCCATAATTGCTATACATGTATATCAGTTATATGCCAGCCGATTCTAAAAATCATTGTGCTATCAACAAAAGACCAGGCCATGAAGCGCCTGGCCAGGAGGGTGAGTACTTACAGATAACGGCACAAATAAGAGGTCGCTTCCGCGACCCGCAAATGAAACTGACTGTGGGCAGGCACATGAAAAACGCTCCCCGTTTCGTAAACCCGCCAGTCACTTTCGCCTGGCAGCAGAACATTAAACGCCCCACTCACCACCGTCATCTCTTCTGCCTGCCCGGTACTGAAAGTGTATTCGCCTGCCGCCATAACACCGATACTGGCACGTCCGGTGCTGCTACTGGAAAAGCCTATCGATTTTACCTGTCCATCAAAGTATTCATTGCATTGCAGCATACATAAATCCTGGTGATCGTTTATCAATATCTCAATATAGAAGGGATTCTGGTTCGCTGTCACGCAAAATCGTGATGACAGCGAACCGGAGGTGTTACTGGCGGCAGGGAGAGCAATGAACAGAGAGCGCCATGATGTGACTGACCACCCTGTCGGCAGGCATGGTGGCATCAATAATATAATGGGCCGTTTCCCGATACAGCGCTTCTCTTTGCGCCAGCACTTCGCTCACTTCGTCACACAGTGATTTGCCGGTCAGCGTCGGGCGTTGTTCTGCCTGAGGTGAAGCATTAAGACGTTCGACCAGTACCGAAACCGGCACCTGAAGATAGATAACGGCACCATTTTCACGCATATGCTGGCGATTATTTTGCGCGAGGATTATCCCACCGCCGGTGGCGATAACCGTCGCTGGCTGCGTGGCGGCTTTCAACACGCTGGACTCCAGTTCACGAAAACGCGCCCACCCTTCCTGCCGGACAATGGCTGTCACCGTGCGTTGTTCACGCTCCTGCAAAACATGATCCGTATCGGTGAACTGATACTGACATTGTTGTGCCAGCGCAGCGCCGATTGTCGTTTTACCGCAACCACGCGATCCGATGAGAAAAATTGGCAGTGTCATTACTGAAATCCTCTGCTTTCGCAATGCCGGAAAAGAAAGACTAAAAACCAGTGATGATAAAAACAGATTACAATAAACGTTACATCAGATTGACCGACTTTTCCCCTTGTCGATAACAAAGCCACGTCGGCTATCAACCATCATGGTCGGGGATTTAGCGATTGTCAGGCGTAAATCGTAGCATATCATATAAAGCAGTGATGGCGGTGACGGACCGGAACCTTATCCGGCGATGAGCCACTTCTCCAGCGCGGCAGCAAATTGTTGTCGATCGCGCTGCGAGAAACTCTGAGGGCCGCCGGTTTGTACACCGCTGGCACGCATCGTGTCCATAAAATCACGCATCACCAGCCGTTCGCGGATCGTCGCCTCATTATAACGTTCACCACGTGGATTTAATGCCGCGCCCCCTTTTGCCAGTACTTCTGCCGCCAGCGGAATATCGGCCGTGACCACCAGATCGCCGGGCTGGCACAAACGCACAATTTCATTGTCGGCGACATCGAATCCCTGGGAGACACATAATGTCCGGATAACCCGGGAAGGCGGGACACGCAACGAACGATTAGCCACCAGTGTCAGCAACGTTTGAGTTCGCTCAGCCGCGCGAAACAAAATTTCTTTAATCACATTGGGACAGGCGTCCGCATCCACCCAAATTGCCATTCTGGCTCACACCGCTAATTCAAAAAAAGAGACACTATTATTGTTACTTGTTTTTCTTCTCCTGACAACGCGCTTGAGTGATAAGCTTAGGCATTCATAACACAATAAACACAGGAAATAGTGATGGAAAAGAAAATAGGATTTATTGGTTGCGGGAATATGGGGAAAGCGATTCTGGAGGGGCTGCTGCGCAGTAAACAGATCCAGCCGAATCAGATCTGGGTCTATACCCCCTCTCCGGAGAAAGTGGCACTGCTGCATGATCAATACGGGATCAATATTGCACAAAGTGCGCAGGAAGTCGCCCGTTTAACCGATATTGTCTTTGCCGCGGTCAAACCGATGATCCTCACTGCGGTGATGAGCGATATCGCCGCCAGCCTGAATAAAGAGTCGCTGGTGATCTCTATCGCGGCGGGTGTCACACTTGATCAACTGGCCAGCGTGCTGGGTAATGAACGCAAAATCATCCGCGCGATGCCCAATACCCCCGCGCTGGTCAATGCCGGTATGACCTCACTGACCCCTAACGCCCTGGTCACCTGTCAGGAGATTGCCGAAACACTGACTATTTTCCGCTGTTTTGGCCAGGCGGAAGTGGTCGCCGAGCCGATGATCCACCAGGTAGTGGGCGTCAGTGGTTCCGCCCCTGCCTATGTTTTTATGTTTATCGAAGCAATGGCAGATGCCGCTGTACTCAATGGTATGCCACGCGCTCAAGCTTACCAATTCGCTGCGCAGGCGGTGATGGGATCAGCCAAAATGCTCCTTGAGAGCGGTGAACATCCTGGCACACTGAAGGATCGTGTCTGCTCACCCGGTGGCACCACCATTGAAGCGGTGCGGGTACTGGAAGAAAAAGGATTTCGCTCTGCGGTTATCGAAGCAATTGTTCAGTGTATGAAAAAATCAGAAGCGCTGGAACGCTCCTGATTACGAAGACAGAATCAAAGAGCTATAGCGGCTTGTCGTATATAGCTCTTTATATTGATACCGGCACAGGCATCCCCTATAACGTGGGATTACTAGTCTTATCAGAACATGATATACGGCGGCTGCGTCTTAGCATAATCGTCAATTGCAGCAGATTCAGTAACACAATCAGGGCAGTGACGATAAATACCCAGCGAAATCCCAGCATCGCCGATACCGAGGCACCGGTTAGCGGCCCGACGACATTACCCAGGTACATAAATGACTGGTTATAACCAAAAATACGCCCAGTAATACGATCGCTACTGTATTTGAGCAACAGCGTTTGTACCGCAGGCAACATCGCGCCATCGGCAAAACCGAGCAGAAAACGCAGGATACCCAGCTGCATGGGGGTGGTTACCCATGACATCGCAAAAAACATCACCACCGCACAGCCCAGTGTCGCCAGCAGGATGCGAGATGTGCCAATCCGATCGCCCAGTTTGCCCAGCCGGGGGGCGGAAAACAGCGCCGAGACGCCTGGCGCGGCGGCAACCATACCGGCAAGAAAAGCGATATTGTGGCTGTCCGGCACCATAGATTTGATAAACAGTGCCAGAATCGGCCCGATGGAGCCATTACAAAGCTGGATCACCAGGGTCGTGAAAAACAAGCTGATCACCAGCCCTGGACAGGATAATGAGGCAAAAACGGCGCGACCGCTCAGCTGTTCACTTTTGCTGATCGGCGGTCGCCCACTCTCTTTAATTAAAAAGAGGGTCACCAGAAAACTGACCATCAACAGACACGCGGTCAACAGAAAGACCGTGCGCAGTCCCATATAATCCGCCAGAAAGCCCCCCAGCAACGGCCCACCGATCACCCCGCTGATTTGTGCTGTCGCCAGCGTACTGAGCGCCCAGCCACTGCGCTCACGCGGCACCTGTGATGCTACCAGCGCCATCGCATTGGGAATATAACCGGAGGTCAGCCCCATCACCGCCCGTAAAATGAAAAGCTGCCAGACATTGGTGGCAAAAGCCTGCAACAGAATGGCTATCGCCATCCCCATGGAGGCGCGCAGTAACATCAGTTTGCGCCCTTTCCGATCCGCCAGACTTCCCCACAAAGGCGCGACAATCGCTGAGACCAGGAAAGTGACACTGAATGTCAGTCCTGACCACATTGATAACGCTTCGTGAGAACTCACCCCGAGGTGGGAAATATAGAGTGGCAGGAAGGGGAGGATCTGGCTAATCGCCAGACCGGTAAAAAAACATCCCAGCCAGACAGAGATAAGATTAACTTTCCAGGATTCCATCACAACCTGTATTTATTCATTTTTCACTTGCAATAACAGGGACGCCATTTCTTTTCCCTGTCCTGCTGCCAGAAACCGACTGATATCAGTTTAGCGCTTATCGCTCGATAACCCTATCGATTCATCATCAACTGTGCAGAATAAAAAATTCTGGCAGTTATATTATGATGTGACATGTTATCTGCTTCATTATCATCAGGATAAATTTTGAAATGGCTAAAATGAGGGTTGGGATCGTTTTTGGCGGCAAATCAACCGAACATGAAGTATCACTACAATCAGCAAAAAATATCGTCGAGGCCATCGATAAGACACGCTTTGATATCATGCTGCTCGGCATCGATAAGCAAGGATTATGGCACATCAATGATCTGCACCATTATCTGCTTAATCCACAAGATCCTGCCCACATCGCCTTACACGCTTCCAATGTCACGCTGGCTGTTATTCCCGGCCGTGAATCACAGCAATTGATCAATGCCGATAATGGCCAGCCGCTGGCCGCTATCGATGTTATCTTTCCGATTGTTCATGGCGCACAAGGGGAAGATGGTTCACTACAGGGGGCGCTACGGCTGGCGAATCTGCCGTTTATTGGTTCCGATGTATTAAGCTCGGCAGTGTGTATGGATAAAGATGTCAGCAAACGCCTGCTGCGTGACGCAGGATTATCGGTGGCCCCCTTTATCACCCTGACTCGTGCCCATCGCCAGATGTTCAGCTTTGCCGAGGTAAAAGAGAAACTGGGGTTACCGCTGTTTGTCAAACCGGCCAGTCAGGGCTCTTCCGTTGGGATCAGTGAAGTCGAGAATGAAGAACAGTTTCAGCAGGCCGTCGACCTGGCTTTTGAGTTTGACCACAAAGTGATCGTCGAACAGCGCATTCAGGGACGGGAAATAGAATGTGCCCTGTTAGGTAATGACGATCCTCAGGCCAGCACCTGCGGTGAAATCATTGTTAACCATGGATTCTATGCCTATGATACGAAATATCTTGCCCATCAGGGCGCGCAAGTGATCGTCCCTGCCGTTATTGATGCTGAAATCAACGATAAGATCCGTCATACGGCGATTCGTGCCTATCAGACATTAGGCTGTTGTGGAATGGCGCGTGTTGATGTTTTCCTGACCGCCAGTAATGATATCATCATAAACGAAATCAATACGCTACCTGGCTTTACCAACATCAGTATGTATCCCAAATTATGGCAAGCCAGCGGGCTGGATCACACCAGCCTGATTAGTCGCCTGATTGATCTGGCGCTGGAACGCCACCGCGCCGATCGCAGCCTGAAAACCTCTGTCGCGCCCTGAGCCTCACCCGGTAGCGAACCACGCAACCGGGCGGTTACTGATCGGATTTACAGGCTGTCCGCTTCGTGTATCACCTGGCTATCCAGCTGCTGCTCAAAACTGCGCAGACGTTTATAGATGGACATCAATTCCACCAGGGTCTTCCATGAGTAAATCAGATACTGAAATGCATTACGCACCTGACTAAAGACATTGGTAATCTGAGTCATCAAACCTAAGGTGATAGCACCTGCGACAATGGAGGGAAACAACAGAAATAGACCAAAAACATTATCCACCTGCAGATAAAGAATGCGCACAATATTAAAGTACATATAGTGGAAATAGAGACGAAAATAGTTGTGGCGCACGGCGAGAAAAAGCTCACGAATGGTTGGCGGCGTGGCGCGGGTGGGATCATCTTCACCATAAACCAGCTCTTTACGATAGGCCGCTTCAACACGCTGATTTTTAAATTCAAGTCCTGGCAGCTTAATGCCGACCACCGCCAGCAAGCCGGTTCCCAGTAACGACCATACCACCGCTGCTATCACCAGACCATAGGGCACATGGCCAATGATCGGCAGTTCAGTCACATGGGAAGATAACGCCACCAGTACAGGCAGAAAGGCAATAAGCGTCATCACGGCATTGATAAAACTGGCTCCCATACTCTCCAGGGTGGACGCAAAGCGCATCGTATCTTCCTGCACACGCTGCGCGGCACCTTCAATATGGCGCAGATGATGCCAGTGCGTGATATAGTATTCATTCATCGCCGTACGCCAGCGAAAGACATAGTGGCTGACAAAAAAGCTGTTCAGCACCCCCACCACTACGGCGATCAACGCAATTCCCAGAAACACACCAATTTCCTGATAAAACTGATGAATACTCACTTTATGAGGGGTGGACAGTGCCGCCTGAATCAAATCATAAAAAGGCGCGTACCAGGCGTTGATCGCCACACCGACTTCGACCTGAAACCAGGTGACGAAAATAATCAATGACGTACCGAGGATCGACCAGCACTGCCAGCGGTGGGGACTGTAGAGAAACCAGAACAGGGCAAAAACGCCGACACAGAAAACATACCAGGCATAAAACAACAGATAGCTGAGCGATAAAAACTGTGATGCCCCCACCGGCACGCCAGGCGATACACCCGTCACACGCATAAGCCAGTCACCGCCACCCGCCTGCCAGATGATCACCGCCAGCAACGCCCAGATAAAGGCAGAAAGAAAAAACAGGGCGGGCTTAGGAAAAAAAGATTTAAACATCATTAACTCCTGCTAACTTTTTTATCGTTCTGATGATACGGGATCTCTCTGCCTGTCATCAGCAATCCGTGTACTGACAATAAATAAAGCGCTCATCATACCTTATTCACGCTCTGAAACGGATATCAGCAGCGTAAAAGTATTTTGTATGCCCGCGGCAAAATGGTGTTAAATAGCCCGGTTATCGCGCCTGTGGATTACCTTATTTCGTAGTATAAATAGACGCTCTGTTTTGTTATTGCATGATAGGTATTTCAGTTGAAACGTAGTCTGCTTATTTTCACTGCACTGTGGGTGTTATTCCTGACACCCGTCGAGGCAGAATCTTCCCTGGTGCCCCCTGAGTTTTCTGACAGCATTGTCGATCGCTACGCCCGCCAGATCTATGCTGATAGCGCGGCCACAGGCATGGCGCTGGTGGTGATTGATGGCAATCAGCGTATCTTTCGTAGCTATGGTGAAACACGCCCAGGCAATAATCAGCCGCCACAACTGGATTCGGTGATCCGCATTGCTTCACTGAGCAAATTAATGACCAGTGAAATCCTGGTCAAAATGCTCGATGAGGGCATCATCAAAGCAGATGATACACTGAGCCAATATGCCCCCGCTTATGCCCGGGTTCCCACTTACCAGGGGAAGCCCATCACCCTGCTCCATCTGGCAACCCATACCAGCGCCCTGCCACGCGAACAACCTGGGGGGGCGGCAAATCGACCGGTTTTCATCTGGCCGACACGCCAGCAACGCTGGTCATGGCTATCAACCGCGTCACTGAAAACCGCGCCGGGTTCACAGGCCGCCTATTCTAATCTTGCTTTTGATTTGCTGGCCGATGCGCTTTCTGCCGCAGCGGGCAAACCCTACCCACAGTTATTTGCTGAGAAAATCACCCGCCCGCTGGGGATGAAAGATACCACCTTTACCCCCAGCGCCAGTCAGTGTGCGCGTTTGATGATCCCCCGGCAGAAACCCAGTCCTTGTAACAATACGCTGGCGGCTATCGGCAGTGGCGGCGCATACTCCACCCCAGGTGATATGATGCGCTGGATGCAACAGTTTCTCTCTTCCGACTTTTATACTCGCGGGCAGCAAGCCGATCGTATGCAAACCCTGTTATATCAACGTGATCAACTCTCCCGGGTTATTGGGATGGATGTTCCCGGTAAAGCAGATGCCCTGGGACTGGGTTGGGTCTATATGAAGCCGCAGAATGGCCGCCCTGGCATTTTGCAGAAAACCGGTGGTGGTGGTGGGTTTATCACCTATATCGCGATGAATCCCTACGCGAACGTCGGTGTTTTCGCCGTCGTAACCCGCTCACCGCAGACACGTTTTAGCCATATGAGTAACGGTGTTAATGATCTGGTCAGTGAATTAAGCGGCGCGGTCATCGAAGCCGAGGGTCAGTAATCCATAACCGTTTTTTCGTTGATCAGTCAGCTGAATGCATTCTCTGGCAGACTATCACTGTGCAATTTCGGGTAGACTATCACTTTACCAATGACAATATCAGGCCAATCATGACAGATTTAATCACTCGTCCACGTCGTTTACGCCAGTCTGCAGCACTGCGCGCAATGTTTGAAGAGACAACATTGCGTCTGAACGACCTGGTGCTACCCATTTTTGTCGAAGAAGAGAGCGATGACTATCAGGCTATCCGCGCTATGCCTGGCGTCATGCGCATACCGGAAAAAAAACTCGCCCATGAAATTGAACGGATTGCCCGCGCCGGCATCCGTGCTGTCATGACCTTCGGCATCTCTCACCATACCGATGACACCGGTAGCGATACGTGGCATGAAAACGGTCTGGTGGCACGCATGGCGCGGATCTGTAAACAGACGGTTCCCGAAATGGTCGTCATGTCCGACGCCTGTTTTTGCGAATATACCTCGCATGGCCACTGTGGTGTTTTGTCTGGTCACATTGTGGATAACGATGCCACACTGCAAAACCTCGGTAAACAGGCCGTCGTCGCAGCGGCGGCGGGTGCAGATTTCATCGCTCCTTCCGCCGCGATGGATGGCCAGGTGCAGGCGATTCGTCAGGCACTGGATGGGGCCGGGTTTAGCCATACCGCGATTATGTCCTATTCGACTAAATTTGCCTCTTCCTTTTATGGGCCATTCCGTGAAGCGGCAGGAAGCGCGTTAAAAGGCGATCGTAAAACCTATCAAATGAACCCACTGAACCGCCGTGAAGCTATCCGGGAGTCCCTGCTGGATGAAGCTCAGGGGGCTGATTGCCTGATGGTGAAACCTGCCGGTGCCTATCTAGATATTCTGCGCGATATTCGTGAACGCAGCGATTTGCCACTGAGCGCTTATCAGGTCAGTGGCGAATACGCGATGATCAAATTCGCTGCCCAGGCGGGCGCGATTGATGAAGAGAAAGTGGTACTGGAAAGCCTTGGCGCCATTAAACGTGCTGGCGCCGATTTAATCATCAGTTATTTTGCCCGCGATTTAGCTGAGCATAAAATTCTGGGTTAGTCTGCCCGACGGCGTGCGCTTCGCACAGGATCACAGGCGAGAAAATCCCCGGCCCGAGCCGGGGAAGCAGGCAATTCAGCGCTGGCGACGTCCCCATAGCCATAACGCCGCGATAGCCAGCGCAAACAGGGCACCAAAACCGATACCCACGCTGATAACCGGAATGCCGATCCACACCGCCAGCGAATAGAAGCCCAGCATCAACAGCATCGCCACATTTTCACCGAGGTTTTGTACCGCAATCGCATTACCTGCACCTACGGTCTGTTTACCGCGTTGCTGCAACAGCGCATTGAGTGGTACGACGAAGAATCCTCCCAAAACCCCCAGCAACAACAGCAGTAGCAGTGACGGTATTAACGCATGCTGAACGGCGAAAATTATCACCACGACACCAATCAGCACACCGGCTGGTAAACAGCGTGAAACCGTTTGCAGCGTGATGAACTTCGCTGCGGCACCGGCACCCAGCATAATACCCACCGCGACCATTGCGTTCAGGTAGGTCGGCATCGCGTTACTGTCGATGCCTAATGCGATCGGCACCCACAATACCAGCAGAAAACGCAACGTCACACCTGCGCCCCAAAACAGGCTCGTCCCTGTCAGAGAGAATCGTGTTTCACTGTTATGCCATAGTGTATGACAGGCACTGAAGAAGCGGTGTGTCATCGACCTGAAACGCCAGGACTGCCCAGGGTGCGCAGCCGGTAATTTCGGTATCCACATATTGGCGATCACCGCCCCGGCATACATTAGCGCAGAAATCACTAAGGCAATCAGAATATGCCAGTCAGCCAGAACACCACCGACCATCGATCCCAGCAGAATAGCGGCAATCGTCGATGACTCGATTAAGCCGTTGGCTTTTACCAGCTTATCGCCACTGGTCAGCTCACCAAGAATGCCATATTTCGCCGGGGAATAAGCCGCGGCACCAACGCCCACCAGGGTATAGCAGAGAAAAGGATCATAGCCACAACAGATACCCACCGCCCCCAGCAACTTCATACTGTTAGCTACCATCATCACGCGTCCTTTGGCAAAACTATCGGCAAACTGACCGACAAAGGGCGCAAGAAGGATATAAGCGCCGACAAATAACATCTGAATAACCGGCTGAGTCCAGTCCGGATAATCAGACGCTTTCATCAGCGCCAGCGTGGCAAATAACAGGGCGTTATCGCCGAAGGCCGAGAAAAACTGAGCGCCAGTAACGGCAAGCATACTTTTCGAATAGAGAGCGCTTTTTCTGTCTGCGGATTCACTCATTTGAATCCTCCTGTTGATCGGTCATCGCTTTTAGCGTCACAAAATCGGGCTTACCGCTGCCCAGCAAAGGCAATTGCTTCAGCCAGCGAATATCGCGCGGAACTGCCAGCTCGGGAATACCCTGCTCACGGGCGTGCTGGCGTAGCGCTTCGCGATTTAGCGCTCTGTCGGTGGTAAACAGCACTAATCCTTCGCCTTTATCAGCATCCTGTTTCAGAACCACCGCATGCATTGCACCAGGAGAGAGCGCCCAGGCCATCTGTTCAACGCCCTCCAGCGATACCATTTCACCGGCAATTTTGGCAAAGCGTTTCGCACGTCCCTGAATACGGACATATCCTTGTGGGTCAATGGTGACGATATCCCCCGTGTCATACCAGCCGGTTTCCATTTCACCTTGCTGATTCGCTGCCGATGGCGTCTCCAGCACCCCCGGATTGTCCACCCGCAGATAGCCCTTCATAATATTCGGCCCTTTTAATTGCAGGCAACCCCCTTCAGCAATACCGGGCACCGGTAACAAACGCGCGACCATCGTGGGAACCAGGCGACCCACGGTGCCCTCTTTTGCCGCCATAGGCACATTAATTGACACCACCGGCGCGCATTCGGTGACGCCATAGCCTTCAAGAATACGCAAGCCAAATTTCTCCTGCCACAGTTGCTTTGTACTCTCCTGAAGCCTTTCAGCCCCGGCGACCACATAGCGCAGGCGATAAAAATCATAAGGATTGGCAAAGCGTGCATAGTGAGTGAGGAAAGTCGATGTACCAAACAGAACCGTACAGCTACGGTCATAAACCAGCTCCGGAACGACGCGATAATGTAGCGGGCTGGGATAGAGAAAAATTTCAGCCCCTGCCAGGATCGGCGTAAACAGCCCTGCTGTCAGACCAAAAGCATGAAACAGTGGCAGCGCCGACATAAATCGGTCATCGGTGGTAAAATCGGCGATAACTTTAATCTGTTCAACGTTAGCCAGAATGCTTTTATGGCTATGCACCACCCCTTTCGGATTACCTTCCGAGCCAGAGGTAAAGAGGATAAAAGCGGCATCTTCCGGTTGCTGCTTGATCTGCGCTGACTTTGGCCGCAAAAGATGACGGAAAACCCAGAGTTTATCACTGAAGGTGATATCACCTTTCACATCTTCAAGAAATACCCAGCGTACCTGTGTCAGCTGCTCAGGCAGATGCCCCAGCTTGCCTTTATCGAGAAAGGTACGGGAAGTAAAGATAGTTTTAATTTGTGCCGCAGTAATCGCGTTACTCAATCCTTTAATACCGGCAGTGTAGTTCATCATCGCCGGAATGCGCCGTCGGGCAATCGCGGCAAAAATCATCGCCACACTGACGCTGGCATTAGGCAACATCAAGCCGATATTCTCACTCTCAACACTGTGCTTTTCGAGGATACGGGTGAGAAAAAGGATTTTAGTCAGTAATTTACGATAACTATCTGGCTGAAAGCTGGTATCTTCAACGCAGTTTTTACCGGCGCCAAAGCGATATTGCGCAGCCAGCAGCGATTCATATAACGTTTCATGTGGCAGAGTCGTTATCCGCGCTTCCATCATAATCTGATGCAGCTTTTCACCCGCGATCCTGCGTCGTTGGCGAGCACGCGGGGCGTCGGGCATGGTGATGCAGGTGGGCGGTAGTACATGCAGCCGAATCTGCGGAAACAGGCGACGTTTCACCCGCCCTTTAAGACGGCTGAATAATGTCAGCTCTGCGCCTTCGATCCATACCGGAATCACCGTCGCCTGCGATTTTGCGGCAACAAACGCGGCACCATCATAGATTTTCATTAATGAACCGGTCACCGTGATCCGTCCTTCCGGGAAGATAACCACTGGCCGTCCCTGCGCAACCTGATGCACCAGTAGCTTAATCGACATCGGATTCATGGGGTCGAGAGGAACGAAATCGATAAGTGGTGCCAGTAAACGCATATACCAGCGCTGGCTAATAGAGGTATATACTGCAAAAACCGGTCGTACAGGGAGAAACAGCGATAATAAAATCCCATCAAGAAAAGAAACGTGATTTGGGGTGATCAATACACGCGGTTGCTGCAGGGCTTGCGTATTCCCCGTTAATCTGACCCGATATAATACCCTGAACACCCACCTGAAAATGCTTAACAGCATGATGACTCCATTAACATTCATTCCGTGCTAGCAGGTTACACGAGAAAACAGTTAAAAAGCAGTACACTGTTTACTTTTAGTATAAAATATTGTTTTTATTTAAAAAAATACAATAATAAACCAAGTTTATGACACCGTACATCATGGCGCTTTCTGTATATTCCTGTACAAAGTCGCGAGAAAATCCTTATCGCTATCAATATTTATGGTCTGGTATATTTGACGCTCTTGCCAGTTACGTAGGGTTCAGGCGTTTGCTGACAGGGAGAGTCGATCCAATCTGGCACTACTGGCGCAGCCCATCTGGATACGGACAGTGCGCAGAAACCACCGCGTACAGGTCGCGGGTGAGAATTTCGGCCACGGCTGGAGAGAAAATAGCAAGTAAAACAGCCTGATGGGACAGACGCTCAGTTCTGTTCGCATTAATGGTGCCTGTTATTCAGGCAGAAAGTCTACCGTAGATATTACCGGCAGGCAGTATAGACTAAGTGTACAAAAACGATTTTATCGCGAATCGCTGGCAGGCAGAGCCAGAAGAAACGGCTTCCCTGCTCCCACTGTTTACACCGATGGTCTGGTAGGGAGTATCAGTAAAGGATGATTAAATTAGTGGCGGATCTGCGCAAGGTCGTCTTCCGTCAAACCGGTCATTTTAATGACGGTATTGCGGTCAATGCCATTCTGCAGCATGGTACGGGCCACTTCGAGTTTTCCTTCATTACGACCCTTCTGAATGCCCTGTTGGATACCCTGCTGAATGCCTTTTTGTTCAAGCTGTTGTGCAATGGTCATAAATGCGTCTCCATGTTGCGGCACACGCCGTGCCAGTTCGCGTACAAAGGCTTCGGCGTCGGCTGTTTCGCCTGCGTCGGGTAAGGATACGACATTACTGTCGTATCCTCCCCTAAGAACGGAGCGTGCGAGTTTCCCCGCACTCCGCTCAAATCTCTAGAAGCTCATCTTGTTTGATTGAGCCAGCATTCTGACTGTGTATTTGTCGATGGCAGTTAGGATGAAGTAGAATCAGATTACTTAGATGATCTTTTCCACCTTCACATTTTGGGATCAAGTGATGTATGTGCCAGCCTGACTCCTGTGAGATTTTCTGGTTACATGCAGGGCAGAATGTTCCTTGCCGTTTCCATAATTCTACAACTTTTTTCCTTCCATGCTGACTCTGTAACCAAAGATAATCCATGCGTTTTTCAAAGTAAGGCTCCCAAGCTGGATCGTATGGGTTTGCCTGACCTTTTATCTTTACATGACGCTTTATTGGTGTGGAAGATGCCAGCTTGAGCGTATGTACCTTCCCTTCAACATCCCTGTCACTGAATATCCAGTCTTTCATATCCTTTCTTATGAAGTACCGTTTTTTTATCCAGAGACAGTTCTTTTTAGGTGTCTTCTTCTACACCAACGCCATAGCCTTTGCCAGATTTCATGATCAACACGACAAAAATAACTTTTGAGTTCACATGTCGGTGATAGTTTACCCAACCTATAATAATGGGATTGAGTAATCTGATCAGGTTGACTTGTGTAACCGTTTTGTTATTTTTAACAACTCCGCGTATCTTATTAAGGAAAATTTTCAGGTTCTTCTTTGATGGTTTTATGATTAACTTACCATCGTACCTTCTGATATTTTGTCCTAAAAATCGAACCCTTCCGCTACATTTGTTATCCTGGTTTTCTCTTGTGACAGAGTAAGTCCTCTCTTTGCCATAAATGCTTCAATGATTGGTTTTACCTCATTTTCAAGCAATTCCGGTGAGATACCAGTACAGATGAAATCATCTGCATAACGTACGTAGTTTACCTTGTGACTGTTGGCCTTTTTTGTTCCTTTCCGACCAAAGTGATCGATAAGTTCCTTTTCCAGACCATCAAGGCACATATTTGCCAGAACAGGAGAGATAATACCGCCCTGTGGCGTTCCGGCCTTTGTTTGGAAAAAGCTCCATTTTCCATGAATCCAGCTTTCAGCCATTTCCTCAGCACTTCCTTATCCATAGGGATATTAGAAAGTAACCAGTCGTGGCTGATGTTGTCAAAGCAACCTTTTATGTCCCCTTCCAGTACCCAATCTGCTGCGATCTTCCTCGCAAGGAGGATATGCAACTGAACAATTGCATCAGCCGTACATCTGGCTTTTCGAAACCCATAGCTGTTATCGTCTGCTGTTGATTCTGATACTGGTTCAAGTGCCATCAGGTGTAAAGCCTGCATAGATCGGTCAAGCATCGTCGGTATCCCTAAAGGTCGGCGTTTGCCGTTTGCTTTTGGGATATAGATCCTTCTGAGAGGACGTGGTTTGTAGCCTGTCTTTTTCAGAAGTACGACGGCTTTCCATTTTAAAGTCGGGGTTGTCCATACTTCGCCATCAACACCGGGGGTTGTTTTCCCTTGTTTTCAGTAACTCGTTTTATAGCAATTATTTTTGCTGAAAAGGAGCGAACAAGCATACGCTGTAAAGATTTAACCTTGCGCCACTGCTTATTCCTGGCTGCTTTCGCGATACGTAACTGTAGTTTTCTCACCAATCGGTAATGAATTTCCCAATCAATCGAGTGCCATCCTTCAAGGCGCGGAGCCGCAGATACATGGGGAAATGTATTCATCTTGCCTGCTCCCTTTTGAAAACTTTACAGCTATTTTCACGATTAGAGACTCGACGGAAGTCTGCATATTTTCATATTAGGGCAAAGTTCGAACCCTTATTCGCTCCATTACAGAGTGACATTCGCTTTTTCCGCCATCCTTTACCCGCATAACTAAAGGCTTTCCTTACGGTCAGCTTGCCCATTAGGCAGTGATACGGGCTTACCGAGTTCCACTTAACATACAAGTTCTGGGTTAGGTTCTGTCTGTCCGCCGGTGATTCTGATGCCCATGTGTTCTTTGTACAAAGAAGAACAGCCTGATCACTTACCTTTTGGTTCAAGCCTGTCATCATCTTTGGCTTGTTCTATCTAACGACGTTTATCAACAGTTCACTTGTGTTAACCTTGCCAGACAGCCAACTTTCTATCTGTGTGATGCTCACAAATAACAAACATACCTCACGGTTGTCCGCCATATTTACTGGAAAGCGATGTCTCTGAGGCTTATCCACCTTCCGTTACCAGAAAGAAGATCTCAGATAGGCTACTACTGATGGGACAGTAGGTTTTATAGAATTTACTCTTAAAACAATATGTTAAGCGACTTCTCGTCGCACCTGTACGATATAGTGTACCAGTGATACCACCTGCGATGAAGACAGATATCCGCTCAGTAAAACTGACACCAGCCGATCGACCAGTTCTGCCAGGTCACGCTGATGAATATGTTTCTGCGGCAGGGTCAGAGCCGCCATACTGCGATGACCCGCGATTTCATCATCCGGAATAACGGTAACATCAGCCAGCGGGAAGGCACTGCTATAGAGTTTGACTGCCAGCACGGGATCGTCAAAATCATCCAGCCATCGGGTTGAATAGGGATAGGGGCTGCGCTTACCGGTATAGAACAGAACCGGTATCACCAGCGGCAATTTTTTATGCCCTGCCGCCAGATGACGCTGCATAGTAGCCACCGCATAGCGGAGCAGGCGGAAAGCCATATGTTTGTCGGGCGTTGACTGGTGTTCGATCAGAACATGAATGTAGCCGTCGCCTGTTGTTGTTTTCAGACTATAGAGCACGTCACTGAAATACTGCCGAAGGTCATCCTCAACGAACGAGCCTGATTCCAGCTTCAGCGTACTGAGATCGCAGACGGCACGCAACTCTGCGGGTAAGTGAATTTCCATAAAATCACGGGCAACATCCGGCTGGCTCAGGAACTGCCTGAATGAGGCATTGTGGGGAGTGGGAGTACTTTTCATCATCATCCCTGGCGCTGAAAAAATAATACCCGCAGGCTACCACAACCTGGAAAAAACGAATACGGGCGGTGAACAGAATTATTATTTCTTCCACGAAGGGTTGCGTAGTGATTAAGAGCCTGGCCCAGTGGGCGTTATTGACGCAGCCAGTCTGGACACAGAGAGTGCGGAGAAACCGCAGCGTACAGGTAGTGCATGAGGATTTCGAGCACTGCCCAGGGCCAAAATGTCCAGTAAAATAGCGTTAATGGGAACAACGCTTATTCGCGGTAATCAGTTTTGGCTTAATTTTAAGATTGCGATCGCTGAGCTCCTGTTTATTAATAAGGCGCTGAATATTCTCCAGGCAATGTTTTGCCAGTAGATCATAATCCTGAGCAAGAATATCAACATCATAATTCAGAAAATCATGATAAAGATGATAATCATAAGAGCAAAGATAGACTTCATGGTGCGCAATTCGCTTATCTTTTAAATACAGTAACACACCTTCGAGTAAATTACCTGATGGTGTAAAAATAGCCTGCGGAACCCGACCGATATTTTTTACGATGTTATCCAGCAGAAAATAACCAAGATTTTCCCGATAGTTATCACAGCTAATCCATTGCGATTTTAACTGCAACCCTGCCTGTTTGAGCCCTTGTTTAAACCCTGCCAGGCGTTCGCTAATTGTCGATAATTCAACATCGCCAGCCAGAAACCAGAACTCAGTAAAATATTGTGCTTTACTGGCGATTAACTGCGATACCGAATAAATTGACTCACTGGTCACAAAAGGCAGTTCACTGCCAGTAATAAAACGATCATATAATAAAACCGGTGTCGTTTTATTTATTTTTTCATAAATATCAGGGATATCTAATGATGTTATCGCGATCATTCCGTCAACATGATGCTCCAGCAGATTATTAATAGCAATCATCTCCTGATGTTTATCATAATGGCTACAGGAGATAATTAACAGCATATCATAATCTCTGGCCAACGATTCCAGTTTATGCAAGAACAAAGCAAAACTAAAGTTAGAGATATCAGGAACAATAACACCCAGGGTTTTATTCCTGGTGGCTTTGATTATTGCCCGTTGTATATGCGGCTGATCAGCAAAGTGGCTAGCGATTGCCAGGATCTTTTTTTTAGTTATCGCGGAAATCCGCTGACGTTCCGCATTGCCATTAAATATATGGCTGACCGTAGTCGTTGACACCCCGGCCATTTCAGCAATATCACTAAATTTTATTTTTTTCATCATAACCGGACGCCTCAGTAATTTCTAATTAACACATTGATAATTAAAGAATTTTATCAGATACCTTGAGCCTGATGGGCCAGGATCGAAATAATCTTTTTCCTGCCGGGAAAGATATCCTGATGATTTAATCAGTCAGGAAGATTGATCGATATCACGTTTTTGGACATTGAACATTTTTGCTAAATTTTTAGCGATTCATGATTCATTCACCTTATATTGGTGGAGTAGCATCATGAATCGCGCTTTTTACCGTGACGCTAATTACTGGTTTTCTTCATGTTATAGCATGGTTTACTATGCCGCCGGAAGTCTGGTTTTTTCTTTCTATGCCATTTGGTTAAGCAACCAGATTGGCCTGAGTGCCAGGCAAACCGGGATCGTTTATTCGCTCAATTTCTTTATCGCATTGCTGATCATGTTTTTCTATGGCGTCGTGCAGGATAAGCTAGTTTTAAAGAAGAATCTGGTCTGGTTTCAGAGCATTATCATTACCGGGTCAGCACCTTTCCTTATTTATGTCTATGAACCTTTATTGCGCCACCATTTTTACCCTGGCGTCATCGCGGGTAGCATATATTTAGGCTTTGGCTGGATTGCCGGTATGGGGCTGATTGACTCTTACTGCGAAAAAATTAGCCGGGCATTTGGTTTTGAGTTTGGCCAGGTGCGCACCTGGGGTAGCATTGCTTATGCCTGTGGCACGTTGCTGGCTGGCGTTTTAATCGCCAGAAATCCACATCTGAATTTTTGGGCAGCATCGGTGGTTGGTGTCTTATTTATGATTCTCAATCTGACATTCAAACCTGACATGCACAAGGTGCGTAGCGAATCAATGAGGACACACAATCCTTTAACGACAAAAGAGATTATTACTGTGTTTAAACTCAGGGATTTTTGGATCTTTGTTGTCTATGTATTAGGCACATACAGCCTGTATAATATTTATGATCAGCAATTATTCCCGGTCTATTTTACTCACCTGTTTGGTGATGAAGGTGAAGGATATAAAATATATGGCATGCTGAATTCGTTACAGGTATTTCTGGAAGCGGGCGTGATGTTTACCGTACCGTTTATCGTCAATAAAGTTGGAGCCAAAAATGCACTGATCTTTGCCGCAGGTGTTTCTGCCGCAAGAATTTTAATGACCGGCTATACCAGCTCGCTGTTTTTTATCTCAGTGATTAAATTAATGCACTGTCTGGAAATTACGACGGTACTGGTAGCAGTGTTTAAATATATCGCCATCAATTTTGACTCTCGTTTATCGGCCACCGTATTTCTGGTTGGTTATCAGGTGGCGGGCTCGGTCGGCGTGATCCTGTTTTCCACGCTCGCGGGTCATTTTTATGATCGGGTCGGCCCGGCGACCACTTTTAAAGGACTGGGACTCATTGTTATTGCATTCATGCTGTTTGCGATTCGCTTTCTTAAGCATGGTAAAACGCTGCAATGCAGTATCACCGACAATGACCCATCGCTATCATCTTGAATCAGAGAGAATATTATGAGCCTGTTAAGTTCTGTTACTACCTTTCATCATGAACAAACCCGGACGATTTCACCTGAAAATCGCAGTGGTGAAAAAGGGCAATCCTGTATGGCCGCAAGCCATTTAGGACGCGGGCGAAAAGGCAGCGGTTTTATCCGCCTTCCGGCGGGGAAAACGGTGACGATTGCTGAAATAAAAGGGCCAGCGGAAATCCGCCATATCTGGTTGACGTTAACCGATAAAACCGCTCGTGGTAGCTTTGTGCTGCGTGATGTGGTTATTCGTATTTACTGGGATGGCGAAACGATACCCTCCGTAGAGTCACCGATTGGTGATTTTTTCTGTAATGGTTTTGGTGCCCGCTGCGAGATTAATTCAGTGCCAATCGCGGTCAACCCGACCGGAGGATTTAACTGCTATTTCCGTATGCCATTTAATCAATGTGCAAGAATAGAGATCACTAATCAGCATGAGGCTGATATTGAACACTTCTTTTTTACTATTAATTATGCGTTGGTCACAGAACCTTTTCATGACCCGCTCTATTTCCACGCCCAGTGGCGTCGGCAATGGGTGACTGTCGCCGGCGAAGATTATACTTTGCTGGATAATATTAAGGGATATGGTTATTACGTCGGTACTTATCTGGCACTGACCGCCCTGGAGCGTTACTGGTGGGGTGAGGGCGAATTTAAGTTTTACCTCGATGGTGATACCGATTACCCGACTCAGCACTCGACCGGTTCAGAAGATTATTTTGGCGGTGCCTGGGCTTTCCATCATCGCGATGAGTCCGGTCACGCTTCAGCAACCTGTTTTCAAAGTTTATATGTCGGTTATCCGTGGCAGTCAAAGCGTGATCATACCCGTGATTTTTTTCAGACCGGTGATGCTAACCCGGTACACGGTTTTGGTGACGACGCATTACCGATGCACGGGCTATATCGCTGGCATTTACCGGATCCGATCGCTTTTCATCAGGCTATTAAAGTGACGTTTCAGCAGATCGGTAATGATGATATCCGCTTGTATGAACGTCAGGATGATATCGCCACCGTCGCCTACTGGTATCAAAGCCCCGGCAATAATCAGAATCCTGAATTTCCTGATCAGCAACAGCGCCGCCCGCGTTAATCGCCTTTATCTTATACGCCGCGCTTATCCACGCGGCGTATTTTCCTTTGCATGACAACAGCGGCCAGATAGCTTGAATCTATGGCTCTTTTCCGTAACATAGCCATCATGTAACCGTTTACCTGAAAAGAGCGCTTATGGCGACGATAAAGGATGTGGCCCGCCTCGCGGGTGTTTCCGTCGCGACGGTGTCCCGGGTGATTAACCACTCCCCTAAAGCCAGTGATGCCGCCCGGCAATCGGTCACTGCGGCAATGGAAATACTCCATTATTATCCCAATGCCAACGCTCGTGCGCTGGCGCAGAAATCAACCGAGACGATGGGACTGGTGGTCAGCGATGTTGCTGATCCCTTTTTTGGTGCGATGGCTAAAGCGGTGGAACACGTCGCTGATCACACCGGTCATTTTTTACTGATTGGGAATGGTTATCATCAAATCGATAAAGAGCGTCAGGCTATCGGGCAATTAATGCGCCATCGCTGTGCTGCACTGGTGGTCCATGCCAAAATGATCCCGGATGATGAGCTCACCGGATTAATGAAACAGATGCCGGGCATGATATTAATTAACCGCGTCCTGGCAGGCTTTGAACAGCGCTGTGTGGCGCTGGACGACCACTATGGGGCGAAAATAGCCACCCGTTATTTGATTCAGCACGGACATACGCAAATTGGTTATTTATGCTCCAGTCATGCCATTTCCGATGCGCAGGAACGACTGCAAGGCTACTATTGCGCCCTGAAAGAGCATAATTTAACCGCTCATCCGAGGCTGGTCACGTTTGCGCAACCCGATGAACGGGGGGGTGAGCAAGCCATTACCGAACTGCTGGAGCGAGGCCGGAATTTTACTGCCCTCGCCTGTTATAATGACGCGATGGCTGCTGGTGCAATGCGGGTTCTGAATGATAATCGTATTGCGGTGCCAGGGGAGATATCGCTGATCGGTTTCGATGACGCACTGATCTCCCGTTATATATATCCCCGGCTGACCACAGTCCACTATCCGATTGTCACGATGGCGACTCAGGCGGCAGAGCTTGCCCTCGCGCTGGCAGCACAGCTTCCGGCACCGGAGATCACGCATCTGTTTACCCCAACCCTGGTATGCCGTCACTCGGTGATGGCGCGCCAGCCAGTGTGATGAGGCTGACAGGAATTACAGCTGTTCCAGCGCCAGTAAATCAGCGATAGTCTGACGACGCCGAATGAGCCGCGCGTGGCCTTTGTCGCATAAAACTTCCGGTAGTAACGGGCGGCTGTTGTAGTTGGAGGACATGGACGCGCCATAAGCACCGGTATCGTGCAATACCAGATAATCTCCCGGCACCACCTCTGGCAGCAGGCGGGTTTCCACTTTACCGCCATCCTGCTGAGTAAAGACATCGCCGGATTCACACAATGGCCCGGCGACCACCGTCGGCATTAGCGGACCCTGGCTGAGATCACGCCCTTCTGCCGCCAGTGCGTTGATATGGTGATAACTGCCATACATCGCCGGGCGCATTAAATCATTAAAACCGGCGTCAATCAGCACAAAATGGCGACTTCCCATCTCTTTGACACTGCGCACCTGGGAGATCAGGACGCCGGATTCAGCCACCAGAAAGCGTCCTGGCTCAATTTCCAGTTTTACCGGATGGCCCAGATGCTGTTCGATTTGCTCACGGGCGGCATGCCACAGGGCGTAGTAGTGGTGAATGTCGATCGTTTCGTCTCCATCGCGATAAGGGATCGATAACCCACCGCCTGCGGAGATCGCCTGTAAATCCTGGTCGAATGCCATCACCTGACGTACCATTGCGCCACAAACCTGCGCCAGATGAGCGTAATCTGCGCCGGAACCGATGTGCATATGCAACCCAACCAGTTGTAACTGATAATGGCGCAGGATCTCCAGTACCGCAGGCAGGTGGCTGTGCCAGATACCATGCTTACTGTTTTCGCCACCGGTGTTAGTTTTCTGGCTGTGACCGTGGCCAAAGCCGGGGTTGATACGTAGCCAGACGCGATGGCCGGGCGAGACTTCTCCTAGCTGGCTGAGCATATCCAGCGAACCGACATTCACCGGAATTTGCAATGCCTTGACACGTTGCAGGGTCGCCTCATCAATGACATCAGCAGTAAACACCAGATCATCGGGATGATGTTGTGGATCGTACCCTGCTGCCAGCGCGCGCTCAATTTCCCCCAACGAGACGGCATCCACTTTCACCCCTTGTTCGCGCATCAAAGCTAAAATATGGATATTTGAGCAGGCTTTTTGCGCAAAGCGTATGACATCAAACTGTCTCAGCCGGGCGATTTGCTGACGAATAATTTGCGCATCATACACCCATAGCGGGCTGCCCGATTCCCTCACCAGACGTAATAAATTGGCGGCATTCAGATCAGTATCGGTGGTGTCAAGAGGACGTGGCATCAGGGGCTCCATGCGTGATCGATATCGTTTGTTGTGATCATTACGCCATAGGTTCAGGAGAATAAAAAATATCGTTTTATCACTCGTCTATGCAAAAATGATATAGGTATCCGTAGCCGATCGAGAGTCACATGCCAGAGATTAATTTGCGCCATATTGAAATTTTTCATGCCGTAATGACCACCGGCAATCTGACTGAGGCAGCACGTTTGCTGCGTACCTCACAGCCTACCGTCAGCCGTGAACTGGCGCGTTTTGAGAAAATCATCGGCCTGAGCTTGTTTGCGCGTACCCGTGGCCGTTTACAGCCAACCATACAGGGACTGCGTCTGTTCGAAGAGGTTCAGCGTTCATGGTATGGTCTGGCGCGCATCAGCCGGGCGGCGGAAAGCCTGCGCCAGTTTCATCAGGGAGAGTTATCCATTGCCTGCCTGCCGGTTTTTTCTCAGTCTTTTCTGCCGCTGCTGTTACAACCTTTTCTGGCACGTCATCCCGGCGTTAGTATGCAGATTGTGCCACAGGAGTCACCGTTACTGGAGGAGTGGCTGTCGGCACAACGTTATGATTTGGGGCTGACCGAAACCCTGTATCCGCCCGCCGGAACCGAACATATCCCGCTGTTAACACTTAATGAGGTCTGTGTGCTGCCACAGAGCCATCCACTGAGCCGTCACGCCGTCCTGACACCAGGCGATTTCGCTGGCGAAAACTATATCAGTCTCTCCCCAACGGATAATTATCGTCAGTTACTGGATGCCCTGTTTACTGAATATCAGGTGCCGCGACGGATGATTATCGAGACCCATAGCGCGGCTTCAGTTTGTGCGCTGGTGCGTTCCGGTACGGGCATCTCAATCGTCAACCCGTTAACCGCTCTCGACTACGCCGCGAGCGGGGTTATCGTTCGGCGCTTTAGTATTGATGTACCGTTTATTGTCAATCTGATCCGCCCGCAACACCGCCCTGACTCGGCACTGGTCACGGCATTTATTGCCCATCTGCAAAACAACCTGGCCGCTATTCAGCACTCACTGGAGGCGGTGCTTAATCAGACTTAGAGCCTGTCGGCCAGGCTTTTCGCGTGACCGCTTAATCAGAAGAAATATTTAAAGCGAACACGCGCACCATAACGTCGATCTGCTTCACCGCTATTCTCCGCTGACGAGTCCAGCCAGGAGGCATAAGCGCCAAGATAAATATTAAAGTTGTTCATATCCATGATATTGGGTAATTGCCAGGAGGTATGGATCGTATGGATGTTATATCGACCGGGCGTCAGGATCGCACAGTTGTTACCACATACCACATTGATACCCGAGATATTGAACCGATCGATTTTGTTATGTGCATAGATATAGCCCAGTTCGACCCGCTGCCACAGAGCATTAATACCGGCGCTGAAATTCTTCTCATCATTAGCATCAAGATAAGCGGTATTCAGGTTAACAATGGCGCCATTTTCGCTATCTGCCTGCAGGGTATTCCAGCTCATGGTCATTCCGTAACCTGTGCGATCGGATTGATCAATCCAGTGACCGCTGGCATTTTCATAACCATAGGCGTTATTCACCAGGTTTTTTTCCATCGCTGCCGCCACCGACCAGGCCCCCGATTGCCAGGCGATAACCGGACGCGCGTAAATGACGTTTTTACGGTTATCGAGGGCATTACCGTGATAATTTTTATCCACAAACAGCGTACTGCCATCTTCTACCAGCATGTTCAGTTCAGCATACCAGTCACCCAGTGTTTTACTTAACAGGAAATTACCCCCGCTATTGCTCCGCCCTCGTCCCTCTTTCATCATGTAAATATAACCATAACCATCACTGTAGAGGTCGTTGGCGGTATTACCAGAATATTCAATAAAGGTATCCTGATTGAGCGGAAACATATCATAGGCCTCAAAGCGACCTGTTTTTATTTTCCAGTCATTTTCACGGCCAAAGAAAAATACCGCATCATCCAGATTCATTTTGCCGGTCATATCGGCCAGCGGCTGAGCGCTGAATCCGGCATAATTGCCGTCAGCACCTTTACGTAAGCCATCAATGCCCAACAGAATACGACCATTAATATCCCAGCGCTCTTTATCGCCCGGTGCCCAGTTTTTATTCGCGCTGGTTTTGACTGATGTCAGGCTACCGGTACGACTGGCACCATCCATATTAAATTCAACGTCACCATAGAATTTTAATTCGCCATAATCATTGAGCTGTAATACGGGCTGAGTGGTGGGAGCGGGCGGGTTGAGTGCGACGGTTTGTGGTGGTGGATCACCGACCGATACCACAGGATCGGTGGCAGACTGCTTCAGGGCGCGGATTTCAGCCTCTGCTTTGGCCGCGCGCTCTTCTGTTGCTTTCAGCCGCTGCTCCATTTGTGCCAGCCGGGCTTCCAGCGAAAGCGGCTCCTGGGCATATCCTTCAGAGAGTAATAACGATATGAATAAACATCCTAACCATATTCTTTTCATCGACACATCCCTTTTAGCAGATATTGTTCATTAATAACTGTCGATCATGCGTGAAAATCTCATCCGTCGATTACAGTAGACGGATGAGTGGGCAGATACTAATTATTTATTCTAATTGCCAGCTACTGGCCTGCGTTAACTCCGCCGTTCCGCCCCAGGCGAAGAGCGCTATCTCACGGTGATCATCATCCGGATAAATACGGCTACTCAAGCAGGCTTGCCCCTCGTTAACAAAAACCTCGACAGAGGAGCTATCAAAAAACAGGCGTAATTTCAGTAACTGCCTGAGATCAATCGGCACGCTTCGCGTTCCGCACAACGCGTATTGTGGATAGTGACGTTCGACCACCAGACGTTGCATCTGCGCATCGACATATATTCGCAGTCCTTCCCCCAAACTCAGGCCATACTGCTCGGCGCTACTGTTAGCACAGTCCCAGTGCAGGCTCACCTCCAGCGCCGCGGCCTTTTCCAGCACCATTATCTGCTGATCTTTCAGCACGCTTACCGGCCAGGACAACTCGCTACCGCGCAGCGTCTCCACCTCTTTTGCCGGACGCATCAACACACGGTTATCGTCACTTAGCGTCAGCTCCCTCGGCAAAGAGAGCATGCCAGACCAGCCATCCTGCTGTTCTGGCATTGGCGATTGCCACATATCCAGCCAGCCAATGATTATTCGTCGGCCATCGGGGGTGGTAAAACTCTGGGGCGCATAAAAATCATGGCCGTGATCCAGTTCGCGAAAGTGACTTTCGCGCACAAAACGTTGACCTGGCCGCCAGTCACCCACCAGATAACCACTCTGAAATAAATTGCGATTTTGATAACCTTCGGCAACCAGTCCTTGTGGCGAGAACATCAACACATATTTATCGCCCAGTGGGAAAAAATCCGGGCACTCCCACATATAGCCCATATGCTCTTCAGCCTGATCAAGTATCCCTTCATCATGCCACTGGCGCAGATCATTTGAGCGATACAGACGCACTTGTCCCTGATCGCCAACACGCGCACCGACCACCATGTACCAGTTATCCCCTTCGCGCCACACCTTGGGATCGCGGAAATGGTGTAATCCCGGCGGCGTATTGATGATCATTCCCTGGCGTGTAAAATGGATACCATCACGGCTGGTCGCCAGGCATTGCACCTGATACAGGTTATCGTCATCACCCGGATCGCCGTGGAATTTATGCCCGGTATAAATCAGCGCCAGCGTGTCACCATCCACCACCGCCGAGCCGGAGAAACAGCCCTCTTTATCTTCCGGTCCCTGGGGTGCCAGTGCTATCGGCAGGTGCTGCCAGTGTACTAAATCCCGACTCCGCGCATGCCCCCAGTGCATTGGCCCCCATTGCGTGGAGTACGGGTGATGCTGATAAAAGGTGTGATACCAGCCATCAAACCACACCAGACCATTCGGATCATTAATCCAGTTAGCACGTGCAGCAAGATGGTAACGTGGATACCAGCGCCGATTCAGAGTCGGCTGTTTCGCTTCAATTTCCTGCTCAGCTTTAGCGATTAAGTCAGTCATTATTTTCACTCTTTGTCTTCAGATAGTGGTCGATTGTGGTATCAGCGGTTCGGCTGATGGTGGGGTGGGGTGGGACGAAGTAAGAATACAGAGATAAATGTCGTGCAGAACACCATCACACCCATCACCAGATAAGTGTGAGCAAAGCCATATATTCCATAGCAATCCCCGGCAACTTTTGACAACACCGAAGAAATCGCAGAACTGGTGCAGGCAAAACCGACCAGATACAGGGTTGAGGAGAGACGTTTATCGAAATTTAAGCTGTTGTATTTAAAGATCGAAACCAGCAATACGGGCAGCTCCACGGCATGTAATAGTTTGGCGAAAGAGATCAATACTGGCCCTTCGACCAGTCCGGAAGCGACCATGCGCAACGACATTACCATGCCAGCAAAAATCAGGCCATTTTTCGCCCCGATACGATTCACCAGCCACGGAGCACAGAACATTCCCGCGGCCTCAAGGATCACCTGGAAAGAGTTGAGGTAGCCATACATCTCATTCCCTTTTTGCGGCGTAGAGAATTGCTGAGCAAAATAGACCGGGAACTGCTGGTCGTAGACACCGTAGATACAGGTTCCGACCACGAAAAAGATCAGTGCCCAGAAGCGCGGCAACATCAGCAAGCGCAACGCATCCTCAAAGGTGATTTTGCCACCTGATATCGCTTCCTGCATTGCCTGTGGCGCAGAAGAGACATGCAGTCGCGCTAACAGAATAAAAAACAACAAACCAGAGCAACTGGCAACCATAAAGTTAAGGTTCGGATTAATATTAAAGAGTTTCCCGGCAAAGAAGGTCGCTACCGCCCAGCCCATCGATCCCCACATCCGCGCTTTACCAAACTCAAACTGACTCTGGCGCGCTACACGTTCGGTATAAGATTCCAGTACGCCAATGCCACCGTTGAAGGTTAAGCCAATATAGATACCGCCAAACAGGCTACCGACCAGGACGTTGATTTTTAACAGATAGCCAAATAATAAGTACGCGGGGCCGGAAAGGATTAATAGTACCGTGATATACCACAACAGGTTTTTCCGCAGCCCCAGTTTATCCTGAATAAAACCGTAACAAATTTGTGCAAACAGGGCGGAAACAGAGAGTACCGAAAAGATCATGCCGGTCTCCCCCGGATCAAGATTGACTTTCTGTTGCAGCCAGATAGAGAGCAACGAACCGGACGAAGACCAGGTCACGAAGAAGAAAAATAATAAGGCACTGAGTAACGGGTAACTACGAGCAGGGCGAGCTTTCATCATTACGTTCTCATCGAGGGGAGGATTAATGAACGTATGTTAACGTTAACAAAAAACATAAATCATGTCGTTTGTCCGTGATATATGATGTTAATCACATAAAGTTAATGTTAACATAGTGAGGGTGCGATCAAGATCAATATTTTATCCACTGCAACGATATTGCCGTGGATAGCGCAGAATATGTACCTTTTACATCAGTATGTCACATTGCCCCGTTACTGTTTTCGCCCCTGTTTTAGCGCTACAATAACCAGCGAACAGATTGTTAGCTATGATATAATATGATGATTTTTATCAGAAATACCGTAATGCAGCATGGTCAGTTATTTTCATCAGCAGGAGAACGCGATTTGCTTCCACGATTCGTCATCTGCCCGGGTGGGTTTTATGTCACCAGCGTCGTCATAATGGAATATCAACGATGGCATCACTGAAAGATGTCGCCAGGCGGGCAAATGTCTCTTTGATGACGGTTTCACGCGCCCTGAACACACCACAACTGCTGAAACCGGAAACCCTGGCGCGCGTACAGGCCGCTATTGCCGAGACCCAGTACATTCCCAATCTTTCCGCTAAAAAAGTCCGTGGCGCTCACGCCACACCGAATACAATTGGCGTACTGGCGCTGGATACGGTGACGACCCCCTTTTCGGTAGAGATAACGTTATCCATTGAAGAGACCGCCCGTGCACATGGCTGGAACAGCTTCGTAGTGAATCTATTTTCCGACGATCAGGCGGAAGATATCGTCGATTTACTGCTTTCTCATCGTCCGGATGGCATCATTTACACCACAATGGGCTTACGTCAGGTTCCACTGCCGGATAAATTACTGACCCTGCCTTGTGTGCTGGCTAACTGCGAAAGCCTAAATCACCCGGTTGCCAGCTATATTCCTGATGATGAACAAGGGCAGTATACGGCCACACGCGCCCTGCTGACCGCGGGTTATCGTCATCCGCTGTGCTTACACTTACCCGCCGATCATCCCGCTACCCGTCGCCGTCGCCAGGGACTGGAGCGAGCCTGTCGGGAAGCGGGGATCAATCCGGATAACTTCAGTACCTTCTACCTGAACTATGGCGACCAGCACTACCTTGATATCCCTGGCATGGTTCTTTCCACGATGCGCGAGGGTATTCCCCTGTTTGACTCGGTGATCTGTGGCAATGATCGTATCGCATTGCTGGTCTATCAGACACTGCTGGCACAAGGATTAAGCATTCCGCGGGATGTCGCAGTGGTGGGATATGATAATATGGTCGGTATTGGCGATCTTTTTCTGCCACCACTGTCAACGGTACAGCTTCCTCATTATGAGATCGGGCGGCTGAGCGCCCTTCATATTATCAACGGCGAAAATCATCAGCAAACCATTAAAGTCGCCAGCCCGTGGCTACCGAGGACCTCGCACTGAAGGCCTGACCCATAAGACTATTTGACTTGCCATTTTAGCCCTGAGCAATGCCCGAAATCCTCACGTACGACCTGTACGCTGCGGTTTCTCCGCGCTGTCCGTGTCCAGACTGCCGCGTCAATAACGCCTGATGGGCCAGGCGCGAAGAAAACATGTTCTGAAATTAATTACTGATTGAGTTCAGACAAGACATCTTTACTGCTTGTTGATACCACATCAAGACAATACTTAATCAGCTCTGATAATGGATATTCATTACGCACATCATTTAATTCCAGCAACATCGGGAGATTGACACCGGATACAATCTGCAAATCATAATGTTGTGAAAGTCTGATACATTGATTACAGGGCATTCCTCCGATTAAATCAACAAGGCATAAAACGGGTCCGGGAGCCTGCTGTAATTTATATTCAATCTGACGGCTAAAATATTCTGGCTCAGAATCCGGGAAACATGAAAAGGGATAAAAATCATCCAATTTATTCACGATCATTTCTGCAGAATCAATGAGTGCAGTGCTCAGATCACCATGCGTACAAATAAAGACCCATAGATTTTTACTCATAAAAATAAATACTCACCATTTAATAATCAGAACAATCAAGCCGGCACCATTAATACAACACAAAATGATTCAATCGTTATACATTATATTGCCAGTGATTGTTATTGCTTCCTTTGCGTTATTCGTATATCTATCGTGCTTTATTCATATATATGACTATTGCATGCTATTTCCTGTCGGATGCGTAGCATCCTTTGACCTCGGATATGTTACCGTTTCCTGATGTTATGCTGGCTACGCTTACCATAGCGTATCAGCAAGGATCACAATATAACCTTCTTTTTAACACACAACAAGGTATCCAGAGAAAGATTATGCCGACAAGCTGATGATTTTATTCCTGGTAATCGATCCTGTATTGATGTCAGACAAAATAATAATTATCGATGATATTAATAGTGGCTAACCGCCTGGCTCTTCAGACTATTTTAGCTCTGGGCAGTGGCCGAAATCCTCACCCATGCGGGTAGACTACCGTTTCTCTGTGCTGTTCTCCGCCAGCCTCGGACTGCCTGGCGCTTATTTATCATATTGATATGTTCGCGTATACAAAAAAATCAACTTCTGGCACACAATCCGTAACATTATTTACTATGCTTATAATTATTCACAGCATTATATAATTGAGAATGGTGGTTTTAATGAATTTTTATGGCATAAGTTATCTGCAAACTCAGTCGAACCTCAATGACTATTTAAAATACATTGTTATTTTCAGTACGTTGTTTGTCCTGATTACCGCTTTTATTTTATATATGCGTCATCGTCTGCAAACCAAATATCGCGATCTCACTATTATTGCTTTCTTATTCTTACTATTTGTTTCTGGGGTACAGTATGCCGATTATACAAATAGTCAAAATATGCACTCAAAATCTTCACAAATGGTGAATTTTGTCAGGTTACTGGCGAAAGAGAAAAATGTCAGTGTCGATGACATCTTTTCCAGCTCCGTACAGCTGGTTGATGGCATCATTATTAAGATTAATGAGAAATATTACCGGGTCAATTTGAGTGCTGACCAGCGCACCTATAATCTAATGGAAACATGGCTCATTAATCCCACTATCAGCATTATCAAACAATGAGGAAATAAAATGCTCATTTATACCCCCATTATTATCAAGCTTGGGCTGGGCATCCTGTGCCTGATAATACAAATAAACCTGATGGGAAAAGGTAACTTAGCTCCCTCTTCAGCGATGGATCAAATTCAGAACTACGTACTGGGTGGCATTATTGGCGGCGTAATCTACAATGAATCGATTACTGTATTGCAATTCGTGCTGGTACTCATCATCTGGACCTTACTGGTATTTATTCTTAAGTTTTTAAAAGAAAATAATCGTCTGGTGAAACGAATTGTCGATGGCCAGCCGATTACTTTAATCTATAACGGTAATGTTGATGTCAAAGAGTGCTTAAGTAATGGCGTTTCTGCCAGCGATCTGATGTTTAAATTAAGAGCTAATGGCGTTTACGAGGTCGAACATCTCAAACGTGTAGTGCTTGAACAAAACGGGCAACTTACTATTATTGAAAGTGGTGATGAAAACATTCGTTATCCGATTATTGTTGATGGTTTAGCCAACAATGACGTACTGGAAATTATCAATAAAGATTGTGAATGGTTAGAAGGAGAAATTTCGCAACAAGGTTTTCATAAAATCAATGAGATTTACTTGGGCGAATACTTATCTGGCAAACTTAATTTATATGGATATAAAAAATAAACCGCTGTCAGCTTTTTACTCATTAACAGGGCATTCTGACCGCGAATGCCCTGGATGAGTTATCTCAGTCCCCAAGGCTTATATTCAGCTATTCAACTCATCAGCATTGATAAAGTGAGTATTTGGCTGGGAGTTATTACTAATTGTCATCAATATATCAAGCAGATCCTTATAATTATCAGCGAAATAGACATTCTTAGTACAGTTATCGCGCCACAGCTGTAGCACCTTCTTCTGGTTCGTTGAGTTAATATAGATAAAATAGATATCTGCTTCTTTCGTGGGTCCGGCAGAATAAACTTTTAGTCCATCTCTTATTTTATCGCATACCTGATAGTCAACGAATAATTTTTGCGATAATTTTTTACCGATATTATCGCGACCATCACTGATAACAATAATCGCTTTTCTTGGATTTTTACCCTTTGCGATAAGAGGCACTGCGCGTAACAGACCCGATGTCACATAAGTCAACCCCTGATTGGAGATAGTCATATCCTGGAATTTATCAATCTCAGAAGGATTATTAGTTAATTCAATAAGATAATGATAGGGTAAATCTTTCGATACTAACCACCGTTGCGCTCTCTTGCGGGTAATTGAGCCAAATGCTGCCCGACAATCATAAGGAAATGGTCTTCTGCTGACATAATCATGATGATATTGATATCTTGTTACACCTTTATCTGAGAAGATATAACCATCTTTAAACATACCGTCAAAATCGATGGTATTAGCATTAAAAAGTGTCTTTTTCGTTCTTGTATAATACATCAGCCGATGTGCTGCCAGCCGCGTTCTCTTAAATTCGCCATAATGCCTCGACATCCTGGAGCGGGGGTCGGCATCACAGCTATAATAACGTGCTTTACCGGCTTTTCTCGCTTCTGTCGTATTTTTAAAATCATTTTTTTCACACCAGCCTCTGGCGACCATGTCATCCATTGCAGTTTTTGTTGCCAGGCCATGGGCAGGAGCGACAACATATTTATACCAGTTATATAAGGAAGTGTCATAACGATAAGCCTGAGTAAACTCATCTATTTCCTCAAGCTGTTCATTGTCTTCATCTTCACTATCATCCTCATCCTCTCCATCATCTTCGCCATCATCATCTTCATCACCCCCTGCAACCGGTCTGGTCGCGATACGCGCTTTGTTATACCAGAATTTCATATCGACATGGTTATATTCATCCAGCAACTTACCGCCATAAGAACAGGTTGTCATTGTGCCACCAAATATATTTTCTCCCGGCAGAACTTCAGGAACGCCAACAGAAAAAGGTACGATACCAATCGCATCAGTACCTGATGGGTTATCTTTTAAGATATTTTTATTAAAGTCATTAATAACACGGTGTAACATATCAATACGACGTTTTTCTGGTGCAAATTTTGATGCCCGGTTCTTCATCGATAATGAAAAATCGACCACAAAGGCAAAATCTGTCCCCATTTTTCGTTCTTCCAGGCCACCTTTTCTGATAATCCCTGCCGAGCTATCAGCAGATATATCGACTATCGATGTAAAGCTGGCTACTTTATCTTCCGAGTTAAAATCAGCCTGTTGGTCCCTGATTAATGATCGCATCCTGATTGTACCACGTGCGATATAATCTACTGACGATAACTGATTTTTACTATTATAATTCTGTTTTACTGTTACTGCCAGATTATCGTTCTTAACAATGGCTTCAGATACATAATAAGAGATATAATTGTTAATAGCCGTAAGATTGTCGTCAACATTCTCTGTCGTTTCATTACGATTGTCGGTCACCGCAACAGACAGCACCCCTTGATTAAGTGCATCAATTAATCTTGCACGACCACTTTGAAAATTTGCGCCATCAAATGCCACTGAGTAAAATAATATTAATACAGGAAGCATCATAGCGAACATCACACTGACTGCCCCTGAATCCCACGGCCTGAAAAAGCTGAACAACCAGATCTGCCTCTTTTTCATATCTTATACCTTCATTTTATCAATAAACGAATATCACCATCATCACGAATATCTGTTGCCAACCATTATCTGTTCAATTTTATCGGGCCTGTAATCCAACCCGCGAATGAAAGAGCATTATTAACGATAGATATTAATACTGAAAAGATAACCCTATCATAGCTTACGGCTAACGTGTTATTTTTATATGAGATCATTAACGTTAAAGGTACATAGAGACCCAGGATTGCGGGATTGTCAGCCGATACTGATGGAAATGCAGAAGTAATTAACTGACGTTAATATTACAATAATCAGTTTCTGAGTTATCAGCTCTTAAGTTAAGAGACAAAATTCCTGCCGCCGCAATATCTCTATTACCGTGCTCTTAACAATACATATCAAATAAGATAACGGTTTTTTAATATCATAGTTTGCATAGCATGATTATCTTAACTGTCTCTGTTTTAATTATCAATAAAACAATATACTATTATTAGCTATGTTTTTTGTTATACAGATCGCGATTATTTTACAGTTAAATAACTTAATAGCGATATTTGAATAACTTAGAGCCAGGCCCACTTGGTTATTGATGCAGCCATTTTGGTCATGTATTCAACATATTGATCATGTTATATAATCGCTCTTTTTATCAGAGACACCAGATGGCTAAAATTGACGTAGCATGCCCGTTTTGTAAACAAACTGAACCCGTTAAAAAGCATGGCCTGGGTAAGTCCGGATTTCAGCGCTATCGTTGTCAGTCATGCTGTCGTACTTTCCAGACCGATTACGCTTATCGAGCCTGCCACCCCGGCATGAAAGAACAAATTGTTGACCTTGCTATGAATAATGCCGGTATCCGTGATACCGCACGGACTCTGCATATCAGCATCTGCCGTTGTCCGCACTTTAAAAACTCGCGCCACGATGTGTAACCACATTGCCGCTGGATAATCTGCAAATCCAGCTTATCTGTGAAGTGGATGAGATGTGGTCTTTTGCTGGCAGTAAAAAGCAGCAACGCTGGCTGTGGTATGCGTGGGAGCCTCGTCTCAAACGTATTATTGCGCCTACTTTTGGGCGCAGGAGCAAAAAGACACTGCGCAGGTTACTGAGATTACTGTCAGGTTTTCATGTCGCCTTCTGGTGTACCGATAACTTCAGCGCATATGACATACTGCCGGATAAAAAACATATCAGGGGTAAGCTTTACACGCAGCGGATTGAACGGGAAAACCTGAATCTGCGTAACCGCTTAAAGCGACTGAATCGTAAGACCCTGGGGTACTCAAAATCTGTTGAGATGCATGACAGGATCATCGGTACTTTTATTGAGCGCGAATATTATGTTTGAAACAATATAAACATATTGAATACACCACCCAGAAAACCTGCGACGCACAGGTGGAACACGAAAATTTCGGGCACTGTCCAGAACCAGAATAACAAGTAAACCAACCTAACGGGCCAGGCCCTTAGTCATATTTAAATGTAACGCCAACAATAGATTGTACCTGCCCAGCGACCACCGGACCACCTGTGCGTTCATAGTTTACAGCCAGTCCGATATCAACAGGTGAAGTACCCACTGTCCCCAGCGGGACATCGCTATTCGCCGATATTGGTGTGTTATTATGAAAAAACTGGATCCCCATCCCACGGGCCGCTACCGAGGAGGATGCCGTATTGGTAAATATCATTCCATTACTCCCCGCTGCAGTGGTTCCGGAAAGCACAAAGTGTAAATTCTGATTTCTCGCACAATGCACCATCAATGGGATGGACTGTTTCGCATTGATACTGGAATATTCGGGGAGATTAACCGTGATATCACGCGCAGAGACATCGCAACTCCCGGTAGGGATAATCACCGCGTTCTGGGAATAGATATTCCATGTAAAATCAACAACACGAATATTACCACCTCCCACCAGGTTCGAACCAGTCTGATGTAAAACAAACGTGCCGATCATCTCTCCGCTGTTGATCTTAATCCCCCCCGCTGCATCAACCGGTGTGAGCAGCAACTTGAGTCTCCACGGCTCCATAACTCCCCCCACGACAGCATCGGCTGTCTCTGTGGTTAACGGGATAGGGTGTCTGTTACCGTAGTATTCTACCGTACCGGTAAAATTTGATAATCGGCCACTGAATGTGCCACGTTTTAATCTCACCACATCACGTCGTTGGGTTGGGTTATCGTTTCTGCATGTAATCGACTGTCCAAGATCAACCACTAAGTTTTCATTATGTAATATCGTCGGTTGTAGATTGATAAAAAGGCTGACTTCCGATGCGGAATTAGATACCAGCACATGTCCTGCGGAGTCCTGACACGTGAAAGCATAAGCGTAATTAACTGAAGTTAATATCGCGATTAAAAGAATTAGTTTTTTTCTCATTATTTTTTAGATTAAAAATAATCTTCCTATTAGTTTTGTGCCTTTGCGATAAAATATTTATAGATATGTATAAAATCTGTTAATTAATATTATATATTACTCAGGTAATCCCATTATTTTAATCGCCCGAATTATGATTCGCAATAACAAATAAAAAAAATCAATCATATGATACGTTACCATTTCATTACCAATGCAATCAATTATTAAACATTTTAATCACTTATAAATTACAAAATAAAATTAAAATACATTTTATCAACAAAATATCAATTAAAAAGCAACAAATATTTATCTGAAAAATATAATTAAGAGAAATGATAAAAATAAATGATAGTAAACATGAAATATCGTTAATTAATACCAACGGATAATTAGGCCATTTTAGGATTATTCTGTTATTCGTGCCGAAATATAACAATCAGAATAACTGGCGCACAGTAATAACGTAAAAATAGTCATGTTCAGCAATCGTTAAACCGTCTGAACCGTGTCTGGGGGAATAAGAGCCTGGCTCATCAGGCGTTATTGGCGCAGCCAGTCTGGAAAAAGCGTAGCATATGAGGATTCAGAGCCAGGATGGCAAGTAAATTAGCCTGACAGGGAGGTATACAGCGCTGAAATATAAGCGCCCATACCGGAGTATGGGACGGAGAGAGCCGCGATCCTGTAGCGAAGAATCACGCGCTAAGCTGGAAAACAGATAACGCTGTCAGATAAACAACTTGTTATCTCACTATTACTGGTAAACAAATGTTACACCAATAATGGACTGAACATTCCCGGCCGTCACCTTACCGCCGGTATAGACGTAATTTGCCCTTAGTTTGAGGTCTACTGGCGACCTGCCGACTACCCCCAGTGGGATGATACTATTGTTAGCAATCGCACCATTCAGATTAAAAATCTGAATCCCCACTCCCGCTGCCGGATTGGCGGCGTTATTGGTGAATATTGTCTGATCACTCCCTTCTGACTTACCGAAAATATAATATCCCAGATTCTGGTTTGCGGTACAACGCACTGTCAGTGGGATATCGACCGGATTAGAGCGTGTCGTCACTAACCCCTGATTGATAACAGCAGAGTAAGGCTCCAGCTCTACCGCTATATTACGGGCGGAGACATCGCAGCTACCCACAGGTATCGCGACACTATTCCTGGCAATCACTTTCCATGTAAAAACAGCGGTCTTAACATCTCCTCCATCCGATATATTCGAACCCGTTTGCTCTAAAACAAACGACGCAATATGGTCGCCAGCATTGATCACAATACCGCTCGCATTCGTCACCGGCGAGAGAGTTAATTTTGTTTTCCAGTCGCTCATTGAACCGGGGATATCTACCTGTTGTGTCTGGTAGTTCAACGGGAAGGGATAACGACTGCCATAATAGTCGACGATACCAGAAAGCTTGTTTAACGGCGTACCGCTTGACACCGCCCGTAATCGAACTTGATCACGTCGACCGCCGGGATCAATATTTCTGCATTTAATAAAACTTGCCATATCAATGACAACATTTTCATTAGGTAATATGGTGGATGGTAAGTCGATATGAAGATCGACCGTCCTGATTTCTGTCACGCTGGTTTCAGGAACCTCGATATCATTATTTTCCGGGTCCTGACAAAGAAAGGCGCTGGCATGATTCGTCAGGGTTAATAGTGCTATGCAAAGAATAACGTTTTTATTCATAATGTCTTAGATTTAAAAAAATCTTCCTTTCATCAGAGCCTGGCAGGCAGGCATTGTTGAGGACAGCCAGATAGAGCTACAGACAGTGCACAAAAACTGAAGGACATGCACCAGGCACGCTTTCCGCGCCAGACAGCAGGAGGAACAGCGAGGTGAGACAGATTTTTATCTGCCTCACGCCGCTTTAAGCATAGGTATAAATCACACTAATGACAGTCTCTATCGTACCCTGAGTCGGACGACCATTAACCGTCACCACTCTGGCCCATAATGAAAACACGGCGTCCATATTGGGATCATTAACATTGACCGTCATCCGGCTACCCTTACCGAGCGGACCACTGTTTCTGTTCTCCAGCAGTTCAATCGCAACGTTGGTCGCCGTTCCCTGATTTTGGAAATAGTGGGTACCGTTATACATCGTGCCATCAAACGTCGCCGTGACCCGCGACGTGCCAACAGGGCAACCACTCATAGAAAACACAATCGGATGGGATAGCGAAAAATCCCCCACATTGACTTGATTAAAGGCATAGAAATCACCCAGATTGATTTGTTGATTTACTACACTTCCTACACAAGGTTTGGCCACCACCTGGCCATTCACGGTGATCGTCACATCAGCCGCTGGCAGGGAGAAAGCGACGCTGAGTAACCCCGCCAGCAACCATCCCGCATAAGCCTTTTTCATACCCGCCTCCGCTTATTGAAATTCGAGAGTGAACGTCGCTGTTGCCTGCACTATACCGGCCACTACCGGTGATCGGCTTGCCTTCAAACGAGCATAAAAATTCACAATATTAGACTGACCAGGCCGTAATGGTGTCCATCTGATCGAGGTTTGCAGCGCATTGAGTGGCTGAATATTTTTATCGCTATCAAGAATCTCTACCCCCAGCCCGCTGGCACTACCATCATTTTTTAACAAATGTGGATCGTCGCCATCGGCAGTGCCTGTGAAACCGATGCGGACATTTGTTGTTGAAGCACCACAGGAAGAGAACACAATCTTAAATGGCACCATGACAGTGGTTGCCCCAACAATATTCAGCTGTTTTGTCGCGTGATGCAGCAGATCGACTCCAAAGTTGACCGACTGACTATCCACCTCGCAGGAATTATCATGCATATAACCATTAAGGGTAATGGTGCTTTCCGCAGCGATAGTATGGGTCGCGACCAGTGTCAGCAAAATGCAAGGCAGACAAAGTAATTTTCTCATGTATTGCCTCCTTAGCGACATTCAACCGATAGCTGGCTTAACGCTTGCTGCTGGCTCTCAGCTGGCAAGTGATAATCCGCCACACAATGGGTATCAGTTTGATTACCCCATTGCACCTGTACGCTACCTGTCAAAGGCATACCGCTGAGATAAACCTGTCCGTTATCGGCGACAATGCCGCTGCTTTGACTGTTGTCAGCGGTCACTTGCGCCCCAAAGGGTGCCGGTTTACCATTGTGAATCAGCGTCATAAGAATTTTTATCCCAACGTGGGGTTTAAAATCAGCACGAACAATCGCGCCACGGGTCGGAACCACACTGACGACAGCATCATCCAGATCGACATTATCCGCCAGGCTGTTGGTATTAAGCGCAATACGGTTTTCCCGGTACTCGCTCGCGTAAGGGATCACGGCATAGCCCCGCCAGTCAGTGTATACCCCGGTCTGGTTTTCAACTTTTACGTTACCTGCCCCAGGTGCTTTGACCAGCACAGCGGTATCGTTCAGTGGCTGGCTTAACGTGATGCCATTAGCATGTACCAGCATACCGCCCGTAACACCATAATAGAGTTGTTTAAAACCATTACTGCGGCTGTAACCGACATTCGCGTTGCCATAGCCACCGCGATAATTCAATGCGGTATACCCCGTCGAACCACTATTGCCATCACCACCATCATTACGTCCTGCCTGGACACTGTAGCTGAGGTTATTATCTTCCAGTAAGGTGCCGTAAAGCCCGGCCATATTGGTCATGCGGCCGTTAAGATCATGTGACATGCTGTAGCTGGCGTTGGCTCTCTGCCAGATAGATTGCGTGTCGGAACGCAGCCAGTGACTAAAGGGAATATTAACATTGAGAGACAACATCTGGTCGTTCCCTTGCTGCCAGGCATTTTTTGATAAACTATAACTCAGCGTCCAGCTGATATCGCCGGTTGCCGCATTAAGCCCAGCCTGCAGCTGTTTGTCGACATGACTGGTGCTCCAGTAGGTTTGGTGGCTGCCCGTCAGATAGAGACTGGCCATATCGGTCAGCTGCTGGCTGACACTGACCTGGGTCTTACCGCGTCGGTTATAAGTCAGATTGTAGTAGTCCGTGTATTTGGGCTTAGTGTGAACGATACCATTCGCTGTTTCTATACTATAACCACTCATTCGACTGTACGTGGTATCAGCAAAATTATAATAGCCACTGGTGGAATAACGATATCCCACTAACTGGATATTGGTTCCTGTTTCATTCAACGACTTGTTATATAAGAAACGTATCGATTGGCCGTGATGATCGCTGTCATCAGGCAGTGTGGCGTTAGCCTGAGTCACATCCAGTGACATCGCTCCCAGATAACCCATATTTTTACCGACACCTAAATTAAAGGCGCGATAGCGATCCGCCGCCTGAGTACCACCATACAATGTCCAGCCAGCTGGCAGCCCTTGCATCAGAATACCCTGGAAAAACTTCGGTTTTTCCTGTTGTTTATTGCCATTGCGGTATTCACCGGCATTGACGGCATAACGTGTATGGCCTTCACGCTGTAACATCGGCACAGTGGACCACGGAACACTGAATACCTGGCTACTACCATCTGCTTCTTTTATCGTGACCTGAAGATCACCGCCATTACCTGCGGTGTAAATATCGTCGATGGTAAAGGGGCCTGGAGGCACTGTATTCTGATAGATTTCATAACCATTTTGTTTAATGGATACCTGCGCCGTACCACGCGCAATCCCGTGAATAACCGGAGCAAATCCCCGCAAACTATCCGGTAACATATTGTCGTCAGAAGCTAACTGCACACCACGGAAGTTAATTCCATCAAAGATATCACCATTGGTATAGCTATCACCAATCGTCAATCGCGAACGTAACGCGACAATATCCCGTTCAAGCCAGGTATTAACGTGCTGCCATTCGTTGATATTATTCGATGAATTACCACTACTATAACTCCAGGTACTGTTATCCCGCAGGCGCCAGGCATCAAAATTCAGCCCACTTTGCAGGTTCAGATAGGCATAATTGCTGCTACCAGAATCGTTATGAACATTATTCCCGGTAAAGTTATAGTTAATTAAGGCCGCGGTAATACCATTATCCCATTGTTCCGGAGGGATATAACCACGGGCATGATTATTCATAAAATCTTGTGGAACCGTGATATACAGATGCTGTTTACCCACATCAAAACGAGAAGTGGCGTCACTTATCAGCGTTGTTAACGGCTGGCATGTTTCGTTGTCCAGCGTTTCGCTCACAGGTAGTTTGGCGATATTGACCCCTATGTTTGACAACTGATTACGTGTCAGACAAGGCACCAGATCACTCCCCTGTTCATTACTATGAAATACAACATCCTGAGTGGTAATCAAATTATCATTCAGATAAAGGTCGACATGATAGGTCCCAGGTGGTATTTCCTGACCTTTTTCAAATCCCGATAAATCGACTTCGGCAGTCTGATCATCGGTTAAAAAACGTGGATTAAAATAGATTTCAGCCTGCACAGGAAATAACCTTGCACAAAACAGCAGTACCAGCGTCGATAGTAAAGTACGCCGGATACATCGGGAACCTAAATCATCCAGTTCATCTTGGCGATACAACATAATCCCTCCGGTTTAATAATATCCGGCTATTTATTTTTGCTGTTGTGTTCCCGATTATTTCACGACTGCTTTCTGTGGCGTAGTCAATGCACCATAATCATTAATTGTCTGGTATGTAATATTACTACCAGCATCAGCAGGTAATTTCACTGAGGTTTTACCCATTGGTGGCACCAGCGCGTTTTCCAGCTCTTTATTTCCTGCTTTGAGCTCCGTCACGGTCAGATAATAAGGGGTGGGATTGGTCAAGACCAGCGATGCCCCTTCACGAGTGAAAGAGAGTTTTTCTGCCGCCTGTTCCGGTGGAAGTGCGAGCCTGGCTGGGCGATAGTATAGTTTGATGCGGCTGATAATCGCCAGTTGTAAAGTATTTTCGCTCAGTTTAGCCTTATCCATTGCTGGAATCGCTTTGACATTCATCCAGAACAGACTCTCGCGATCCTGCGGCAATTGATTATTAGTCGCATCAATAATGCGCAGTGTATTCTCTTTTTTGCCTTGCATCGAAAACAGCGGTGGAGTAACAACGAAACGGCCATCTTTTTTCCCGTCGGCATTTTCTACCCATGACTGAATTAAATAAGCACTTTTATTATCGCTGTTAGTCACAGCTAACTGGACCTGTTTTTGTCCGGCTGGATAGATAACCCGAGTGGCACCCAGCGCAACGCCTGCTTCAGCATGGCGACTTACGCCATAAGTCGCCAAAAGTAAAACGCCTGCCAGTATGGCATGAGTTATCTTGTGCGATTTTCTTATATTCTGCCCTTGTTTATTCACTATATGTTCCTGTTTTATAATTATTGCAGGTGAATTCCATTGTAATATTATTTTTAATTGACTTACTGATAGGTCAATGAGAACCAGGCCTGAGAATTAACAACCCCACCAACAACCTGATTTTCAGTTGCCCTGTATTTCGCGACAAAGTGAAGCGTTGTCGGGCCATCATGAATAAGTGTCTTGCTTTCGGATGGTTCACTCAGCAGGATCTGTTTACCGTCTTTGTCAAACAGAACGATACCCACTCCTCTGGCAACCCCCGGTGCATCACCCGCTGAAAGTACATCGGTATATTTATAGTCAGTCACACCGTGAAAAGTCACACTAACGCGCTGACTGATGGCTGTGCTGCAATCCTGTAAATGAATATCAAAAGCCACCGGATTGCTGTCTTCACCAACAGTATGAAACCTGTTACTACTGATCTGCCCCATGTTAACAGTCATTTGCTGATCACCCGCTTCAACGCGACAGGCCTCCGCGATAATGATCCCCTGAAAACGCAAGGCACCTTCTGCCTGAGTCGTGGCTGACTGTACACTCGCTGTGGCCAGACCGGGTAACAAAATAAGTAACAGCCCAGATTTTATTAGTTTCATCAATAAGTTATCCTGGTCCGCTATAAAATATTGTGAGCCCTCCTGGCTCTTATTGCTTCCCTGCCGAATTCAGATCTTATTGATACTGCACTTTAAAGGTGACATCTGCATTAGCGATACCTGCAGTTGCCACACCGGTAGCAATATAATGAGCCTGCAGTGGAATAATATTAGTCCCTGCGTTCAGCATAGTTGATGCACCAAAATCAGTACCATCCAGTACCAGCGCAGTACCTGTTCTGTCTGTAATCTGAATACCGACATTGACGGCGCTGCCTGCAGCAGAATTTTGCAGTGCCAGAATCTTAGGCTGGCCACTCACTGTTGTGCCGATGAAAGCGACAGCGGCTTTTGTCGCTACACTCACATCACAATCATCTAACTGAATCGTAAAACCAACATTCGTGCTGATATTACCTGTTGTACCCAGTTGGTCAGAACGCACCTGACCTAACTGGACAGTTTGATCAAGTGAGGCAGCGTTGATGGCACAAGCCGCAGAAACAACTTCACCTCTAAAATGTATCTCACCACCATTAACTATTGTTGACGCAGCTAAAGCAGATACTGAACTCAGTGATAATGCAGACATTGCGATGATTGCTAATGATTTGATCTTCACAGTGGTACTCCTTAATTGATATAAATTACCGTACTTCAAGTTATCCAGGTTATTTAGTTTAGATGCACTTAATCTGGCATTATATGCAAACACCATGCCCGCAGACTGGCCTGCTTACCATTTTTCACCTGTAACAAATACTCAGAATATGTATTATGCCATTATCAAACGATGTTATTCGTACACATTTACAGCGCGCATATAATACGGAAAAAAAACTTTTTTTTAATGACTATGAATATAACCAAAAATAATCACATCAAAGTTTAACACCTTACATAATATAACATAGATGATGGTTATCAATTTGTCGATACAGAAACGGCTTTGTTGAATAAATAGATATTATGCTGCGTGCCTACAAAAACATCGGTCTTCCTCAACGTAAAATCAGAAGGTTAAGGTCAGGGTCGGAAGCTTCTCGCAGTAGAGACCAGCATTTATGACCAAAACAGGTGTGATAAAACAGCATGGTTCACTATTATTCAACAAAGCCTACAGAAACATGTTGACATATCGCAACACCACACCAGACACCGGCCTGGTGTCATATCAGACTATTGGTTTGGCTCATCTGTCATTAACAAATTCGCTAAAAAATATTTATAAAAATCAACTTATTAATTTTACCACTCACTTTTTAAAAGTAAAATGATACTTTCCCTACCCGTTTCCACCCTCACTAATCGTGATATTTTCTCTCTAAAATATTTTTTGTTATCGCATGGTTTCTTAGCGTTAATCTCTATGTAACAATTTTGGGTCATGTATTCAACATATTGATCACGTTGTATCATCGCTCTTTTTATCAGAGACACCAGATGGCTAAAATTGACGTAACATGCCCGTTTTGTCAACAAACTGAACCCGTTAAAAAGCATGGCCTGGGTAAGTCCGGTTTTCAGCGCTATCGTTGTCAGTCATGCTGTCGTACTTTCCAGACCGATTATGCTTATCGTGCCTGCCGCCCCGGCATGAAAGAACAAATTGTTGACCTTGCTATAAATAATGCCGGTATCCGTGATACCGCACGGACTCTGCATATCAGCATCAATGCCGTTGTCCGCACTTTAAAAAACCCGCGCCACGATGTGTAACCACATTGCCGCTGGATAATCTGCAAATCCAGCTTATCTGTGAAGTGGATGAGATGTGGTCTTTTGCTGGCAGTAAAAAGCAGCAACGCTGGCTGTGGTATGCGTGGGAGCCTCGTCTCAAACGTATTATTGCGCCTACTTTTGGGCGCAGGAGCAAAAAGACACTGCGCAGGTTACTGAGATTATTATCAGGTTTTCATGTCGCCTTCTGGTGTACCGATAACTTCAGCGCATATGACATACTGCCGGATGAAAAACATATCAGGGGTAAGCTTTACACGCAGCGGATTGAACGGGACAACCTGAATCTGCGTAACCGGTTAAAGCGACTGAATCGTAAGACACTGGGGTACTCAAAATCTTTTGAGATGCATGACAGGATCATCGGTACTTTTATTGAGCGCGAATATTATGTTTGAGACAATATAAACATATTGAATATACCACCAGCAATACGGGCTAACGCCCGCAAACCGGGACGAAGCGATTACAGTTTAATAGTCTGCCCCTCTGTTAAAAACCGCAGTTTAAAATCAACCAGAAAACTCTTATTTTCATGACGCATTTAATATTACACACTTTTTATTCTGGCATTTAATCCTTTGAAGTAAAATTCAAACAAGTCTTTAAAAATTTAACTTATAATATTTTTAACAAATTGTGCGATATTTTTTCTAAATAACATTAAGCTATCGTTTTCTCTCCCTTTGAGTGATAAGCATACTGATGAGCGATAGTCGTCATTCATGCAGGATCAGATTTCTGCGCCTGTAACAATGCCGCCTGATGCACAACTCTGGCAAAGCATGATGGCTCGCGATTAAATATCTTTCTGTTATAGATAAGAACTTTTTCTTCCTTGCCGGATAGCATCGGTTTATGGGAGCGTGGCAGGTATGAAATACAAAATAAAATTTTAAGGGAAATATCATGCGGATAACAGACATAGCATCGCAATTGGTATTCGGTATATTGATACTGACGACCCAGGCGCAGGCCGACCAGTTAGCCGATATTAAAGCGGCTGGTGTGATAAAAATCGCCACTTTTGATGCTAATCCCCCTTTTGGTTCGATTGATCCTGAAAGCCATCAACTGGTAGGGTACGATGTCGATTTTGCACAGGCACTCGCGCAATCACTGGGTGTCGGCCTCAAACTGGTCGCGACGAATCCGGCAAATCGAATTCCGCTATTACAATCAAGTAAAGTGGATCTGATCATCGCAGATATGACGATTACCCCGGAACGTGCTCAGGTGATTGATTTTTCTCTCCCCTATTTTGTCACCGGTCAGCAATTCCTTGTGCCGGCAACTTCCGCTGACACGCTGCAAAGTTACCAGAAATCACGTATTGGAGCAGTAAAAGGCACGACGGGCGAACAGACATTACATCAACGTTTCCCGCAATCACGGGTTCTCTCCTATGATGATATTCCACTGGCACTGACTGCACTACGTCACGGTAATGTCCAGGCGATTACTCAGGACAGCACGATTCTGGCTGGCTTGCTGGCCGCCGCACCCGATAAACAAAAATTTAAGATTATTCCTGAACTGCTCAGCAAAGAAGAGATTGGCGTAGGGGTAAAGAAAGGCCAGCCCGCATTGCTGAACGCGGTGAATCAAGGGTTGCTGGAGCTCGAAAAATCAGGCCAGGCAACCAAAATATACGATCTCTGGTTTGGCCCGACCACTCAGACACCGCAACCACGCACATTTACTATCGAAGCGAAATAGTATGTTATCCGCTCTGTTTTCATCCGCCACAGCGGCGTCTGCGGATTTTTCGCATTTACAACGCGCCAGCATTGAATTTCGTCAGGTTGCCAAAAGTTACGGTAATCATCAGGTATTGAACAATATTAATCTGCAGGTTGAGCCGGGCGAGGTCGTCGCGATCCTCGGCCCCTCCGGTTCCGGGAAATCGACATTGATTCGCCTGATCAATCAACTTGAATCACTCAGTGAGGGTGAAATTCTGATCGATGGCAAGCCCACCCATCAACTGACTGCCCGCGCTTTACGCCAGTTACGCAGTCGGGTCGGTTTTGTTTTTCAGCAATTCAATCTCTATGCCCATCTGACAGCACTACAGAATATTACTCTGGCCCTGGAGCGTGTGCACGGCTGGAAGAGCGATGCCGCTCGTCATCGCGCACTGGCACTGCTGCAACAGGTCGGGCTGGAGGATAAAGCGCAATTTATGTCTGCTCAGCTCTCTGGTGGTCAGCAACAGCGTGTTGCGATTGCCCGCGCCCTCGCCTCTTCACCACAAATTATTCTTTTCGATGAACCGACATCCGCCCTCGATCCTGAAATGATCGGTGAAGTATTACAGGTGATGAAAACACTGGCCCACAGTGGCATCACGATGCTTGTGGTCACCCATGAGATGCAGTTTGCCCGCGAGATCGCTGACCGGGTGGTCTTTATCGATAAAGGTGAGATCCTCGAAGTCGCGCCTCCAGCGACGTTTTTTGTACATCCACAACATGTCCGCACGCATCGTTTTCTACAAAAAGTCCTCAATCCGTTACACCAGGAGCGCCCCGATTGACTCCTGTTTTTGACTGGCACGGCATACTTAGCGGACAACCTCTCCAGTGGCTGATCTCCGGTTTTCTGACCACCGTAGGGATCAGTATCGCCGGGATCGTACTGGCGACTATTCTGGCTATTCTGTTGCTGGCCTTGCGGTTAGGGGGTGGCAAGGCAGGACGCGGGCTGGTGGCCTGCTGGGTTTCATTATTTCGCAACACACCGCTGCTGGTACAACTGCTGTTCTGGTATTTTGCCGCCTGGAACGGCTTGCCATTGGGCCTGCGTGATTTTATCAATGCCGATCATCAATGGGCCGTTCTGCCGGAAAACGTCTGGTGGTTCACCCCTGAATTTCTCTGCTCTATGTGGGGATTAAGCGTATTTACGTCGGCATTTCTGGTAGAAGAGGTCACTGCCGGGATACACGCTATTAGCCTCGGTCAACGGGAGGCCGCATGTAGCCAGGGATTGAGCGCATGGCAAACCCTGCTTTATATCCTGCTGCCCCAGGCAGTGGCAAACGCCTGGCAACCCATCGTCGGTCAGTATCTGAATCTCATCAAACTCTCTTCGCTAGCCAGCGGCATCGGCCTTGCCGAACTGACTTATCAGGTTCGGCAAATCGAAAGTTATAACGCTCATGCCCTCGAGGCATTCGGTGCCGGAACCCTGTTATACCTGGCGTTTGGCATGATAGCGGGAACACTACTTTCCTGCTTCGGCCCGGCTAAAAAACGAAATGGAAGCGTATCCTGTGAACGTTAATCTGGCGGTTATCATCGATAATCTTGATTATCTGCTATGGGGGCGACTGGCGGAAGGTATTCCAGGCGGTGTCGTGCTGACACTGATGATGGCGACTGGCGCAGCCATACTGGCCCTCCCTGGCGGGATTTTACTGGCTGGCGTCGCCTGGCGCTATCATGGCCTGGTTCGTCGATTGCTGTTTCTGTGGGCAGAACTCATTCGCGGTATTCCACTGATTTTCGTTATTTTCTGGCTCTGGTATCTGCTACCGATGCTCACCGGCAGCGATCTACCTGGGGCGGTTACGGTCACTCTCGCGCTGGCGTGGTTCACCAGTGCGTCGGTGATGCATTCAGTGCTGGCGGGCTTGCAGGCATTGCCAGCCGGACAATATCAGGCGGCTCGCGCCCAGGGTTTCTCCGCCTGGCAGGCATTACATTTGATTTTATTGCCACAAGCGTTGCGTCATATACAACCTTCTCTGGTGGGCATTTTTATCAATCTGCTTAAAGATACCTCGCTGGCATTTATCGTCAACGTCCCGGAACTGACCACCGTTGCCGGTCAGGTTAATAACCGGGTACAGATCTACCCATTAGCCATTTTTCTTTTTACTGGCGCTGTTTATTACCTGCTATGCTGCGGCCTGAATCAGCTGGCAAATCGCTATTTAGCCAGACGCGCCCCCCGCGGCTAACAAACGGTGACATCTGAGTTGACTGGCGGATCGCAAAACAGACATCGCCGCCCTATACCATTGACCTTAATGCTTGCAACTAACTCATTTTTATGAGATATCTTTTTCGTTCTTATTATATAAAGAGCATTATCTGTAGAGAGTTAATCTCTTCTTCCACATATCATTACCCCCCAATATTGATGTGGATAACGCCAGCACGCACTTATGGATTACAGGCGGAAATAAAAATGAAAAGTCAGTACCAAATGATCTTTTTGCTGTTTATTGGCTATGTCTTCGTTTATATCGATAAAACCGTCATCGGCTTCGCGATGTTGCCGATAGAGCAGGAGTTTAGCCTCGATAGTAAACAACTGGGCTATATCACCGGTGTTTTTTTCCTCGCTTATTCGCTATTCCAGATCCCCTCCGGCTGGCTGAATGACCGAATTGGCTATAAACCGATGCTCATCATGTCACTCTTAGCGCTGGGGGGGTGTGCCCTCTGCTTCGGTGGTCTGGGTTTCAGTTTCGCGCTTCTGCTACTGTTTCGTTTCCTTTCCGGCGTCGGCCATTCCGGCTACCCTTGTTCATGTGCCAAAGCGGTGGTCAGTAATTTCAGCGTCGAAAAACGCACTTTCGCCCAGTCTATTTTGCTGTCATCGGCAGGACTGGCGATGACTATCGGGCCGATTATTGCGACTAAGGCCATATCCGCTCTTGGATGGCATTACTCCTTTGTTGTACTTGGGCTAATGGTCTGTGTGGTTGCAGCTCTCATCGCCTGGCAGGTGCCACGCCAACAGCCAGCGGCAACGGTAGCCGCAAAAAAAGAGGCCACTCATCATGCATTATGGCGTAACCCCACCGTTATTCTGCTGTTTATCGCGATATTCTGTATCAATATTCCTACCTATGGTCTGATGGCATGGCTACCCAAATTTTTCGTACAAAACATGGGAATGTCGCTGACTGGCTCTGGCTACGTCGTCGCCGCGGGTGGCCTTGGTATGTGGATATCTTCGCTGGGCACTGGCTGGCTGGTAGGAAAATATTTTCTCAATCGTGAATCACAGGTGATCGCTGTCAGTGCGCTGATCAGTGGCGCGGCTATTTTTGCCATTTTTTATGCCCCGGACCCACTGATTGCCAGCCTGCTGTTATTCATCGGCGACATCTTTTTAATGACCGCCTTCGTCACGGCCTTTACGCTGCCGATGAAACGCCTACCGGAAAACATTATGGGGTCGGCTATCGGTCTGATTAATACCGGGGGAACGCTGGGAGGCTTTGTCGCACCGATCGTGATTGGTTATCTGGTGGCGACGACTCACGGTTATGCCAGTACGTTCCTGTTTCTGTCACTGGCGATGGTCTGCTCGGCAATTGCGGTGCTGCCATTGATGCGCCGCAAAGCCATCGTCGCTGCTTCGTCTGCTGCTGATTGAAGGAAAAATTTATGAATCACGCTACTGAACTGTTGGTTTCCGCTGCTGCCGAAGAGGCTCTGCGCTGGCGTCGTCATATCCATGCTCATCCTGATCTCTCTTTTCAGGAAAAACCGACGGCCGATTATATTGCCAGTGAACTGGCTTCTTTCAGCGAACTGGAAATCAGCCGCCCGCTGGAAAACTGCGTTATTGCCGTACTGCGCGGCGCCCATCCAGGGCCGATGTGGGCATTACGTGCCGATATTGACGCGTTGCCCTTGCAGGAAGAGAGCGGTGAACATTTCTGTTCCACCGTACCAGGGGTCATGCACGCCTGCGGTCACGATGCGCACGCGGCGATGCTGATGGGTGCAGCGAAGGTACTCAGCCAGCTAGGTGACAAACTGCACGGCAGTATTAAATTTATTTTCCAGCCAGCAGAGGAAGTCCCACCAGGGGGTGCCCGCGAACTGGTGAAGATCGGCATACTGGATGATGTAGAACATATTTTTGGCCTGCACGTTTTACCGGCGATACCAACAGGTAAACTTTCGCTGAAAGAGGGCGTCTACGTCGCATCCAGTGATAACTTCGATATTACTATCCAGGGCAAAGGCGGTCATGGTTCGATGCCGCAACACTGTATTGATCCCATCACCATCGGTGCGGAAGTTGTCACCGCCCTGCAACAGATTGTCGCGCGGAATGTCGACCCGGCAACCGCCCCGGTGCTGACTATCGCCACCTTTCAGTCGGGTGACAGCTATAACGTGATCCCCAATAGCACTAAGCTGGCGGGGACGTTACGCACCCATAATCAGCAAGTGCGTGAAGAGGTGCCAAAGCTGATGTCACGGATCATCAACGGCATCACCGCCGCCCACGGCGCAAGCAGTGAGATCCGCTGGCAGCAAGGTTATGCCGTGGGTTATAACCATCCCAGCACCAACGCTATCGCGATGGCGGCTATCGAACGCCACTTTCCGGCCGGTACACTGAAGCGGGAAGAGCGGCCACTGTTCGGCAGTGAAGATTTTTCCTCCTATCAGGAAAAAATTCCCGGTACTTTCCTGTTCATCGGCTGTGGCAATAAGGAAAAAGGCGCAACATGGAGCGTACATAATCCCCATTTCCGTATCGATGAAGATGTTCTGGCGGCGGGTATCAAAACCCACATCGCGCTGGTGAGCCAGTTACTGAACATTGATTAGCACTTTTTTGCGCCCGGCGGTCACCGTTTTGTTGACTATCGCCGGGCTCACTCATAAGCATCAGTGACCGGAAAATCATATCTGCCTGTTAATTGCGTCGCGTCACAGTATATTTGTCAGCCATCCGCCAACGTTTTGCCCGCTAAAATAACGCTTAATGCACAGGATCCTGTGCCGGAAATCCTCATCACCCTTCTTTGTCAACAACCTGATTGATGCTATTCTCTGCAGCCAGAGATAATTGATGGTATATCCAGCAAACAATAAAAAAAGAGCGAATAAGAGCCTGTCGCTACAAGAGATGGAGAATGAGCATGGCGGGAAATCACCGCGAGCCGATCGGGCGTCAAGTGAAATCCTCACGTCCGGAAAAACAACACGCCTCCCGTCGTCGCAACCAGGGTGAAGATTACGACGATGATGACAATGACTATGATGATAATGAATATGATGAAGATGACTATGATGATGAGCCGATGCCGAAGCCGAAATTAAAGAAAGCACGCCGTCGGGGGAAATCCCCGCGCCGTAAAGGGTTTCGCTGGTGGTGGATCATCAGGCTGGTGATCGTTTTTGCTGTACTGATCGCTGCCTATGGTGTCTATCTTGATCAGAAAATCCGTAGTCGTATCGATGGTAAAGTCTGGGATCTTCCCGCTGCGGTATATGGCCGAATGGTCAATCTCGAACCCGATATGCCAATCAGTAAAAACGAGATGATCAATCTGCTCAATGCCACACAGTATCGCCAGGTCAGTGCGATGACACGCCCTGGGGAGTATACCGTGCAGGGCAATCGTATTGAGATGATTCGTCGGCCATTTGATTTTCCGGATAGTAAAGAAGGACAGGTTCGTGCCCGTTTGAATTTTGACGGCGATCGTCTGCAATCGATTGAAAATATGGAAAACAACCGTCAGTTTGGCTTCTTCCGTCTCGATCCCCGCTTGATTACCATGCTGCAATCGGCCAATGGCGAACAGCGTCTGTTTGTCAAACGGAGCGGCTTCCCCGATTTACTGGTAGAGACCCTACAGGTGACCGAAGATCGCCACTTTTACCAGCATGATGGCATTAGCCTGTACTCAATCGGTCGTGCGGTACTGGCGAACCTGATCGCCGGGCGGGCGGTACAAGGTGCCAGTACGCTGACGCAACAACTGGTCAAGAACCTGTTTCTTTCCAGCGAACGTTCCTACTGGCGTAAAGTGAATGAAGCCTATATGGCGCTGATCGTCGATGCCCGCTATAGCAAGGATCGTATCCTTGAGCTGTATATGAATGAGGTCTACCTCGGCCAGAGTGGCGGCAACGAAATCCGGGGGTTCCCGCTGGCAAGCCTCTACTATTTTGGTCGCCCGGTAGAAGAACTCAGCCTTGATCAGCAGGCTTTGCTGGTGGGAATGGTAAAAGGCGCGTCAGTATACAACCCGTGGCGTAATCCAAAGCTGGCGCTTGAACGGCGCAATCTGGTGCTGCGTTTATTGCAGACCCAGAAAGTGATCGACCAGGAGCTCTACACCCTGCTGAGCGCCCGTCCGCTGGGCGTACAACCGCGAGGTGGCGTCATCTCTCCTCAACCGGCATTTATGCAGCTGGTACGTCAGGAATTACAGGATAAGCTCGGCGATAAGGTGAAAGACCTTTCCGGCGTGAAAATTTTTACCACTTTTGATCCTGTCTCGCAGGATGCCGCCGAAAAAGCGGTGCTTGAAGGTATCCCGTTACTGAAGAAACAGCGTAAGTTGCCCGATCTGGAAACCGCAATGGTCGTCGTTGATCGTTTGAGCGGCGAAGTCCGGGCGATGATTGGCGGTGCCGATCCACAATTCGCTGGTTATAACCGGGCGATGCAGGCGCGTCGCTCCATTGGTTCACTGGCGAAACCCGCCACTTATCTCACGGCGTTAAGTCAACCAAATCAGTATCGTCTGAATACCCTGATTGCTGATGCGCCGATCACCCTGCGTTTAGCGAATGGCCAGACCTGGTCGCCCCAGAATGATGATCGGCGTTTCAGTGAACAGGTGATGCTGGTGGACGCACTCACCCGATCGATGAATGTACCGACCGTGAATCTCGGAATGACGCTGGGTTTACCGGCCGTCAGCGAAACCTGGCAGAAACTGGGCATCCCGAAAGCACAGATTGACATGGTTCCTGCGATGCTACTGGGGGCACTGAATTTCACGCCTGTGGAGGTCGCACAAGCCTTCCAGACGATTGCCAGCGGTGGTAACCGCGCCACCCTGTCGGCACTGCGTTCGGTGATCGCCGAAGATGGCAAGATACTTTATCAGAGCTACCCGCAGGCACAACGAGAAGTCCCGGCACAGGCGGCGTATATGACCCTATGGACGATGCAGCAGGTGATACAGCGCGGTACAGGACGTCAGTTGGGTGCCCGATATCCCGATTTGCATCTGGCGGGGAAAACCGGGACCACCAACAATAATGTGGATACCTGGTTTGCCGGTATTGATGGCAATCAGGTGACGATCACATGGGTCGGTCGTGATAATAACCAGCCAACCAAGCTGTATGGCGCGAGTGGTGCGATGTCTATTTATCAACGTTATCTGGATAACCAGACGCCGACACCCCTGCTGCTGACTGCGCCGGAAAATGTGGTGGAGATGGCGGTGGACAGCAATGGTAATTTTGTCTGCGCCGGTGATGGCGTGCGTTCTCTGCCCGTCTGGGCAACCTCGCCTGATACCTTGTGTCAGCAAGACGAATTGTTGCAACAGCAAAATAATCCGTTTAATCAACCTGATCGCCAGCCATCATCTGCGCCACCGCCAGCACCGGAAAAGAGCGACGGCGTTGCTGGCTGGATCAAGGAGATGTTCGGTAGCAATTAATGTTCAGACACAACGAGCGATAACCATCGGGGAGCACTCCCCGATGGCACTTACAGTTGTGCGAATGCCTTACGTGCCGCAGCAATGGTGGCATTGATATCATCATCGCTATGCGCCACCGACATAAATCCGGCCTCAAATGCGGAAGGAGCCAGATAGACGCCCTCGTTGAGCATCAGATGGAAGAAGCGCTTAAAGCGTTCCACATCGCACTTCAGGACATCCTGGTAGCAGGTCACTTGTGGCGCGGAGGTAAAGAACAGACCAAACATGCCGCCGACATGATTGACTACCAGCGGAATTTCAGCATCACCAGCCGCATCCAGCAATCCCTGAGCCAGCTGGTCGGTCAGATCGGTTAATGTTTCCTGCACACCGGGCTGAGCGACTTCGTTCAGGCAGGCGAGTCCCGCAGCCATTGCAATCGGATTGCCGGAGAGCGTACCCGCCTGATACACCGGGCCATCCGGTGCCAGCGCCTGCATCACATCACGGCGCCCACCAAAAGCACCGACCGGCATTCCACCGCCAATGATTTTGCCCAGACAGGTCAGATCCGGCACCACACCATAGTAAGACTGCGCACCGGCCAACGCCACGCGAAAGCCGGTCATCACCTCATCGATAATCAGCAACGCACCGAACTCATCACACAAGGCACGCAGACCAGGCAGAAAATCAGGCAGTGGCGGAATACAGTTCATATTACCGGCCACCGGCTCGACAATAATACAGGCGATCTCTTGTGGATACTGGCTGAATGCGGCACGCACGGAGGCCAGATCGTTATAGGTGCAGGTCAGGGTATGTTTAGCAAAGTCAGCGGGAACGCCTGGCGAGTTCGGCTGGCCCAGTGTCAACGCCCCGGAACCCGCTTTAACCAGCAGACAGTCAGCATGACCGTGATAACAACCTTCAAATTTGATAATTTTATCCCGCCCGGTAAAGCCCCGCGCCAGGCGGATAGCGCTCATCGTCGCTTCCGTGCCGGAATTGACCATCCGCACCATATCCATCGTCGGCACCAGCTCAGTCACCCGCTGCGCCATCGCGACTTCCATCTCGGTGGGGGCACCAAAACTCAGGCCACGTTTTGCGGCATCGATGACGGCATTGCGGATCACCGGATGGTTATGGCCTAATACCATCGGCCCCCAGGAACCGATATAATCAATGTAGGCTTTACCATCAACATCATAGAGATAAGCGCCATCGGCACGTTCGATAAACAGGGGCGTGCCACCAACACCGCTAAAAGCCCGTACAGGAGAATTGACACCGCCGGGGATAAGTTCACGTGCGGCGTGATAAAGAGTTTCCGATTTGCTCATTACTATGATCCTGATTGGTATTAAATATCTGACTGCTTATTCTAAGTGATTACGCTGGAGTTATATACCATCATCCGGCAGGCGCTAAGAGCCTGGCCCACCAGGCGTTATTGGCGCAGCCAGTCTGGACACGAACAGCGCGGAGAAACCGCAGCATACAGGTCGTACCTGAGGATTTCGAGCACTGTCCAGGGCCAAAATGGCAAGTAAAATAGCCTGATGAGCCAGGTGCTAAGCAGAGAAAAAGCTTAACACAGGGTGTCTTCCCCTGATCCTAAATTGAAAATAAAGAAAAAACATGAAAAGAGTCCCTTCCTCCTCTGAAGCAAAACAGATCGAACGCTTGCGCCGTATGGCGGTGGTACATCGCCTGATCCAGCGTGATAAAACACCGCTAACGGTGTTGTTGATGGCCGCCGTCGTCGGAACCCTGACCGGCGTGGCTGGCGTCGCTTTTGAAAAAGGGGTGACGGGGGTACAAAATCTGCGGCTCATGACCCTGGTACAGTTCGCTGACCGACCATTCCTGTTCTGGCCGCTAGCCTTTCTCTGTTCTGCTTTTCTGGCAATGACGGGCTACTATCTGGTGCGACGTTTTGCCCCGGAGGCAGGTGGTTCCGGCATCCCGTAAATAGAGGGCGCGCTGGAAGATCTGCGCCCGGTGCGCTGGTGGCGAGTGTTGCCGGTCAAGTTTATCGGCGGCATGGGGACACTGGGAGCGGGCATGGTGCTTGGACGTGAGGGCCCCACGGTACAGCTGGGGGGGAATATCGGGCGCATGATGCTGGATATGTTTCATTTGCGCAGTCCCGAAGCCCGTCACACCTTACTGGCAACAGGAGCGGCGGCCGGGCTTTCAGCAGCCTTTAACGCACCCCTGGCGGGAATTTTATTTATCCTCGAAGAGATGCGCCCACAGTTTCGCTACAATCTGATCTCGATCAAAGCGGTTTTTACCGGGGTGATTATGTCGGCGATTGTGTTTCAACTCTTTAATGGTCAATCGGCGATCATCGACATCGGTAAATCGGGCGATGCACCGGTAAAGACGCTGTGGTTATATCTGATCCTCGGGATGATTTTTGGCTGTATCGGGCCGTTGTTTAATCGCCTGGTGCTGGCAACCCAGGATCTGTTCCAGCGTATTTATGGCGCTAGTCGCAAAAAAGCGGTGATGATCGGCGCGTTGATTGGCGGATTATGCGGCGTGCTGGCGCTGATCGAACCCGCAGTAACAGGCGGTGGTTTTAGCCTGATCCCGCTTGCGGCAACAGGAAATTTCCCGGTCAGCTGGTTACTGTGGATCTTTGCCGCTCGGGTATTGATGACATTACTGTGTTTCTCTTCCGGTGCGCCCGGGGGTATTTTTGCTCCGATGCTGGCGCTGGGAACCTTACTGGGTACGGCGTTTGGTATGGCCATGATACCGATGTTACCCGACTGGCATCTGCAAGCGGGCACATTTGCTATCGCCGGAATGGGCGCGCTGATGGCGGCCTCTGTTCGTGCGCCTTTAACCGGCATTATCCTTGTGCTGGAGATGACCGATAATTATCAACTTATTTTACCGATGATCATCACCTGTCTTGGCGCAACCCTGCTGGCGCAATTCCTCGGCGGTAAACCGTTATATTCGACTATTCTTGAACGTACCCTGGCGAAACAGGCCGCCAGCACGCCGTCGACGTCAGGGGCCAGCACTTGAACGATTTCATTGCCTGTTAGATAATGATGCCAGAGGTCAGGTTATTCTTTAACCTACCATAAGTCTCAATGGGAGCGTAATAAAATGAGTGATGATATAGCGTTACCGCTGGAATTTACCGATGCTGCAGCAAAAAAAGTCAAACTGCTGATTGCCGATGAAGAGAATCCCAATCTCAAGTTGCGCGTCTATATTACCGGCGGAGGATGCAGTGGCTTCCAGTACGGCTTCACCTTTGATGATCAGGTGAACGAAGGTGATATGACCATCGAGAAACAGGGGGTTGAACTGGTGGTTGACCCGATGAGCCTGCAATATCTGGTCGGTGGTTCTGTCGATTACAGCGAAGGTCTGGAAGGTTCCCGCTTTATTGTGATCAACCCCAATGCGAAGAGCACCTGCGGTTGTGGATCGTCATTCAGCATCTAATTCTGGCATCCGCAGTCACCCCCTTTACCCCTCCTGCGCCAGTGCGCGGCAGAGTTGCTGAGCCGCTAACAGAATACGCGGGCCAGCACGTTCAAACCAGTCATGATTGAGGGCAATAACGCGCACACCTGGCTGATCATGCCAGTAGCGCTCGACCGCGCGTGCTTTGCTGATATCACCAGCGATAACAATAACCTGTGGCTTTCCGGCCAGTACCTGCTCGCGACCGACCTGAGGCCACGGTGCAGGACTGGCGGCAAAAATATTTTCTCCCCCACACAGTGTCAGGATCTGATGCTGAATCGAGTGGTGATTGGTGGTAAAAAGCGGCTGTGTACCGAATTGTAAAAAGACCCGCTGGCGGGCGACATTGGCGTAGCGTGTCTGGAGCGTCGCATAACTGTTTTGCATCTTCTGAGCGGCCTGGCGGGCTTTTTCCGGCTGAGGGCTCCACGCGGCCAGCTGTTGCAGGGTGGCGATAATATCTGCGATGGTCGTCGTCTCGACCCATATCACTTTGATCCCCAGCCGACTGAGCTGATTCACCTGACGTTCGCTGTTTCCGCCCCGCCATGCCAGAATCAGATCCGGTTGCAACGCCACAATACGCTCCAGATTAAGACCCTGCCAGTTAGCGACCTGTTCGATATCACGGGCGGCGGGCGGATAATCGGAATAGCTACTGACCGCAATCGGGGTGATCCCGGCGGCAAATGCCAGCTCGGTATTGGCCGGTGACAGCGAGATAACCCGCGGTGTGGCAAAGAGCGATAGCGGGATCAGCAGCCACACCGCGCACAGCAGTCGTTTCAGCAGCTTAACCATGGGTCAGATGCTGCACCATTTTCTCCACCATCAATGAAGATTGTTTCGCGGCAGTGGCCAGAAACTCATCGAAGCTCAGGTGAGATTGCTTATCTGCCACGTCGGAAATCGCCCGTACCACCACAAAGGGGACGCCGAAGTTATGGCAAACATGTGCAATAGCAGTGGCTTCCATCTCGACCGCGACGGCCTGCGGGAAATGATGGCGGATTTTCTCCAGCCCATCAGCGCCGTTGATGAACGCATCGCCGCTGACGATAAGACCCCGTACCGCATGCAGTCCCAGCGCGGTAATACAACGCTGGGCGGTGGCGATAAGCTTATCGTCGGCTTTAAAACCTGCCGGGCAGTCCGGTAACTGACCATATTCATAACCGAAGGCGGTGACATCAGCATCGTGATAGCGTGTTTCGTCAGAAATAACGATATCACCGACCTGCAGGGTCGACGCCAGGCCACCAGCGGAACCGGTATTGATCACCACATCGGGCTGGCAGTGTTCCAGCAGGAGTACCGCACCCATCGCAGCCGCCACTTTACCAATTCCCGACTTTAACAACGCGACATCACAGCCCCCAAGCTGACCGGTGTAAATTTCACTGCCACCGAGGGTGAATGTCTGACAATGGTTGATTTTATCGCGCAGGAGAGTAACTTCTTCTTCCATAGCGCCAATGATACCAATTTTCATAGAGTTACTCGCGTTCTGTCCATTTTGTAACATAGTCTATCATGTCCTTAAAAGGAAACGTTATTGTTCGTGCAGGAGAAGCTATGGCAAAAATTGATTTTCGCAACAAAATTAGCTGGCAACGCTGCTATGGTTCACCACAAAGTAGCGAAACAGAACATGACATTCTGCGTATTTTTGAAAGTGATCGCGGGCGAATTATCAACTCACCGGCGATCCGTCGTTTACAGCAAAAGACGCAGGTCTTTCCTCTGGAGCGCAATGCTGCTGTACGTACCCGTCTGACGCACTCTCTGGAGGTTCAGCAGACAGGACGTTACATTGCCCGAGAGATCCTCAGTCATCTGAAACAGCAGAATTTGCTGCAAACCTATGGCTTAGATCATTTAACGGCCCCCTTTGAGAGTGTTGTCGAAATGGCTTGTCTGATGCATGATATCGGCAACCCGCCATTTGGTCATTTTGGTGAAGCGGCGATCAATGACTGGTTCCGTCAGCGGCTGGCACCGGAAGAGGCTGACCACGAAGCCACTGATGATCGCTGTCGCGTCGATGTGCTACGCGGGCAAGCGGGCCGTGGCAGACTGAATGAACTGCGCAGTAAAATCCGTCAGGATCTGTGCTGTTTTGACGGTAACGCTCAGGGGATCCGTTTAGTGCATACCCTGATGCGGATGAATCTGACTTCCGCACAGGTGGGCTGTATCCTGAAATATACCCGCCCGGCCTGGTGGCGGGGAGAACTGCCCGCCAGCCACAGCTATTTAATGAAGAAACCCGGTTATTATTTATCCGAAGAGGAGTATGTCGCGCAATTACGTCAGGAGCTGGATCTCGGCCCTTACAGCCGCTTCCCGCTGACATGGATAACAGAAGCGGCAGACGATATCTCTTATTGTGTCGCTGACCTTGAAGATGCGGTAGAAAAACGCATTTTCAGTGTCGAACAGTTATATCAGCGGCTGTCTGAGGCATGGGGGCCGGTCAAAAAGGGATCGCTATTTGCGCTGGTGGTGGAAAATGCGTGGCAGAAATCACGGACTAATTCACTTCATCAGAGTGCGGCCGATCAGTTCTTTATGTATTTACGGGTTAATACCTTGAATAAACTGGTGCCCTACGCCGCGAATCAATTTATTGATCATTTAGCCGAAATCTTTACCGGTGATTTTAATCAGGCGTTGCTTGAAGATGAGAGCGATTGTAGCCAGCTGCTGAAACTTTATAAAAATATAGCTATAAAACATGTATTTAGCCATGAATCTGTCGAGCAGCTTGAGCTGCAAGGCTATCGTGTTATCCGTGGGCTGCTCGATATCTATGAGCCGTTGTTAACCTTATCGCCGCAACAGTTTAGTTTACTGGTAGAGCACGGACGAACCGCCGATTTACCGATTGCTTCACGCTTGTATCAGAAACTCTCAACCCGTCACCGGCTGGCTTATATCGAAGCGATAAATAAAATCTCGCCTCAGGCCGAAGAATATCCTCTCATGGAGTATTATTACCGTTGTCGTTTGATTCAGGACTACATCAGCGGAATGACCGATTTATATGCGTGGGATGAATACCGGCGGTTGATGGCTGTAGAATAATGACCGGAGATCGCGGCGTACTATCAACGTCCACTTTTGTAAATATCGACAATAAATTTTTACTTTTCCCCGTGGTTTAATCAGGGAACTTAGTATGATAGAACGACTCTGACAGCCATAACCTGACAATTTGCATTATCAAAATTGAGATTGAGATATGATGAAAAAAACCACGTTAGCAATGAGCGCTCTGGCGCTAAGTTTAGGCCTGGCGTTATCCCCGCTCTCGGCGAGCGCGGCAGAAACATCCTCTTCTTCTGTGCAGCAAATGCCAAGCCTGGCACCGATGCTGGAAAAAGTGATGCCGTCAGTCGTCAGCATCAATGTTGAGGGGAGTGCTACGGTTAATACACAACGTGTCCCGCGTAACTTACAGCCATTTTTTGGTGATAACTCGCCCTTCTGTCAGCAGGACTCCCCATTCCAGGACTCACCGTTCTGCCAGGGCGGTGGTAATCCGGGCGGCAATGCGAAACAGCGGAAATTTGTTGCCCAGGGTTCCGGGGTGATTATTGATGCCGGGAAAGGTTATGTTGTGACCAATAACCACGTTGTTGATAATGCGACGACAATAAAAGTCCTGCTCAACGATGGGCGTAAATTTGACGCCAAAGTGGTGGGCAAAGATCCGCGCTCTGATATTGCGCTGATTCAGATCCAGAACCCGAAGAACCTGACAGCGGTGATGCTGGCAGATTCTGACACCCTGCGGGTGGGCGATTATGCCGTTGCCATCGGTAACCCTTTTGGACTCGGTGAAACGGTCACTTCAGGGATTGTCTCCGCGCTGGGTCGTAGCGGCCTTAACGCCGAAAACTATGAAAACTTTATCCAGACCGATGCGGCGATTAACCGCGGTAACTCAGGGGGAGCACTGGTCAATCTCAACGGTGAACTGATTGGTATTAATACCGCGATCCTCGCGCCGGATGGCGGCAATATCGGTATCGGTTTTGCCATTCCAAGTAATATGGTGAAAAACCTCGCAGAACAGATGGTGAAATATGGCCAGGTGAAACGTGGCGAGCTGGGAATTATGGGAACCGAGCTCAATTCCGAACTGGCGAAAGCCATGAAAGTGGATACCCAGCGTGGGGCGTTTGTCAGTCAGGTACTCCCCGGTTCGACAGCGATGAAAGCGGGCATTCAGGCCGGTGATGTGATCGTTTCCCTCAATGGTAAAGCGATTAATAGCTTTGCTGCACTACGTGCCCAGATTGGTACAATGCCGATTGGCAGTAAAATTGACCTCGGATTGATACGTAACGGTAAAACAGTCAACGTCACCCTGGAATTGCAGCAAAGTAGCCAGAATCAAGTGGACTCCAGCACTCTCTTCAATGGCATTGAAGGGGCAGAGATGAGCAATAAAGGCCAGGATAAAGGGGTGATCGTGAATAACGTGAAGCCCGGTACCCCCGCAGCACAAATTGGCCTGAAGAAAGGCGATCTGATCGTCGGCGTGAACCAGCAAGCGGTAAAAAATATCGCTGATTTGCGCAAGATTTTTGAAACCAAGCCATCGGTGCTGGCGTTGAATATTCAGCGTGGTGATAGCACGATCTATCTGCTGATGCAGTGATCAGTAAAGCCCCTTTTTCTGATTGCGAAAAAGGGGCTTTTGAGTGCTAAAGCCCGCTGGCACTGCCGAGAGCCGGGTGTTTAGTCGATACTACGCAGCAGCTCATTAATACCGACTTTACCACGGGTTTTGGCATCCACTTTTTTAACAATAACGGCACAGTACAGACTATACCGTCCATCTTTTGACGGCAGATTACCGGAAACCACGACAGAGCCAGCCGGTACGCGACCATAATGGACTTCGCCGGTTTCACGATCATAAATTTTGGTACTCTGGCCGAGATAGACGCCCATAGAGATAACCGATCCCTCTTCGACGATAACCCCTTCCACAACCTCAGAGCGGGCACCGATAAAACAGTTATCCTCAATGATCGTCGGATTCGCCTGTAATGGTTCGAGGACGCCGCCAATGCCTACCCCTCCGGACAGATGGACATTTTTACCAATCTGAGCACAGGAGCCGACCGTCGCCCAGGTATCCACCATCGTCCCTTCATCGACATAAGCACCAATGTTAACGTAGGAGGGCATCAGTACGGTATTGCGGGCAATAAACGCCCCTTGACGCACGGCAGCGGGCGGTACGACACGAAAGCCCTCCTGGCGAAAACGTTCAGCACTATAATCGGCGAATTTCATCGGTACTTTGTCGTAATAGCGGCTTTCCGCGCCTTCGATCAGCTGATTATCATGAATACGAAAAGAGAGCAGAACCGCTTTTTTCAGCCACTGATGAGTGACCCATTGATCATTCATTTTTTCTGCAACACGTAATGCACCGGAGTCAAGGAGAGAAATCACCTGAAGAATCGCTTCACGGGTGGGGGTATCGACATTATCCGGCGTGATGTCGGCACGGCGTTCAAAGGCAGATTCAATAATATTTTGTAGTTGTTGCATAGCTTACTCTTTTTTCTCGTGGCTTATAAAAATGGGTGACTCTTTATCGTTTGGATTGAGGGCTTCTGTCAACCGCTGTTGCACTTCTTGTTGCAAAGCATGATCCAGCTCATGCCCGTCGGCAGTGGCGATGATAAACAAGTCCTCGACACGTTCACCAATGGTGGTAATTCTCGCACCGTGCAGTGAAAGAGTGAGATCAGCCAGAATTTGGCCGATCCGTGCCAGCAGACCGGGCCTGTCGAGAGCGACCAGCTCGAGGAATGATTTTCTGTCAGTATGCGTCGGCAGGAATCTGACCTCGGTGGCAACCGAAAAATGACGCAACTTCGCTGCCAGCCGACGTGGCGCAGGGGGATGCCAGCGACGCTGGGTAATCGTCTGTTCCAGCCCAGCACGAATAGACGCATGGCGATCTGCGGACAGTGGCCTGCCATCAGGTTCCAGCATAATAAAGGTATCCATCGCCATACCATCGCGGGTGGTAAAGATCTGCGCATCATGGACACTCAGGTTGCGGCGATCCAGTTCACCACAAACAGCAGCAAACAGATAGGGGCGATCCGGACTCCAGATAAAAATTTCCGTACCGCCACGAGAAGCTTGTGTACTGAGTAAAATCATCGGCTGGCAGAGATCGTGGCGCAACAAATGGCGGGCATGCCAGGCGAGCTGATGAGGCGTATGACGCATAAAGTAGCTGGTACGACAGCGTTTCCAGATTTGCTGTAATCGCGGTTCGTCGATATTTTCTATTCGTAGTAATGCCAGCGCCTGTGACTGATGATGGCGCACCCGTTCCTGTATGTCAGGGGTATTCTGCATCCCAAGGCGTAGCTGTTTTTCGGTGGCGAAATACAGTTCACGCAACAGGCTCTGTTTCCAGCTATTCCATAAGGTTTCATTGGTGGCGCAGATGTCAGCGACCGTCAAACAGAGCAGATAACGCAGCCGCTCTTCAGTCTGAACTTCCTGCGCAAATTGTTTAATTACTTGTGGGTCCTGAATATCACGACGCTGCGCGGTGACGGACATTAACAGATGCTGGCGTACCAGCCAGCAAATCAGTTGCGTTTCCCGCTCACTCAGCGCATGTAGCTTGGCAAATTGCCGTACATCTTCAGCGCCGAGAATAGAGTGATCGCCACCGCGACCTTTCGCGATATCATGGAACAGCGCCGCAATCAGAATCAGCTGTTGACTGGCCAGGCGCGGCCACAATTCACCACACAAGGGATGGCGGCGACGGATCTCATCGCTGGCGAATCTCTCCAGATTCAACATGACGCGAATCGTATGCTCATCAACGGTATAGACATGAAAAAGATCGAACTGCATCTGTCCGACGATATGCGACCACTGAGGCATATAGGCCGATAAGACACCGTGGCGATGCATGGGTAATAGCCCCCGGCTGACCGCATCGGGTAAGCTCAGGATATGAATAAAAATTGACCGCACCTGGGGAATATCACACAACGGCTGCGTCTGATGGCGACGGGCATGACGCAGATGGCGCAGTGTTGTTGAGTAGATACCGGTAATGTTACGGTGACTGACCATTAGCAGGAACATACGCAGAATAGCCTGCGGCTGGCGCATAAACAACGTCTCATCACGCAGGTCAATCAATGAGCCACGTAGCTGAAAATCCTGATCAATGGGTCGCGGTTTCTCATCTTCACTCAGGGCGAGAATCGCCTCCTCAAAGAGCTGTAACAACATGTGATTCAGCTCACTGACCTGATGAGTGACGCGGAATAGATCCTTCATCATGTCTTCGATCGGTTGATTGCCCGCGCCATCATACCCCAGGCGGCGGGCAACACTGAGCTGGCGATCAAACAGCAGCCGGTTATCGTAGCGTGTCAACTCCAGATGCAGAGCAAAGCGAATACGCCACAGTTGATGCAGACAAGTGTTAAGCTCATCGCGTTCTGCGGCGGTCAGGAAACCAAAATCGACCATTTCATCCAGTGACGTGGCACCAAAATGGCGGCGCGCGACCCACTGAAGCGTATGGATATCGCGCAGGCCACCGGGGCTGCTTTTCACGTCTGGCTCAAGGTTATAACTGGTGTCGTGATAGCGTTGATGACGGAGATGTTGTTCTTCTACTTTGGCGGCAAAGAATTGCGCTGAAGGCCAGAAATGATCACTAAAAAGCGCTTTTTGCAGATCCAGAAAGAGAGCCATATTCCCCGTTAAGCAGCGGGATTCAATCAGGTTAGTCGCGACACTCAAATCGGCCAGCCCTTCCTGCAGGCACTCCCTCAGGGTGCGAACACTGTGCCCTACTTCGAGTTTGATATCCCATAACAGCGTCAGAAACTCCCCCACTTTCTGCGCCAGTTGATCCGCAAGCGTATCGTGACTCAAGATCAACAGATCGATATCGGAGAGCGGGTGTAATTCACTACGACCATACCCTCCGACAGCGATTAGCGCCAGATCAGGCTCACGATCAAATCCGTAGTGACGCCACAGGCGCTGAAGTAGCTGATCGATAAACTGACTACGTGCTTTGACTAAAACTTCCGCTGCGATACCGTTATCAAACGCTTCACGCTGGCAGCGCTGAAAAATATCCATCTGTGCCTTAATAGCGGCACAATGCAACGCTTCTGGTGGCCAGTTTTCGGGCGATTCAGGCGCAGGATAAGAGGTCGCTGGGTCAGGCAAAGCGCGGGTCACGGGAGCCCTCCTGATAACGAGGTGAATATTGATAAAAAGGCCGACGCGGGTCGGCCTGGTGATTATGCATCGTGCGTGATTATCGCCGGGATAGTGTCATCCTGGCGTAGGGTCAGAATTTCACAACCGTTATCGGTCACCGCAATCGTATGCTCATACTGGGCAGATAAACTACGATCCCGGGTTTTCACTGTCCAGCCATCTTTCATCGTGCGGATCTCTTTTTTGCCCGCATTGACCATCGGCTCAATCGTAAACGTCATTCCGGGCTGAAGCACGACATCGGTTTCCGGGGAGTCGTAGTGCAATACCTGTGGCTCTTCATGGAAACCCCGGCCAATACCATGACCGCAGTATTCACGCACCACGGAAAAATTTTCCGCCTCGACAAATTTCTGGATCGCGGCACCGATAGTGCGCAGATTGACACCCGGTTTGACCATTTTCAGCGCCAGATAGAGGCTCTCCTGCGTGATACGACACAGGCGTTCACCCAGAATCGTCGGTTTACCGACGATAAACATTTTTGACGTATCGCCGTGAAAGCCATCTTTAATGACCGTGACATCAATATTGACGATATCACCGTTCTTCAGGTGTTTTGCATCATCGGGGATGCCATGGCAAACGACTTCGTTAATCGAAATACATACCGATTTGGGGTAGCCGTGATAGCCCAGACAGGCGGAGATGGCTTTTTGCTGATTAACGATATAGTCATTGCAGAGACGATCCAGCTCTCCCGTACTCACGCCTGGTTTGACATAAGGTGCGATCATCTCCAGCACTTCAGCGGCCAGACGCCCGGCAACGCGCATTTTTTCGATGTCCTGAGAGGTTTTAATAGATATAGCCATAGCATGTGTCCATCTGTATCAATTTTTCGACAAATAGTAGAGTAAGTCCGCTGATTAGTCGCTATTTTTTTCATCTCCATCATCCGGCCTTGCTCCACACGCCCAATCTGCAGCATGAGAAGTCACCTGATTCCATCATGGTGTGGTTCCTGCCGTCAACCCTGCCCTCTGTCTGGCAGGAGCTGGGGCGGTTACGCCACGGGTGAATTACCGCAAGGGAGCAGAGCCGCCGTCAGGAGGGTTACAATGAAGATATCAAACGCAGGCAGATACACAATTTAAATTACAGGCTCTTATCGCCCGCCAGACAGATTATTTAGAGTCTTTAAATAACTTTAATTCCTGAGATGTTCTCCATTTTTTAATTTCTCCGAATATTCCCAATGGTGAGCATTCAATTTCATCAGGCGCATTAAAAATTAGTCCATTACCGAGTGGGTGCTGGGTGATTTTAACTACGTGCATTTGTAAGTCATCAATAAATTTCCTAAAATCCTTTTGCATTAATCCGTTTTTATTCTCAAAAAAATTAGATGGCAGTTCAATAAACTCTGACTCAGTATAATCGCTTATTGTTTTCTCATTATCTATTAGCATTTTTATGTATTCCTGTATGTAAGCGAGGAGTAGTAACGTTGATATTATCCACATTAAACACATCTCCGCCATGCTGGATTTCTTCTAAATGATGAAGTTCAAAAGTTATTCTGCCACCCACCTGTTCTGAAGGGACAGGATAAGGCGCTAGCCCCATGCTTATTAGGGTTTGGTTGGAAGGTTTAAAATCCTTCATAAGTTCTGGACACTCTGCCACAGCAAGCCAAAACGCCCCCCTGAAATGGTTAAAGTTGCGGAAGGATTTTCCTCTAAGTTTATCAGCAATTTGCGCTGGTACAGGAGCCACCAGCTCAGACCAGAGCTGGCGGCCTCAAGCCATTTTTCAGAACCTGATAGCACCTCACCTTTCCCTGTTGCCACACCAGGCTCATCTCTCGCGAAATTCTATTGAGTTATGAATCTTTAAATAATGGGAGCCTTTTTGACTTTCTCCATGCTTTGATTGTCTGGACAATTCCCTCGGGAGAATCATCTTCACCATCTTCTGGATAATAAATAAGGCCATTACCTCTTGGGTGTTGCACTAGCTCTTCGAACTTTGATACTAATGCATGATGTTTTTCCTCCGAATTTGAATTAACCTCCACAATGTCGGTTACGAATTGGATAAATTCGTTTTCAGTATAATCACTAAGTTTTTTATATGAGGCTGTCATTCACTTTTTCCTCCTGTGAATATCAATATTCCTTCTCGGGGTGGTGACTGATAAATTATCCATATCAAATACCTTCCCTCCATCTATTATTCTCTTATTATGATGGATTTCAAATGTTTTGCGACCTCCAGCCTGCTCTTCTGGAATCGTAAATGGTGCATATCCCTTCTTGATTAACGCCTGATTACTCCTCGTAAATTGAGAAAGCAATTCTGGACACTCAGCCACAGCAAGCCAAAACGCCTCCCTGAAATGGTCAAATCCTGGTCTATCGGCCTGATGTCGCTGCCGGTATGTGAGGGAAGGTCACTGCCCTCTGGCCTCTCCGGTGTCCAGGTAATCAGTGGGCCATCAACACTGTGAGCCGGTGTGAACTCATAGCGGTTATTTTCACTATTCCACACCATGTTTGCCGTGCGCACACCTTCATACGGCGTCCCTTCACCGGTATGGACGCCACAGACCCGCAGGTTGCCCTGCTCATCCTGGCGCCAGAAGAATCTTACCCGGGTTGTTGCTTTTGCTCCGGTAAGGGCTTTCTGCCTCAGCTCTTCTTCGTACCAGAATTCATCCCGTCCAGGAACCCGGTCACTCCCTTCACCCGCAGACGGAATGTAAAGCGCAGACATCAGTGCTCCCATACCCGATAGCGCCCCTGGTCATCCAGGTGGGCGTATATGTCGTTCTTTTCCCGGCTTTCAATCCGCGCTGGCAGCGTGCCCGCAATCACCGGACGCGGGATTTCTGCCGGACGGTAACAGTAACGTTCGGTATAAGGCATACCCCATACCGAGACATGGAGACGGGAGTCACGGCTGCCCCGGAAGGTTACCAGCGTCAGAATGACTCCGTCCTTCAGCGCCCTGATGATGTTGCCCTGTGGCTCCAGCACCTGCCCGGGCGTGAGGTGTGAGGCATTGCTGAACAGGTGAACACGGGCGGTTTTGTTCAGCGCACGCTCATGGTGAAGCCGGGCGTAGAATGCCCCGCTTTCGGTTTCCGGTTCTGGCTCTGTGTCGTCGCCCGCTTCGCGATACGGCGCGGCGTAGCGGTAATGCTCCCCGGTCGTTACTGCGTCATTACGTACACTGACCGTCGTATCCATCGGCATGGAGGCGGTGCGATAGTTGTAGTCACGGCTCATGACCGTGCCGGTGGCCAGGTTATACCAGCTGCGCACGTCCCAGACTGACTCCGCTGCGCCATCAAACAGGCCAGATGGCTCGCAGTACGGCAGGCGCACATCAAACTGATAGTTGAGCGGGCTGTCGGCAAAAATGAACGTATCCAGCTCGCGGGTATTGTCCATTTCGGTGCGCCAGTAAATCCCCACCTCCGACAGGATACGCTGGATAAACTGCAAATCCGTTTCCTGCCATTGGGTGATTAGATCAAAGTTCCGTCAGTAACGGAAGAAGGCCCAGATCCAGAAGTCTTATTTCAATATCATTAGCCTTGCCGATATGTTCTTTATTATTTCCATCAAATATCTCTTCAGTTGAAACAACTATCGTTCCAGTTTTTTTACTATCCTTCAGAACAGGGACAACTCTGGCAGCACATGGAATCAGGTCAGGTGAAATAATAGCTGGAATGAATAGCATCCATCCGCAAGATATTCTGTCGGGGAATACTTTTTTATACACTTCATCATATCCATTTTCTTTAGGAATAATTTCAGGAAAACTATACCCTCCTGACTCAACATTAAGATATGTGCAATTTTCATTCAGACTAAGCATATGGTGCATAAATTCCAGCATTCGGTCAGATGACAATTTTGTGCTTATAAGGGAAACTGGAAACTCAATAACAAGCGACATAGGATTTTTTCGCCGATTAGAGCTTGAGTAAGATGATGTTAAATCAATTCCAGCACTGCTATCATCTTCTTCACCATCCCAAATACCCTCTCCAAAAAAAGGATAATTTTTCTGATATCTTTTTTCCCATTTTGATAAGATTTCTTTTGGAACCATCATGTCATCAACAAATACCTGATATTGTAATGCCTGTTTTCTTGAATATCCTTTTAAAAACCATTTTTTGTGTTTACCAAGCATTTGTTCAAAATGCAAACTAACATCGCGAAAAATGCTGGTAGCATGAGAGATTTCAATTGGTGAACTTACTCCAAATTCTTGTTCAACTCTGATGTTTAAAGTTACGGTTGCCATCTTGTGATAATATCCTTATATCGCAAAAAAATTTTCGAAAAGTAACGATAGCTGACAGGTTGCATAAATATCCAAACGATTTTCAACGGTTGATTTACTGTTGCGACAGCCTGATGCCGGGCTGCCTGGTTAATCGCACTGTTATTGCCAGTCCACCAGTTTTTTTCTGGCCATCAGCCTTAAAAAACTGATCATACCGCGCCTTCGCCTCCTGGAACTGACATAGTTTATCTTTCCAGCTATCAAACGACACGCCGCAGTATTTAAACCCGAATTCTGCACACTCTCGTGCCATTCCTTTTTTGAGCACATTACTGGAATGTGCACAGAATTTATAGCATTCTCTGATAACCAGCACAACCGTCTGTTAATAGCCGTTATTTATCTAATTCATATGACTCGTAACCGTATTTCTCCGGATAGAAAAGATAATGCTTTTCATTATAAACATACATAATTGAATCATATGCTCCAATATTCGCAGTACCATAAAAAAGTGATGGTCTGAATATAACACGATGATCTTTATCATAGAGAATAAAATAATAATCTCTCCCTTGCAGGAATTTATAAAATGAATATGGAGATATTATTTTTGTTCTATACACTACTACTGTATATTTTTTATCAGGACTGACACGTGAGAAAATCACATCATGATCACTCACGAATAATGTTGAGGGTAAAAAAAACCAGGCTACAAAAAAGATAATCAATATAATAATTGTTCTTATTTTCATAATTTTATTATCCTTTTTTGAACTAATGGTTCTGTCCAGTATACATCTGAGAAAATCATAAAATCCCCTCCCGTGTTATGCTTGTTTTGCCATTTACGAAAATCAGCATTAAACACCGGAACAAAGCCTGAAAATTTACGAGCCAGATCGCCACAGTCCGCATACAAGTAAGATGACATATATAATGTTGCCCCCTGTCTGGAGGAGCCTGTGATTTAAATTGTGTATCCACCTTGTTTTTATGAATGGCTATAATGTGATACCTGTTTTTACTTATCATAGCTCTATGATGATGAACAATTAATTAAAGCTTCACTTATTTTCATGATTAGTTCATTTTTATCCCACTTTGATGATGTTCTGAATGTCGGTTCGTCCCAGTTCTCATCAGATATAACCTGAACAATAAATTCCCCACTCTCTTCAAATCCTGGATACCAGCCAATGTCGACGATATTCCCATTTGTGAATGATAATTGAAACAGGTCTTCATCAAGTTTATTTACTTGTTCATATATACTTTTAGTAAAGTCCAGGGTTGAAAGTTCATCATAAACGCTCGCCACATTGTCCAGCTGATAAACTTTATCCAGAAAACGATAGCTTTTTTTCATTTTATTAACTTCCCAGCCTCTTGAGGCCCTATTGGATGAGAGTGAATAGTTCCTTTTGATTCTTTAGTTACTACCCAATTGGTTTCTTTACCTTTGTAAGCGCCTTGCACGCTATCGAACTTTTTGACCTTCCAATTCTGACCATTTGTTGTAGAAGTGCCATTTTCCCAAACATCGTGATCTATAGACTCAATATTAACTTCGGGCTTAAATTTCGCAGGACCAGACTTTGTGTTTTTCACTACTTCATTCCAGGGCTTATTTTTAGGTGGGTAGTGCTTGTAGCCATGAGTATAAGATGTTTTGACCTCATTGAGATACACATAAATTGGCTTAATCCCTGAATCCGCCGGGAACACCAGAATATAATCATTCAGATCGCGCTCTGCCGGCACCGGGAATGGTGGAGTCGTGTATTCATCTTTACCGTCAGGGATTGGTGTAACCAGTATTGTTTCCTGGTCTATCGGCCTGATGTCGCTGCCGGTATGTGAGGGAAGGTCACTGCCTTCTGGCCTCTCCGGCGTCCAGGTAATCAGCGGGCCATCGACACTGTGAGCCGGTGTGAACTCATAGCGGTTATTTTCACTATTCCACACCATGTTTGCCGTGCGCACACCTTCATACGGCGTCCCTTCACCGGTATGGACACCATAGACCCGCATATTGCCCTGCTCATCCTGGCGCCAGAAGAATCTTACCCGGGTTGTCGCTTTTGCTCCGGTAAGGGCTTTCTGCCGCAGTTCTCCCTCATACCAGAATTCATCCCGTCCAGGAACCCGGTCACTCCCTTCACCCGCAGACGGAATGTAGAGCGCAGACATCAGTGCTCCCACATACGGAATGCCCCGGGCCGCGCCCAGGACGCCGGTCAGGGACCATTTCCCCCACACCGGAATCATAACGCCAGTGCCGGTTCCCTGAGCAAACGGTACAGCCAATGCCCGAACAGGAAGCATTGCTCCACCGACGTCAGGCTTCCATTTTTGGGCTGTTCGGGGAGGCTGAACGACTTCATCCTCTTCATACTCATGGCCGTAGCCGCAGCAGTCGTCCCCGACAGGCTGAGCAAAAATAACCATCTGGCCAAAGTTACCCGCGGGCTCTTGCGCTGTACCGGCATCAGTACAGCCTTTCTCCTTCAGGCAGGATTTTGCATACACCGGCGTCACCCACGGGGTGCGGGTTTCGGGGTTAAACTCCCGCATCGTTACCGGAGGCGGCATGGATACGGACTCCACAGGTCGGGTGCTGGCTGATGCCGCCATCGATCTTTTCAACCTTCCGCATATACGTTGCCGTTGTGCCGTACTCCACCTTCCCGGCCTCCAGCCGCAGATAACTGCCGCCGCCGATGAGCGTGATGCGCTTCTTTCCGGCAAAGGAGATGTCGCTCTCCGAGCTCAGCGTCAGCTTCTTTTCCGCAAACAACCGCAGGCTGTCATTTTGCGCCTGCATCTCCACCGGCCCTTCTCCGGATTTCAGGCTCAGCGGGCCGGTGTGGGCAAACAGTCCCGGCTTCTCCCCGGCCAGGGCCGTCATATTGCCCATCACTCCGATGCTGATATCCCCTCCGGCGTTGACAGCCACGTTTTGCGCGGCGGTCAGCTGCATATCTTCACCGCTGGTCAGCGCCACACCTTCCGGCGCCGAAAAAAGTATCGCCTCATTGAGCGGCTTCAGCCGCTGCTCAAACATCTGTATCTGACTGTCAATATCCGCTTTCAGCGCCTGTGCCTGTTCTGCTGCCTCTGTCAGCTGTTGCAGGTACTGACTGAGTCGTTCGATTTCCTTCAGCGCCGCATCCCTGTCCAGCGCTTCACCCTGTGCTTTCGCCTGAGCATCCGCACTGATAAACAGCCCTTTACCGGCGCGGATAACCCCGTGTTCATCGGTGCGCAGTTCACTCCCTGCGCCGCGGTATTTTCCCTGGCTGTCCACCAGGTGTCCGCTGTTGAGCTGGGTTTTGCCATATTCCGTGGTGAGTTTGATATGCTCCTCTCCGCGTTTGTCTTCCATCCGTAGTTTCGAATTAGCGGGCGTTCTGAGGATATTCCGGGTGTGGTTATGCCGGTTCACGGGGTCCGGATGTTCAGCATCGTGCAGGGCATACGCAATGTACGGCAGGTCAATATCACCATTGCTGTACGCAATCGCCACTTCAGTGCCGTCAGTCAGCGGTGTATGCCAGCCCAGGGTGTCACCGGCATACGGCTTCGCCATCCGCAGCCACAGATAACCAAATCCCCGCTCTGTTTCTTCGCGGTCGAAGTCCAGCTTTACCCGGTAGCGCCCCTGGTCATCCAGGTGGGCGTATATGTCGTTCTTTTCCCGGCTTTCAATCCGTGCTGGCAGCGTGCCCGCAATCACCGGACGCGGGATTTCTGCCGGACGGTAACAGTAACGTTCGGTATAAGGCATACCCCATACCGAGACATGGAGACGGGAGTCACGGCTGCCCCGGAAGGTCACCAGCGTCAGAATGACTCCGTCCTTCAGCGCCCTGATGATGTTGCCCTGCGGCTCCAGCACCTGTCCCGGAGTAAGATGTGAGGCATTGCTGAACAGGTGTATCCGGGCGGTTTTGTTCAGCGCACGCTCATGGTGAAGCCGGGCGTAGAATGCCCCGCTTTCGGTTAACGGTTCTGGCTCAGTGTCATCTCCCGCCTCGCGATATGGCACAGCGTAGCGGTAATGCTCCCCGGTCGTTACTGCGTCATTACGTACACTGACCGCCGTATCCATCGGCGTGGAGGCGGTGCGATAGTTGTAGTCACGGCTCCTGACCGTGCCGGTGGCCAGATTATGCCAGCTGCGCACATCCCAGACTGACTCTGCTGCGCCATCAAACAGGCCAGATGGCTCGCAGTACGGCAGGCGCACATCAAACTGATAGTTGAGCGGGCTGTCGGCAAAAATATACGTATCCAGCTCGCGGGTGTGGTCCATCTCCGTGCGCCAGTAAATCCCCACCTCCGACAGAATGCGCTGGATGAACTGCAAATCCGTTTCCCGCCACTGGGTGATAACTTCACGCGCCGGGCAGGTGCGCTCCAGCCTGAATTCAAAATCTGGCCCCTCCAGCCCGTGTCTGCGCAACACCTGCTCCACCACCTCCGGCACCGACTGGTTCTGAAAAACAGCGCTCTGCCGGGTGTATTCCAGCAGCGCCAGGCGGGAGCTGAGCGTGACCCGGTAATGTGACTGCTCTTTTGAAGTGGAGAGCCATTCGAGGCAGGTGATAATGCCGTGAACATTTTTACCGCTGCGCATCCGGAAAGAGGCATATTTCATCAGCACCTGTTCCGGGGTGATATTCGCCTGCTGGCTTGTGAACTCAATCTCCCATCGGAACGGTTCGCTCAGGGCTTCCCGGCCGCGAAAGCGCAGAATATCCGGCTTTACCGGACTGTTATTGATATCCAGAAAGTAACGGCTCTGCCCGCCAGAAAGCGCCTGCACGTTATCCATGATGTTACTCCAGTGAGTCATACCGTAAGTGCAAACCAACAGCAAAATAAAGAGATATCCAGTGGATATAAATTATCGGAATTGATCTGGCAAAGCGAGTTTTTCAGTAAGGCAAAAATGTGTGCCACTGGCGCATGGATGCGAAAACCTGTTCACTGATGCTTGAAATCATTCTTTGAAAGTATGCCAATATAATGGATATTATGACTTAGATCCTGGCCCACCAGGCGTTATTGGCGCAGCCAGTTTGGACACGGACAGCGCAGAGAAACCGCAGCGTACACGTAGTACGTGAGGATTTCGAGCACTGCCCAGGACCAAAATGGCAAGTAAAATAGCCTAATGGGAGAGGCTCTTAATCAGAAGACTGGAAAATATGATTAGACATGCTCCTGATGCCTCTGCATCAGGCGCTGTCAGGAGGGGATAAATTTTCTGTGTGAACAGTTTTCTCAATGATGAGGGTAAATCAGTAATCACCTGATTTTTTAGCTGCGAAATTTTCAGGGGTTCCGGCGTAGAACCCCTGACAATGAGAATTTCAGCCACGACGTGCCTTGACCGCGTCGGCTAGCTGGCGCAGAAGAAGCGCCGAGTCTTGCCAGCCGATACATGCATCGGTCACGCTCTTGCCGTAAACAAGCGGAGTTCCGCCCTCCAGGCTTTGATTTCCTTCCTGCAGATGGCTTTCAACCATCACCCCGATAATCGCCTGTTGACCACCGGCAATTTGCTGACAGACATCCGCCCCTACTTCCATCTGTTTTTTAAACTGTTTACTGGAATTAGCATGGCTGAAATCGATCATGACGCGGCCAGGCAAGCCCGCTTTTTCGAGCTCCGTTTTGACCCTGGCGACGTCTTCCGCACTATAGTTCGGCACTTTACCGCCACGCAGGATAATATGGCAATCATTGTTACCTGCGGTGTTAACAATAGCCGAATGTCCCCATTTGGTGACCGACAAAAAGCAGTGTGAGGCCCCCGCGGCATTGATGGCATCAATCGCTACTTTGATCGTGCCATCGGTGCCATTTTTAAACCCAACCGGACAGGAAAGCCCGGAAGCCAGTTCGCGATGGACCTGAGATTCCGTTGTCCGTGCCCCGATGGCGCCCCAGCTCATCAAATCCGTGACATACTGCGGGGTAATCATATCGAGAAATTCCCCGGCGGCAGGCAATCCACTGTCGTTAATTTCCAGCAATAACTGACGAGCAATGCGCAATCCCTGATTAATATCGAAGCTGCCATTCATGTAAGGGTCGTTAATCAGTCCTTTCCAGCCAATCGTGGTACGCGGTTTTTCAAAATAGACCCGCATGATGACTTCCAGCTCTCCCTTCAGCTCTTCACGCAGTGCCAGAAGGCGTCCGGCATACTCTTTGGCCGCTTCAGGATCATGAATGGAGCAAGGTCCAATAATAACCAGCAATCTGTCATCATCACCGGTGAGAATGCGGTGAATAGCATCACGTGCATGAGCTACCGTGTTCACGGCATTTTCAGTTGCCGGAAAATTTTCCAGCAACGCAACCGGTGGTAATAATTCCCTGATCTGTTTAATGCGTAAATCGTCGTTCTGATAATTCATTGTTTGCCTGTATCGTCATAATTGACTCATTAAGTGAGATTTTTCCAATCTACCCAGGCACCCGATAAGTGTAAACCGGAATTTACAGAACCAAAGTTAATTCCCTGATTCTGCAATGAATAATCTGCATGACTGGCTATTGTTCAACGCGACAGGCAGTGAGAGCCATGTTGACGCGCACGCTTCATCCATACCCGGCTACCATTAAAGGCGATAAAGGTTAAAAGCAGATACTCCAGTGACATGGCATATACACCCTGAAGGGCAAAAATAACGATACTTATTATGTTGATAATCAACCAGAGTAACCAGTTTTCCACATATTTTCGGGTCATCAGAATCATTGCGACAATAGACAATATCGTCATGCAGGCGTCCCAGAACGGAAAGGCATCAGGCTGAAGCTCGGGCATCGTTACGGATAAGCCCAGTGCCTGCATCAGACTGACGGCGAGCGATGTCAGGGTAGCAAATACCGGATCGATATATACCGTCATCAAAGTAATCGCCACAATACAGATCGCCAGCCAGATCAGGGCTTTTGACAAAGGTAGCCAGCGGATCTGTAATTCCGCTTGATGGTTGCTGATGGTTCGTGACCATGCATTCCAGCCATAAATATTCGCAGCGAAGAAAAATATCTGTAGCAGTAAGCTGGCGTAGAGCTGGATCTGAAAAAAGATGATCGCGAACAGGGTCACGTTGATCAATCCAAAGGCATAGTTGCTGATTTTTTCCAGACTCGCCAGCCAGATACATAACAGCCCCGCCACCGTGCCGACGGCCTCTATCCAGGAGAGATCATATCCTCCGCTTCCGACGGGTATATGTAGCATAATATTGAGTGTACTGAAAAAATCCATAACGTCCCCAAAAGGTATCATGATGAAATTGACTGTTATTATCCGGATACCGGCAACCGCGTTGCCGCTCTTGTTTTATATACTAAACAAAACAGGCAAATATACCAAAAAAATATGAAAAATTTTATCCGCGTTGTGGATATTCGATTGATATATAAAACAAAAGATAAGGAAAAGAGGATAAGAGAGGATAAAAAGTGTGGTGGGTCGTGCAGGATTCGAACCTGCGACCAATTGATTAAAAGTCAACTGCTCTACCGACTGAGCTAACGACCCGCTCGAAAACTGCTGATGATGTGTGCCACTCGCGCCAGTCTTATACTGGTGGGTCGTGCAGGGCTCGAACCTGCGACCGATTGATTAAGAGTCAACTGCTCTACCAACTGAGCTAACGACCCGAGTGGTGGGTGATGACGGGATCGAACCGCCGACCCTCTCCTTGTAAGGGAGATGCTCTCCCGGCTGAGCTAATCACCCGATACTACGCGACAAAGACATGCTATACAACACTGGTGGGTCGTGCAGGATTCGAACCTGCGACCAATTGATTAAAAGTCAACTGCTCTACCGACTGAGCTAACGACCCATGTCCGTTGCCTGATATCCAATGGCAACGGCGGCATATATTACTGATTTAGACGTGCTGCGCAACAAGTATTTCGCTAAAAGGTATCTGAATGCTTAGAATTCACGCAGCAAGACCAGAAATAATACAATTGCTGGTCATTGTCTTCTTATCCGGCAGCATCAAGCCGTTTCCGGGCTTGTCTGGCCCCATCGCTACCGGGATATTTGCTCACTACCTGCTGATAAACAGCCTTTGCTTTCACCATATCGCCTTTATCCTGCATAATCACACCGACTTTAAACATCGCGTCAGGTGCTTTTGGTGATGTGGGATAATTTTTCACCACCGAGGCAAAGTAGTAAGCTGCATCATCTTTCTTCCCCTTATTATAATTCAACTGACCAAGCCAGTAATTCGCATTCGGCTGATAAGTGGAGTCCGGATATTTTTTTACGAAATTCTGGAACGCGGCCAGTGCTTCATCCTGACGGGCAGGATCTTTTACCAGGGCAATCGCGACATTATAATCCGTATTCGCATCATCCACTGAGGTTGATACATCGGTGGAAGCAGGAGGCTGTGTCACCTGGTTTTCCGGGGATGACGCACCCTGTGAACTCGCCGCCCCCCCGCTCTGATGCAGGCCCTCTATCTGCGACAGAATTTGCTTCTGGCGATCGATAATCTGGCTAATCTGATACTGATTTTCCTGAATCTGACCACGTAACGAATCAATATCACTCTGATTATCCGCGAGCTGCTGCTGAAGCTGGGATAAGAGTTGATTATGAGCGTTGGAAATTCGTTCCAGTTGCGTGATACGATCTTCGTCTGACCCCGTGCCGACACTGCCAACAGGTGCCTGAGCAAAAGCGACCCCAGGGGCCGCTATACTCATCAGCAACGACAGACTCAATAGATGATATCTGAAGTAAGTGCTCATGCCATTCTCTTAGTAAACCAGTACAGCACGACGATTTTTGGCATAAGCGGCTTCATTGTGTCCCAGTACTGCCGGCTTTTCCTTACCGTAAGAGACAATAGAAATCTGGTCATCTGCAACACCGCGCCCCTGCAGATACATCTTAACCGCATTAGCCCGGCGCTCACCTAAAGCGATATTATATTCTGGTGTACCGCGCTCATCGGCATGACCTTCTACCGTCACTTTGTAGGAAGGATTGCTACGCAGGAAGTTAGCATGGCCGTCCAGTATGGCAGCATACTCAGGGCTAACGTCGTATTTATCCAGTCCGAAGTACACGATATTATTCTGCTGGAGCTGCTGCATCTGACTGCGTGCCTGCTCATCAGAATACATGTTACCGCCATTTGCATCCATGCCAGTACCTGATCCCATCATGCCTTCAGCACTTTGATCATCGCTGTTATTCTTGTTAGAAGAGCATGCCGCGATGGCCATCACCGGCAAAGCGATCATTACCCCTTTCAGCACTTTATTCAATTGCATTTCCATCATTCCTTTAATTATCAATTAGTTATCATTACAAATACGGTGACCAGGCTGGGAATTTTACCTGTCCATCCGTCGCCGGAAGACGTGCTTTGAAACGACCATCTGTCGAAACCAGATTTAGCACAGACTGCATTCCCTGAAAAGAACTATAGATCACCATCGTCCCATTCGGTGCCAGACTGGGCGTTTCATCCAGAAGTGTTGATGACAAAACCTGTACACCTCCTCCGTTCAGATCCTGTTTGACAATATGTTGCTGACGGTTGGCGGAACTGACCATAACCATAAATTTACCGTCACTGCTGACATCAGCATCCTGGTTCTGCGCACCCTCCCAGCTGATACGCTGTGGGCTACCGCCATTGATATTGACTTTATACACCTGGGGGCGCCCCGCCTGGTCAGAAGTAAAGGCCAGCGTCTGGCTATCCGGGAACCAGCTGGGTTCCGTATTGTTGCTGCGCCCATTGGTCACCTGTCGCACCTGCCCTGATGCGAGATCCATAACATACAGATTCAGGCTACCGGTTTTTGACAGTGCAAATGCCAGCTTAGAACCATCGGGCGAGAAAGCGGGCGCACCATTATGTCGAGGGAACGAGGCTATCTGACGCACGGCACCATTAGCCAGCGTCTGTATCACCAGCGCAGAGCGCCCACTTTCGAAAGTAACATAGGCCAGTTTAGAGCCATCCGGCGACCATGCCGGAGACATCAGCGGTTGCTGCGACCGTTTGACCGTAAACTGGTTATAGCCATCATAGTCAGAGACGCGCAATTCATGAGGAAATTGACCACCATTGGTCTGTATCACATAAGCAATACGGGTACGAAACGCGCCTTTTATTGAAGTGAGCTGTTCAAATACCGCATCACTGACCGTATGCGCGGCATAACGCAAATACTGCTTCGTCACCTTAAAGCTGTTCTGTGCCAGCACAGAGCCCGGTGCTGCGCCAGTATCAACGAGCTGATAGGCAATATTCCAGGAACCATCAGGATTAGCCGTCACCTGCCCTATCACCACGGTATCGATACCCAATGCCGACCATGCTGCAGGCTGTACCTCCTGAACTCGACCGGGTTGCTGAGGTAAACGTGAACGATCCAGCGGATTAAACTTGCCGCTATTACGCAAATCCGCGGCAACGATACCGGCAATATCTTCTGGCGCCGCTCCGGCCCCATCCCATTGAAACGGCACGACACCGATCGGACGTCCGGCATCCATCCCCTGGGTTATCTCGATTCGCACTTCTGCATGCAACATCGCCGCCCACAGAACGAAAAAACTGATTACTATTCGTATTGCCTGCTTCATTATTTCTCCCTTATCCAGGTACAAAACCTGATGATAATTTAGCAGATGGTTAACAAACTAAAATGCATAAAACCTCCCCGACGACAGTTTTCGCCACAGACACGCGAAAAACGGGCTCAGGGTTTAAAATCCAGCGGCACATTTTTGAATGTCTCATAGACGGCCTGCGTGGGTGGTTCAGGAAACTTGTTCATCCGGCTGGTTGCTGACAACATCTGCTGGCAGAATACCGGATCGCCGCCTTCAGATTTGACACTCAATAGCGTGCCATCCCGTGCCAGGTTAATCCGTAAGGTACAAATTTTACCTTTATAGGTATCCCAGTCATAGAGATACCCTTTAATGGCCGCCTGTACCAGGGCTACATAACTGGCTATCTCTGTCTGAGAAGCACCTGCTTGCCCTTTTTTCGTCCCTTTAGCGGGAGAAGCACCCCCTGCACTACCGTTGGCTGCTCCTTTGGGAGCATTTTTGCCAGAGCTCAAATCGCCGAACAGATCATCAACACTGCTGGCTTCTTTTTCTTTCGCTGCCGCCGCTTTCCTGGCAGCGTCAGCTTTAGCTGCTGCTTCGGCTTGTGCCTTTTTCTTTGCCTCGGCGGCGGCTTTGGCTGCCGCTTCCGCTTCAGCCTTTTTCTTTGCCTCAGCAGCGGCTTTGGCTGCCGCTTCCGTTTCAGCTTTTTTCTTTGCCTCAGCAGCGGCTTTAGCTGCCGCTTCCGCCTCGGCCTTTTTCTTTGCCTCGGCGGCGGCTTTGGCTGCCGCTTCGGCTTGCGCCTGTTTCTTCGCTTCGGCGGCGGCTTTGGCTGCTGCTTCCACTTCGGCCTTTTTCTGTGCCTCGGCCGCGGCTCTGGCTGCCGCTTCCACTTCGGCCTCTTTCTGTGCCTCGGCCGCGGCTCTGGCTGTCGCTTCGGCTTCGGCCTGTTTCTTCGCTTCAGCAGCGGCTCTGGCTGTCGCTTCTGCTTCAGCCTGTTTCTTCGCTTCGGCAGCGGCTCTGGCTGTCGCTTCTGCTTCAGCCTGTTTCTTCGCTTCGGCAGCGGCTCTGGCTGTCGCTTCTGCTTCAGCCTGTTTCTTCGCTTCGGCAGCGGCTCTGGCTGTCGCTTCTGCTTCAGCCTGTTTCTTCGCTTCGGCAGCGGCTTTGGCTGCCGCTTCTGCTTGTGCTTGTTGTTGATTATAGTTATCCACTACCGCAGCAGGATCAACCATAACAGCATCAATGGGCTCGCCACCGCCCCCCCCGGCAGAAGTATCTGTTTTTTCATCGAACGAACCCCAGATTAGCAGCACAATCAGGATAATATGCAGCGTAACTGATATAATAATCGCTCGTTTGAGTTTATCGTTTTGTCCGGTTGCCTTTAACACTATCGTTTTCCAAAAACTGTTCGCCTATTGCCGCCAACCCTAACCAGCGGTGAAAACAAAAGATATGCCGCTAATTTTCATAACGGATCAATTAAACAGGATGCGTCATTAAACCAACCGATTTCACTCCGGCGCTGTGCAACAAGTTAAGCGCTTTAATAATTTCATCATAAGGCACATCTTTTGCCCCGCCGATAAGGAATACTGTTTTTTCATTGGCAGCGAGTCGGCGTTTCGCTTCGGCAATAACCTGCTCCGGGGGTAACTGCGATAATGTTTCCGGGCCAATTTTAACGCTGTATTGCCCAATACCGGAAACTTCAACGATCATCGGGGGATCATCACTGCTTTTCACCATTTGTGATTCGGTGGCATCCGGCAGATCAACCTGAACACTCTGAGTAATAATTGGCGCGGTCACCATAAAGATCAGCAACAACACCAATAACACATCCAGTAACGGCACAATGTTGATCTCAGACTTCAGTTCATGCCGTCGACGACGTCTGGCCATCGCTTACCCCTTATTGCTCTCACTCATCGTAAACGCCTGACGGTACAAAATCGCGGTGAACTCTTCCATAAAGTTATCATAGTTCTGTTCAAGTTTATTCACTCGCTGATTCAATCGGTTATAGGCCATTACTGCCGGAATTGCCGCAAACAGTGCAATGGCGGTAGCAATGAGTGCTTCAGCAATCCCTGGCGCAACCATCTGTAGTGTCGCCTGCTTCACCGCACCAAGGGCAATAAAGGCGTGCATGATCCCCCACACCGTCCCGAACAGCCCAATATAAGGACTGACGGAACCCACCGTGCCAAGAAAAGGAATATGCATTTCCAGTGCCTCAATTTCACGGTTCATTGCAATGCGCATCGCTCGTGTCGCCCCTTCTACTGTTGCTTCCGGCGCAGGAGTATTGGCACGATGTAAACGGACGAACTCTTTGAAGCCACTATAGAAAATCTGCTCAACACCTGTCATGTCGTCGCGGTTTCCCTGACATTCCTGATATAGTCTGGACAGCTCAACACCTGACCAGAAGCGGTCTTCAAAATGCTCTGCCTCACGGGTTGCCATATTGAGAATGCGTGTTCTCTGAATGATAATGGCCCAGGAAACTATAGAAAAACCAATTAAAATCAATATGATAAGTTTTACCAGAAAGCTCGCTTTCAGGAACAAATCAAGGATATTCATATCAGTCACTGCTTAAACTCCGCGACAATAGACTCAGGAAGCGCCCGTGGCTTCATGGAAAGTGGGTCCACACAGACAACAAGAACTTCAGCCTCATTCAGGACTTTGTTCCCGGCATTAACAATGCGTTGCGTAAATCCCAAAGAGGCACCACGCATAGAGCTAATCTCTGTCTGTACATCGAGCATGTCATCCAGTCTGGCGGGGGCAAAATACTCCACCGTTATCCTGCGAACCACAAAAGCGACTCGCTCAGCAAGCAGTGCCTGTTGACTGAAGTGATGATGACGCAACATCTCTGTGCGTGCTCTTTCATAAAAAGCGATGTAACTGGCATGATAAACCACACCACCGGCATCCGTGTCTTCGTAGTAGACCCGAACCGGCCATCGAAATAAGGTTGTATTCACTTTACATCCCGGTAATGCATATACATATTAGTAAATTTTAGTTTTTCTACTATACGCGCGGAAAACAGGGTTTAAAATGAAATAAAGCTCACTATCAGTAAATTTTTGTGAGCTAATAACTTGCTTTTTTCAGATCAGCGTTATCGGTGCTATTTTCCCGCTAATCCAGTTATTCTACTACTGACTATTTTGATGCAATAAATTAATTAACGGCAGATCACGACGCTTTCTAACAGAAGAAAAACAACAGCCCCATCATCAGAGCAATATCGGCAATAAGTGGACAAAAAAACGCTTGCCAGAGCGGAGTCTGAAGGCGAAATCCAACGCCGTGGATAACACCTGCACAAACCGCCCATATCAACAAAAAACCGTGCTGGATCTCCAGCTCACTGGTTTTCGCCGCAAAACGCGTGGGGTTCCAGAAAACACATCCTGCCAGTAGCAGTGCCAGCAATAAGGAAAGCGCCCTTAACAGGCGCTTATCCATTATCGCATACAGGAACGCGATAATTTTGCTCATCAATGTTCTTCTTTCGCTGCCTGATTTGCTTCAGACTGCTCAAGCGCCAGTGCCGCGATAATCCCAAAAGCACAGGCGAGGAGCGTGCCTAAAATCCATGCGAAATACCACATATATCATCTCCTTACCTTAATAGAGCGAGTGGGTGTTTTTTTCAATATCTTCGCGCGTGATCCGACCAAACATTTTCCAGTAACACCAGGCGGTGTAACACAATATTATCGGCACGAAAACAGCAGCGACAAATGTCATCACGGTCAATGTTCTTTGGCTGGATGTGGCATCCCACATCGTCAGACCGGCATTCAGCATGGTGCTGGATGGCATAACGAACGGGAACATCGCAATACCGGCCGTCAGAATAATGCATGCCAGTGTCAGTGACGAAAAGACAAACGCCAGCGCGCCTTTGTTACGCCATGATGCGAGGATGGTTAACCACGGTAATAAAGCACCGAGCGCCGGGATCAGCCAGAGTAATGGCATATGGTTGAAGTTAACCAGCCATGCTCCCGCCTGACGAACCACTTCTTTCGTCAGCGGATTTGAGGGCGCCACAGGATCGATAGCAGAGATCACCGTGTAGCCCTCAATGCCATATACGACCCAGATACCGGCCAGCAGGAAGCAAATCAGGGTGGCAAACGCGGCAATCTGCGACGTCATGCGTGTACGCAGGTATAATTCACCGGCGGTACGCATTTGCAGATAGGTGGCCCCCTGGGTCACAATCATGGCAATACTCACAATACCGGCTAACAAAGCAAACGGGTTAAGTAGCTGAAAGAAATTACCGGTGTAGTAAATGCGCATATAGTTATCAATGTGGAACGGCACGCCCTGTAGCAGATTGCCGAATGCGACACCAATGACCAGCGGTGGCACAAAACTGCCAATGAAGATCGCCCAGTCCCACATATTACGCCAGCGGGTATTTTCAATCTTCGAACGATAGTCAAAACCTACCGGACGGAAAAAAAGTGAGGCCAGAACCAGGATCATCGCGACATAAAAACCGGAAAAAGCCGCGGCATAAACGACGGGCCAGGCGGCAAATAACGCCCCCCCGGCGGTGATCAACCATACCTGGTTTCCGTCCCAATGTGGCGCGATGGCGTTAATCATGATCCGTCGCTCAGTATCATTACGACCGAGAAAACGGGTAAGCATTCCTACGCCCATATCAAAACCGTCGGCGACGGCAAAGCCAATCAGCAGGATACCAATCAGTAGCCACCAGATTAAACGCAATATTTCATAATCAATCATTTGACGACTCCTGTCTTAGCGTACCGACTGAGTAGTAGCTGGCTGCTCAAAGTGATAACGACCCGTTTTCAGGCTACTCGGACCACGACGAGCGAATTTAAACATCAGATACAATTCCGCCACCAGAAACAGGGTATACAAGCCGCAAATCAGCAACATCGAGAAAATCAGATCCGCTGTGGTCAGGGAAGAGTTAGCCACCGCCGTCGGCAATACTTCACCGATCGCCCAGGGCTGGCGACCATATTCAGCGACAAACCATCCCGCTTCGACAGCGATCCACGGTAAAGGAATGCCGTATAACGCCGCACGCAGAACCCATTTGTTTTTGCCGACCCGATTGCGCAAAACAGTCCAGAACGAGGCCGCGATAATCAGCAGCAACAGAAAACCACAAGCAACCATAATGCGGAAAGCAAAATAGAGCGGTGCGACCTGTGGAATAGAGTCTTTCGTCGCTTGCGCGATCTGCTCTTCTGTCGCATCAGCAATGTTTGGCGTATAACGTTTCAGTAGCAGGCCATAACCCAGATCCTGTTTTACCGCATTAAACTGATTGCGGATTGCCGGGTCAGCCGTTCCGGTTCGCAGTTGCTCCAGTAACGAATAGGCTTTCATCCCATTGCGGATACGTTCCTGATGCTCTGCCATTAACTCTTTTAACCCCATAACCTGCTTATCGAGAGAGCGTGTGGCGATAATCCCCATCGCATAAGGGATCTGAATGGCAAAGTGGTTGGTTTCTGCACGTTGGTCAGGAATGCCAAACAGGGTAAACGAGGCGGGTGCGGGCTGAGTTTCCCATTCGGCTTCGATGGCAGCCAGTTTCGTTTTCTGTACGTCGCCCATTTCGTAGCCGGATTCGTCACCGAGGACAATCACCGAGAGCGCGGCCGCTAAACCAAAGCTGGCAGCGATAGTAAAAGAGCGCTTCGCAAACGCGACATCGCGGTTTTTCAGCAAATACCAGGCGCTAATGCCAAGAATAAACATGGCACCGGTGACATAACCGGATGCAACGGTATGGACAAATTTCACCTGCGCGACCGGATTTAACACCAGATCAGAGAAGCTGAGCATTTCCATACGCATGGTTTCGAAATTAAATTCCGATGCTGCCGGATGCTGCATCCAGCCATTAGCCACCAGTATCCACATGGCGGATAAGTTGGATCCCAGCGCCACCAGCCAGGCCACGGCCATATGCTGAATTTTACTCAGCCGATCCCAGCCGAAGAATAGCAGGCCAACAAAGGTGGACTCGAGGAAAAAGGCCATCAGACCTTCAATAGCCAGCGGCGCACCAAAAATATCCCCGACGTAATGCGAGTAGTAAGACCAGTTGGTTCCGAACTGAAACTCCATAGTCAGACCGGTAGCGACCCCGAGAGCAAAGTTGATACCAAACAACTTACCCCAGAATTTCGCCATATCTTTATAAATCTGTTTGCCGGAAAGCACGTAGACCGTTTCCATGATGGCCAGCAGGAACGCCATACCCAGCGTTAGCGGCACAAAAAGGAAGTGGTACATCGCGGTCAAGGCAAACTGTAACCGTGACAGTTCGACGATATCTAACATCATGACTCCTTGCTCATCGCATGAAGACTCCTGGAATGAACACCGTAAAAAACGGCTTCACACGCATGCCCCAATAAAAGTTTATCTATGCTTTTTTTCATTGTTCGCTACCTGAATGGTAATGAACTGTAATGAAATATTTATAGATATGTTAACAAAAAACCATATTGATCCTGAGAGATACTACCTTGTAACACCTTTACAATAAACAGGTTTTGACTGAATTCCTTCTGCATTCTACGACAGTGATCGATAGATAGCGAATCTATCACTTTCAGGTCAATTTGATCGGCAACAATTTAACGCTTTTTGGCAACTTTTTCTAAAAATTAAAAAAATTGATTTCAATCAAAACATAATTATTTGTTAAATAATTATTTCCAATGTGAAGATAATTATAGCCTTGTTAATTTAATGTGTATTAAATAGATCTGATGACAGCCTATTCCAGCCAATGCACTCCATTTTTGGTTACATTATGAATGCCGGGAACGATGTTGTCTGATCACTATAGCGAACAGACCACCTGACGGTGGTCAGATCCGATCGCCATAATACAGGTGGGCCAGGCTCTAAAGTTTATCTGATAAAAATCAGGCTGGTTATGATATGAAAAATTTACCCGAGCAGTGATTGCAGCGCTTCACCAATATCCGCCAGGCTACGAACGGTTTTAACGCCAGCGGCTTCCAGTGCAGCAAACTTTTCCTCTGCCGTGCCTTTACCCCCTGCGATAATCGCCCCCGCATGCCCCATGCGCTTACCTTTTGGTGCCGTGACGCCAGCGATATAGCTGACAACCGGTTTCGTCACATGATCTTTAATATAAGCGGCGGCTTCCTCTTCCGCGCTGCCACCAATTTCACCAATCATGACAATCGCTTCGGTCTGGGGATCCTGTTCAAACATTGACAAAATATCAATAAAGTTAGCGCCAGGGATCGGATCGCCACCAATACCGACACAGGTTGACTGGCCAAAGCCATAATCCGTCGTTTGCTTCACCGCTTCATACGTCAATGTCCCTGAGCGGGAAACAATGCCAATTCTCCCCGGCTGATGAATATGTCCCGGCATAATACCGATTTTGCAGGCACCTGGGGTAATCACCCCAGGACAATTGGGCCCGATCATGCGCACACCGGCTTCATCAAGCTTCATTTTGACGATCAGCATATCGCGTGTCGGAATGCCTTCCGTAATGGTAATGATGAGCTGGATACCGGCATCAATGGCTTCCAGAATGGAGTCTTTGCAAAAGGGTGCCGGTACATAGATAACGCTCGCTGTTGCCCCGGTTGCCGCAACCGCGTCACGCACAGTATTAAACACCGGCAGCCCGAGATGAGTAGTTCCCCCTTTGCCTGGGGTCACGCCCCCCACCATTTGGGTGCCATAAGCTATCGCCTGTTCGCTGTGGAAGGTGCCCTGACTACCGGTGAATCCCTGGCAGATAACACGTGTATTTTTATCAATTAAAATAGACATTATTTTCCCTCCACCGCAGCAACAACTTGCTGCGCGGCATCCGCCAGACTTTTCGCAGCAATAATATTCAGACCACTTTCCGTCAGTTTTTTTATCCCCAATTCGGCATTGTTGCCTTCCAGACGAACCACCACCGGAACATTAACGCCGACCTCTTCTACTGCGCCAATAATACCGTCAGCAATCAGATCGCAACGCACAATACCGCCGAAAATATTCACCAGTACCGCTTTGACCTTGTGATCAGAAAGAATAATTTTAAACGCTTCCGATACACGCGCTTTGGTTGCGCCACCGCCCACATCAAGGAAGTTCGCCGGTTCGCCGCCATACAGCTTGACGATATCCATCGTGCCCATCGCCAGGCCAGCACCATTTACCATACAGCCGATATTCCCCTCCAGCGCGACATAGTTTAGCTCCCATTGCGCCGCCTCGGCTTCACGAGGATCTTCCTGTGACCGATCATACATATCGCGTAATTCTGGCTGGCGAAACAGCGCGTTACTGTCAACAGATAGTTTTCCGTCGAGACAGATCAGATCACCCTGACGGGTGATCACTAGCGGGTTGATCTCGATGAGCGCCAGATCCCGTTCGAGGAAAATCGTTGCCAGTCCCATAAAGATTTTGCTGAATTGCTGTACCTGTTTGCCTTCGAGACCTAATTTGAACGCCAGTTCACGTCCCTGGTAAGGCATCGGCCCGACTAAGGGATCGAGTGTGACTTTATGGATCAGGTGGGGTGTTTTCTGCGCGACTTTTTCAATTTCCACCCCACCTTCCGTCGAGGCCATAAACACCACGCGTCGGGAAGTGCGATCGATCACTGCGCCAAGATATAACTCTTTGTCGATATCCGTCGCCGCTTCCACCAGCAGCTGATTAACTGGCTGTCCGCTGGCGTCGGTTTGATAAGTCACCAGACGTTTTCCCAGCCAGTTGGCTGCAAAAGTGCGAACTTCTTGCTGATTTTTAACTAATTTCACCCCTCCCGCTTTACCACGGCCACCGGCATGAACCTGACATTTTACCACCCACGGCCCGGCACCGATTTTCGATACGGCGTCTTCAGCTTCCTGGATCGTTGTCGCAACATACCCGGTGGGCACAGGCAGGCCATAGTGAGAAAAGAGTTGTTTCGCCTGATATTCATGTAAGTTCATGTGTCCAGTCCATCCTTCTGATCATAATTATTATTGAACCGCTGCCTCGGTGACAAATAATTGATATGTGTCCCGTCCCGCCATACTTCGCGGAGATGCGACTACACATCCAGCAATAAACGGGTAGGATCTTCTAACAACGCTTTAATCGTCACCAGGAAGCCTACCGATTCACGACCATCGATCAGACGATGGTCGTAAGAGAGCGCCAGGTACATCATTGGCAGGATCACGACCTGACCATCGACCGCCATCGGGCGATCTTTGATCGCATGCATACCGAGAATGGCACTCTGTGGCGGATTAATGATCGGCGTGGACATCAGCGAACCGAAGACACCGCCATTGGTGATGGTAAAGTTACCGCCGGTTAAGTCCTCCACCGTAAGTTTGCCATCATTGCCTTTGACGGCCAGTTCTTTTATCTGCTTTTCGATATCAGCCATACTTAGCTGATCCACGTCACGCAGCACCGGCGTTACCAGACCACGGGGGGTCGAAACGGCCATACTGACGTCGAAGTAGTTATGATAAACCACATCCGCGCCATCAATGGAGGCATTGACTTCCGGATAGCGTTTCAGCGCTTCAACCACCGCTTTGACATAAAAGGACATAAAGCCAAGACGAATGCCATGACGTTTTTCAAACGCTTCACCATAGTGCGCGCGCAGATCCATGATCGGCTTCATGTTGACTTCATTGAATGTGGTCAGCATCGCGGTGGCGTTTTTCGCTGCCAGTAAACGCTCAGCCACACGTTTACGCAGTCGCGTCATCGGTACTCGTTTTTCTGTACGCTGCGCCCACTGAGCCGATGGTTGTATCGCAGGTGTGGTCACCGGGGTTTTATCTTCTGCCATCGCCAGATGCTTACTGATATCTTCTCGTGTCAGGCGTCCCCCGACACCGGTGCCAGCGATGATCATACTGGCATCCAGACTGTGCTTAGCCAGCAGGCGACGAATGGACGGGCCAAGCGCATTATTACTCTCTACTGATAAAGAGGCCTGTTGGCGCTGGGCCGGAGAGGGTTCTTCCTGCACGATTTTCGCACTGGAGGCTTTTCCTGCACTGTTACCTTCACGTAAACGGCCAAGAATCTGACCGGAATGCACTGTCGCGCCTTCATCTTCGAGGATAACGTCCACCGTACCATCGACAGCCGCCGGTACTTCCAGCACGACTTTATCGGTTTCGATTTCTACCACCACTTCATCACGGCTGACCGTATCGCCGGGCTTTTTATGCCAGACCGCCACGGTCGCATCGCTGACAGACTCAGGCAGATCAGGAACCAGAATATCTACACTACTCATTATCTATCCTTTCATTAATCGACATTCAGTGCATCGTTGACTAAATCCTGTTGCTGCTTTTGATGAACAGAGATATAGCCTACCGCTGGAGAGGCAGAAGCCGGGCGTCCGGCATAACGCACAGCGGCACCAAACGGAATCACTTCACGAAAATGATGCTGAGTGCAGTACCATGCTCCCTGGTTAAGTGGTTCTTCCTGACACCAGACAAAATCACGCACATGGGCATAAGGCTCCAGTGCCGCCTGTATTGCCTGATGCGGAAATGGATAGAGTTGTTCTATACGCACGAGAGCGACATTTTTTTGTTTGTTTTTCCGACGTTGTTCCAGCAAATCGTAATAAACCTTACCCGAACAGAGCACCACCCGTCTGACCTCGTGGGGAACAAGATCATCGCTTTCACCGATCGCCGCCTGAAACGTCCCTTCCGCCAGTTCATCGAGACAGGATACTGCCAGCGGATGACGTAACAACGATTTCGGCGACATCACGATCAGCGGACGCCGCATACCGCGCAGCGCCTGACGGCGTAACAGATGATAAATCTGAGCGGGCGTCGAGGGTACACAAACCTGCATATTTTGTTGCGCACAGAGTTGCAGATAACGCTCCAGACGCGCAGAGGAGTGTTCGGGGCCTTGTCCTTCATAACCGTGCGGCAAGAGCATCACCAGACCACACATCCGCCCCCATTTCTGCTCACCGGAGCTAATAAACTGGTCAATCACCACCTGAGCGCCATTGGCAAAATCACCAAATTGCGCTTCCCAGATCGTCAGTGTGCGGGGTTCGGCGCTGGCATAGCCATATTCGAACGCCAGTACCGCTTCTTCTGACAGGACAGAATCCCACACCTGGAAACGCGCCTGACCATTGTGGACATGATGTAACGGTGTATAAGTCGCGCCGTTGATCTGATTATGGATCACCGAGTGACGGTGGAAAAAAGTCCCGCGCCCGGCATCTTCACCGGAGAGACGAACCGCAATGCCTTCATCGACCAGAGTCGCATAGGCCAGATTTTCTGCCGCTCCCCAGTCAAACAATCTGTCACCGGCCGCCATCGCCTGACGATCATAATAAATCTTCGCCACCCGCGACTGCATCTCAATGCTATCCGGGATGGTACTGATACGCTTTGCCAGCGCCTGCAGACGTGGCATGGCAACCTGGCCTGAATAGGCTTCATCCCATTCATGGCTCAGGTATGCCGACCAGGTTAAGGAGTGCAAATTCATCGGACGCCATGCCTCGACCACACAGGTGCCCGCATCCAGCATATCGCGATAAAGATTCACCATCTCGGTCGCATCTGCCAGGGTTAATACCTGCTCCCGTTCCAGCTGATCCGCGTAGATTTTACGTGGCGTTGGATGCTTCTTGATCTTCTGATACATCAACGGCTGAGTGGCGCTGGGCTCATCGGCTTCGTTATGGCCGTGACGACGATAGCAGACCAGATCGATAAAGACATCATGCTTAAAGGTATGGCGAAAATCCACCGCCAGACGGGCGACAAAAGCGACCGCTTCGGGATCATCGGCATTCACATGAAAAATTGGTGCCTGCACCATTTTGCCGATATCGGTGCAGTAAGGGGTGGAACGCGCATCCTGTGGATTGGAGGTGGTAAAGCCGATCTGGTTATTAATGACAATATGTACGCTGCCCCCCACATCATAGCCACGGGCCTTAGACATATTCAGCGTTTCCTGCACCACACCTTGCCCGGTGACCGCCGCATCACCGTGAATCGTGATGGGTAAGACTTTATTACTGCCCGCTTCATCCAGCCGATCCAGACGCGCGCGTACAGAACCGATAACCACCGGGCTGACAATTTCAAGATGTGATGGATTAAAGGCCAGTGCGAGATGAACCCGGTTACCGTCAATTTCCATGTCAGAGGAGAAGCCGAGGTGATATTTCACATCGCCGGTGCCCAGAGACTCTTTATGTTTGCCCGCAAATTCATCAAACAGATCCTGTGGCTTTTTACCTAACACATTCACCAGCACATTCAGACGACCACGGTGGGCCATCCCCAGCACCACATCACGGGTCCCGCTTTTCCCCGTGTAGCGGACTACCTCTTTTAGCAGCGGGATCAGCGCATCCCCGCCCTCCAGTGAGAAACGTTTCGCGCCGGGGAACTTCGCGCCAAGGTAACGTTCCAGCCCCTCAGCAGCCGTCAGCTCTGACAAAAAACATCGCTTCTCTTCGTGGCTAAAACGGGCTCTGCCAGCCACCGATTCGATACGCTGCTGGATCCAGCGTTTCTCTTCCGTTGAGGTAATATGCATATATTCGGCCCCGATCGTGCCACAATACGTCTGTTTGAGCGCCGCAATAAGCTCATTGAGTATCATGGTATCTTTACCGGCGGCAAAGGTGCCGACGTTATAGCTTTCCTGCAAATCGGCCGCACTTAAACCGTGGTATGCAGGATCGAGATCGGCCACTTTCTCCTGCTGCCATAATCCCAGCGGATCAAGGCTGGCATGCTGATGCCCACGGAAACGATAGGCGTTGATCAGCTGGATGACTTTAACTTGTTTGACATTGGTATCAGGATCGGTCATCGATGGGTGATAGTGCGCAGGCGCTTTCGCCAGCCGACGAAAATAATCGCGTGTTTTGCGGTGAGATGGTTCGGGTTTCGCATCAGCGGCGGGCAGTTGCTGAAACAGCATGCGCCAGTGCGCATCAACAGAGTCGGGGTCGGTTAAAAAGTCCTCATAGAGCTGCTCTATCCAGCTCTGGTTAGCACCAGAGAGAAAAGAGGAGTCAAGCCAGGCCTTCATTGTGCCATTCTGCATTATGATCCCTTAAGTGCTTAGAATCTGGCCCATCAGGCTATTTGACTTACCATTCTGGACACGGGCAGTGGCCGAAATCCTCACGTACTCTATCTGTACGTTGCGGTTTCTTTGCGCTGTCGCTGTCCAGACGGGCGGCATCAATCACGCCTGATGGAAGAGACTCTTAGTATGTTTTACATCTATTTCCAATTAGAAACAATAACATACAATAAACCATTGTACGTACCAGGATTCAGTTATGGCGGAAGATGGGTCGCTTCTGTCCACCAGTGAACCTTGAAAAACGCCTGCCATAACAGCGGACCGTTTTTAAAGATTATCTGCACGACAGATCCTGTCACGGGTCGTCAATGGTCTCCTGATGATTGTAGAGGATCACAATATCATTACAATTACCTTACCAGGATGTTTAGCCGATTTTATTCTGATTAGTGATCGCAGTCACGATCACATTATTATCTTAGATTTCAATTAAATAATTCCGAAGTCATAAGATTTATTCACCCTTGATATCTATCGATATTGTAGCTATCAGGCGCGGATAACGCAGAAATCATTGCGATCTCCCACGCCTGACACATCGTTGCAGTACGACCTTCGGGGACGGGTTAACGGCATCATCCGCCAATGGCTCCGATCCCGTTAACCACGTTTATCGCTTTATAAAAAGGCCAGAAAGTAGAGCAGGAATATATTCGCCACGAGCAGTAATATCGCTGTCGGGATCTGAGCCTTGATAACCGCATTTTTATCCGGCAGTGATAACAATGCGGCAGGTACGATATTATAGTTCGCCGCCATCGGCGTCATCAACGTACCACAATAGCCAGAAAACATCCCGATCGATGCTATCACCGCCGGATTACCGCCATGCTGTAACATCAGAATCGGAATGCCAATCCCGGCGGTCACGATCGGGAAAGCGGCAAAAGCATTGCCCATCACCATGGTCAGCAGCGCCATCCCCAGCGCATAGACGACTACCGCAATAAACCGGCTCTCCACCGCCAGATAATGATCCGTCAGCCAGGTAATACTATTACCGACCCCGGCGGCAGTGAACAGCAGTCCCAGCACGGCCAGAATCTGTGGCAGGATAAACGCCCAGCCCACAGAATCGAGCAGGCGACGCGCCTCCTGTACCGGTTGGCTGAGTTTCTCACGGGTAAGACGAATCGCCATGATTAGACCCGTTAATGTCCCCACGGTCATCGAAAACAGCGTAATCAGTGTGGTGTGCTGACCAGCACCAAAGAATGCGTGTTGCCATGTCGGCAGATTGTTAAATAACAGCACGCCCGCCACGGTCACCAGCGGAATCGCCAGCGCCGGTAAAAAAAGTCGATTACCCAGCCGCGTTGCACTGTCGGTACGTGTTTTCTCGCTGAGTTGCGGATAATGCCCCAGATGCACGCCCCCCGAGCCAGCAATCAATGCCAGCACCACAACGGCAACCCCCACCGCAATATTGACGCTATGCTTATCACCGACTAATTGATAGGTCCAGTCACCGGGCAGAAATAACAGGCCATAGAGCCCCCAGAACAGACCGGTGGTCAGGCGACGCGGATTACTCTTATCACGCCATGACAGGATGGCGACGATAAACAGCACAATCCCCGCCAGCCAGTAAAGCCAGGTTTGCTGAATATTCATGCTGCTTCCCCTTTTTGCCGCCTGATATTCGTCTTATCCAGCTCACGTTGCAGATGATAATCAAGACGCCATAAACGTGTCGCATGGATCAGAAAAGCACACAGCGCGGTTGGGATACCCCACAAAGCGATGTGCAGCGGTTCACTCTGAATATTTCCCGCTTTCAGCATAAAGTCATGCATAAAAATAACCGCACCAAACGCGATGAAGATATCCTCACCAAAAAACAACCCTACATTATCCGTCGCCGCTGACATCGCGCGCAGGCGATAGCGCACCGCCCTCGGTAAAGTGCCATATTTCTTCTCTGCCGCACCTTCTACCATCGGTGCCAGTAGCGGACGCACCATTTGCGGGTGTCCTCCCAGGCTGGTCAGGCCGAGGGCAGCGCTCAGTTCACGAACCAGCAGATAGACCATCAACAGACGCCCGGCGGTCACATGTCTGATCTGCGCGATCCACGCCTGAGCACGCTCTTTCAGGCCGTGACGTTCCAGCAGCCCGATAACCGCCAGCGGAAGTAAAAGAATAAACGGCAGGTTGCGGGTATTAAGAAAACCTTCGCCCAGTTTCTCCAGAATCGTGGTCATCGGTAGATGAGCCGCCAGACCGGTGGTTATCCCGGCCACAATCACCACTAAAACCGGGTTAAAACGTAAAATAAACCCGACCACAATCACGGCAATACCGATCAGTGGCCAGAGCGATACTACCTCTCCCATAATCTCTCCTTACTTGTTATCCCCCTGCCACTGAGCAGGCGCTATTTTTATTTTCTGCACTCACCTGAATATGATTTTCCGCGAAAGCCGCACGTAAGCGACGGGCGAAGTCCAGCGCATGTTCGCCATCGCCATGAAGACACACTGTTTCCGCGACGACCGTGGTCCATTCACCGCTAATGCTGCGTACCCGATGGTGTTGTACCATCTCCAGTGTCTGCGCCAGGGCTTGTTGTTGGGTATCGATAAGCGCGTCTGGCCGGGAGCGTGGCACCAGGGTGCCATCCGCCATATACCGGCGATCGGCGAATACCTCCTGACGTGTCGGCAGCTGATAACCCTGGGCGACGCGAATCAGTTCACTGCCCGCCAGCCCCACCACGATCAATTGCGGGTTAAAATCACGCACCGCTCTGGCAATCGCATCAGCCAGAACAACATCTTTCGCCGCCTGGTTATAGAGCATGCCATGTGGTTTAACATGCCGCAGGGTGCCCCCTTCCGCATGGGTGATCGCCGCCAGCGCACCGATTTGATACAACACCTGCGCATAAACGGTTTCCGCGGGCAGTTGCATCGCGGTACGGCCAAAATTTTCCCGATCAGGAAAGCTGGGATGAGCCCCTATCGCGACGCCATTTTTCAGTGCCTCACGGACAGATTGCTGCATTAATTGCGCATCACCGGCATGGAAACCACACGCGATATTTGCTGAAGTGACCTGTTGTAATAATGCACTATCATGAATACCGCCTTCACCGAGGTCGGCATTTAAATCAATCCTCATGACTCAGTCTCCATGCCAGTTGCTCAAGATAACGCTGCTGTTCAGCACGCGCCTGCAATGCTTCTTCGAGGGTGCTCAAAACGAAGTGAATCGGCTGACCGGGTGGAATCTGTGCCAGCTGGTACATATCCGCCGCGATAATGCAGGCAATACGCGGATAGCCACCCGTGGTCTGTGCATCATTCATCAAGACGATCGGCTGACCGTTATGCGGTACCTGAACGACGCCCGGTAAAAGACCGTGTGACAACATTTCACGCGGGGTCGTCCGTGTGAGTGCCTGACCTTGCAGGCGGTATCCCATTCGGTTGCTCTGGGGACTTAATTGCCACGGTAAATGCCAGAAATTGTTCTGTGAAATATCATCAAATTCATGATATTCCGGCCCTGGTAAGGCGCGAATGCGATTACCCATCGGCAGCTGTTTTACCCCACAGGCGGTACGAAACTGTCGGGATGGCTGGCCGATCTTCAGTCGATCTCCCTCTTTCAGACGGCGTCCCGCCAGCCCCCCCATTTCTGCTTTCAGATCGGTACAACGTGAGCCGAGCACTAACGGGACATCAATTCCGCCAGCGACAGCAAGATAACTGCGAACGCCAAGGCGCGGATTTTTCAGCACCAGATGTTGTCCCGCCTTCGCCGCCATGCGCCAGCCCAGCCACACCGGCTGACCATCCAGCGTCGCTTCACAAGCTGCGCCAGTTAACGCAAACCAGCTATCGCTTTCAAACTGGATATCCACTTGTCCCAGCGTTACTTCCAGCCCGGCCATATCAGGCGCATTACCGACCAGCAGATTCGCGATCCCAAGAGCGGGTTTATCCAGCGCGCCACAAAGACTGATCCCCCATTGCCTTTGCCCTTCACGTCCACCATCCTGTATCGAGGTGTATATTCCGGCGCGGATCATCTTCAACATACCCCCTCCTTTTGCGGCACAAAACGGACGCGATCTCCGGCACGCAACAACACCGGTTGCTGACGGGTCGGATCAAACAGCGCCAGAGGAGTACGCCCCAGTAACTGCCAGCCCCCCGGGGTCGCCAGAGGATAAATACCGGTTTGCACACCGCCAATCCCCACTGACCCCGCCGGAACGGACAGCCGTGGTTCTGCGCGGCGCGGCATGGCCAGCTGCGCCGGAAGCCCGCCGAGATAAGGAAAACCAGGCTGAAAACCGAGAAACCAGACCACATACTCAATGGATGAGTGCAGCTCAACAACCTGTTTTTCACTCAGTCCACTATGTTGTGCCACTTCGGCCAGATCAGGGCCCGCTTCACCGCCATAAATAACCGGGATCGCTATCTCTCGCGAGGCCACGTCGATCGCTTCGCTCTCATCCCACCAGCGTTGTAGTTGTTCGATCGTTTTCCACGCCATCGTCTGCGGATCACGCAGAATCACGGTAATATTGTTCATTCCGGGGATAACTTCCTGTGCCTCTTCATGCGCCTCCAGCCGTTGAACTAAGCGCCAGATGCGCTTCTGGCTCTCCAGCGTCACCGGCGGCTCCAGTTCCAGCACGACAGCCATTTCACCTAACATATAACAACGGGTGCTTTGCACTTTTTTATTCCTCATCAGGCTGGGTTAGGAATGTCAATAAAGGTGATATCCAGACGGGTATTTTGCGACAACCATTGACTGAGTGCGCGGATACCACCACATTCGGTGGCATGATGTCCGGCGGCATAAAAATGTATGCCCTGCTCGCGCGCAGAGTGAATGGTCTGTTCTGATACTTCCCCGGTGATAAAGGCATCGACCCCGAAACGGGCGGCGCTATCAATAAAATGCTGCCCTCCCCCACTACACCAGGCAACGCGCGTGATCTTCTCCGGGCCGTTATCGCCACACCACAATGGATCACGGCCAAGACGCGCCGCGATTGTGGCCGCCAGCTGTTCACCTGAAACAGGATGCGCTAACGTACCCCACGGCACTAGTGGCTCAATGTCTCCCTGGGGGGTGATCCCCAGCAAGCGCGCCAGCCGGGCGTTATTGCCCAATTCCGGATGCGCGTCCAGCGGCAAATGCCAGCCATACAGATTAATATCATGGCTTAACAGGGTTTTCAGACGCTGGCGCTTGATGCCGCGGATAAGCGGCGACTCGTTTTTCCAGAAATAGCCATGATGGACAATCACCGCATCGGCTTGCAGGCGTACCGCTTCATCCAGCAATCGCTGACAGGCCGTCACCCCGGTGACAATTTTCTGTACTGTTGTCCGTCCTTCTACCTGTAATCCATTGGGCGCGTAGTCGCTGAAAGCGGCGCTATTCAGTTTTTGATTAATCAGTTGCTCAAGTTCACTATTTTTCATTGCTCTCTCATCAGGCCATCATATTCTGTACGCCGATAACATCACGATATGCACCCAGGTGATCACTATGCCTGCAGGATCAATTAATAACACGGCCTATTGTTTATATTGTAATTTTTATACTTCCCGTGCCTGTTTTGCAAAATCTTTCTCTCACCCGTTTCCGTTGATAACCGCGTTTTTCGGGCAGACACGTCCACCGCACCCGTCAATCATCAGGCAGAGGAAGAGACAGCAGGAAATTGTTAAGGATGATTAACAGGCATGTGGCACAGCAAAATCAGCGTCATTCTGGTTCAGCCAGACGACAGACTGGCTGGTCAGAACTGACCCCCTGACCAGCCGACGAACATGACCGAATGTCATGAAAGCAATACCGATATCGCTGTCATGACATTAACATCAGACGTTTTTCAGCACTTCATTCACTATCTCTACCGCTTCTTTTTCTATCTGTTGACGATGCGTTTCACCAAGGAAACTTTCACAGTAGATTTTATAAGCATCTTCAGTACCCGACGGCCGAGCTGCGAACCAGCCGTTATCGGTCATCACTTTCAGCCCACCAATCGCCGCACCGTTGCCCGGTGCCGTGGTCAGACGCGCGGTAATCGGATCACCGGCCAGCTGGCTGGCACAGACCATTTCCGGGGATAACTTAGACAGTGCGGCTTTCTGTGCTGAGGTGGCCGCCGCCTGCAGGCGATTGTAACTGGGGGCACCGAAACGGGCGGCCAGTTCATCATACAGCTGTTGCGGATTTTTACCGGTGACTGCGGTAATTTCCGCTGCCAGCAGACACATAATGATGCCATCTTTATCGGTCGACCACGGTGTGCCGTCAAAACAGAGGAACGATGCCCCGGCACTCTCTTCACCGCCAAAACCTAAATGCCCCGTAAACAGACCATCAACAAACCATTTAAAGCCTACCGGAACTTCTACCAGTTGACGTCCCAGATCAGCGACAACCCGATCGATCATCGCCGAAGAGACCAGCGTTTTACCGACGGCGACCTGCGGACGCCATTGCGGGCGATGGCGGAACAAGTAGTTAATCGCGACTGCCAGATAATGGTTAGGGTTCATCAGCCCGGCGGGGGTCACGATACCGTGGCGGTCATAATCCGGATCATTGGCAAATGCCAGGTCGAATTTATCGCGCAATGCCAGTAATCCCGCCATCGCACATGGCGATGAGCAATCCATCCGGATGGCCCCGTCTTTATCAAGATGCATAAAACGGAAAGTCTGATCCACATGATCATTGACGATAGTCAGATCCAGCTGATAGTGCTGTGCAATCCGTTTCCAGTATTCGATACCTGAGCCGCCCAGCGGATCAACCCCCAGTTTGAGACCCGCTTTCTGAATCGCCGCCATATCGACGATATTCGCCAGCCCTTCGATGTAAGGCTGGATCAGATCCTGTTCCTGAACATGACCGGATGCCCATGCCGCCGCCAGGGAGAGACGTTTCACTCCTTGTAAACCAGCAGATAACAGCGCGTTAGCACGATTTTCTATCTCGCGGGTGACCCCGGTATCCGCCGGGCCACCGTTGGGCGGATTATATTTGATACCGCCATCTTCGGGGGGATTATGCGAGGGGGTAATCACAATGCCATCGGCGACAGAACCGCCTTGTTGATTGTGCATCAGGATGGCATGAGAGATCGCCGGAGTGGGCGTAAAGCCGTTGTTTTCCTGCACAATGGCATCGATGCCATTGGCCGCCAGCACCTCCAGTACGGAAATAAAAGCCGGTTCAGATAAAGCATGGGTATCTTTACCGACATAGCAGGGGCCGCTTATCCCATTCTTTGCCCGGTTTTCAGCAATGGCCTGCGCAATGGCCAGAATATGGGATTCATTGAAGTTATGCCGTCTGGCACTTCCGCGATGACCGGAGGTGCCAAATTTTACCGCATGTTCCGTGTTGCTGATATCTGGCTGCAATACATAGTACTGCGCGGTCAGTTGCGCCACATTAATCAAGTCACTTTGCTGTGCAGGCTGTCCTGCGCGTTTATCCACTGCCATTGCCTGATCCTTTGTTCTGAATACCTGGTAAAAAAACTAAATAGTACCGCAAACCTTCTCTATTAACTCAGCGGGAAACTGCATTGACTGCATGATATGTGCGATCATACTGCATTTCCGGCCCGTGTTGGTATTGGTGATCACCCACCAGGGCGTGCCTGGAATCGGTTTTGGTTTAGTGTGATTACCGCTTTTCAGCAGCGTCCGTGCCTCTTCAGCAAAATAGATGCGGGTGCGCCCGTGAAGAGACTCGGTCGCCGCAGCAAACGCCTGGGCGTTCTGGGCATAAAGTGTGGCCAGTATCAGTATAAAACGGTTGACCGCACGTTTTTGTTCTGCATATTCGTCAGATAACAACAATTCACGCATCGCGCGGATATTATCTTTCGCCGTGATCGTGATACCCGGTTTCGACTCACCATCGGACATTGCTGGCAAAATGTCTTTTGCTGACGCGGTATCTGACTGCGCTACAGCGGAAAATCGTAACATGCGCCGTAAAATGTCGGATGCGCTTTCACCGATATGCTGTGTATGGCTGGCAATATAGCTATAGAGATCGTCATCAACTTCAATTGTTTTCATCTTAATCCAGTGCAATATCTTATTTCTGAATATAAGCCGTCAGTATGATAAGAAAAAATACTGACAACCGATAGCGTCAAAACCAGAATGACGGTAAAACTCCAGCAGCAGGATGTTTTGCCGTCAGATGGCAGAATATCCAGCATAATACCCTAACCCGACAGCGTAAAAAAAAGAACTTTACTATGATATTAAATAGTCGCGCGCAATATGCACGCAATCCGCAACAGAATTTTCCTGTTATGCTGGTGCACGGGCTGTTTGGCAGCCTCGATAACCTCGGGAGCCTCGCCCGTGATCTGGTCACTGATTACGATACTTTACAAGTCGATATGCGCAATCATGGTCTCTCCCCCCGCTCTCCGGAGATGACTTATACTGCGATGGCGCAGGATCTGCTCGATACCCTCGATGCCCATCAATGGGACAACGTGATCCTGATTGGCCATTCGATGGGCGGAAAAGCGATCATGGCACTCAGTGCGCTGGCAGGAGCGCGTATTCATGGCTTGATCGTACTGGATATTGCGCCGGTGAACTATCAGCAACATCGCCATGATCACATCTTCCGCGCGATTAATGCCGTGAGCGCCGCTGGCGAAATCTCCCGCCAGCAGGCGGCGGTCATCATGCGCCAGTATCTTCACGAGGAGGGAGTCATTCAGTTTCTGTTAAAATCTTTTGTTGATGGTCAGTGGCGCTTTAATGTCCCGGTATTATGGGATCAGTATTCCAATATCACCGGCTGGCAACCGCTCCCCGCCTGGCCACATCCGGCACTATTCATTACCGGCAGCAACTCATCTTATGTCACGGATGCCTGCCGTGCGCCTTTACTGGCGCAGTTCCCTCAGGCGCGGGCACATGTGATCCCCGGCGCGGGCCACTGGCTACATGCCGAAAAACCGCAGAGCGTCATACGCGCCATTCGTCGTTACCTGACCACTTTGCCCGCACGAAAAGATTAAAAAACGGACAAACCGATAACAGAATGCCTGCGACCATTGGCGCGACAGCTTGCCTGATGTATAGTAAAACACTGTACACGTCGGTAGATACTGACGGCTTGTTTTTCCCGATATGACCACACATCATGGCAAAAGAACAAACTGACCGAACCACATTAGATTTGTTTGCCCATGAGCGTCGCCCTGGCAGACCAAGAACCAATCCATTGTCACGCGATGAACAATTACGCATCAATAAACGCAATCAACTCAAGCGCGATAAAGTCCGTGGCCTGAAACGTGTAGAGTTAAAACTCAACGCAGAAGCCGTTGACGCACTCAATGCGTTGTCAAGCGCGCGCAATATCAATCGCAGCGAGTTAATCGAAGAGATACTCATCAGCCAGCTGGCCATCTTGTATCAGCAGAATAATGACTGATATCGCGGCAATAGACCGTTTTATGTAGCAGAGTGTGCAGTCGGGCACAATTGCGGTTTCCGCGTGCTCTTCTGTTCTGCTATGATGACCATTATTCGTAGCAGAATGCTACAACCACTTCATTAAGTTTCAAGGGGTTATTTTACTCATGGCACTCATCGGCATCTTTTTTGGCAGCGACACAGGTAACACCGAGAATATTGCAAAAATGATCCAGACACGTCTTGGTAAAGACATCGCTGATATTCACGATATTGCCAAAAGCAGCAAAGAAGATCTGCAGGCTTATCAGATCCTGCTATTCGGTATCCCAACCTGGTACTATGGCGAAGCGCAATGTGACTGGGATGACTTCTTTCCAACGCTGGAAGAGATCGATTTCAATGGCAAGCAGGTAGCCCTGTTTGGCTGTGGTGATCAGGAAGATTACGCCGAATATTTCTGTGATGCGCTGGGAACTATCCGCGATATTATCGAACCGCAGGGGGCGACGATTATTGGCCACTGGCCAACCGCAGGCTATCATTTTGAAGCCTCTAAAGGTCTGGCAGACAGTGATCATTTCGTCGGCCTGGCTATCGATGAAGATCGTCAGCCAGAACTGACTACGGAGCGTGTCGATCAATGGGTTAAGTTAATTTCTGACCAGCTGCGTCTCAATGAACTCAGGAATGCCTGATAGTAGAATAGTATTACTATCGAATGTAACTCCATTGATAGTTTTTACCAATAAAATTAATTGGCAGCTTCCTTTTTTGTCCGGAAAGGCGCGTACCATAGCCGCGTGTTGACTCAGATTAGGGGTCATTATTTATCGTTTTTAACGCTATTGAGAACGCTATGCGAATGGTTTTCATTCCACCATAGCGGTTCTATAATGAAAAACATGACATAGCATTACTCTCTTTGTGGCTTCCGCAAAAGGAAGTTGATTGTTTTAGCAACAGGACAGATTCCGCATGACTGACAACAATACCGCCTTAAAGAAAGCTGGCCTGAAAGTCACGCTGCCAAGATTAAAAATTCTGGAAGTCCTGCAGGAACCCAGTAACCACCATGTCAGTGCTGAAGATTTATATAAACGTCTGATTGATATGGGAGAAGAGATCGGTCTTGCCACTGTTTATCGCGTACTGAACCAGTTTGATGATGCTGGCATTGTTACCCGTCACAACTTCGAGGGGGGAAAATCGGTTTTCGAACTGACGCAACAACATCACCACGATCACCTTATTTGTCTTGACTGTGGTAAAGTGATTGAATTCAGCGATGATTCTATTGAAGCGCGGCAACGCGAAATTGCCGCCAGTCATGGTATCCAGCTGACTAATCACAGCCTGTATTTGTACGGGCACTGTGCAGAAGGTGACTGTCGTCGCGATCCTCATGCCCATGAGACAGTTAAAAAGTAATTTCCCTGTCGATCACCGAAAAAAGCCAGCCTTTATCAGGCTGGCTTTTTTATCTTAAATCATCACGGATTTACTGCCCGGATTGTCCCCAGCTATCACGCAAACCCACTGTACGATTGAAAACCAGATGATCGGCAGTTGCGTAACGACTATCAAGACAGAAATAGCCTTCCCGTTCGAACTGATACGCCTGCCCAGGCTGTGCTTGCGCCAGCGAAGGTTCGGCAAAGCCCTGTTTAATTACCAGTGATTGCGGATTGATAACGGTCAGAAAATCATCTTCTGCCCCCGGATCGGGCACACTGAACAGGCGATCATAAAGACGAAACTCAACCGGTAATGCCTGCGCTGCGCTCACCCAGTGAATGACCCCTTTCACTTTGCGGCCATCTGCAGGATCACGACTCAACGTGTCAGGATCATAACGACAGAAGATGGTTGTAATTTTACCCTCTGCATCTTTTTCAACACGCTCAGCCTTAACGACATAAGCATTGCGCAAACGCACCTCTTTACCAGAAACCAGACGTTTGTATTGCTTGTTGGCCTCTTCACGGAAATCGGCACGATCAATCCATATTTCAGCGCTGAACGGAACTTGACGACTCCCCATCTCAGGCTTTGCCGGATGATTGGCCATCGTGACCATTTCACTCTCACCCTGCGGATAGTTTTCAATGATCAGTTTAACCGGATCAATCACCGCCATAGCACGCGGAGCGTGTTCATTCAGATCCTCACGAATACAGGATTCCAGCGATGCCATCTCGATGGTATTGTCCTGTTTAGTGACGCCGATGCGTTTACAGAATTCGCGGATAGCGCCTGCCGTATAGCCACGGCGACGCAGCCCGGAAAGGGTTGGCATCCGTGGATCATCCCATCCCTCAACATGCTTTTCCACCACCAGCTGATTGAGCTTACGCTTGGACATTACCGTATATTCGAGATTGAGACGCGAAAACTCATACTGCCGTGGGTGCACCGGGATCGTGATATTATCCAGCACCCAGTCATACAGGCGACGGTTATCCTGAAATTCCAGGGTACACAAGGAGTGCGTAATACCTTCCAGCGCATCACTGATACAGTGGGTAAAGTCGTACATCGGATAGATGCACCATTTATTGCCAGTCTGGTGATGTTCGGCAAATTTAATCCGATAGAGCACCGGATCACGCAGGACAATAAAGGGGGAAGCCATATCAATTTTCGCCCGCAGACAGGCTTGACCTTCCGCAAACTCGCCAGCACGCATTTTTTCAAACAACTGCCGGTTTTCTTCAATATTCCGTTGCCGATATGGGCTGTTTTTTCCAGGCTCCTTCAGTGAACCACGATATTCACGGATTTCATCCACCGTAAGTTCATCCACATAGGCCAGGCCTTTGTTAATCAGCTCCATAGCATATTGATAGAGTTGATCGAAATAATCAGATGAGTAATGAATATCCCCTGACCACTGGAATCCTAACCACTGCACATCATTTTTGATCGACTCAACATACTCGATATCTTCTTTCGCCGGGTTAGTATCATCGAAGCGTAAGTTGCACTGTCCCTGATAGTCCCTGGCAATGCCAAAGTTCAGACAAATCGATTTCGCATGACCAATATGCAGATAACCATTGGGTTCTGGCGGAAAACGAGTATGAATCGTGGTGTGTTTACCAGCAGCCAGATCCTGATCAATGATCTGGCGAATAAAGTTAGTCGGGCGGATCTCAGCCTCACTCATCGTGGGTTCCTCAAAGCATAAACAACATATGTGCGACATGATCTTACAAGCCGGACAGCGAAACAAGCCTTAGTTACGCAAAGACGCAGAGAGCATCAGTGATGATTTGTCCTGCTATCCGGGTAATATCACACCGGTTTTACCTTTCTGCCATCATCGCTGGCGGAAGCCAGATCACCGGCGATGACTTTTTTCATCTCATTGGCAACCACCTCCGCCTTTGCACCGATGACCACCTGGATAGTCTGTTTATTCAGTCTGACCACCCCGGAAGCACCTAACTGCTTACAGGCGGCATCGTTCACCAGACCGGCATCGACCACCGTTAAACGCAGACGGGTAATACAGGCATCAATCACGCGTAGATTATTATTGCCTCCTATTGCGGCGATATAGTTAACCGCCAGTTGCGTCAGCCCATCGTTAGTCGCACTGTTATTTTTTGCCACCAGCTTGTTGTCGACGTTATCTTCCCGCCCTGGCGTTTTGAGATTGAAAAGACGAATAACCGCACTGAATAACAGGAAATAGACAATAAAGAACACGACGCCCATCACCAGTAACAAGCCAACATTTTTACTCGCTGCGGGTAAATGGTACATGAGCGCATAATCAATCGCCCCGGCAGAAAAGGAGAACCCCGCATGGATCCCCAGTGACGTTGCGATAAACAGGCTGATACCGGTCAATATGGCGTGCAGCAAATAAAGCAGCGGTGCCAGAAACATAAACATAAATTCGAGCGGCTCGGTGACACCGGTCAGGAATGCGGTCACCGCGACGGACAGTAACAGCCCCCCTACCATCGGACGGCGCGCTTTGGGTGCGGCGAAATACATGGCTAATGCCGCCCCCGGTAAACCAAACATCATGATCGGAAAGAAGCCCGCCATAAACATTCCGGCTGAACCATCCCCGGCATAAAAACGATTGATATCACCATGAAATACGTTTCCTGCCGCATTAGTAAAATCGCCAATCTGAAACCAGGCAATGGTATTTAATACCTGATGCAATCCGGTAGGAATTAACAAGCGATTGATAAAACCAAAAATGCCCGCGCCCAGCGCCCCCAGCGAAACAATCCACTCTCCTCCGTGATGAATAGCCTGCTGTACCGGCGGCCAGATATAGCCAAAAATAGCGGCCAGGATCAGGCAGAAAAAACCCGTCGCGATAGGAACAAAACGTTTACCACCGAAGAAGCTGAGAAACTCAGGCAGTTTTATCTCCGCCCAGCGGTTATAAACCATCCCTCCGACCAGTCCGCTGATAATCCCTGCCAGCACCCCCATATTAATGTCCGGGTTAATCGTCACCATGGCTTTTGTCAGCACAAAATAGCCTACGGCCCCGGCCAGTGCCGCCGCACCTGCACTATCTTTAGACCAGCTCGATGCCACCCCAATCGCAAAAATGAGCGCCAGATTATCAAAAATAGCACTACCGGACTGGGCGATGAAGGCGATATTTAACAGATCGGATTGACCAAACCGTAACAGTAACGCCGCCACAGGCAACACAGCGATCGGTAATTGTAATGCTCTCCCCAATCGCTGAAAAAAACCTAAAATGTTCATTTTATCTCCCCTGCAAGCGACAAGAACATCGCTTACTGTTATTTATCCCGCTTTGTACTTCACTCATTTTACTGGTAAAACGCGAAATCAGATAATCTATGCCACACAGTACCAGGCATCACTACCGATAAGTTATCCGTTTTTGCGGCGAAAAAGGGGGGATAACATGAAATATCGGCAATAAATTGACTGGCTACGATAGCAGATTTCCCGGCTATGGTGCGAGCGAAGGCGTCGTTGTGAGCAATCTGACGTTAATCGATATCAACACAAACAGCGTCCCTGTCTTCACGCTGGTGGTTTTTTTGCAATTAAAATCATCATTAACTCAATATCACTCTCTGGTATACTGCTCAGTTATACATCGTTAATTTTCAGGCGCTAAGTAAATATTTGCTGACGATGAGCAGGGCAAAGCGTACATAACGATCTGAGCACTTCCGCTTTCATCACCGGCAATGGCACAGGCTCTGAATCTGCCCACCCGATAATCATTAAATAGTCATGGTGAACAATGAGACTGATCCCGCTAATCACCGCTGAGCAGGTCGGCAAATGGGCTGCCCGTCATATCGTGAATCGTATCAATACCTTTAAACCAACGGCGGATCGCCCATTCGTACTGGGTCTGCCGACCGGCAGCACACCGCTAACCACCTACCGCATGCTGATTGAGATGCACCAGGCCGGTCAGGTGAGTTTTCAGTATGTCGTGACCTTCAATATGGACGAATATGTCGGATTGCCCGTCGGGCATCCCGAAAGTTATCACAGTTTCATGCACCGACACTTTTTTGATCATATCGATATCCCCGCAGAAAATATCAATATCCTTGATGGCAATGCGGCTGATATCGATGCGGAATGTCAGCGTTATGAAGAAAAAATCCGCGCCTGCGGTAAAATCAACCTGTTTATGGGCGGCGTGGGTCACGATGGTCATATCGCTTTCAATGAACCCGCCTCCTCACTGACCTCCCGCACCCGAATTAAAACGCTGACCCACGATACCCGCCTGGCAAACTCACGCTTCTTCGACGGTGATATCGATCAGGTGCCTAAATATGCGCTGACGGTCGGTGTGGGCACCTTACTGGATGCCGAAGAGGTAATGATTCTGGTGCTCGGACAGCAAAAGGCGCAGGCATTACAGGCGGCGGTTGAAGGCAGTGTCAATCATATGTGGACAATTAGCTGCCTGCAGCTGCATCCGAAAGCGATCATCGTCTGTGACCAGCCATCGACCATGGAGCTGAAGGTTAAAACGCTTAACTATTTTACTGAACTAGAAGCTAAAAATATCAAGGGGTTATAAACCAGTGGGCGCTATGTATGCATTAACTGAGGGCCGGATCTATACCAGCCACGAAATTCTTGATAATCATGCGATTATTATCGCCGATGGCCTGATAAAAGCGCTTTGTTTACAAACTGATATCCCCCCCGGCATCACTCAGCATCCGGTTAATGGCGCGATTCTGGCACCGGGTTTTATCGATATCCAGGTCAACGGCTGCGGCGGCGTGCAGTTTAACGACAGCCCGGAAGCAATCAGTATCGATACGCTGGAAATTATGCAGCAAGCCAATCAACGCGCGGGCTGCACCAGTTATTTACCGACCCTGATCACCTGCAGTGACGATCTGATAAAACAGGCGGTCAGGGTGATGCGTGAGTACCGACAAAAACATGCAAACCAGGCACTGGGCCTGCATCTTGAAGGGCCGTGGCTGAATAAAATCAAAAAAGGCACCCATAATCCACACTATATCCGCCAGCCAGACGCCGCGCTGGTAGACTTCCTGTGTCAAAACGCCGACGTCATTACCACTGTCACGCTCGCGCCGGAATGTGTCCCCGCTGATGTTATCCGGCAATTAGTCGCTGCCGGGATCGTAGTCTCTGCGGGCCACTCCTGTGCAACACTCAACGAGGCCGTGATGGGATTTCGCGCCGGGATCACCTGTGCTACGCATCTCTATAATGCCATGCCCGCTATCTCCGCGCGCACGCCAGGGCTTATCGGCGCGGTTTTCGATCACCCCGATATCTACTGCGGTATTATCGCGGATGGCCTGCATGTCGATTTTGCCAATATTCGTCAGGCAAAACGTCTGAAAGGTGACAAACTGTGCCTGATAACCGATGCAACTGCGGCGGCTGGTGCCAGTATTGAGCAGTTCACTTTTGCCGGTAAAACCATCTATTGCCGTAACGGGCTATGCGTCGATGAACACGGTACACTTAGTGGTTCTTCACTGACGATGATCGAAGGCATCCGTCATCTTGTCGAACAGGGGGGTATCGCGCTCGATGAGGTATTACGTATGGCCACGCTCTATCCTGCGCGTGCTATTGGCGTAGAAAAACGGCTCGGCAGTATTGCCCCCGGCAAAGTCGCCAACCTGGTGGCTTTTAGCCGGGATTATAAAATCATGACGACTATCGTTAATGGTAATGAGGTCTTTAGCGCGTCAATATAAATCAGTGTATTCTCCAGTACCGCCTGGACTTATAAGACAAAACTGGCGGGTGTATGAATACCGCAAAGGGGATCACAATTAACAGGGCGATCCCCGTAGCTACTATATTGGATTGATCTTTTGAAAAACAAACACAAATAAACAGTGCCGCACAACCTGTCAGACCCCATAACATCCCCCTGAATCCTTCAGCAAAACCCCGAATAGCATCATCAAAAGTTTCGTCAAAACCTGCATTATGGTTTTTAATTATTTGCAACTTCCGGGGACTGAATCCTGACGCTAACAGTACTTCTTCAGTGAGTTTCATCGCACCTTACCTCTCAGATTTCCTGACCAGAAACACCGTCACTATACTGCCGAATGAAGTTTTCAGGAATAAAAAGCCGCGTGTAACAGCACAGCGGATCTGCCAGATATAAAAAAACACAAATCGGATAGAGTGCATTCGCGCGTCGGCACAAAAAATAGTGTTATCCCGACTCTCAGGCAGGTATTCCCTTCACATTGTTCGCAACCAATCCGCGCAGAATCGCCCGCTTTTCGCCAAATAAAACGGCTATGCCTGGCGCTATAATCGTGTGGCGTTTGCTGGAAAATTGACATAGCTATGCTATATAGTTGCGTTTTTCTTCAACAAAGTCGGACACATCATGACAATTAAAAACATCATTTGTGATATTGACGGTGTACTGATGCACGACAATATTGCCATTCCAGGTGCGGCAGAATTTATTAAACGCGTAGCTGAAAAAGGAATGCCGCTGGTGATCCTGACGAACTACCCTTCCCAGACGGCACAGGATCTGGCTAACCGCTTTGCCACGGCGGGGATCGATGTTCCGGATAGCATCTTTTACACTTCAGCAATGGCAACCGCCGACTTTTTGCAGCGCCAGGAGGGCAAAAAGGCGTATGTTGTCGGCGAAGGGGCCTTGATTCATGAACTCTATAAGGCCGGTTTCACCATCACCGATGTCAACCCGGATTTTGTTATTGTCGGCGAAACACGCTCGTTTAACTGGGAAATGATGCATAAAGCCGCCTTTTTTGTCACCCGCGGTGCCCGTTTTATTGCCACTAATCCGGATACACATGGTCATGGCTATACCCCGGCCTGCGGCGCACTGTGTGCCGGTATTGAGAAAATATCGGGGCGCACCCCCTTCTATGTCGGTAAACCCAGCCCGTGGATTATCCGTTCGGCCCTGAATAAAATAGCGGCGCATTCTGAACAGACTGTCATTGTCGGCGATAACCTGACGACCGATATTCTGGCTGGCGTCCAGGCGGGACTGAAGACCATTCTGGTGCTTTCTGGCGTTTCCGCGCGAGAAGATATTGACAATATGCCATTCAGACCTTCATGGATTTACTCCTCTGTGGCTGAAATTGATATTTTCTGAACAACAGCGAGCCTACCTGGCGTGTCTGACTATCATCACACGCCAGAAAAGCATTATCTAATAAAAGCGGCCTGAAATTGAATATTCATCAATAACAGCGTGTTAAATATCTCATTTTTTTAATATTCAATAATCGTTATTGAATTTTTTATTTTTATATTCCTCTACCTCTTGCGTCTCTCTTTGCTTTACGGCATTTTCTTGTTAACACACACCGGGGCTTCGCTACTGGATAAAACCGGAATACAAAGAAGGAAGAAAGCTATGTGTTCAATTTTTGGTGTACTGGATATTAAAACGGATGCGGGCGAACTGCGTAAAAAAGCGCTGGAACTTTCCCGCCTGATGCGCCATCGTGGGCCCGACTGGTCCGGTATATATGCCAGTGATAAAGCGATTCTGGCTCATGAGCGCCTATCCATTGTCGACGTTAATGCGGGGGCTCAACCACTCTATAATCCGCAAAAAACGCATGTGCTGGCCGTGAATGGTGAAATCTATAATCATCAGGCATTGCGTGCTGAATACCGTGATCGCTATACCTTCCAGACAGGTTCTGATTGCGAAGTCATCCTCGCGCTCTATCAGGAAAAAGGCGCCGCCTTTCTTGATCAACTGCGTGGAATGTTCGCTTTCGTATTATATGACAGTGAACAGGACGCGTGGCTGATTGGGCGTGATCATCTGGGAATTATTCCCCTGTATACCGGCTATGATGAACACGGTAACTTCTATGTTGCTTCTGAAATGAAAGCACTGGTTCCGGTCTGCCGAACCATTAAAGAGTTTCCGCCAGGCAGCTATCTGTGGAGTAAAGACGGGGAAATCAAACAATATTATCAGCGTGACTGGTTTAGCTATGATGCGGTCAAAAATAATGTGACCGATAAAAATGCACTACGTCAGGCGCTGGAAGAGTCAGTAAAAAGCCATCTGATGTCTGATGTCCCTTACGGCGTGCTGCTCTCCGGTGGCCTGGATTCCTCTATTATCTCGGCGATCACCAAAAAATTCTCTGCCCGCCGGGTGGAAGATCAGGAGCGCAGCGAAGCCTGGTGGCCGCAATTGCACTCTTTTGCTGTCGGCCTGCAAGGCTCGCCGGATCTGAAAGCGGCACAAGAGGTGGCGAACCATCTGGGCACCATTCACCACGAGATCCATTTTACTGTCCAGGAGGGGCTGGACGCCATCCGTGACGTTATCTACCACATCGAAACCTATGATGTCACCACCATCCGCGCTTCAACACCAATGTACCTGATGGCGCGCAAAATCAAAGCGATGGGAATCAAAATGGTGCTGTCTGGTGAAGGGTCGGATGAAGTTTTTGGTGGTTATCTTTACTTCCACAAAGCACCTGACGCTAAAGAACTGCACGAAGAAACAGTGCGTAAGTTACTGGCATTACATATGTTTGACTGCGCGCGCGCCAATAAAGCGATGGCCGCCTGGGGAGTGGAAGCACGGGTTCCGTTCCTCGATAAACAGTTCCTTGATGTCGCCATGCGCATAAACCCACAGGACAAAATGTGTGGCAAAGATAAAATGGAAAAACATATTCTGCGCGAATGTTTTGAATCCTATCTCCCTGCCAGTATTGTCTGGCGGCAGAAAGAGCAGTTCTCTGATGGTGTCGGCTATAGCTGGATCGATACCCTGAAAGAGGTCGCCAGCCAGCAAATTTCTGATCAGCAACTGGCCACCGCGAGCTTCCGTTTTCCGTACAATACCCCAACCTCGAAAGAGGGCTATCTGTATCGCGAAATCTTTGAAGAACTGTTTCCGCTGCCCAGTGCTGCGGAATGTGTCCCTGGCGGCCCTTCGGTTGCCTGTTCTTCCGCGAAGGCCATTGAGTGGGATGAGGCATTCAAAACCATGGATGATCCCTCGGGTCGCGCGGTAGGTGTTCATCAGTCGGCGTATAAATAAGCGCAGAATACAGCAAACGGCTGCCACCTGCGCAGTTTGCTGACTGATAACAGAAGAGGGAAAAGCGGTTTTTCCCTCTTCGCCATTTAACGACAGTAATACATTGCTTTTTACCGCTCTTATTCATCATTTACCGTTGATTGAGCGCGCGCCAGAATGCGCGATCATCCCACGGTTGCGCTGAAATCTGTCTATTTATCGCTTAATTTAGCACGAATCCATGATAAACCTGCCATAATTGCCGATTATTGCGCCAGGCTGTTCGCAAGCTGAGCAAACAATCTTCTTCCGGTGATTTTCGCTGAAAAATTAGTTGACGCTTGCCAGCCCAATACGCATAATGCGCCCCGCAACGCCGATTTAGGTAGCGCGAAAAAAGAGGGCTACGTAGCTCAGCTGGTTAGAGCACATCACTCATAATGATGGGGTCACAGGTTCGAGTCCCGTCGTAGCCACCATCTTTTTCTGCGGGAGTGGCGAAATTGGTAGACGCACCAGATTTAGGTTCTGGCGCCGTAAGGTGTGCGAGTTCAAGTCTCGCCTCCCGCACCATTCACCCGTCAGCGTTGCACGGATGGGGTATCGCCAAGCGGTAAGGCACCGGTTTTTGATACCGGCACTCCCTGGTTCGAATCCAGGTACCCCAGCCACTTTTTATACCTGCGTCCCACCATACGGATATTGGGGTATCGCCAAGCGGTAAGGCACCGGATTCTGATTCCGGCATTCCGAGGTTCGAATCCTCGTACCCCAGCCATCTGATCTTTTTCTGGTTATGGCTACGTAGCTCAGTTGGTTAGAGCACATCACTCATAATGATGGGGTCACAGGTTCGAATCCCGTCGTAGCCACCATATTAAGATATATCGGCCATATCCGGTAAATCGACAACTTCAATTGGGGTATCGCCAAGCGGTAAGGCACCGGATTCTGATTCCGGCATTCCGAGGTTCGAATCCTCGTACCCCAGCCATTTTTGACTGACTGTCGTGGATCACGAAATCAGAACACCAGTATAGCCCTCCACTTTTATTCTTCGTGCTAACACCATTATGCTGATGAGGGCGTATCCGCCAGTATATCTACTGGTTATAACTGCTCCCCTACAAGTCGCTTAATCTGAAAGCTCAATCTGGATAAGCCGACTGTCAGCACGGCCATGATCATCGACGGCGCGGATGCGATATTGTCCTCTGTTGACTGGCCGCCAGTCGATCGCCGCTTTGCTGGCCGAACTGCCGAGGTAAATATCATCGACAAACCAGTAGACCGTTTTGCTGTCGGCATCGGTTACGGTGCTGAATGAAATTTTATCGCGCCCTTGCTGCGATTGCCGTAAGGTATAGACCGTATTTTTCAGCGGCGAGGTAATGCGCGGAGGATTTCCGCTGACATCCAGAGCGGCATCTTTACAATGATTCACCGGTGGTTTGCGTTTTGGCAACCCTGCCTGGGCGAAGACATTAGCCAGATCAGACGGCCAGAATTCAAAAACTTCTGTGCGGGTGGTGTTTTTTTCATAAGGCGGGCATGCCACCTCGCCGGTCAGTTTATCCAGTATCACCGGGCGGTAAACGGTATCGACTTTGATCGGTGATTTTCCCGGAATAAACCACGTCCGCCCCTTCTGCTGGCACCACGCTGTCGGTAAATTGCCGCTGGCGAGGCAGATATCAACACGCTTCAGTTGTTTCGGAAACGCATGTCGGGGTTCCTGCAAAGCGGGATAGCTGGCGTTGATGCTGTCGATGATATTGAAAAACAGCGGTGCGGCGGCTTCGGCACCGACCAGGGCATTATTGCCTCTGCCATCAAAATTGCCTTCCCAGACCACTAAAACATACGGCCCGAAAATCCCCACACTCCAGGCGTCACGAAATCCCCATGAGGTGCCGGTTTTCCAGTACACCGGTAACGAAGAGGGTCGCTGCGCCAGCGTATCGCCCGGACGGCGATGCTGGCGCAACATATCCAGCGTCATAAAGCTGGCCTCCTCACTGAGTAATCTGACCGGCATTGCGCTACTGGGTTCATTTTTCTGCATCTGTAACGGTTGCAGCACTCCCCGGTTCGCCAGTAGCGCGTACAGTTTTGCCAGCTCCTGCATCGTCACTTCACCGCCGCCTAATACCAGCGACAAGCCGTAATGGTTTTTGCTGGCCATACTGGCGATCCCGGAGAGCCGCAGAAACTGGTAGAAGGTCGGCTGCCGTAGCTGTGACGCGACATAGACCGCCGGAATATTCCGGCTGAAGTTCAGGGCGTCCGTCGCCGTCAGCGGCCCGAGAAAGCGACGGTCGAAATTTTCCGGCGCATAAGCACCGAACGCCGATGGCACATCTTTCAGAATGGTCATCGGATGCAGTACCCCCTGCTCTATTCCCAGCGCGTAAATAAAGGGTTTGAGCGCCGATCCTGGCGAGCGCTTCGCGTTAGTACCGTTCACCTGTCCCTGAATGTCACGATTGTAATAATCCGCCGATCCCACCAGCGCCCGCACCCCCATGTCGCGGGTATCTACCAGCAGCGCGGCGGCATTATGGATACCACGGCTTTGATTGCGGAGGATGAACGCATTGATCTGCCGCTCAAGCAAGCGCTGCAAACCTGCGTCCAGAGTGGTATCCACACGCTTATCGCTCTGAATCTGCTGCCGGTTTTGCTGGCGTAACTGTTCGATAAAGTGCGGTGCGATATAGGGCATCTGCTCAGGCTGACGCAGCGCCAGCGGTAATCTGAACAATGAACGCTGGCTGCTGTCAGTAGCGTAATGCGCCTGCCAGCGGGTGAACAGCTGGTTGCGTGCCTGGGTCAGTGCCGTGCCCAGTACCCCGGTACGGGTGTCGATACGGTAGCGGGGGGATTGCGGTAAAACGGCGAGTGTCAGCGCCTCCGGTAAGGTCAGATCTTTTGGCGCCTTGTTGAAATAGATCAGGCTGGCGGCGCCAATACTTTCAATGTTACGACCATAGGGCGCATAGTTCAGATAGGCTTCGAGGATATCGTGTTTAGAATAACTCAGCTCAAGCTGAATGGCGCGTAAAACCTGCATTATCTTGCCTGATGGCGTGCGGGTATTCAGGTGCCAGTGCATCCGCGCCAGTTGCATGGTAATGGTCGATCCGCCCTGCATTTTTCCGCCCGTCACATAGCTGCGCCAGAACCCGCGCATCAGGCTGACTGGATTGAACCCTGGATTGAGGTAAAACCAGCGATCTTCGTGCAGCAACAGCGCCCTGACAGCCAGCGGCGAAACCTGCTCCAGCGGTGTCCACACGCGATAACGATCATCATTCGCCAGGGTGATACGCATCAGCGTACCCTGACGGTCGTAATAGACAGTGGAGAAAGGTTGTTCCCGAGAAAGCGGCGGATGTGGCCACAGGCGACACGCCAGCGTCAGCAGCGCCAGTAAAAATACCGCCACCGCGATATTTTGCAGCAGACGCCAGGTGGTTTTGAAAAAAACGGCAAAGGTGTTCATCTTGCTACTTATTGCTGCTTAGCGTCAGTGACGCCCTGCCAGAATCACAGGGCGTCGTCTGTTGTCGGTTATTTTTTAGCAACAGTGGGCGGGTCTGCCGGAACCACTACCAGCTTTTTATCACTGACCGACAGCGCCTGAACCTCACGGTCATACATCGCTTCGCCATAGGCTGGCGGGATGATGAAACTACCGGTGTTAGTCGCTTTGATCTGATAGACAAACTCCTGCACGTCAGTGGTGGCGCTACCGTAAATGACCACGCGATCTTCACGGATATCACTGTAATCCACCGCCCATGTCGAACCGGATGCTGCCAGCGGTGATAACCAGGCGGCAGAACCCTCGCTATCACTCGCTTCATTCTCTCCATCGCTGTTGTCAGATTCCGGCTCTGGTGGCGCTTGCTGTACGACCTCAAATCCGCCCGGCAGTAAATCGACAATCGCCAGATTATCCAGCCCTTGCTGTGAATTAGCGCGGACTTTCAGGTGCACGTTGATTTTCTGCCCCAGCGTGACTTGCGTCACCGGGTTGCCCTGCTCATCAGTGTAATCACGGGTGATTTCCAGCCCGCGGGAGATGGCTTTCTTCGGCGCAGCCCGATCATACCCCGCCTGCGTCACCACGTACCACGCCGGGGCGTCGTTATCATTTTCCATACGCAATGCCTTCGCCTCAGCGCTGAAACGGGCGCGGGCAAACAGCCCCTGAACGCTGGAAATCAGCTGTGGTTCGACATTTTTCGTTGCTCTGATCTGGGTGATTTTCAGCGCGTCTGCTGTTGTCGCCTGCGCCGCAACCTGTTCAGAGTAACTTGCCAGCGCCAGCATGCTCATGGCCGAAGAGTAGGTGGTGTAACGCTCCTCTTTTAACGATTTGACCATGTTTTCCAGCACCTGCGGCGGAATCGACGACACTTTTTCCGGGAAGTGGCGGGTTATCAGATACAAGCGGGTCGCATCCTGAACCAGCGGGTCAAAGTAATTCTGCGTCCACCAGCCTTTGTTATATGCCCGACTCAGCTGCTGCCAGGTGGGCTGCAATAACTTACTGGCTTCATCATCCATTTTCAGCATGCGGTAAGACGAGGCCAGATACAGGGCGCTCAAGTCCGTTTTCCCGTTCTCCGGATAGCGTTTTTGCAGCGCATCCTGCACCGATGCCAGCCAACCGGTGGTGATTTCCCCCTGACGGGTCAGCAGATATATCGCCCATGCCCGCAGACGCAGGGTGTACAAATCATCGCGCTGATTCGCTGCCAGTTCGCGCAATGCCGCATTAGCATCATCCAGCATCCCCAGTGGTAACGCCACACCGGCGGTTCTGGCTTCCAGCAGATATTGCACGACGTAAGGGGTGACGAACGGATCGGTTTGCGGCGACGAACGCCACAACCCAATCGCACCACTGTCGTTCTGGCGGGCACGCAGAACCGCCAGCATATCTTTCAGTCTCTTCCTGTTCTCTGCCTGATTTTGCGTCGCGCTCATTTCCGGATGTAAGGTTTCGAGGATCATCGGAATCGAACGGCTGACAATCTGCTCGGAACAGTAATAGGGATAGTCGGTCAGATATTGTGACAGCCCGTCAGTCAGTACCAGTGGTGAGTTCGATAGCGCGGCCTTACGCACCGCATAGTCATCAAACATCTGCCGCAGGTTATCGATATTCTGACGGCTGCCACTCATCCGTCCCATCACCGACTGGGTGCGGAACGGCGAAGCCGGACGGACTGAAGTACTGATGGTGCGACGGCTGGTTTTATCGCCATATTTCGCCTCAAAGAGCAGCGGCGCATCGCCCGGCACCGCCTTAGCGCGCAGGCGGAAATAAATCACCCCTTCCCGTTTTTCGCCCAGCGAAAGGTTCTGATCCGCCTGACCGACCACCTCCAGCTGGGGTGGTACGGTCAGATGGACACCGATTGCCACACGCTGACCGTTCAACCCTTCAAGGTTATTGCTCACGCCCACGCTGACATCAAACTCATCACCGGGTGCTACCATCGCGGGGACGTTTGGCGTCATGATGAAGTTGTCACGCACCGTCGCCGCAGTTTGTGCTTTACCGATTTTGTCCGCAGTGACAGAAATCGCCATCACACGAATTTTACCGTTAAAGTAATCCGGCACCGGATAATAAAACGTCTTCTCGCCGTTCACTTCCGTAATTCCCGACCAGTAGGTCACTGGCTTATCGCGTTTGCGCTTGAACGGGTTGACGTTCAGATCCAGTCCTTCACCGCTGTCCCCTCCAGGTGCAGCGGTTAGCTGCATCAGCTTGCTGAATTCCGGCAGGATCAGGTCGAGGATTTGCGAACTTTCCACCGCCAGCTCACGCTTGCGGAAGAAGTAGGTCAGCGGATCTTTCAGCCGATAACGCGCCACCTGCAAAATACCTTCATCGACAGCAAACAGCGCCACCTGCTGCGGGCCGTCAGTGATGACGGTCATCGCCAGGTTTTCGCCCGGCTTAATGACGTCCGGTGCTTTCACTTCCAGTGCATTTTGCCGCGCTTTGGTACTGATTTTAAACGGCATCACGCCGTAACTCAGCGGGCTCATGAAGATTTCACTGGAGTTCACATCGCGCACAAACTGGACATTGACGTAACCGTTACCTTCCATTGCTTCAGGCACACGGATAGTCTGCACCGAGCTGGTGGTATCGGTATGGAACCACTGCCAGCTGTAGACTTTCTCTTTCTCAATGGTAATCAAGCCACTGCCGGTATAAGGCGCGTTGATCGCCACTTCGATTTCCTCACCCGGCTGATATTCTGCCTGATTGAGTTTCAGCTTAAGTTCGGCGTTACGATCCAGCGAACGGCTGAGGTTGGCTTCGCCGACGACACTGTAGGCAATGCGGTTAAGCACCTTGCCCTGCGCATCTTCCACCACCAGCACGAAATCCCCTGGCTTGTCGGTGGCCAGCGTTAGATCGCTACCTTGAGCGCTGAGCGCAAGCAGTTGTTGCGAAAGCACGACCTCCTTCATTTTCGACTGATATTTATACACCCCGGAATCCTGGCGGGTCAGAACCGAAATGTATTTCTGTTCGATCAGCACAGTTTTCAGTCCGGAGAGCGCTATCTGTTTCAGGGTCGGGTCAACGGCAATGATGTGCAGTTGACGGAGCGCATCACGATTGATATATCCCAGATCGCCATCCGCTTTGACGCCAATCAGGTAATCATAAGGTGAGACCAGCACCCGTGCGGTGGCCGAGACGGAACGGCCTCCCCCGGCGACAAAGGCTTCTGATAACAGTTGCAGTTGATAGGTCGCATCGGCATAAGAGTGCAGATCCAGCGGGATCGTCGCGCTGCCTTTCTCGTCCGTGGTACGATCTTCCAGATGGGTTTCGAAACCGTCGTTATTCTGGCGATTTTCGTAAAAGGTATAATCCGGGAATGCTTCGAAGCCCGGATACATCGGGCGCAAGGTCAGTTTTGAGGCCACACGCCGATCCTGGGCTGGCGTACCAAACAGATTCTGCACGTCGATACTGGCCTGCAATTCTGTCGGTTTTACCCAGCCCTGCGGACGTTCTGGCGTCAGCTGAAGTTTGACTTTCAGCTGATCCGGCTCAAACTCTTTTACATTGACTGTCGTGTGGCCGAGCAATACCGAGGACTCATTATTTTTGTCGATCAGATACAGATACACGTTCCATTCACCGGTCGGCGAATGGTCGTCAGTGGTGTAGCTCAATTCGTTGAAACCGCTGGCACTGAGCTTCAGCGGAATAGTGCTCATCAGTTTGTCACGCGGATCGCGAATTTCAGCACGCACCGGGACATCGGCCAGCCCCATGCGCCAGTCAGCGGCGCGCGTGATCAGCCCAATATTGAACGTGTCACCTGGACGATAAACCCCGCGATCGGAGAACAGATAACTGTTCAGCCTGCGTGGATCAGTCGGCGTTTCGTCACCATCGATATCGAAGCGTGAGAAGTCGAGGCCGCGATCATTATACCGCCCGACAGGCAGGAAAGAGACATCACCCTCTTTTTCGACCAGGAACATCACCGGTTGTCGTTCACTGGTGTACACATCCAGCGCCGGGAAACGCACATGCCCGTCAGCACCGGTGGTTTGTGTCAGCAGCGTGACACCGTTTTTCGCAATCACCGATACTCTGGCATTACTGACCGGCGTACCGCTGTGAATTGACTGCACAAACAGGTCATGGGTTTTATCCTGTGAACGACGGGCGAGTATCCCCAGATCAGTGACCACCACAAAGCGGGCATCGCGGGCGGGCGCTTCGTCGCTACGCGGATCGTCATCCTGATCATCGTCATCATCGGCCGCCGATTTTTCTTTCTTCGGGTCCCATTGCGATAAGGTCAGCAGGAATATGCCGCGATGCGAACGGGGATCGGTGGAGAGGTAATGGGAAAGATCGATGCCCTGATAATGCACTTCACCGGGTTTATCATTATTCACCGCCGTCTGGTATTTGAAATGCTCGGTAAAATACTCATCATTCAGGCGATCAAACTCTACCGACGGATAGATATGACTTTTAAATGAGACGATGTGTTGTAGCTGGCTGGGGATCACCCGTTTGATATCCAGACGCATTCCCGGCACGTTACGCGCCGCCACGCTGATCTGTTGGTCGCCGTTAACCGATAACAGTGAACCCTGGGACATAAATTGCAGCGATCGGGGATAGTTCGGGACTTTAACAATGCGGTAGACTTTTTCCGCCATTTTATAGCCGCCGGATGAGGTCAGTACGTTGTCAATTTCCAGCAGCATCGCGCGGTGCGCAGGCGCATCAAAGCGGAAACTGAACTGGCGTTGATAGTCGTTTTCGGCTTCGTTCAATACGATATCCAGCGGTGTCGATTGTGCCAGTACGTTATTTTCGACACTGTCGACATCCCAGCTGGCGTAATCGTCAGGGCCTGTTGCCGCGTGTGCATCATTCGGATTATGTTGTGGCAATAACCAGGCTTTTACTGCGCGGCGAATATCCTTGTCTTTTACTGCATCGCTGAAGTCGATAATCAGCACCCGCTGACTTTTTTCCCCATCGGCATCGACCACCTGTGCGCTGGTGTTATTGACGGTCAGGCTGTAAAGCGTGGGGATGGTAACGCTGATGTCTCGGGCCCGGGAGGTCTCATTCGACGCGACCGACGCCTTCACCCCTTCGCTGATCCGCATCTGTACCGAACCACCGTGATCGAGCGCTTGCAGCGGTTCGGAATGAACCCAGGCGTTAAGTTTTTTCTGATCATAAACCACCGAGTACTTGAGCCGGGCTTCTTTTTTGGCTTTTCCTTCACGCAGTCCCAGCGCGATGTGTTTCTCAAAACTGGCGACATCCACCGGCGCATTAAAGGCGACGTTAAAAATCGCGCTGCGTTTTTGTGGTGCCTGTGGGTCCTGATAATATTCCGCTGTCCCGAACTGATACTCGAAAGCGGGCGCGGTGAAGGTGTAATCGGTGGTGGTCAGTTTGATTTGCGGCGCGAGTAGTATTTCCGGTGTGATACTCACTGTGTACTGGCTACCCATTGGCAGCGGCTTTTTGGGCGTAAAGACCAGTTTATCATCACTGTTCCATTTCCATTCACCTGCGATTTCCGGTTTCAGCGCAATGCCTTTCTTGATCACTTTACCCACGTCAGTCAGCGGCGCTGCCGAATGGCTGAAAGTCAATGTCAGCTGCTGAGGTGTTATGTCCTGCGCGGTATAATTGATCGCTTTCGGGTTACTGACCCGCACACGGGTTTCCTGATACACCATCGGTGCCGGTTCGATCGGCTGCGGACGGTTTAGCCACATATGCCAGCCGTAAATACCGCCCGCTGTCGCACAAAGCAGTAGCAGAATAGTCAGACTGATCGCTTTCGGATGCTTATCGACACCGTTTTCCATGCGCGTGAAGCCACGCATCAGTCCACCGGATGTGGCCTGCCACCAACCCGGCGCCCGCCAGTCAATATTGCCGATAACAGGTCTGATGATACGTCCGAGCAGCCTGAGAATAAAAGTCAGCACACGAAAGATGCCTTTTATCAAGCTAAAAGGCAAATGAAGTAATATTCTGAGTAAATCCATTTATGGTCTCCTCTGAAAAACGGCCCGGACTGAATTAGCCATATTGTATCAGCAATAAAAATAAGCCAGATCGACGCAATACCGCGCTTCAGAGTCTATCCCACCTGGCGTTATTGTTGAATTATTTTATTAATATTACTGAGCGTGCTTTCCAGCCGCAGTTAAGCGCCTGGCCCATCAGGCTATTTTACTTGCCATTTTGGCCCTGGGCCATGCTCGAAATCCTCAGGTACGACCTGTACGCTGCAGTTTCTCCGCGCTGTCCGTGTCCAGACTGGCTGCGTCAATAAGCAGGTGGGCCAGGCTCTAATTCCTCCGCTATCCGGCGATCAGTGAATACTTCTTAATTTTACGATACAGCGTCGCGATACCAATCCCCAGTTCGTCCGCTGCCTGTTTTTTATTGCGATAACGAGAGAGCGCATCGCGGATCATCTGCCGCTCCATCTCTTCCAGCGCTGTCACACTCTCTTCTGGCGAGATCACCGTTGCCGTCACCGGTGGTGATACCGACGGGCCAGACTGTTCACGCTGGCGCATCAGATTAGGCGGCAGCAATGACATATTGATGATTTCACCTGATGGCACCACATTGACCAGGTATTCCATCAGATTGCTGAGTTCACGAATATTGCCTGGCCAGCGGTAGCGTTTAAGAAAGTTAATCACCTCCTGGGCAACACCAGGATAAACCAGGTTGAGCCGCTGGGTATGCAAATGCAGGAAGTAGTGAATCAGCAGTTCGATATCCTCCTGCCGTTCACGTAACGGTGGCAGGCGCAGTGGAATAACATTGAGGCGATAATAGAGATCTTCGCGGAACTTACCCTCAGCAATATATTGTTCAAGATTCTGATTGGTTGCAGAAATAATACGGATATCCACCGGCACCGGCTGGCTGGCTCCCACCGGCTGAATTTCACGAGACTCAATCGCCCGCAACAGTTTGGCCTGTAACGTGAGCGGCATATCGCCAATTTCATCCAGAAACAGCGTTCCGCTGTTAGCCGCCTGAATCAACCCGGTCTTACCGTTGGCCGAAGCGCCGGTAAAAGCGCCCTTGACGTAACCAAACAGTTCACTCTCCAGCAATGATTCCGGGATCGCGGCACAGTTAATCGCAATAAAAGGTTTCGCCCGGCGGTCACTGAGCTTGTGAATCGCCCGAGCAGCGACCTCTTTTCCGGTGCCACTTTCACCGGCAATCATCACGCTGGAAGGGCCTGGCGCAACGCGACTGATGAGACTTTTAAGCTGTCGCATCGGCCGACACTCACCGATCATCTCCTCAATCTGCGATCCCTCTTGCTCGTTGCTGAAGTCGGTCAGAGAATGGGACTGATGAAAAGCCATTAAAAACAGCCATTGATCCTGCACCATATGAAGCTGGCCAATAATTAACTCTTTGCGATCATTAAATGAAATAATATGCTGCATATGGCCATGCTTAAAATTATTCTCGAAAGTCAGTGGCTGAAAATGCATGGTTTTACCAATAATATTGCTCTGGCTCACATGCATTATTTTTAGTGCGATCTGATTAGCATATTTCACTTTTTGATCATGACTGACCACCAACACCCCCTGATCCATATTTTTAACCATGGTTAAAAATATTTTCTGGCTATTATCGCCGCTGGTTCGATCCTGTAAAAAACGGGCGACGAATATCGATGAAATATGGCGAACATAATCGGAAAATTCCTGAATATTGGCATGAATGCGCTCTTGCTGTTCGCGGGTGAGTGCCAGCAGACTAATCACCCCGACACAACGATCATGGTACATCACCGGGGTGCCGATAAAGGCCTTTTCCTCACATTTATCTTTATGACCACACCCTTTACACAGCGGATCGAAGCGGGAGTGAGTCACGATTTTTTCACTCTGTGTTTCAAGAGTATAGCGAAGAAGTCGTGAATCTGAGTTTAATTTACAGCCAATCTTTTTACTGTAGGCACCGGTTCCCGCTACCCGGCATAATTCGTTATCGACAATTTCGATATCCAGCTGCAGCACACTGGAAAGCATCCGTGCAAATTTCTGAATTGCAGGCTGAATCTGCATTAAAATCGAAGGTTCTTTGGATAGTATCATCTTCATCGTCCTTCTTTATTATTGCTCATATGAACAGCGCCGTGCGCTTTTAATGCTATATTGCCGTCATGATACCACTTTATTTATACGGAATTATTGATATAAACAGGGCTAAATTTAAGGTCTTATCTGAAATATGGAATCGCTATCACAGTTTGCTATCATTATGATAATTTCAGCCGCGGTTTTATCATATTGGTGCAATATAAATATGATAATGTCACGCCTTTCCCGGTTAACCCCACCCTATTTCACACAAACAGGCGTTATCGATGCCACCAGTCTGGGCACCGACAGCACGGAAAAACCGCAGCGTACAGGTAGTATGTGAGGATTTCGCGCACTGCCCAGGGCCAAAATAGCAAGTCAAATAGCCTGATGGACCAGGCGCTAAATCTGATCACACTTCCGGCTGGCATGTTCTTGTCAAAAATCTGGCACGTTTATTGTTAGTGATTATACCGTGCGGGCAGTCACTCATTCAGCACGGTTACCCTTCTGACTCCCCAGCCATCATTAAGCCGTCATACACGACCAGGATTGAAACATGAAAACTGTTAACGAACTAATTAAGGATATTAACAAACTTAACTCTCACCTCAGCGAAAAAGATTTTCTGCTGACCTGGGAGCAATCGCCGGATGAACTGAAACAGGTACTGGATGTCGCAGCCGCACTGAAAGCACTACGTGCGGAAAATATCGCGACCCGAGTGTTTAACAGCGGTCTGGGGATTTCCGTGTTCCGCGATAACTCAACCCGCACCCGCTTCTCTTACGCCTCAGCATTAAATTTATTAGGGCTGGCACAACAGGATCTGGACGAAGGTAAATCACAAATCGCCCACGGCGAAACCGTGCGCGAAACCGCCAATATGATCTCTTTTTGTGCCGACGCCATCGGCATTCGTGATGATATGTTCCTCGGAGCGGGCAATGCCTATATGCGCGAAGTCGGCGATGCTCTTGATGATGGCTATAAACAGGGTGTCCTGCCGCAGCGTCCGGCACTGATCAATCTGCAATGTGATATCGACCATCCGACGCAATCAATGGCTGATCTCGCCTGGCTGCGTGAGCATTTCGGTTCGCTGGAAAATCTGAAAGGTAAAAAAATCGCCATGACCTGGGCTTACTCACCCAGCTACGGTAAACCGCTCTCTGTTCCCCAGGGCATTATCGGCCTGATGACCCGCTTTGGTATGAACGTCACGCTCGCCCATCCACAAGGCTATGACCTGATCCCGGATGTTATCGAAGTAGCCAAAAACAATGCTAAAGCCTCCGGTGGCAGCTTCCACCAGGTCACCAGTATGGAAGAGGCGTTTCAGGATGCCGATATCGTCTACCCCAAATCATGGGCACCCTATCAGGTGATGGAGAAACGCACCGAACTGCTGCGTGCTAACGATCATGACGGCCTGAAAGCGCTGGAAAAAGCGTGCCTGCGGCAGAACGCAGAGCATAAAAACTGGCACTGCACCGAAGAAATGATGAAGCATACCCGCAACGGTGAAGGGCTTTATATGCACTGCCTGCCAGCAGATATTACCGGTATCTCCTGTGACGCGGGTGAGGTCGCTCAGGCGGTGTTCGAGAAGTACCGCATCGCCACCTACAAAGAAGCAAGCTGGAAACCTTATATCATCGCCGCGATGATCGTCTGCCGCAAATACCTGAGCCCCGGCCTGCTGCTGGAGCAACTGCTTAAGGAAGCACAGAAGCGCGTTAAATAATCCCTGGCCTGGCCAGCGGGCCAACGCCACAACCGAATGTATAAGGATCGAATATGTCTGCTTTCTCACTGAAAATGGATATTGTCGGCAACCGTTTTTTTAATGGCGAGACGTCACCCTTATTTTCACGCCAGCAGGCACAACAGGCGCGTCGCTTTCACCAGAAGATGACCGGCTATCAATCGACCCCTCTGGTCGCCCTCGATGCACTTGCTGCCCTTTTTGGCGTGCAAAAAATTGTGGTGAAAGACGAATCTCAGCGCTTTGGCCTCAACGCTTTCAAAATGCTGGGCGGTTCGTATGCCATCGCCCGGCTACTTTGCGAAAAATATCAGTTAGACATCAACGATCTCTCTTTCGATCAACTTAAGTCAAACATCAAAGAACCGATGACCTTTACCACCACCACCGATGGGAATCACGGTCGTGGCGTGGCGTGGGCGGCACGCCAGTTAGGACAAAAAGCGGTCATCTATATGCCGAAAGGCTCGGCCCAGCAGCGGGTAGACGCCATTCTGCGCCTTGGTGCTGAGTGTATCGTCACCGATATGAACTATGACGATACCGTGCGCCTGACTATGCAAACGGCACAGAAAAACGGCTGGGAAATGGTTCAGGATACCGCCTGGGAAGGCTATAGCAAAATTCCGACCTGGATCATGCAGGGCTACGCTACCCTCGCCGATGAAGCCGCAGAGCAGCTCAGTGCAATGGGGATCACGCGCCCTACCCACGTCATCCTGCAAGGCGGGGTCGGGGCCATGGCGGGAGGCGTGCTGGGTTATCTGACCGATATTTACGATGCCAGGCAGCTCCATTCGATCATCGTCGAGCCAGAACTGGCCGACTGTCTCTACCGTTCGGCGGTGAAAGGCGAGATGGTCAACGTCGGTGGAGAGATGGCAACCATTATGGCAGGGCTCGCCTGTGGTGAGCCCAATCCGCTGGGCTGGGAGGTGCTGCGCAACTGTGCCACCCAGTTTGTCTCCTGTGAGGACACCGTCGCCGCTTTAGGAATGCGGGTGCTGGGTAATCCGGCAGGCCATGATCCACGGGTGATATCCGGCGAATCCGGTGCCGTCGGGCTTGGGCTGCTGGCCGCTGTGCATTTCAATCCCCAGCGCGAAGCACTGATGCACACCTTCAAACTGGACAGCCATTCGGTGGTGCTGGTGATTAGCACCGAAGGCGACACCGACGTAAAACAGTATCGCGAAATCGTCTGGCAAGGCAAATACCCTGCTGTGCAGTAGCAAACCTATCAGATTCTTCCCCTCTGGCGGGAAGTTTGTATTCAGAACTGGAGAATATCGTTATGGCTAAACAAATTCCATTCAAAGCGATCCTGGAAAAATCAAAGCAGTACGAAAAAGAGATGACTCGCTTCCTGCGCGATATGGTCGCCATTCCCAGTGAAAGCAGCGACGAAAAACGAGTGGTACATCGCATCAAAGAAGAGATGGAAAAAGTGGGTTTTGACAAGGTCGAGATTGATCCGATGGGCAATATTCTTGGCTATGTCGGACATGGCCCACGCCTGGTGGCGATGGATGCGCATATCGATACCGTGGGCATTGGTAACATCAAAAACTGGAATTTCGATCCCTATGAAGGGATGGAAACCGACGAACTGATTGGCGGTCGCGGCACCTCGGATCAGGAAGGTGGCATGGCGTCGATGGTTTATGCCGCGAAAATTATCAAGGATTTGGGGCTGGAGGATGAATATACCCTGCTGGTGACGGGCACCGTTCAGGAAGAGGATTGCGATGGGTTGTGCTGGCAGTACATCATCGAACAATCCGGTATCCGCCCTGAGTTTGTGGTCAGTACCGAACCTACCGACTGTCAGATCTATCGCGGCCATCGCGGACGCATGGAGATCCGGGTGGAGGTACAGGGGGTCAGCTGTCACGGCTCAGCACCGGAACGCGGCGATAACGCGATTTTCAAAATGGCACCGATCCTGATTGAACTGGAACAACTTTCGCACAATCTGGGCCATGATGACTTCCTCGGCAAGGGCACCCTGACAGTCTCTGAAATTTTCTTCACCTCACCCAGCCGCTGTGCGGTCGCTGACAGCTGTGCCGTCTCCATCGACCGTCGCCTGACCTGGGGCGAAAGCTGGGAAGGGGCACTGGAAGAGATCCGCGCCCTGCCCGCGGTGAAGAAAGCACAGGCGACGGTTTCGATGTACAACTACCAACGCCCTTCATGGACCGGACTGGTCTACCCGACCGAGTGCTATTTCCCGACCTGGAAAGTCGAAGAGGATCACTTCACCGTTCGCGCCCTGCGTAACGCTTATGAAGGTCTGTTTGGCACCGCACCGGTGGTCGATAAATGGACCTTTTCCACCAATGGGGTCTCGATCATGGGGCGTCATGGTATCCCGGTTATCGGATTTGGTCCCGGTAAAGAGCCGGAAGCTCACGCGCCGAATGAGAAAACCTGGAAATCGCATCTGGTCACCTGTGCCGCGATGTATGCCGCTATTCCCCTGAGCTGGCTGGCCACGGAATCATCGTAACGCTTTCTGCCGCCGCATCCTGCGGCGGCATATTGAGGTTTCTATGCGCCTACTGATTAAAAATGGCCTTGTCGTCAACGCTGACGGGCAGAAAAAGCAGGATCTGTTGATCGAAGATGGCCTGGTGAAATGCCTTGCCGATACGATTGAGGCACCTTTACCTTGTGAGGTTATCGATGCCGCAGGCTGCTACGTGATGCCCGGTGGCGTTGATGTCCATACTCATTTCAATATTGATGTCGGCCTCGCCCGCAGTTGTGACGATTTCTTTACCGGTACACGAGCCGCCGCCTGTGGTGGCACGACCACCATCGTTGACCATATGGGCTTCGGGCCGGTGGGCTGTCATCTGCGCCATCAGCTTGAGGTCTATCGCGGCTATGCCGCCTATAAAGCGGTGATTGACTACAGTTTTCATGGTGTTATTCAGCATGTTAACCACAGTATTCTCGATGAAATACCGATGATGGTCGAGATCGGTATTAGCAGCTTTAAGCTCTATCTGACCTACCAGTACAAACTCAACGACAGTGACGTCCTCCAAGCCATGCGTCATCTGCAACGCGCAGGGGCACTGACCACCGTCCACCCGGAAAACGATGCTGCCATCGCCCAGCGGCGGGCGGAATTTATCAACGCCGGTAAGACAGCACCACGCTATCATGCCCTGAGCCGTCCGCTGGAGTGTGAAGCAGAAGCCATCGCCCGGATGATCAATCTGGCACAGCTGGCAGAAAACGCCCCACTCTACATCGTGCACCTTTCCAACGCGCCAGGACTGGAATATCTGCGCCTGGCGAAACAGCGCCATCAGCCGGTATGGATCGAAACCTGTCCGCAATATCTGCTGCTTGATGAGCGTTGCTATGAGCGTGAAGATGCCCTTAATTACCTGCTCAGCCCGCCGCTACGCAACGCCAGCAATAACGACGCGTTATGGGGCGGGATCAGTGATGGCACCATCGATACCGTCGCCACCGATCACTGCACCTTCTCTTCACTGCAGCGTCAGCAGGTTTCAGGCGGCGACTTTAGCCGCTGTCCGAACGGGCTGCCTGGGGTCGAAAATCGCCTGTTGTTGCTGTTTTCTTATGGTGTTATGACCGGACGGATCAGCCCTGAGCGCTTTGTCGCGCTGACCAGTACACAGCCGGCGAAGCTGTTTGGACTATGGCCACAGAAAGGGGTGCTGGCACCCGGTGCCGATGGTGACGTGGTGATCATCGATCCGCAATCCACGACCACTATCCGTCATGACATGCTGCACGATAACGCTGACTACTCACCCTATGAGGGCTTTGTCTGCCAGGGGGCGATTCGCCAGACACTCTCTCACGGAAAAATCATCTTTGATAACGGTATTTTTAGCGGTCATGCCGGACAGGGCCGGTTCTTACGCCGTAAGCGGTTTTCGCCCGCGCAGTACGATCACGGTAGATAAAATAATCAATAAGAGGAAGTTATGAGTAAAAAAATTGTTCTCGCTCTCGGCGGCAATGCACTTGGTAACGATCTCGCCGGACAAATGCAGGCAGTCAAACAAACGGCGCAAACCATCGCCGATCTGATCGCTCAGGGTCACCAGGTGGTCGTCACCCACGGTAATGGCCCCCAGGTCGGGATGATTAATCTGGCGTTTGAAGCCGCCGCCAACACCGACGCCCATACCCCGATGCTACCGATGTCAGTCTGCGTCGCACTGAGTCAGGGCTACATCGGCTATGATCTGCAAAACGCGCTGCGTGAAGCACTACTGTCACGCCAGCTGGATATTCCGGTGGCAACGCTGATAACCCAGGTCGAAGTCGATGCCAGTGATAAGGCGTTTCTCAATCCTGACAAACCGATTGGCTCATTCTTCAGCCAGCAAGAGGCCGAAAAACTGCGCAAAAAGGGTTATGTCATGAAAGAGGATGCCGGACGCGGTTATCGTCGGGTTGTCGCCTCGCCGAAGCCGGTGGATATTATTGAGAAAGAAACAGTAAAAGCGCTGATGGAAGCGCGGCAGGTGGTGATCACCGTCGGTGGTGGGGGTATTCCGGTGATCCGTGAAGGGCAACATCTGCGCGGTGCCAGTGCAGTGATCGACAAAGACTGGGCCAGCGCCAGGCTGGCGGAGCTGATCGATGCCGATATGCTGATCATTCTTACCGCAGTGGAAAAAGTGGCGATCAACTTCGGCAAAGCGAATGAGCAGTGGCTGGATAGCCTCACGCCACAGGAGGCGGAACACTTTATTGCTGAAGAACAGTTTGCCAGAGGATCGATGCTGCCCAAAGTCGAAGCGGCAGTCGCCTTCGCCCGTTCGCGTCCCGGACGCAAGGCGTTGATCACCATGCTCAGTAAAGCCAGTGAGGGGATCGCCGGGCATACCGGTACGCTTATCAGTCAGTAAAACAGCCCGTTGCCGGGAATCTCCGGCAACTTAGCGCCTGGCTCACCAGGTGTTAATTGACGCAGCCACTCTGGACACGGACAGCGCGGAGAAACCGCAGCGTACACGCAGTACGTGAGGATTTCGAACACTGCCCAGGGCCAAAATGGCAAGTAAGACGGGCTGTTATTCAGCCGAAAGAGGCTCAGCCTGCCGCGGCCATTTCAGTCAGATAATCGTGCTGAGCGGCATTTTTTACCGCCATCATCAGGCCGCCAGGGGCACCATTTTTTACCTGCAGGATCTCCGCCAGGACGCTGACGGCAATCTCGCTCGGCGTCTCGGCACCAATATCATAACCCACCGGTGCCCGTAAGCGGCTGATATCTGACTCCGGTATGCCTTTTTCCCGCATCTGACATAAAAAAGCCTGTACCTTTCGTCTGCTGGCCAGTAAGCCGAGCCAGGCGACAGGTTGCGTGATCAGCCGCTCCAGCGCTTCGCGATCCTGATGATTAGTGGCAATCAAGACAAAATCCTGTGGCCGGACCGCCATCGCCTCCACCACCGCGGTAAAGTCGGGCGCATGTAACAGCCGCACTGAGGCCGGGAACATGTCAGAAGAGAGATTTGCCGCATAGACATCACCGATGCAGATCTCAAAGTCCAGCAACGCCGCAATATGCGCGATCGCGCGGTTAACGTGCCCGGCACCGATTAACAACAGACGCGGACGCTGACCATGCACGCTGATATACACCGCCATCGCTCCACCGCAGTCCGAGCCCACGGCATCGTTACCGGTACGTGTCATACGGCCATGAAACATGCGTGACTCCTTGTCACGCAGCGCCTCCAGCGCCGCAGCGATAACTTTACGCTCCACCATTCCACCGCCGATGGTGCCGATAATGGAACCGTCTTCGCGGATAAGCATCTGTGCCGAATGTCTTGGGGTGGAGCCACGACTCTCCACAATCTGCGCCAGAGCAAAGGGGTGATTCTGCTCTTCAAGGCGTGCTGCTTCTGCGAAAATATTCATAGCCACCTCAGTCCACTATTGCTATTGTTATCTCACCCTGGCTGCGATGTTTCTCTGGCAGAAACAGTCGCAGCAATACCCGCTTGTATGATGCAAGATTTATGCTGATCCGCGTTTTTTGATCATAAAAATATGCGCCAGATCATTTTGATAGCCAGAGTAATACTGAAATGGCGACAACGTTGTGATGATGCTCTCTGCCGCAAGGCAAAAAAGCGCTCATCCCAGCGATGACGCACGACAATCAGCGGGCGCTGATCAGCGCAAATTATCATTCTGATAGTTGAGATCGGTTTTTGAGAAATTCTATCGGCCAGCGGCATCCATCGATTTTGACGGGTCTTGCCTGAGCATCAAATCCCCTCCTGCGCGGAGAGAGTGTCTCGACCTACTTCACAAATTCATTACTTCGTCCGCGTTATTTGCATAACTGGTGTGATTGTTGCTGCTCTTTTGTCACCCGTCGGAATGATTACCCCCGGCAATGTCGATCTTATAATGATATTTAAGGAGAAGGTTATGGGAGACATCATGCGTCCCGTGCCGTTTGAGGAACTTTTAACGCGCATTTTCGATGAATATCAGAGCCAGCGATCTATTTTTGGCATTCCTGAACAACAATTTTACACCCCGCAAACCCCCCATCCTGCGATCAGCGTGTTCGGTGAAGATTGTGCCACCCCGCTCGGCCCGGCGGCCGGGCCACATACCCAACTGGCGCAAAATATTATTACCGCCTGGCTGACAGGCGGCAGGTTTATTGAGCTGAAAACCGTACAGATCCTTGACCGTCTGGAACTGGAAAAACCCTGTATCGATGCCGAAGATGAGTGTTTTAACACCGAATGGTCAACCGAATTTACCCTCAAAAAAGCCTGGGATGAGTATCTGAAGGCCTGGTTCGTCCTCCATCTGCTGGAGCAGATCTTTCCGCTGACCCCGATTAATGCCGGGAAATCATTTATTTTCAACATGAGCGTCGGCTATAACCTGGAAGGGATTAAGCAGCCGCCGATGCAGGAATTTATCGACAACATGATCGATGCTTCCGCGCATCCTGCTTTCGCTCGCTATCGCGATATCCTGAGTCACTGGCTGGAAAATCCGGCCTTTATTGAGCGTCTGCCGAAAAGTGCGCGTAAAACTGCGCTACCGCTACTGGCCGGGCGTATCCCCGCCCGGCTGGTGGAAGGAGTCACCCTCTCGACCATGCACGGCTGCCCGCCCGATGAGATCGAAGCCATCTGCCGTTACATGCTGGAAGAGAAAAAGCTGAATACCTTTGTCAAACTCAATCCGACGCTGCTCGGCTATCCACGGGTCAGGGAGATCCTCGACCGCTGTGGTTTTGACTATATCGGTCTGAGTGAAGAAGCGTTTGATCACGATCTGAAAATCGATCGCGCCCTTGAGATGCTGGGCCGCCTGATGGCACTGGCGGCAGAACGCCATCTGTCGTTTGGCGTTAAGCTAACCAACACCCTCGGCACGATCAACAATAAAGGGGCGCTGCCTGGCAATGAAATGTATATGTCTGGCCGCGCCCTGTTTCCGTTATCGATCAACGTCGCCGCGCTGCTCTCACGCGCGTTTAATGGCCAGCTTCCGATTTCATACTCCGGGGGGGCCAACCAGATCAATATCCGCGCTATTTTCGAAACCGGTATTCGCCCGATCACTATGGCTACCGATCTGCTCAAGCCAGGGGGCTATTTGCGCCTGAGCGAGTGTATGCGCGAACTGGAAAAGGCCGACAACTGGGCGCTAAAACATATTGATGTCGAACGTCTGAACGCGCTGGCAGAAGAGGCGCTACACATGGACTACAGCCAAAAGCAGTGGAAGCCAAAAGAACGTATTGATACTGGCGAGGCACTGCCGTTACTGGATTGCTACGTCGCCCCCTGCGTCACTGCCTGTGCGATCAAACAGGATATCCCGGAATATATTCGTCTGCTGGGAGAAAAGCGTTATGCCGATGCGCTGGATCTGATTTATCAGCGCAATGCCTTACCTGCGATTACCGGCCATATCTGCGATCACCAGTGTCAGTACAACTGCACACGGCTGGATTACGACAGCGCCCTTAATATTCGCGAACTAAAAAAAGTCGCGCTGGAGAAGGGCTGGGAGGAATACCGCAAACGCTGGTATAAACCCGCTGGTACCGGCTCCCGGCATCCGGTGGCGGTGATCGGCGCAGGCCCTGCCGGTCTCGCCGCAGGCTATTTCCTCGCCCGTGCCGGGCATCCGGTGACGCTGTTTGAGCGCGAAGCCAACGCTGGTGGCGTGGTGCAAAATATCATTCCGCAGTTCCGTATCCCGGCAGAACTTATCCAGCACGATATCGACTTTATTGTTGATCATGGGGTAAAAATTGAGTACGGCTGCGATCGCCATCTGAATGTCGAACAACTGCAGGCCGCGGGATTCCGCTACGTGCTGGTTGGTATCGGCACCGATAAGAACAGCGGTGTACAACTGGCGGGCGATAATCCGAATATCCATAAATCACTGGACTTTTTACGTGCCTTTAACCGCGGCGATAAACTGAATATGGGAAAACATGTGGCGGTCGTCGGTGCCGGTAATACGGCGATGGACTGCGCCCGTGCGGCACTTCGCATCCCCAGCGTACAAAGCGCGACCATCATTTATCGCCGCTCACAACAGGAGATGCCCGCCTGGCGTGAAGAGTATGACGAAGCGTTGCTTGACGGTGTTGACTTCGCGTGGCTGTGTCATCCGGAACAATTTAACGCCGATGGCACGCTAGTGGTGCGTGTCATGCAACTGGGAGAAGCGGATGAGAAAGGCCGTCGCCGTCCGCTGGCCACCGATGAAACCCGCACCCTGCAAATCGACTCCCTGATTACCGCTATCGGCGAACAACAGAACAGCGAAGTGCTCGCGGCGATGGGGATCCCGCTCAATCCCGCGGGCTGGCCGGTAGTGAATGCGGAGGGGGAGACCAGCCGGGCGAACGTGTTCCTGATTGGCGATGTCCAGCGTGGCCCCTCGTCGATCGTCTCTGCTATCGGCAATGCGCGCCGGGCAACAGATGTTATCCTCGCGCGGGAAAATATTGCCAGCCGCTATAACAACAAGTACTGGAATAACGTTGATCCGGCGCAAGTCTATCAGCGCAAAGGCACGATCGCCGTCACCCTGATTGATAAAGATGACCGCGAAGCGTTTGTCACTCAGGAGGCGAAACGTTGTCTGGAGTGCAACTACATTTGCAGTAAGTGCGTCGATGTCTGTCCGAATCGGGCCAATATTTCGCTGGCAGTACCGGGTTTCCAGAATCGATTCCAGACTCTGCATCTTGACGCTTACTGCAACGAATGCGGTAACTGTGCGCAGTTCTGTCCGTGGCAGGGGAAACCGTACAAAGACAAAATCACGGTCTTCAGTCTGGCAGAAGATTTTCGCAACAGCACCAATCCCGGCTTCTTCGTCGATGACACCCGCGTCAGCGTGCGCCAGGACGATAAAACATGGCAGCTTGAAATTAACCCTCACGGCCAGTTTAGCGAGATCCCGACGCCGTTAACCGCCATGTGCCGGATTATCAGCCATATTCATCAGCATCAAAGCTATCTTCTGGGAGGGGTTGAAGTATGAGTATCCTGATTTTACAGAATGCCACCGCCGCACAACTCTATCCGGCGAAGGTGTGGCAGCATATCGATATCGCTATCGAAGGTGATACCATTCTCGATATAGGGGCGGATCTCAGCCAGCGTTACCCGCAAGCGCAAGTCAGGGATCTGCACGGGCAACTGGTGATGCCAGGGATGGTTTGTGCGCATAACCACTTTTATTCCGGCCTGTCCCGTGGCATTCAGGCGAAGATTGCCCCCAGTCCCGATTTTATCTCAACGCTGAAAAATCTGTGGTGGCGTCTGGATCGGGCGCTGGATGAAGAGTCGCTCTACTACAGCGGGCTTATCTGCGCGATAGAGGCGGTGCGCAGTGGCTGTACCGCCGTGATTGATCATCACGCTTCCCCCCACTACATCGCGGGCTCGCTGAGCCAGCTACGCCATGCTTTTCTCAAAGTGGGTCTGCGTGGCATAACCTGTTTCGAAACCACTAACCGCAACGCCGGTCACCGCGAGTTACGGGACAGCGTCGATGAAAATATTCGTTTCGCCAGAGAAGTCGATGCCGCGCGTCAGAAGGGCGACCAGCCTTATCTGGTGGAGGCCCATATCGGCGCTCACGCCCCCTTTACCGTGCCTGATGAGGGGCTGACGATGCTCAGTGAAGCGCTGAAAGCCACCGGTCGCGGTCTGCATATCCATGCGGCGGAGGACAGCTACGATGTCTCCCATAGCCATCATCATTACGGCAAAGATTTACTGCAGCGACTGGCGGAAGCGGGGTTGATCGACCGTAAAACGCTTGTTGCCCACGGGCTGTATCTGTCCGATGCGGATGTGGAAATACTCAACGACGCCGATGCTTTCCTCGTGCATAACGCCCGCTCCAACATGAACAATCATGTCGGTTATAATCATCGCCTGCCACAGATCCGCAATCTGGCCCTCGGCACCGATGGTATCGGTTCCGATATGTTTGAGGAGATGAAGTTTGCCTTCTTCAAACACCGTGACGCCGGTGGCCCGCTGTGGCCGGACAGCTTCGCCCGGGCACTGAGCAACGGCAATGAGCTACTCAGCCGCAATTTCAATGCCCGCTTTGGGCAGCTCGCACCGGGGTATAAAGCGGATCTGACTTTCTGTGACTATCTGCCACCCACGCCGCTTATCGCCGAAAATATCGCCGGGCATATCGCTTTCGGTCTCGGTGCCAACAGCGTGCGTAGTGTGATGGTGAATGGCGTGATGATCTACCAGGATCGCCAGTTCAGTTTTGACTGCCAGCCCATTTTTACCGCCGCGCAGCAAGTAGCGAAAAAAATGTGGGCCAGAATGGATACCTTGCCCTGATAATCTAAAAACACCCCGGTCATCAGCGCTGGCCGGGGTGACGGTGTTACAATGTCAGTAGTTTCGCTGTCGCGATATTGCGCTGTTTTTGCAGTTCATTAAGCTGCTCTTCCGTCATTTTACGCAATGCGGCGGTCGGACAAACATCAACACAAGCCGGGCCACCTGCTCGATCCGCGCAGAGATCACATTTGACAATCACCGGGGTCTTGCCGCTGTCGGCGACGATGGAAATCGTGCCAAAAGGACAGGCAACAACACAACTCTGACAACCGATGCAGCGTTCTGCACTGGCTTCGACCCGCTCATTGCCCATCCTGAGTGCCCCAACCGGGCAGGCAGCGACACAGGGGGCGTTCTCACACTGATGACACATCACCGGTACGCTGATCTCAGCAAGACGCATCATCTTCAACCGGGGAGAAAACTCTGCTCCGGCTGTGGCGTGTTCCAGCGCACAGGCTACTTCACAGGTGCGGCATCCGATGCAGTCATGGGAACTGGCTACGATAAAACTGGTCATACATCCTCCTTCGCCCTGAACTGAGCCAGCATTTCACTGGCTGCCTGACGTCCCGCCACCATCGCGGTGACCACAAGGTCAGCACCGGTAACCGCATCGCCCCCAGCATAGACTTTGTCGTTACTGGTTTGGGTGGTGCCACGGCCTTTGCCACCGGTAATAATCTGTCCCCAGCGGTCAAGCTGGATGTTATGGCCCTGCAGCCACGGCATCTCATGAGCCTGAAAGCCAAAAGCCATAATCAGGACATCGGCCTTCAGTTCGAAACCGGAATCGGCGATCGGCTGCGGACGCCGCCGCCCATCCGGCCCGGGTTCCCCCATCTGGGTGCGGATCATCGCCACCGCGCTCACCCGCCCCTCGCGGTTGCGTTGAATGCACTGCGGCTGAACATTAAACTCAAATTTAACGCCCTCTTCCCGCGCATTGATCACCTCTTTTTTCGAGCCAGGCATACTCTGCTCATCACGACGGTAGGCACAGGTCACACTCTCAGCGCCATAGCGCACTGCGGTACGTACACAATCCATCGCCGTATCGCCGCCCCCCAGCACCACCACCCGTTTGCCTTTAAGCTCGATGAGCGGGTATTCGGCACTCTCTGCCAGCCCCATAACCTGGCGGGTACTGGCAATCAGAAACGGCAACGCCTGAATTACACCGGGGGCCTCTTCCCCCGCCAGTCCGGCAGACATCAGGCGGTAAGTGCCGACCCCAAGAAACACGGCGTCATACTCTTTTACCAGGCTGTCAAACGCCACATCGCGGCCAATCTCCTGATTGAGATGAAAGCGAATACCCATATTGCTGAAGATATCCCGCCGCCGCACCAGCACGTTTTTATCCAGTTTGAACGGTGGAATACCAAAGGTCAGTAAGCCGCCGATTTCCGGATGACGATCAAAGACATCGACCTGGACACCGGCACGGGCGAGGATATCGGCGCAACCCAGCCCCGCAGGACCGGCACCGATCACCGCCACCCGCTCCGGCCGTGCGCTGACCTCACCCGCCACCGGCTGCCAGCCCATCGTCAGCGCGGTATCGGTGATATAGCGCTCGAGATTACCAATGGCTACCGCCCCCCCTTTCTCCTTTTTCAGCGTACAGGCTCCTTCACATAACCGATCCTGCGGGCATACACGGCCACAAATTTCAGGCAGGGAGCTGCTGCGATGGCATAATTCGGCCGCCGCGATAATCTCACCCTCATGTACCAGGCGGATGAAATCCGGAATCGCGTTATGCAGAGGGCAGGTCCAGTTGCACCACGCTTTCTGTGCGCAATAAAGGCAGCGTTCACTTTCATAGCGGGCTGCACTGCTGCTCAGCGGCTGATAAATTTCAGCGAAATGCTGTCTGCGGGTATCCGCCGCCTCTTTTTGCGCCCCGACGCGCGGCGACTTATTGAGCAGGCTTTGCCGCCTTGTGCCATGAAACGCAGAGCGTGGTTTTTCCAGCGCGGCATGGATTTGTCGTTCGCGACGCAGTTGCCTGATGCCTGCCTCATCCATCAGGCGCAGTGCCTGAGTGGGGCAACTGGCGACACAAGCCTGCTGGCCGGAAGGGTGATGACGGCAAAGATCGCATTTCTGCGCCAGCTGTGGCGCGTCATCAACGTTTGCCACCATCTCAATCGCGCCAAACGGACAGGCGATGATGCAATTTTTACAACCAATACACAGCGCCGCTTTAAACTGCACACTGTTATTCGCAAAAAACAACGCCTGTGTCGGACAGGCCCCGACGCAAGGCGCATCATTACAATGGCGACAAGTGGTCGCACTACTGGCGTCATGATCAAAAAAAACGTGAATGCGTGGCGCAAAGTCACTGCGCTGAGCGGGCCAGTTATCCCCACGATGCGCGGTGACACAGGCAACTTCACAGGCATGACAGCCAATACAGTTTGCGGAATCAGCAATAATAAATTTATTCATTTGCTTCTCTTAGTTATGCCGTAGCTCACTCAGGGCTGTAATGCAATAATCGGGCACTTTTTTTAGTCGTATGATCCGAATGGTCATTTTTGCGGACGAGGTCAAAAAACCGATCCCTGGTCGCTGCGCAAGGCCCTGAACTGGCAGCGATCGCGAACAGCGTTAGTGATTGCGCGCGGCAGATCATCATGTTGATAATGAAACGCGACATGCGTTATACCAAAATGAGACTTCCCCCTCTCAATGTGATATCGCCCTTTTAACGCCTTCAGGCGTTCTCGCAGGCGCACTGATAACCCGCCTTTTTTCTCGTGATTTATCTCACACTATGACGCATCAGTAAGCCATTGGCTTATTTCTGGCACAACTTACGCATATCACTTTCTGTGCGCGCAACTTGCTGATTATCGTATCAGTTCAGGGAGGCTGTGGCCTTCGAATCGTAACTTCCACTCTGTTTACCGGAGTAATCAAGAGTGAAGTCGTACAGGAGACAACAACGTGATGAAAGAGATCGCCCGTTCTGGCTCAAGCAACAAAAAGTCAACCGCACCGGTTGATGAGATCTTACCCGTTGGCCAGATGATTCTTTATGGATTACAGCATGTGCTGGTGATGTATGCGGGTGCCGTCGCCGTTCCTTTAGTGGTCGGTAATGCCGTAGGACTGCCACCAGAACACATTATTTTACTGATCAGTGCCGATCTGTTTATCTGCGGCGCAGCGACCATTGTGCAGTCTCTGGGGGTCGGGTCGTGGCTGGGCTGTCGTCTGCCGCTGATCCAGGGTTGTACTTTTGCCGCCCTGATCCCCATGGTGCTGATTGGCAAGGAGTATGGTATCGGTGGGATATCCGGCGCAGTGATCGTTTCCGGTATTTTTATCCTTTGCTGCGCACCGTGGATTAGCAAGCTGATTCGCTTCTTTCCTAAAGTGGTGATGGGGAGCATCGTTACCCTGATCGGCATGTCGATTATGCCGGTCGCCGGGGGCTGGATCGGCGGTGGTAACAGTGAAATGAGTGGATTTGGTGCCCCCTTCGCCTTGCTAATGGCCGCAGTGACGCTGGTGATTATTCTCAATATCTACACCTTTGCTTCCGGGGTGATCAAAAATACCGCGGTCTTGATCGGCCTGATCATCGGCACCGTGCTCTGGGGGTGCTTTAAGCCACTGGATTTCCATCTGGTTAACGCCACACCGTGGTTTCATCTGCCTACCCTGATGCCTTTTGCGAAACCGCAATTTCATATTATCCCGGTCGCCCTGCTTTCGATGGTGATGGTGGTGGTGATGGTGGAAACTATGTCATCCATGATGGCCACTGGTGATATCGTTGGCAAAAAGGTCGATGCCAGAATGCTGCGTAACGGTCTTAATACCTGCGGTATCGCGACAACCATTTGCGGCTTTTTTAACCTTTATCCCTACGCCGCTTTCGCGCAGAACGTCGGCTTAATCGGCCTGACCGGGGTACGCAGCCGTTTTGTGGTGTCGATTTCCGGTATCATTCTGATTCTGATGGGAGTATTCGCGAGGATGGCGGCGCTGGTGGTGCTGATCCCGAAACCGATCCTCGGTGGTGCGGGCATTGTTATGTTCGGTATGGTGGCGGTTTCCGGTATCCGAACCCTGGGACAGGTCAACTATCGCAATAATAATAACGGCATGGTGGTGGCATTAACCCTCGGCCTCGGCATGATGCCGGTGCTGGTGCCCAACCTGTTTATTCAGTTTCCGCCCATGATCCAGCTCTTTCTGCATAGCGGTATTACGATTGGCACCTTGACAGCGATTGTCGCTAATCTCACCCTTAATGGTAGTGTCCCTTTTCGTATCAGCCACGAATCACCGGTTCCTGATCCGGCACCGCCCAGTTCTGCGGCGCGCAATATGGCAGTCAGAACGGTCAGGATGTGGCTGTTACTGCGTAAAGTCCGTAAAGACAAATACCCTGAAGAAGCCCAGGAGGGATAATCATGATCATCCGATGCCTGTTTTCACTGATCACCCTGCTGTTACTGGCGATACCTGCCGTACAGCAAGGTGTGGCGCTGGGGCTAAACAGTCGTTTCAGTTTCTCCCTGCTGTTCTGAATTTCATTTCATCAGGAACATCGTTATGAATAAAGTCATCACCGTCTGCCCCTACTGTGCTTCCGGCTGTAAGATACAGCTAACCGTGGAGGAGGGGAAAATTACCCGTGCCGACGCCGCAATGGGTAAAAACAATCAGGGAACGCTCTGTCTGAAGGGCTATTATGGCTGGGATTTTATTGATGATCCGCAGATCCTCACACCGCGGCTGAAAACACCGATGATCCGTCGTCAGCGCGGAGGTCGGCTGGAGTCCGTCAGCTGGGATGAGGCGCTGGATTACGTCGCAACCCGCCTCAGTGCCATCAAGAAAAAGTACGGCCCCGATGCGATTCAAACCACGGGATCTTCACGGGCGACCGGCAACGAATCCAACTACATCATGCAGAAGTTTGCCCGTGCAGTTATTGGCACCAATAACGTTGATTGCTGCGCCCGCGTCTGTCACGGCCCCTCGGTTGCAGGTCTGCATCAGTCGGTCGGTAACGGTGCGATGAGCAACGCCATCACTGAGATCGATAATACCGATCTGGTGTTTATCTTCGGCTATAACCCCGGAGATGCCCACCCGATCGTGGCGAATCATATTCTCAATGCTCAGCGACATGGGGCGAAAATTATCGTCTGCGACCCGCGGAAAACCGAAACAGCGCGTATTGCCGATCTGCATCTGGCGCTGAAAAATGGCACTAATGTTGCGCTGCTCAATGCTATCGCCCATGTCATTATCGCCGAAGAGCTCTACGATAAATCCTTTATCGCCAGTCGTTCCGAAGGTTTCGACGCCTACCGCGATATTGTCGAACACTACACCCCTGAATCGATGGAAACGATAACCGGTATCAGCGCCAGACAGATCCGCGAGTGTGCGCGGATGTATGCTGGCGCCAAAACGGCGACGATCCTGTGGGGCATGGGAGTGACCCAATTCTGGCAGGGCGTTGAAACAGTGCGCGCACTTACCAGCCTGGCGATCCTGACCGGTAATCTGGGCAAAGCTCATGTTGGTGTCAATCCGGTGCGCGGTCAGAACAACGTTCAGGGTGCCTGTGATATGGGCGCCCTGCCGGATACCTATCCGGGCTACCAATATGTCAAATTTGCCCAGAATCGGGAGAAGTTTGCCAAAGCGTGGGGGGTGAAGCGTCTGCCGGAACAGTCAGGATTTCGCATCACTGAGTTACCGCATCACGTTGCACAAGGCGAACTGCGGGCGGCATACATTATGGGGGAAGATCCGCTGCAGACCGATGCTGAGCTATCCGCCGTACGACAAGCCTATGAAGCGATAGATCTGGTGATCGTCCAGGATATTTTTATGACCAAAACCGCCGCGGTGGCCGATGTCATCCTGCCTGCGACCTCATGGGGTGAGCATGAAGGGGTCTATACCGCGGCCGATCGTGGCTTTCAGCGCTTCTTTAAGGCCGTAGAACCGAAATGGGATCTCAAGACCGACTGGCAAATTATCTGTGAGATCGCCACCCGAATGGGATATCCGATGAAGTACGACAATACGCAACAAATCTGGGATGAACTGCGTGTGCTGTGCCCGGATTTTACGGGTGCGACCTACGAAAAAATGGGCGAACTGGGCTACATACAGTGGCCGTGTCGTGATGAATCGGAGGCTGACCAGGGAACGTCATACCTGTTTGCCGATCGTTTCGCGACCCCAAATGGACTGGCACAGTTCTACACCTGCGAATGGCAGGCACCGCTGGATAAACTGAGCGATGAGTATCCGATGGTACTCTCTACCGTGCGGGAAGTGGGCCACTACTCCTGCCGTTCGATGACGGGTAACTGTGCCGCACTGGCCAGACTGGCCGACGAACCGGGCTACGCGCAAATCAATACCGCTGATGCTAAACGACTGGGCATTGGCGATGAAGAGCTGGTATGGGTTAAATCGCGCAAAGGCCGGGTTATCACCCGGGCGAAGATCAGCGATCGACCTAACCCGGGGGCCATCTATATGACCTATCAGTGGTGGATCGGTGCCTGTAACGAGCTGGTGACAGAAAATCTGAGCCCAATCACCAAAACGCCGGAGTACAAGTATTGCGCGGTTAATCTTGAGCGCATTGCTGATCAACGTGCCGCCGAACAGCATGTTATTGATGAATACAACAAGCTGAAAAATCATCTGCGTGAGAGTGCCGCAGGATAATCCTCCCCCGACAGATAAAGGTGAGCGTATCAGCGCTCACCGAATAAGCTCAAAACCCACAACGATTATTCTGTTAATTGTTCCATTCATAGGTTATTAATTTTAATAGCAATTAATTATCCGCTGTGGCAGACTCAGACTCTCTGAATCAATCATCCACGCCTTACTTCAGCACAGGGAATGGTCATGCGCAAAGGCAACACCATCGGTAAGCTGCAGTATGTGCCGCCGCCGCTCGGCACGGTCGACGGCGGCAGCGCTAATCCGCCAGTGAAGAACGACTGGTGAGCCGAGTGGGGCGAGATGGTGCACAGCGGACTCGATATCGTCGGCGCGATACCGGTGGTGGGCATTCTCGCCGATGGGGTTAACGCGGTTATCTATACCGCCGAAGGGGAATATGACCAGGCGGCACTGTCAGCCAGCTCGGCCGTGGTCAACTTTGTTCCCGGCGCGGGCGGGGTATTTAAAGCCGGAAAAATAGCCGCCCGGATTAATAAAGCGCTCGGTAAAACCAGCGCGGTGAAAGCGGTGGAGAAAACCGCACTCCAGGCAGAAAAGACGGCGGTAAAAGCTGAAAGCCGGGCAGCCGGAAAAAGTGCCAGTCATACCCTCAGCGCCAAAAAAGCAGGCAGTGAAAAGGGCGGCAGCCATCAGAGTCGCAACAGCCGCAAAAGCGAGCCCTGCAAAATCCCGTCCGAGCCACTGTCGCCCCTGACCGGTCACCCGGTTAACGCGATTCTGGGCATCAAGGTCTTGTATGGCGATGAGGATAACGACTTTGACTTTCCGGCCGCGATACCCCTGACATGGCAGCGTTACTACTTCTCGGATGAAATCAGCAACGGCTGGCTGGGTCAGGGCTGGTTTCTGCCGCTGTCGCTGAGCGTGCGCCAGCAGGATGATGTGCTGATATTCGCTGACGAACAGGGCCGGGACATCCGTTTCCCCTGTCCACCACCCGGCGAACTGCCGGTGATGAACCGCTATGAACAGCTGAAGGTCAGTCGCCCGCAGGAAGACTCCGTCTGCATCTGCGCCGCCGATGAATCCCGCCACTGGCACTTCAGCCATCAGCCCCGGCCAGACCACTGGCTGCTGTCCGCAATCACTGACCGCAATGAAAATCGCCTGACCATTGACTACAACGACCGGAATCAGCCGCAGCAGATAACCGACAGTGCCGGACGGCGCTTCCTGGTCGAGTTTTCCTCCCTGCCGCTGACGAATGGTGACACTGTGGAACGTATCACCGGGGTCAGCGTCTTTCATCCCTCCGACCCGCTCAGCGCCGACAGGCTGTGCCAGTATGACTACTCGCCGGAAGGTGACCTTATCGCGGTGCGCAATGGCCAGGGAGCAGTACTGCGCGAGTTTCGCTATCAGCAGCATATGCTGGTGGCCCACCGGCTGGCAGGCGAGCTGGCCTGTTTCTATGAGTATGATAAATACACCCCGCAGGGAAAGGTACTGCGTCATTACGACAGTCAGGGTGGCGAGTGGCACTTCCGTTACGACACCGCCAGCACCACGGTCACCGATGCCCCGGGAAGAGTCACCCGCTATGAGTTCGATGATAACCATGAACTGCTGGCCCTGACCGATGCGTGCGGTGGCTGCACACGAATACAGCGCAGCGCCCGCGGCCAGATAATGCGCCTGACCGACCCCGCCGGACGGCTGACCCGCTGTTATTATGATGAACGCGGCAACCTGATGAAAATCATCGCCCCGGACGGTGAAACCACCGACTTCGACTGGCACCCGCGCTGGAACCTGCCACGCAGTATTACTGACATGTACGGCAGCAGACAGGAGTTCACCTATGATGTTGTCGGTAATCTTATCCGCATGATGGACGAAGCGGGACGGATAACCGAATACAACCACGATGACCAGGGCAACCTGACCCGGATTTGCGACGCTGCTTCCGGTATTCAGCGTCTCACTTATAACAGTGCCGGGCTGGTCACCCGTCACACTGACTGCTCTAGTCGCACCACCACGTATGACTATGACCGTTATGGCTGGCCGCCGGACGTGGAAACAGGACGCCAGCAGGGTCACGGTCTTTATCTGGGACGGTGACCGGCTGCTGAACGAAATCAGCGACCCGCGCAGCCACTTGTGGATTGACGAAGACGAGCACGGCTTCGCCCCGCTGGCCCAGGTCACCCACCGGACGGGCGAGGACAAACAAGCGGCGCGGATATACGGGTATCACAACGACGCCTCCGGCCTGCCGCGTGAACTGACCGATGCTCAGGGCAATATCGTCTGGTGGGCCGACTACCACGGCCAGGGGCTGCACCGCGCAGGAAAGAGCCCGCAACGGAGAGGAAATCCACCAGCCGCTGCGTTATCAGGGACAATACCATGACGCAGAAACCGGATTACACTATCATCGTTTTCGCTACTACGATCCGGAATGCGGCCGCTTTATCAGCCAGGACCCGCCAGGGCTGAATCCGTATCAGTATGCGCTGGAACCGCTGACGTGGATTGATCCGTGGGAGCAGAGTGGAAAACCGATAGATAGTGAAAACAATTCATTTGATTCTTCTCGTGCAACTCGTCGTGAAGTCATGAGACAAGCTGAAATAGCTACAAGCCAGATTGCTATCAGTTAACAGGCAACGGTTTAAAATCACGCAGGAAACTCCCCCACCGCTTCTCATAAAAAGGGGCGATATGGGCGATCATAAAGTGGCTTATTCCGCCGTCACCCTCCACCACCCGACAGATATCAATAGATGCATCTTCTGCCAGTGCCTCCATCGCCGTATCACCGATTATCTGGATGATACTGTCAATATCGCCCTCCATTTCAATGCCGATCAGCATATTTTCCGGATCAGTAACGCTCTCTTTGACAGAACATAAAAATGCCCGTCGAACCATTTTCAGCGTCTTAAACAATGTCGTTAACGCGGTAATCATTTGTGCGGGCGGTTCCGTTATCGCAGATAACAGTACCGATTCGCCCCCTTCCAGCACGGTATGGCCGCCGGAAGTGTTTCTGTCATCCGCCAGCAACTGGCGGATTTCATCAGGCATAAATAGTTTACTGACCGCCAGATTCGCATTGATCATCAGGAGCTCTCCCGCGGCCAGCGTAAACAGTGTTGTTACCGGCATCCCGACAAAAAATGGCGTTCCCCCCGTGGCCTGCTGTAATGCCGCTAGCGAGGTAAAAAACGGAATCACGGTCGTGCCATCCTCCCGCTGCCAGCGCGGGAGATCCTGCGGATTGTCTGCTGAACACTGCCCGGGAACCCAGACGCTGGCGTTCAGCAACTGACGATAAAATAGTGCGCGAGCGGCTGGATCATGCGTCGCTTTTTCCAGCGCCCTTTCTAATTCATTGTTTGTTTCAGGTATCATCTTCGCTTACTCAGCGGTTAACAGATTGGCGATAGTACGTACACCTAGCCCGGTCGCCCCGGCCGCCCACTGTTCAACCGCTGTTTTACGATAGGTCGCCGAGCAGTCAATGTGTAGCCAGCCCTGATGATAATTTTCCACAAAGTGGGACAGGAACCCTGCCGCTGTGCTGGCACCCGCCGGATAAGCGGCGCTACCCGTGTTATTGAGTTCAGCAAAGCTGGAAGGAAGCTGACTGCGATGAAATTCAGCCAGTGGCAGACGCCAGAAAGCTTCGTTTTCAGCTTCCGCACTGGCCAACAGGCGCTGAACCAGTTGATCATCAAAGCTTAACAGCGCATGGTAATCATTACCGAGCGCGGTTTTGGCCGCTCCCGTCAGTGTCGCTGCGTCGATAATCAGCGCGGGTCGTTGGGCACTGGCATCAATCAAACCATCGGCCAGCACCAGGCGACCTTCTGCATCGGTATTCATGATCTCCACGCTTTTACCATTGCGATAATGGATGATATCCCCCAGTTTGCAGGCATTACCGCTGACCATGTTATCGGCACAACAGAGATACAGTTTGACACGCTTATTCAGGCCACGGGTGATGGCCAGCGCCAGCGCGCCACTGACCATAGCCGCCCCTCCCATGTCAGATTTCATCGAATCCATAAAACCCGTGGGCTTAATACTGTAGCCACCGGAGTCAAAGGTGATCCCCTTGCCCACCAGGCAAGCATACACAGGAGCATCACTGTCACCGGTGGGATTATAATCCAGCGTCAGCAATACCGGGGGACGTGACGATCCCCGACCAACGGTATACAACCCGAAGTAGCCTTGTTGATGCAGATCTTCGCCCTCAGTCATATGATATGAGATAGCCTCTCCGGCCACACTGCACAACAAGTCTGCTGCACTCTGCGCCAGCTGTTGCGGGGCGAGCTCTTCTGCCGGGGCATTAATGATGTCACGCACCCAGTCAATTATCGTCAGCCGGTTATCCAGCTCATTTTCCTGTGCCTCATCCAGTACCGGCCATTCTATCTGACGATGACCCTTCGGCCCTTTATAGCCCGCCCAGAAGGCCCAGGTTCGTTCAATATCCCAGCCCTCACCACAGAGTGCGACATGTTTTATGCCCATGCCGTCGATTTTACGTGCTGCGCGCTGAATCAAACTGAGATCGTCTTGCGCATTCAGATGCAGAGTAATACCGTCACTATTGATACTGTAAATGGCTTCCTCTCCCCAGCGCGCATCGGCAGGCTGGGTGGTCAGCGTAATCTGCATAACCTCGGTCATCTTCACTTCATCCTTTTCTGGTAAAAGGGCCACCCGAAGGCAGCCCTGTGATACTCTTATTGCTGGCAGGTTATCCGGCTTCATCCAGCCAGACTAACAGAATAGCCTCCAGAATTTTTTCATTCGATGCGGTCGGATTATCATCAAAATCATCCAGCTGACAAATCCACTGATGCATGTCACTAAAGCGAACGCTTTTCGGATCGCGATCAGGAAAAGCGTCATACAAGGCTTCGCCAATGGCCCGGCTGTCTGTCCATTTCAGTCCCATGATTAATGCTCGCGTGCATGATTGATGGTGTAACGCGGGATCTCAACCACCAGATCTTCATCTGTGACTTGCGCCTGACAGCTCAGACGGCTTTCAGGCTCCAGTCCCCATGCTTTATCCAGCATGTCGTCTTCCAGTTCGGAGCTTTCGGGCAACGAATCAAATCCTTCACGGACAATACAATGACAGGTGGTGCAGGCACAGGATTTTTCACAGGCATGTTCAATTTCGATGCCATTGCGCAGTGCGGCATCCAGAATGGTCTCACCACTTGCGGCTTCTACGACGGCCCCATCCGGACACAGTTCCGGATTGGGCAGAAAAACAATTTTTGGCATCTTAAACCTCATCCACGGAGTGGCCTTTCAGTGCAGTACGGATCGAGTGATCCATCCGGCGAGCGGCAAATTCTCCGGTTTGTGTATCAATATTTTTAATTGCAGCTTTTATCGCCTCCGCATCATCACCTGCCAGGACGTTATGTAGCTGGGTGATGGCATCGTCAATCGCCTGACGCTCCGTCGCGTTTAACAGTGCCGCATCGGCTGCAAGGGCGCTCTCCAGGCTGGTCAGCACTCGCGCTGCTTCGACTTTTTGCTCGGCCAGCATACGGGCTTTTATATCCTGTCCGGCGTGACTGATCGAATCCTTAATCATTGTCGCAATTTCACCTTCGGTCAAACCATAGGAAGGTTTCACCTGAATAGTGGCTTCAACACCGGTCGACTTTTCCATTGCCGTCACACTTAACAGGCCATCAGCATCCACCTGGAAGGTGACGCGGATATGAGCCCCGCCCGCAGGCAAGGGCGGAATACCACGCAGAGAAAAACGCGCCAGTGAGCGGCAATCCGTGACCAGTTCGCGCTCTCCCTGCATCACATGGATCGACATCGCTGTCTGGCCATCTTTAAAGGTGGTGAACTCCTGAGCACGCGCCACGGGGATGGTAGTGTTACGGGGAATGATTTTCTCCACCAGCCCGCCCATGGTTTCCAGCCCCAGTGACAGCGGAATGACATCCAGGAGTAGCAGATCACTGTCTGGCTTATTGCCCACCAGAACATCGGCCTGAATGGCAGCTCCGATAGCCACCACTTTGTCCGGGTCGATGGTAGTGAGTGGCGGACGGGCAAAAAATTCACCGACACGCTCACGAACCAATGGAATACGTGTCGAACCGCCCACCATCACCACTTCCCGTACCTCTTCAGTCGTGACACCGGCATCTTTCAGCGCACGACGGCAGGCCAGTAAGGTACGCTTCACCAGTGGCGCGATTAATTGATTAAACTGCTGGCGCGTGATCTCTCCGTGCCAGTCACCGAGCACAACGTTGACCGAATCGGCCTCGCTAAGCGCAATTTTGGCGGCAATAGCGCTATCAAGCACTTCACGCTGTAAACGATTATCGTGATAATCGGTTAATCCCGCTTGCTGGCGCAGATAATCCGCCAGTAAATGGTCAAAATCATCGCCTCCTAATGCGGAATCGCCACCCGTGGCCAGCACTTCGAACACACCACGGCTTAAGCGCAGAATGGAGATATCAAAGGTGCCTCCCCCCAGATCGTAAACCGCAATAATGCCTTCCTGAGCAGCGTCGAGACCATAGGCGATGGCCGCCGCCGTCGGTTCATTGAGCAAGCGCAAGACATGCAGCCCCGCCAGACGCGCGGCATCTTTCGTCCCCTGGCGCTGGGCATCATCAAAATAAGCCGGGACGGTAATCACCACCCCATCCAGTTCACCGGCAAGTGTCGCCGTTGCGCGCGCCGCCAGGGTCCGCAAAATATCGGCAGAGACCCGAACCGGGTTGAGCAGGCCGCCGTTTGTCTGCATCAGCGGCAGGCCATTTTCGCTCGCCTGAAAGTGATAAGGAAGGTGGGGATAACGCAGCTGGATGTCGTCCAGCGAACGTCCCATCAGCCGTTTTACCGAACTGATCGTGTTGACGGGGTCCTGGGCCGCCTGCTGACGAGCCTCATAACCGACATTTACTCCGCCAGGATGGTAATTGACGACAGAAGGCAGTAGATCTCGCCCCTGCGCATCCGACAGCGTTTCAGCCTGACCGCTGCGCAACGTCGCAATCAGTGAATGAGTGGTGCCAAGATCGATACCCGCAGCCAGACGCCGCTGATGTGAGGCGGCACTCAGGCCAGGCTCACTAATTTGTAATAGGGCCATAATAACTTCCGGAAATTAAATATCGAGCCACTTCTCTTCAAGTTGCCCGGCACTGTTTTGCAGTTTATCGAGAAAACGCAGCTTACGCACCGTATCTGCCGCAACATCCCATGCCGCGTCAGCGAATTGTTCGATCATCTGCTGATGACGCGCGGTATACATCTCACGCACGCGCTGAATAAAATCGCTCAGTCGCTGATTATCTTCCGCCTGTTCAATGGCATCCAGCTCTTCGCGCAATTCCAGCTGTTCCAGCAAAAAAGCGGTGTCGTGCATAGTGTGTTGTTCATTAGCCAGATCAAACCCATGTAATGACAGTAAATACTCGGCACGGGTCAGCGGATTGCGCAACGTTTGCCACGCCTGGTTGATGGTGGCCGATTGCTGTACCGCAGCCAGTTGTTGCGCTGGCGTACCACTGGCAAAGTTGTCCGGATGGAATTTGCGTTGCAGATCCTGGAAGCGTGACAGTAATGCCTGGCTGTCAATGTGATAATGAACCGGTAAACCAAAGAGGGAAAAGTAATCCATAGCAATCTCAGAGGTAGCGTGTGAAAACAGACTCGACGCCCCGCACCAGCGGTGATGGGAGCGCGGATAACAGGCGATTAAACGTTAAAACTTTCGCCACAACCGCACTGGTCTTTCACATTCGGGTTACTGAACTTAAATCCTTCATTTAATCCCTCTTTGACAAAATCCAGTTGCGTACCATCAAGAAATGGCAGGCTTTTACTGTCGACCACGATCTTCACGCCTTTATCTTCAAACACCACGTCTTCTGCCGATGGCTGGTCAACAAACTCCAGGACATAAGCCATGCCAGAGCAGCCGGAGGTCCGAACCCCCAGCCGCAGACCAAAACCTTTACCCCGATTGGTCAGAAAGGTATTCACCCGTGACGCAGCACTATCGCTTAGCGTAATCGACATACCGTCACCTCTTAATTATTTTGCCTGGCGTTTACTTTTATAATCTGCAATCGCCGCTTTAATCGCATCTTCCGCCAGAATTGAACAGTGTATTTTGACTGGAGGTAATTCCAGTTCGTCAGCGATATCGGTATTTTTGATCGCCTGCGCTTCATCCAGTGATTTCCCTTTCACCCATTCGGTGACCAGAGAGCTGGAAGCAATCGCCGAGCCACAACCATAGGTTTTGAAGCGCGCGTCTTCAATGATGCCTTCATCGTTGACTTTTATCTGCAATTTCATCACATCGCCACACGCTGGCGCACCTACCATGCCGCTACCAACATGTTCATCGTCGTTGTCAAAAGAACCGACATTGCGTGGGTTCTCATAATGATCGATAACTTTTTCGCTGTATGCCATGATGAATTTTCCTTATCCCCTACTGATTAATGATGTGACCATTCGATACTGTTGATATCCACGCCCTGTTTGTGCATTTCCCACAATGGCGAGAGATCGCGCAAACGACCAATAGAGTGACGAACCAGATCGATGGTGTAGTCAATCTCTTCTTCAGTAGTGAATCGACCTAAAGAGAAACGAATTGAGCTGTGCGCCAGTTCATCACTCATCCCCAGCGCACGCAGTACATAAGAAGGTTCGAGGCTTGCCGACGTACAGGCAGAGCCTGAGGATACCGCCAGATCTTTCAGCGACATAATGAGTGACTCGCCTTCAACATAGTTGAAACTGACATTGAGGATGTTCGGCGCCCCCTGTTCCAGAGAGCCATTAAGGTAAACTTCTTCTATATTTTTAACGCCTTCCCACAAGCGGTTACGCAGATTACGCAGGCGCGCTGATTCTGTCGCCATCTCTGCTTTCGCAATACGATAAGCTTCTCCCATACCGACAATCTGGTGCACCGGCAACGTTCCCGAACGCATACCACGTTCATGACCGCCGCCATGCATCTGCGCTTCAATGCGAACCCGTGGTTTACGGCGCACATAGAGGGCGCCAATGCCTTTCGGGCCATAAATTTTATGCCCGGAGAAGGACATCAGATCGACCTTGAGCTGACTTAAGTCAATCGGCAGTTTACCGACACTTTGCGTGGCATCTACATGGTAAATGATGCCACGGGCACGGCACATCTCACCAATAGCGGCAATATCCTGAATCACGCCGATTTCATTATTCACATGCATGATCGAAACCAGGATCGTATCATCACGCATTGCCGCTTCCAGCGTTTTCAGATCAATGATACCGTTGCTCTGCGGAGCCAGATAGGTGACCTCAAAGCCTTCACGTTCGAGCTGACGGCAGGTATCGAGCACCGCTTTATGCTCGGTCTTACTGGTGATGATGTGCTTGCCTTTTTTCTGATAGAAGTTGGCCGCGCCTTTAATCGCCAGGTTATCCGATTCCGTTGCACCAGAAGTAAAAACAATTTCACGCGGATCGGCCCCCACCAGTTCAGCCACCTGATTGCGAGCAATATCAACCGCCTCTTCCGCTTGCCAGCCAAAGCGGTGTGAACGTGAAGCAGGATTACCAAAGGTCCCGTCAAGGGTCAGGTATTGCATCATCTTCTCAGCAACACGCGGATCAACCGGTGTTGTTGCTGAGTAGTCGAGGTAAATCGGTAATTTCATCGTTTTTAACTCCGTACATCACTCAATGCAAGGAACCAGGCCAGATCCTGATTCGAAAACCCTGAATCATTTTGACTCTAATCGTTTGTTTATACTAAATTTATAAATCATAAGCGGCAATTAAGCACGGATGCAATACCGTACCTATCCCTTTGCCTTTTGGTGCTAAGCACGCAACTTGACGCCAATCATCGCCGCGTTATTTTGTCCATGATCATGAGCGGGCGATTCATAGCTCTGCTGACGTCCGGAAACATCAAGAATTTCCTGATTATTCACCAGTTCACCCAGGGTGATATTATTGAGAAAACTGGTCAGCCGTTCGCTCAGATCACGCCACAATGCGTGAGTCAGACATTTATCGCCACCCTGACAGCCGCTCTTCCCCTGACAACGTGTGGCATCGACTGATTCATCAACGGCTCTGATCACTTCTCCGACTGAGATATTATCGGCCGTTTTTCCCAGTAAATAACCGCCACCCGGGCCACGAACGCTGGATACCAGACTATTTTTACGCAAACGGGAAAATAACTGCTCAAGGTAGGAAAGCGAAATCCCCTGGCGTTCAGATATATCGGCCAGCGGAACCGGGCCAGATTCAGAATTAAGCGCCACGTCCAGCATCGCTGTCACTGCATAACGCCCTTTAGATGTCAGTCTCATGTCTCACTTAACCTCTGGTGACCCCAGTCTCAACTTTTTACTGGCCGGGGGATAATCTTGTAGGGCTAAGTCTGGCATTCCTGATTAAAATGGTCAACTACTTACTTGACTATTTTAGTAGGTTATTACCGTGCCGTCACGTTATTGTTTATTCTTTTGTTGTGCATCAATCGATGCCAGTATGCCACGCAGAATATTCAGCTCCTGACTTTCCGGTCGGGCGCGGGTAAACAGGCGGCGTAATCGGTTCATCACCTGCCCCGGGTGATTAGCCCGAATAAAGCCGGTGGCCTGCAAAGTTTGCTCCAGGTGGTGATAAAAGCGTGTCAGATCGGCCATAAGCGGATAGGGGGTCTGTTCATCGGCGACCGTTTGATTTTGTTGCTGGCTCGCCAGCCATGCCATTCGTACTTCGTAAGCAATCACCTGCACGGCCATCGCCAGATTCAGTGAGCTGTATTCTGGATTAGACGCAATCGCGACATGATAGTGACATTTTTGCAGCTCATCGTTGGTCAGCCCAACACGCTCGCGCCCAAACACCAGCGCCACCGGCGCACTTCTTCCTTCATCCACGCTCTTTATGCCACATTCACGCGGGTCCAGCATCGGCCACGGTAAGGTACGTGAACGAGCGCTGGCACCGATGACCAGACTGCAATCCGCCAGCGCTTGATCAAGTGTATCAACAATTTGCGCGTTTCCAATCACGTCACTGGCACCAGCCGCCAACGCGATAGCCTGTGAGTCAGGTTTGACCAGCGGATTAACCAGCCACAGATGAGTTAATCCCATGGTTTTCATGGCGCGGGCAACAGAACCCATATTACCGGTATGGGATGTTTCTACCAGCACGATTCGAATATTTTGCAACATCACAGATCTTCAGCTAAAGATTATCTGTGCATACTACCATAAAACACAGACATAAGCAGATTTCTCTGCTATTATATGCGCCGTTTTTTCCGTTCTTTAACATCCAGTGAGAGAGATCGATGCATCCGATGCTGAATATCGCCGTGCGTGCCGCACGCAAGGCGGGCAATTTAATTGCCAGACACTACGAAATCCCCGATTCGGTAGAAACAAGCCAGAAAGGTAGCAATGATTTTGTCACTAATGTCGATAAGGCAGCCGAAGCGCTGATTATCGAAACGATTCGTAAATCTTATCCTCAGCATACTATTATCAGCGAAGAAACCGGCCAGCATACTGGTGAAGATGAGAGTATTCAATGGATTATCGATCCACTGGATGGCACGACCAATTTTGTTAAACGTCTGCCGCACTTTTCTGTCTCCATTGCAGTACGCATTAAAGGGCGTACTGAAGTCGCTGTGGTTTACGATCCTATGCGTAATGAGCTGTTTACTGCTACCCGTGGTCAGGGTGCTCAACTCAACGGTTTCCGCTTACGTGGTAGTACTGCCCGCGATTTACAAGGCACGATTCTGGCAACCGGCTTCCCGTTTAAAGCCAAACAGCATGCCGCGACCTACATGAATATTCTCACTCAATTATTCACTGAATGTGCTGATTTCCGCCGCATGGGTTCTGCTGCCCTCGATCTGGCTTATCTCGCAGCGGGTCGGGTGGATGGTTATTTTGAAATTGGCCTGAAACCGTGGGATTTTGCTGCCGGAGAGTTGATTGCTCGCGAAGCTGGCGCCCTGGTGTGTGACTTTACCGGGGGCCATAACTATCTGCACAGCGGTCATATCGTCGCTGGTAATCCACGGATTGTAAAAGCGATGCTGGCCAATATGCGCGACCAGCTGAGTGAAGCACTGAAACGCTAAACCGGCTGTTTCTTTATACCCCGGTCAACCGGGGTGTATTTACTCGGCAGCCATTTGCGGCTATCAGCCATAAACCGGGAAGCGTGCGCAGATATCCAGTACCTGTGCTTTCACACGTTCAATAACCGCTTGATCATTAATGTTGTCCAGCACATCACACATCCAGCCCGCCAGTTCCTGCACTTCGGCTTCTTTAAAACCACGACGCGTCACCGCAGGTGTCCCCACACGAATACCCGAAGTGACAAAGGGACTTTTCGGATCGTTCGGCACACTGTTTTTATTCACCGTAATATTGGCTTGCCCCAGGGCTGCATCAGCCTCTTTACCGGTAAGATTTTTATTAACCAGATCGAGAAGAAACAGGTGATTATCGGTTCCGCCGGAGACGACGCGATAGCCACGTTGCAGGAACACTTCAACCATCGCCCGCGCATTTTTCACTACCTGTTGTTGGTAGGTTTTGAACGCCGGTGTCATCGCTTCTTTGAGTGCCACCGCTTTACCGGCAATCACATGCATTAACGGGCCACCCTGAGCCCCCGGGAATACCGCTGAGTTCAGTTTCTTATATAACTCTTCACTTCCCCCTTTGGCGAGGATCAAACCGCCCCGAGGGCCTGCCAGGGTTTTATGCGTGGTCGTGGTGACGACATGCGCATGAGGCACCGGGTTGGGATAGACATCTGCGGCAACAAGACCGGCCACATGCGCCATATCGACGAACAGATAAGCACCAATACTGTCAGCGATTTCACGCATTTTCGCCCAATCCACCACACCAGAATAGGCAGAAAAACCACCAATAATCATCTTCGGGCGATGTTCCCGCGCCTGTTTTTCCAGATCGTGGTAGTCAATATGGCCCGTGTCATCAATACCATAAGGTACGATATGATATAATTTACCTGAAAAGTTAACTGGCGAGCCGTGAGTCAGATGACCGCCATGTGCCAGGTTCATTCCCAGAACGGTATCGCCAGGCTGCAACAGCGCGGTATAGACCGCAAAATTAGCCTGTGACCCTGAGTGTGGCTGAACATTCGCATAGTCGGCACCAAACAGCGCTTTTGCCCGCTCAATCGCCAGTTGCTCTACGACATCAACATATTCACAGCCACCGTAGTAGCGCTTACCAGGGTAACCTTCAGCATATTTGTTGGTTAGCTGCGACCCCTGTGCCTGCATCACGCGTGGACTGGTATAGTTCTCAGAGGCGATCAATTCGATATGCTCTTCCTGACGTTTTTTTTCCTGTTCCATGGCTTGCCATAATTCGATGTCATAATCGGCAATGTTCATTTCACGCTTTAACATCCACATCTCCTGCTCAGCTAACAATAAAATTTCAACCTGCAACATATTCGGGCTATCCGCCAGCGATGATATGCCAGGCTGACTGCGCCCGTCACGCCTGATGGGATCGGCGCTTAACAGACGATATCGCGTTTAAATCGCGGCGTCATCCTCTTCGCCTGTACGGATACGGATGACACGTGCAACGTCAAAGACAAATATTTTGCCGTCGCCGATTTTTCCGGTTTGTGCGGTACGGGCGATGGTATCGACACAGGTATCAACGATATCATCGGCTACGACAATTTCGATTTTGACTTTTGGCAGAAAGTCCACCATATATTCTGCACCACGGTACAGTTCAGTATGCCCTTTTTGCCGACCAAATCCTTTTACTTCGGTGACAGTCATCCCGGTTATGCCCACATCTGCCAGCGCTTCACGCACATCATCCAGTTTAAAAGGCTTAATAATTGCATCAATTTTTTTCATGATCTTCCTGTCATTATCGCGTCAGCCATTGCTGGAAATAGCATAACCCGCGTTACGTTATGACGCTACTCTTTCGCGTCGCTGATCGCAGGCAGATGACATCATTTGCGTGGCATGCAGCGCATCCTGAAGCACCTGTCTGGCGGGTGATGAGTCAGCCTGGCCACAACAAAAAAACGGATGCTTTTTCTCGCTGTCGTTATCCCCGACTAACAATCAATAAAGGCGATAAAAAAACAGCGCTAATACATATAAATGATAATGCGCAACATATTAAATTGTTGCGCATAGCATCAGGATGATGGCCTTGTTAATGCATAGCAATCTTATTATGTTACATATAAAAATTCTGTGTTTGATAAACATAATTATCATGATGCATTATGTTATGGCTATGAAAACATAACCTGGCATTATATTGACAGCAATATCATTCACACAGATTTATGGAGCGAGAGGAGGATTGCATAATGGGTTGGGTTTATAAAGTTAGAGCCTATCCCATTAGGCGTTATTGGCGCAGCCAGTTTGGACACGGACAGCGCGGAGAAACCGCAGCGTACACGGAGTACGTGAGGATTTCGAGCACTGCCCAGGGACAAAATGGCAAGTAAAATAGCCTAATGGAATAGGCTCTTAGCACTAAAGGGTTCTATCTCAATGGAACTTACCAGTTTTCAGCAAAATACTCAGGACGCCCTGGCTACAAGGATGACAGTGCCAATGAATGTGTCGTTGCCAAAGGGTCTATCCCACGTGGTAAATACACCATCGGTGCCCCCTTCTATCATCATAAAACGGGCGCATGGACGATGCGAATGACTCCCTCAATCAATAATAATATGTGTGGCCGTGACGGTTTTATGATCCACGGTGATAGTTCGAAGCATCCTGGTGAAGCCTCAGACGGTTGTATTATTGTCGATTTGCCGGGTCGCAGAAAAATTGCCGCGAATAGAGATCGCTCACTGACAGTGGAGTAATTTTCATGAGAAAGGCGCTTATCTGTGTTCTTATCGCGGCTCCTTTTTTTTCATTTGCCGAAGAAAATAAATGTGCCATCGTTGGCGGCTGGATAGAACAATCTCTGTTTGATGCTGTCGTTCACGATTTCAATATTGACAGCACGGTTATCCAGCGTAACAAAACACAAAGTACAGGTTATCAATATTGCACCTGTCTCTGATATTTTTGCACGACAGGTTGCCAAAGTCGACTACGATGCCGATCAGCAAAAAAATGGTAAAGCCTTACTTTCTGAAGGTGACTATTTCGAAAGTTATTATACCAACGGTGCAAAAAGTATTACAGCTAAATATGTTTATACCAATAATAAAGGTAAAAGCGATGTTTTCATTACTTCTGGCTTTATAAATAATGATGAATGTTCTGTACGTTTTAATGGCTATCTGACACTCTCCCGTGAATTCTGAAAATCATTTCATCAAGACAGTTGTCACCTCTGTTACTGAGGGGGTGACAACTATCTTGACACTTACCGCCGCAAAAAACAGACCCGGGATACTCCCTAGCCTAACTGTTTACGGGCATTACGGAACATGCGCATCCACGGGCTATTCTCACCCCAGTTATCCGGATGCCATGAATGGGTTACCGAGCGAAATACCCGTTCAGGATGCGGCATCATAATCGTAACGCGGCCATTTTCGCTGGTCACGGCGGTGATCCCCTGCGGAGAGCCATTGGGATTTGCCGGATAAGATTCGGTGACTTGAGCGAAATTATCAACAAAACGCAGCGCAACCTGCCCGCTTGTCTCCAGTTGTTGATGATGTGTCCTGTCACGAAACTCTGCCCGCCCTTCGCCGTGAGAAACCACAATCGGGATTACCGATCCAGCCATACCCTGCAACAACAAAGAGGGGCTTTGTGCAATTTTCACCAGGCTGAAACGGGCTTCAAAACGTTCCGAATCGTTGCGTACGAAACGCGGCCAGAGTTCGCTTCCGGGGATCAATTCTCGCAAGCCAGATAACATCTGACAACCATTACACACCCCCAGTGCCAGCGTCTGAGGACGCTGGAAAAACGCGGCGAACTCGTCACGTATTCGCTGATTAAACAAAATAGATTTCGCCCATCCTTCTCCGGCACCAAGCACATCACCATACGAAAAACCGCCGCAGGCTGCCAGCATCTGAAAATCAGCCAGCGTTTGATCGCCCGCTAACAGATCGCTCATATGGACATCAATCGCTGTGAAACCGGCGCGATGAAACGCTGCCGCCATTTCAACATGTGAATTCACGCCCTGTTCACGCAAGATGGCAATCTTCGGCCGAAGACCGGTGACGATATAGGGTGCAGCAATATCATCATCGATATCGAAAGTCAGCCTGACGTTAAGACCGGGATCGTTATCACAGCTTTTCGCCTGGTGTTCACTGTCGGCACAGGCGGGATTATCGCGCAGGCGCTGCATCTGCCAGGTGGTTTCCGCCCACCAGAGACGCAAAGTTGTCCGACTGTCGTTAAACAGCGAAGCGCCATGCGCGGTAATGACAAAACGATCACCGACGGTTGCTTCTCCCAGATAGTGGACACAATCCGCCAGTCCGTGATCGGTGAGTAACTGTTCGACCGCTTCGCGATCCGCCGCGCGAACCTGAATAACCGCGCCAAGCTCTTCATTAAAAAGTGTCGCCAGATGATCGTTACCCTGGGTGGTGATATCGATATTCAGACCACAATGACCGGCAAAAGCCATTTCCGCCAGTGTGACCAGTAAACCACCGTCGGATCGATCATGGTAAGCCAGCAATCGACACTCAGCGACCAGCGCCTGCATCGCCGCCCAGAAGCGCTTCAGTTGCGCGGCGTCACGCACATCAGCCGGTTTGTCTCCCAACTGACGATAAACCTGTGCCAGCGCAGTCGCGCCGAGAGCATGGTGACCGTTGCCTAAATCAATCAATAACAGCGCGTTCGCTTCTGTGACCAGTTGCGGCGTAACGGTGTTGCGCACATCTTCCACACGCGCAAAGGCAGAAATAATAAGTGATAACGGTGATGTCATTTCGTGGGGTTGATCACCCACCTGCCAGCGGGTTTTCATCGACATAGAATCTTTCCCCACCGGGATCGTCAGCCCCAGCGCGGGGCACAACTCTTCGCCAACCGCTTTTACGGCTTCATACAGCCCGGCATCTTCTCCTGGATGACCGGCTGCAGCCATCCAGTTAGCGGAAAGTTTTACCCGTTCGAGCGCACCAATTTGTGTCGCGGCGATATTGGTCAATGCTTCGCCCACCGCCAGCCGTGCTGAGGCCGCGAAATCCAGCAGTGCCACCGGTGCACGTTCACCGATAGCCATTGCTTCACCGTAATAGCTATCGAAACTGGCTGTAGTAACGGCACAGTCTGCTATCGGTATCTGCCACGGCCCGACCATCTGGTCACGTACTACCATCCCGGTGACACTGCGATCACCAATCGTGATAAGGAATGTTTTTTCAGCCACCGCCGGTAAGTGCAGTACGCGATAAATCGCATCAGTCAGGGTGATATTATGGCGATTCAGCGCCTGACCTTGCGCTTTTAGCGTCGTGGCATGACGGATCATCTTCGGGGTTTTACCCAGCAATACATCCAGCGGCAGATCGATAGGTCGGTCATTAAAATAAGCATCGTCCATGCGTAAATAGGGTTCAGCAATCGCCTCACCAATCACCGCGAAAGGTGCCCGCTCACGACGACATAGCTCAGCAAACAGCGGCATCTTCTCCGTCGCCACCGCCAGTACATAGCGCTCCTGAGACTCATTACACCAGATTTCCAGCGGACTCATTCCTGGCTCATCACTCAGGATATCGCGCAGGCGGAACTGACCACCACGCCCGCCGTCATTGACCAGTTCTGGCATGGCATTCGATAACCCTCCGGCACCGACATCATGGATAAACAGAATCGGGTTGGCAGCTCCCTGTTGCCAGCAGCGGTCAATCACCTCCTGACAACGGCGTTCCATCTCCGGGTTATCACGTTGTACAGAAGCGAAATCGAGATCGGCATCAGACTGGCCTGCACTCATGGACGAGGCCGCTCCACCCCCCAGGCCGATGTTCATCGCCGGGCCACCCAGCACAATTAACTGTGCGCCAACGCTAATTTCCTTTTTCTGCACATGTTCAGCGCAGATGTTACCGATCCCGCCCGCCAGCATAATCGGTTTATGATAACCACGAAGTTCTTCACCATTATGGCTGGTGACTTTTTCTTCATAAGTACGAAAATAGCCATTGAGCGTCGGGCGACCAAATTCATTGTTAAACGCCGCGCTACCCAGTGGCCCATGGGTCATGATATCGAGTGCGGTGACAATATGATCGGGTTTGCCAAAGCTTTCTTCCCACGGTTGGGTAAAACCGGGGATAGATAAATTGGAAACCGAAAAACCCACCAGCCCCGCTTTAGGTTTTGCGCCACATCCGGTCGCGCCTTCATCACGAATCTCGCCACCGCAACCGGTCGCCGCGCCCGGCCACGGGGAAATGGCCGTTGGATGATTATGGGTTTCCACTTTCATCAGAATATGTGTTGCTTGCTGATAGAAGTCATAGCGACCTGTTTGATAATCAGCAAAAAAACGTCCGACCAGCGATCCTACCATGACAGCCGCATTATCTTTATAGGCAGAGAGTATGTTATCGGGTGTTTTATCCAGGGTATTTCTGATCATGCCAAACAACGATTTCACCTGCGGCTGTCCATCGATGATCCAGTCAGCATTAAAAATTTTGTGCCGACAGTGCTCAGAATTGGCCTGGGCAAACATGTACAGTTCGATATCGTTAGGATTGCGATTGAGTTTGTTAAACGCTTGCTGCAAATAGTCAATTTCATCTTCCGCCAGCGCCAGTCCAAGACGCACGTTAGCATCAAGCAGGGACTGACGTCCCTGAGCGGATAAATCAATGTGGGCTACCGGCACCGGCTGGTGCTGGACGAACAGCTTTTTACCGTCTTCCAGGGTATCAAAAACTCGCTCCGTCATCCGGTCATGAAGCATACTGGCAACCGTATCCCACTGTGCAGCACTCAGATTTTCTCCGTCAATATAGTATGCTATGCCGCGCTCCAGACGCGCGATCTGTGTCAGACCACAGTGATGTACGATATCAGTGGCTTTAGAAGACCAGGGGGAGCGTGTGCCCGGCCGGGGCGTCACCAGCAACAGTTGCCCTTCGGGAGTTACATGATTCGCATAAGGGCCATATCTGAGCAGCCGCACCAGCTTTTCACGCTGGTTATTGTCTAAGGGCCGATCCAGTTGTGCAAAATGGATATACTCCGCATATATTGCACTGACCTCCAGACCGATGGCACGAAAACCCGCCAGTAATTTATTCGTCCGAAAAGTCGACAGCGCCGGTGAGCCACGCAAAATTTCCATGATAAGTCTCTCGTATGTCCCGCTTTTAGAGCCTGGCCCACCAGGCGTTATTGACGCAGCCAGTCTGGACACGGACAGCGCAGAGAAACCGCAGCGTACAGGTCGTACCTGAGGATTTCGGGCACTGCCCAGGGCCAAAATGGCAAGTAAAATAGCCTAATGGGCCAGGCTCTTAATCGCGTCTGAGGAAGAAATCGGCCCTATTATAGTGAATCTGGCATCACGACGAAACCGTTTGCGTCAAAATAAAAGCAGATGATTCTCTGAGTGTTTTTTGTCAGACTGTGCGCGAATAAGTTGCCAGGTGGCGCATTATTAAGCAAAATATCGCCTGATTAATAAGAACCTGTTTACTTTTCCGCTTATCGCCCGCTGAGGAATACAGCACTGCAGAAAATTAGCCTTCTGAAAAAATTAAAAATTAATTATCTTCTTATCAGCATTGTTTCTCTGTTGCTGGCGGCCGCTTTGTGGCCTTCTCTTCCGTGGCTCGGAAAACCAGAGAATCATGTTGCGGAAATTATGGCCCGTGGAGAATTACGTATTAGTACCACCCACTCTCCCCTGACCTTTGATGCCCGTGATAATATCGCCTATGGACTGGATTACGAGCTGGCGAAGCGATTCGCCGACTATCTTGGTGTCAGGCTGAAAGTGCAGGTGCGGGAAAATATCAGCCAGATATTCGATGATCTTGATAATGGTCACGCCGATATACTGGCCGCTGGACTGGTATATAACTCAGAGCGAATAAAAAACTATCAACCGGGGCCGGGCTACTATTCCGTCTCACAGCAACTGGTCTACCGGGTTGGTAGATTGCGCCCTCGCGACCTCAACCATCTGTCACCCGGCCAGTTGGTTATTGCTCCTGGTCATGTGGCGATTAATGATTTACAAGCGTTAAAAGAAGATAAGTACCCCAATATCAACTGGCACATTGATGAAAAGCGGGGAGCCACAGCACTGATGCAAGCGGTGATTGATGGTGAGCTGGATTACACTATCGCCGATTCACTAGCCATCAGTTTATTCCAGCGCGTGCATCCCGATCTGGCGGTGGCGCTGGATATCAGCGATGAACAACCGGTTACCTGGTTTAGCGCTAAAAGCGAAGATAACTCGTTGTCCGCCGCCATACTCGATTTCTTTAATATGATTAATGAAGATGGCTCTCTGGTGCGACTGGAAGAAAAATATTTCGGCCACGGGAATAGTTTCGATTATATCGATACACGTACATTCTTACATGCGGTCGAAAATATGTTGCCCGATCTGCAGCCCCTTTTTGAGCATTATGCCAGCCAGATTGACTGGCGTCTTCTGGCCGCTATTTCATGGCAGGAGTCACACTGGGACCCACAAGCCACCTCACCAACCGGTGTGCGTGGCATGATGATGCTCACCCGCAATACCGCACAGAGTCTGGGACTGACTGACCGTACTGATACCCGGCAAAGTCTCGACGGGGGAATGCGCTATTTGCAGGATATGATGAATAAGGTGCCCGATTCCGTTGCTCAGGAAGAGCGTATCTGGTTTGCTCTGGCGGCTTATAATATGGGTTATGCCCATATTCTTGACGCTATCGCGCTGACCAAAAAACAACAAGGTAATCCCGATAGCTGGGCAGATGTAAAACAACGGTTGCCCCTGCTCAGCCAGAAAAACTATTACAGTACTCTGAAATATGGTTATGCACGCGGCAACCAGGCCTACACTTATGTTGAGAATATTCGCAAATACCACATCAGCCTGACAGGCTATCTGGCGGAAAAAGAGAAAAAGAATGAATGGCGGCAGACACTGGCCAAAGGTTATCCCACCGTGCAGCCAGAAGAACTGGATAAAAGCTGGCATACTGCGACGTTAATCAGCAACGCGAAGTTCAGAACTTCCCGCCTAAGACACTACTCTTCTCTGCCCTGAGCTATTTTTTTATCCTCTTTTTTCACTTGCCGTCGCCAGCGAAAAAAATCGCTGAGCATACCTGAACATGCTTCTGCCAGCACGCCCCCATCAATCACCACCTGATGGTTCATCCCCGGGTGGCGCAGAATATCGATTAACGAACCGGCAGCCCCTGTTTTTGTATCACGCGCACCAAAAACCAGCCGCGAAATACGACTGTGAACTATCGCGCCCGCGCACATCACACAGGGCTCTAACGTCACATATAGAGTTGTATTGAGCAGGCGGTAGTTCTGCACAGTCTCGCCGCCCTGGCGTAGCGCTATAATCTCTGCGTGTGCGGTAGGATCATGATGTCCGATAGGTCGGTTCCAGCCTTCACCAATCACCTGATTATTACAGACCAGCACGGCACCGACAGGGACTTCACCTTCTTGCCAGGCGCGTTTCGCCAGCGCCAGTGCATAATGCATCCAGTACTCATCATTGTGATCATAGACAGACAAAACAGCCACTCCTGGAGAAATATCGGCGGCGCATTATAACTGAACCCATTCGCGATGACATACGCTATCCCGCGAATGGGTGAGAGGAAGAGGCACAAGTGGAGCAATATGTCCGCAATGCGCTATCCGGATGACCAGCCGGGCCTCTTCCGGCACCATCCGATAGCGTGCTGAAGATAACCGCAGCGGTCAATCATCCCTTACAGTGTTCCGTTCTTTTTCACTTCACACCAGATGCGCCATACAATCAGTGCCAGACCGATCACACCGGATATCAGTACGATCCATACCAGCCACGTTTGCCACTGGTGTTGTTGCTCAGCTGCGGAGATGGCTGTCAGCCGTGCCTCCCCTCCGAGCGAAACTTTTTCCTGCGGCTTGGCCCACGGCAGGTTATCCACATCCTGTGATTGATGTAACGATGACGGAATTAACTGGTTAAGCTCGACATCCGCTTTTTGTGCTGCCCGGTTGCCCCATGCCAGCATGTACGGTCCTTTACCTTGCGTATTGAATACCAGCTGATAACTGTTACGTTCGCCGCTCAATACCGGTAGCACTTCCGGTAATTTGGCGTTAATAGTGGTCATCCTGACCGCCGCCACCCATTCACCATAAAGAGGAATGTCGGGTGAATGCTTGCCATCAAGATGATACAGTACGGTTTTTGCTAAGGGTTGCCAGTTTGCTTTTTCCTCGCTTTTCCAGGCCAGCTCTATCGGTAAAACATGATCATTTTCCAGTACGATCCTGAGTGAAGCCAGAGGCTGTGGCTGCTTCCATCGCCAGATGACTTCATTATCTGAAATCTTATTCGCTTCAGCATCAATCGCGATACGTCTTGATTCTGGCTTGCTACTTTCCGCCATCGCATCCACACCTTTTAGCGTGAATGCTGGACTTTTTGAGTTAACGACCACTAACAGGTAGCGATAATCTTCCGGCGATAAATTCAGACTGGTGGTGATGACATTCATTTTCAGGTGGTCATTATCACGCGTCAGATCCATTAACGGTGCCTCTTTTTGTACCGCTCGCCAGTAACGTAAATCACGGCTGGCATAAACCGATGCTTTTCCTTGCCAGTTATCAGCTAGCGGCGCCCAGTTTAGCTGTAGTTGCGCTAATGAAAATGGTGTTTTCATCTCCTCCGGTAAGGTCAGTAAATAGCTCTGAAAATCGGTCCCCTGGAGATCATCGCCGGGTAAGTAAATAGTGACATTCTCTTTTGAGCGTAAAACAAAAGTATCCCTGCTATGTTGTTTTTTCTCCTGGGGTGAAAGGGGGGACATATCCAGCGGGAAAAGACGCAAACTGACTGTTGGTGGTGTAACCGGCTGGTTTTTCTGTACCGTTAGCGAGAACGGTACGGTCTCTCCCTGAGCGTTAAAAACCCGAATATCGCGTAAGTCCGGCCAGGCGGTAGTCTGATAGACGACCTGCGGTAGTGAAACACGATACCACGGTGATGAGCCTTGCGTCTCCAGCATCATTCCCGTCGCATAACTAGCCGGCGAATCCTCTGTTTTCACTTCATTATTGCTTATTGCCACACCCGTTACACTCAGCAATAGGCTGCATAACAGCGCATTCTGCCACTTCATTTTTCTTCTCCAGCTTTAGGGGGTAATGGTGAGAAATACCCAACGATTAATACCAGAATTGCCACACCAATAAAGGCGACCGCACGCGCCAGGTTGCCCCCTGACGCACTGTCCACGAGAATAAGTTTGATAATAACAATACCTAACAGCACCGCACCGGAAAACCATTCGCGGCGGGAACGACTACCGGCTGCGTGTAGCATGACCACCAACGCTGTCAGCATCCAGAGCAGGGCAAGACCGGCCTGGATCAACCGCGAATGCCAGAGTGCCTCTATCTGCCAGCTAATATCACCGTACCAGGCTAACGCCCGTAGCAGAACACCATTCAGCCACCAGAAGCTCATCGCCAGTAATGCAACAACCGGCCAGGGACGCCAGGTAGCAAGTTGTTCCGGAAAATAGCGCAATGAAACAACATATAACACCATCAGGCCCAGTAGCGCAAAAGCCGCCCCTTCCTCCAGAGGATTGACCAGCGGCAGATAAGTCAGATGATAAACCACTCCGTCCTGAAAACTGGCGAATAACAGGATAATAGCTAACGGTACTGCTATCGGTGCCATCGCCAGAGAGGTATAAAGTGCAGGCCAAACCCGGAATGGCCAGATTTGTCGCTTAGCCGCTTCATAAACGAGGAGAATAGTGAGCCCACCAGCCGCCATTCTCAGGCCGCTGCACCATTCTGCCATCCCCCATGACAACCCCTGTGTAAACCAGTAAAGCTCCGCTGACAGCGCTAGTAAAATCATCCAGAACAGAGAAAGATGCAGCAGCTTCGAGAATAATGACGATAATGATCTGTCATCACGCCAGAGCAGCATCCCGGCAGCTGGTAATGCCAGACACCACGCGAGGTTTTGCCAACCTGCGGTAAAAATCTGTTGTCGGGAAAGTTGCTGCATCAGCATGAAAAACATGAATGGCCAGAGCAACCATTTGCTGATATCCAGTTCCTTCCATCTGAGGCGAGCAGCAACCGTACGCCATAGCCAGCACGATATCGCCATTAATCCCAGGACACCCGACGAGACCAGAAAATGTTGTTTCAGTACCTGTTTCGATATAAAGAGAAGGGCGATGACCCAGAAGAGTATCCCTCCGCTCACTAATAGTGAACTACCCTGCAGATTAATATAACGCCATAGCCATCCCGCAGCCAGCCAGCAAAGGCTGAGAACCATAAACACCAGGCTCAGAGAAAGGAACGTTATTTCATATCGTGGCACCACCACAGCACTGCATACTGCCAGTACCAGTAGCATCGTACCGCTGTAACTCATTCGCCGCTGTTGTTGTTGTACCCCCAGCCAGAGGATACCTAAGCCTTCCAGCGCCCAGGCCATTGCCGTCGCATGGGCTGAAAGCGCCAGTGGAATGGCGAGTGTTGTAAACGCTCCACCCAGCGCCAGCGTTGCCAGTACCAGCAACCTACCGTGAGAAGAATAATAGCGTAGTGACAGCCAGGCGAATGCCAGGTAGAAACCACCATAACCCAGTGCGCTCAATGCGGGGCCATACTCCATATGGCGGGTTATCGCATACTGCATCCCGAAACCTATTAGCGGCGGTACAAACAGCAACACACCATCAATAATTCGGTTACCCTTTTCCTCTGCCCGGAGTGACAGAATGAGAGTCAGGACACCGAAAATAATGATATTGGCAATCAGGAAAAGCTGGCAGTTCAGATAATCTTCCGGCTGATAGTTACTCAGCCCCCACAGCCCACCTATGCCAAAGGTAAAAAACAGCCCCAGGATGTTCAGCTGCCGCCAGCGTTGCCAGATACTGATAACCAGAATACCGACAGAAAGCAGAAGATAGAAAGAGAAAAGCGCTACATAGTTATTACTTCCGGTCGAAAGCAATATCGGTGCGAGATAGCCCCCCAGGCTTGCCATCATCGCCAGGCTGAGTGATTTTTGCAGAATCGCCAGGCTTACACTCGCCGCACAAATCAGCAACAGCAATGCAAAAGCCATCATCACTGGCATCATCTGCCAGAAACGAAATGATCCAAAAACAATGAGATAAAGCGCACCAATCGCACCGCCCTGTAAAATTAACGCATAGACAGGACGTTTACGGCGTAACCACCAGCCAATGCCCAGCAACCCCATCGCAATGAGCGCCGCGGTGACCAGGCGAAGTTCAAGTGGAAAGTGGGAATGCTCTACGGTATAACGCAGAAGAAAAGAGATACCCAGAAACAGCAGTAAAATACCGAGCTTAGCCAGTGGGTTACCCTGCATGAACCAGCGGACCAGTGACATGATCACACCGCCTAAAATAGCAGGCTGTTCAGCAGGTGGGGTGGATGCAGGCGTTTGCTTCGGCGATGGTTGCGTCTTCCAGAGGTCTACGACTTCAGGTGTCAGGTCATCCTCCGGCTCAGGTTTTGACTCAGACCCTGGCTCTGGCTCTGGCTCTGGCTCTGGCTCTGGCTCTGGCTCTGGCTCTGGCTCTGGCAACACGGTATCTGCGACAGAGACCACCGGCGCATCCGATACCAGCGCGGTGGCTTCGGGCAAGGCAGCGATTTGCTCAGCGGCCTGTTCTGCCACTATTTCCTGCGCCAACGGGATGTCCTGTTTGCTTTGTTGCTCAAGATTGTTTACCCGATGACGTAGCATAACCAGCTCGGAACGAATGGCTGAACTACGTACCAGCGCGACAATCGCAAGAATGGGAATCGACATCAGTGCGAAGAATAAGAAAATCAACCACTCAAACATGTTTCCACCTTCACTGTATTAAACGCCTGATCCATCAGGTGTTATTGACACAGCCAGTCTGGACATGGACAGCGCGGAGAAACCACAGCGTACAGGTTTCGGACACTGCCCAGGTCCAAAATGGCAAGTACAAGTAAAATAGCCTAATGGATCAGACTCTAAGAACCAGATTACGCTTTATCTCTATTATCCTAACGCTAATGATATCTGACACACCCGTTCCCCGATAACAGAACAGGCAACCAGGATTGTCCTTACATTTTCGTTACTCAAATCCTGATATATGAACAAGATGTTAATAAAATATGACTTCCAGGTTTTAATTAATTTATCATTCACATGAGACTTTGCTGGCGATGATAATATCAGACAGCAGTTCATCGGCGAAGTTCTGACAGCACGATTAATTTTTTTCTCCATCTAAACAAAAATTATCATAAGCGATTCCCATCAACAATAAATAAAATATTTAATCAATTATCATATCTTTCTGCTACTTCCTTATTATTTACTCTTTATCAATCACTGAACATGAATTTTGCGTATAAAACACAACCTCATAACATACTTTCACTTAGTGGGAATTTAACGGCATGGATTATATTCACGATATTAATGACTCATTAAAAAAAACCAAAAGTCATATAACGATAGTGTACTGATGTTATTAAACTATTGTCTAAAACAACAACTTGATCAAGCTGGCCATTCACAATAAAATATTATCAAAATCTATATATTCTGCTAACAGGTATTTCTTAATGAAAGTTGTTGGTCTATTTTTCTGTTTCCTTTTCATGTTGTTAATCAGCAGCTATATTTATATGGAGTTAATAATTTCAACGCTAAATAAAAATGATATTGTGGTGATCGCACACTCTGGCGGTGAAATTGACGGCCATATTTACACCAACTCGCTGGAAGCATTAAATCATTCATATCTACAAGGAGCACGAAATTTTGAGCTGGATATCAGAGAGACTAAAGATCATCATCTGGTTGCCGTACATGGATGGGAGCAGTGGGCTGAATTCACGGGATATACCGACGAACTGCCGCCATCATTAGATGATTTTAAGAAAAATAAAATATTCGGCAAATACACGGGTATTGATTTTGCAGATATTAATCAATGGTTCAGCCAACATCAGGATGCGACATTAATAACAGACAAGATAGACGTTCCACAACGAATAACATCCCTGTTCTGCGATAAAAATCGTTTAAAAATGGAGCTATTCTCTTAAGATTCATTAATAAAAGGCGGGGGATTATTCAATGGTGGAATGGCTAATCATAGTGTTGTTTCGAAAATTTCAAAAACATCTGCGGCAAAAATATTTTTTATTCCTAAAATAAAGGCACTCAAAAAGAATAATATTCACTATATTGTTACTGGTGTCCCGGTGACGATGAAAGATAAGTTAAAACTCAAAATCGCCCGGCTGTTCGGTGTACAGGTCTATATGTATTTTTTCGGTACGGATGAGTCAATCGATAATCAAATTCGAGCCAACAGAGATTATCTCGATGGTGTGTACTATAACCGCATTCCCGCCAGATAGTTTTGCTTAATTATATCCCATTTATTGGGATTCTGGCGGTTCTGTGTTACAGTGCGCGGCACTGAGAGCCTGGCCCAACAGGTGTTATTGACGCAGCCAGTCTGGACACGGAGAGCGTGGAGAAATCGCAGCGTACACGTAGTACATGAGGATTTCGGGCACGGCCCAGGCCAAAGGTCAGCAGAATCGTCCGATGGGGCAGGTTCTTCATCCTGGCAAGGAATACAGCCACTAACTCCCCTGATGACAGAAGATAAAAAAAGGTAACTATCTGAAGTGGCTTTATTAATTACAGCGCGCTGTATCAATTGTGATATGTGTGAACCGGAATGCCCCAATGAAGCTATTTCGATGGGTGACAGCGTTTATGAAATTGATAGTGACCGTTGCACCGAGTGCAGAGGCCACTATGATACACCGACCTGCCAGAAAGTATGCCCTATTCCGAATACGATCATCCCTGATCCGGCACACAGAGAGAGCGAAGAGCAATTATGGGATAAATTCGTTTTAATGTATCACGCGGATAAGATCTGACTGCTGGCGTTACTGAGAGTTACTTTCGGCAATCACTGTCGCACAAGCGTAATGGCGTTCATCTGCCAGCGTGACATGCATCTGATCTATCCCCAGACGCTGAGCCAGCTTTTTTGCCTCCCCCCATAAGCGTAATCGTGGTTTTCCCAGCTCGTCGTTATAAACCTCAAACTGTTGAAATGCCAGGCCGTTGCGAATGCCAGTACCCAGTGCTTTCGCTGCCGCTTCTTTTACTGCAAAACGTTTCGCCAGAAAACGACCTGGCTGCGCATGGCGCTGCCATATTGCCCATTCGCTGTCATGAAATATACGCCTGGCCAGACGATCACCACTACGGGCGATGATCGCCTCAATCCGCGCGATTTCGACAATATCACTGCCCAGTCCGACGATAGCCATCAGGAACGAGTTTCCCGCATGAGGCGTTTCATTTCGCTGACAGCATGATCTAAGCCGCTCATTACGGCACGCGCGATAATCGCATGACCAATATTCAGTTCGTGTATCTCAGGAATACGGGCGATCGCCTGCACGTTATGGTAAGTCAGTCCATGCCCGGCATTGACTTTCAATCCAAGGCTGGTTGCATAGGTTGCTGCCGCGACAATACGCTCCAGCTCTTTCTTTTGTTGAGCTTCGGTGGTGCTATCGGCATAGCAACCGGTGTGAATTTCGATGTAAGGCGCACCAGCATCAGCCGCCGCCTTGATTTGCCCGCGATCGGCATCAATAAACAGTGAAACCTGAATCCCGGCCTGGGCAAGACGCTGGCAGACATCCTGTATTTTCTGATGCTGTCCAGCAACATCAAGCCCCCCCTCAGTTGTCACCTCCTGGCGATTTTCCGGGACCAGGCAACAGAAATGAGGCTTAATTTCGCAGGCGATATTCACCATCTCTTCGGTCACCGCCATCTCGAGATTCATTCGGGTATGCAGTATCTGACGTAAAAGACGAACGTCACGATCAGTAATATGGCGACGATCTTCACGCAGATGGACCGTAATACCATCCGCACCCGCCTGCTCAGCAATAAAAGCAGCCTGTATCGGATCAGGGTAAGTCGTACCACGCGCGTTACGCAAGGTCGCAATATGGTCGATATTAACCCCTAACAATAATTCAGCCATGACACTCTTGTTCCTTATTAATCATTGTCTTCTGTTCGTACCCTGCGTATTAGCAGGTATGAACTGGCGAAAGAATTCCCGACTTTTTAATGGCTTACCACCCAGATATGGCTTCAGGGCAAGACGGGTAAAGCGTTTGGCAGCACGTAATGCATCACTATCCGGAAACTCGCGATTTGCCAGTGCCTTCAGATGATGCCCGGTAAATGTATTGTTATCAATGACTATGCTGGCAAAAAAACCTTTTTCTGCCCGGTAACGGTAGGTCATCGTATCATCGACTCTTTCTCCACTGCCAGCGCAATGGAGGAAATCAACGCCATAGCCCAGATGCTCCAGTAGCATCAGTTCAAAACGACGTAATGCCGGCTCCGGCGAGCCATTCCCTTGTGCCAGCGCCTGTAAACAGTGCAGATAATCAAAGAAGAGTGCCGAAAAACAGGTTTCCTGCTCTAGCACACGGGAAAGCAGCTCATTCACATATAAGCCACTATAAAGTGCAATGCCGCTGAGAGGCAGGGCCAGCGAGACCGCCTCTGCACTGCGTAGTGTTTTCACTTCACCACGACCACTAAAACGTAATAACAGCGGCGTAAAAGGCTGAAGCGCACCTTTGAGGCTGGATCGTCTGGCACGCGCCCCTTTCGCCACCAGACAGACACGCCCGGACGCTTCGGTAAAGGCGTCCAGCATCAGACTGGTTTCGCTCCAGGGACGGCTATGCAGGATAAAAGCGCGTTGCCAGCCATCCATTAGTCAGGCAACTCAGAGATCGTCAACATAACCGAGACTGCGTAACGCACGCTCATCGTCAGCCCAGCCCGATTTGACTTTGACCCATAATTCAAGATGCACAGGAACGCCAAATAATTCCTGCATGTCCTTACGGGCTTCAATACCGATGGTCTTAATTTTGGCACCTTTACTGCCAATTACCATTTTCTTCTGCCCTTCACGTTCAACCAGAATCAAACCGTTAATATCGTAACCGCCACGCTCGTTAGTCTGGAAACGTTCGATTTCTACCGTGACAGAGTAAGGGAGCTCCTCACCCAGAAAGCGCATCAGTTTCTCACGGATAATTTCAGAGGCCATAAAGCGCTGAGAGCGGTCAGTAATGTAATCTTCCGGGAAGTGATGCTCCGCTTGTGGCAGGTGTTCACGCACAATTTTCTCAATGATATCGACATTCATGCCTGTCTCTGCAGAGATAGGAACGATATCAAGAAAATTCATCTGTTTGGCGAGGAACTGCAGGTGTGGCAGTAATTTCGCTTTATCCTGAACGTTATCTACTTTATTCACCGCCAGGATAACCGGCACTTTACTGTCACGCAGCTTATTGAGCACCATCTCGTCATCCGCTGTCCAGTGAGTCCCTTCGACCACAAAAATGATCAACTCAACATCACCAATAGAACTGCTGGCTGCTTTATTCATCAAACGGTTGATCGCCCGTTTTTCATCGATATGCAAGCCTGGCGTATCAACATAGATGGCCTGATACGACCCTTCCGTATGGATGCCGACAATACGATGACGGGTTGTTTGCGCTTTACGGGAAGTAATAGACACTTTTTGTCCCAGTAATCTGTTCAATAATGTAGATTTACCTACATTCGGACGCCCGACTATCGCAATAAATCCGCAGTGCTTTTTCTCGACGCTCATTCCAGCCCCAGTATTTTTAGTGCCTGTTCGGCAGCCGCCTGTTCCGACTTACGTCGGCTGGAACCGATACCCACCACCGGTTCTTCCAGACCACTGACCTGACAGTGGATGGTGAATTCCTGATCATGTGCTTCACCCCGAACCTGAACCACCAGGTAAGCAGGGAGCGGCAAATGACGACCTTGCAGATACTCCTGTAATCGCGTTTTCGGATCTTTTTGCTTATCTCCTGGGCTGATCTCAGCCAGACGCGTTTGATACCAGTTCAGGATCAGATGCTCAATGTTCTGGATATTACTATCGAGAAAAATGCCACCAATTAACGCTTCGACGGTATCCGCCAGAATCGAATCCCGGCGGTAACCACCACTTTTTAACTCACCTGGCCCAAGGCGCAGACAATCGCCTAATTCAAACTCGCGGGCGATTTCCGCCAGCGTATTGCCGCGTACCAGCGTTGCACGCATACGACTCATATCACCTTCGTCGATCTGTGGAAAACGATGATAGAGCGCATTCGCGATAACAAAACTCAATATCGAATCGCCTAAAAACTCCAGGCGCTCATTATGTTTGCTGCTGGCACTGCGGTGGGTTAATGCCTGCTGTAATAGATCCTGATGATGAAAAGTATAGCCCAGCTTCCTTTGAAGCCGTTTAATTACGATGGGGTTCATGCTTTACCAATAAGTGAATGCGTCCACAATACAGCATACGAAACCGATCTTGTTTGAGATCGCTGGTACGTCTGTCTTAGCACTTTCTGGCAACCTGAATGGCTGAGAATCGAATTAACCAGCGCGGTTTCGTGTGCAGTGTCTCTCTCATGAGAGACAACCTGATTTTCGGAGAAACATTCTATACGCTATGTTAAAGGTTGTCGTTAGTCCGGAGAGATTTAAGTACGAAATAATTCACGCTATCAATATTTCGTTGATAGCGTGAGTCAAGCAGCGCATCAGTGAATGCGGCCAATTCGCGATAATCTGATATCTGTTGGCCACTCCCCTTGCTGTTTTTCAAAACTCAGCCAGATAGTCGTCGCTTTACCGACCAGGTTCGCTTCTGGTACAAATCCCCAGTAACGGCTGTCTGCACTATTATCACGATTATCACCCATCATGAAATAGTGGGCTGGCGGTACGATCCAGGTTGCTATCGGCTGACCAGGCTGACGGTAATAGAGATTAACCTGATCCTGCACCACAGGAAGCGTCAGAATACGATGAGTCACTTCAGCCAGTGTCTCGTTACGTTCTGTCAGGCGGATGCCATCTGTCTGATTTTCCTCTTTTGGCCGTTGCCAGAATCCATTTGTGACTTCCCTGCCATTCTGGCGGGAAAATGTCTGGACGAAATCACTCGGCTCGACATGAGAATAAGTGATCGGCAACGTATCACTACAGGCCTGACCAGAAGGACAATGCGGCTGAATCGTAAGTTGTTTTTCCACAGGATCATAACTTATTTTATCTCCCGGTAACCCCACCGCACGTTTGATATAGTCCAGACGCGGATCCTCGGGATATTTAAAGACCACGATATCACCACGCTGTGGATGCCCTGTTTCGATCAATGTTTTCTGGAAGACAGGATCTTTAATACCATAAGCAAATTTTTCCACCAGAATAAAATCCCCTATTAATAATGTGGGCATCATCGATCCTGAAGGGATTTGAAATGGCTCATAAATAAATGATCGAATCACCAGGACAACCGCCAGAACCGGAAATATTGACGCTCCCGTTTCCAGCCAGCCTGCTTTTTCTGGTGTTTTTTTTGTCGGTTGATCATTTTCTGGCGTAACAACGGGCTGTGACCGGCGTCGTTTAGAGCCAAAGATAAATTTATCCAGGCACCATAAAACCCCCGTCACCAGGGTTGCGATGACCAGTATCAGGGCAAACATATTAGCCATAACAACTCCTCAGGTTATTTTCCGTCTTTACCGACATGCAAAATAGCCAGGAACGCTTCCTGTGGCAGCTCAACGTTACCGACTTGCTTCATTCGTTTTTTACCCTCTTTCTGCTTTTGCAGTAACTTTTTCTTACGACTGACATCACCACCATAACATTTCGCCAGCACATTTTTACGCAATTGTTTCACGGTAGATCGGGCAATAATATGGTTACCAATAGCGGCCTGGATCGCAATATCAAATTGCTGCCGTGGGATCAGGTCTTTCATTTTTTCCACCAGCTCACGACCACGATAGGGGGCATTATCATTATGGGTAATTAATGCCAGCGCATCGACACGTTCACCATTAATCAACACATCCACACGGACCATGTCAGAGGCCTGGAAGCGTTTAAAGTTGTAGTCCAGTGACGCATAACCACGCGACGTCGATTTCAGGCGATCAAAAAAGTCGAGCACTACTTCGGCCATCGGAATTTCATAAGTTAACGCCACCTGATTACCGTGATAAACCATATTGGTTTGTACACCGCGTTTCTCAACACATAATGTCATTACATTCCCCAGATACTCCTGGGGTAATAGCATATGACATTCGGCAATAGGTTCACGTAACTCCTGAATATTATTCAGCGGCGGTAATTTAGAGGGGCTATCGACATAGAGGATCTCTTTCGCGGTTGTTTCAATTTCATAGACAACCGTCGGTGCCGTTGTGATCAAGTCCAGATTATATTCCCGCTCCAGGCGTTCCTGGATAATCTCCATATGCAGTAAACCAAGGAAACCACAGCGGAAACCAAAGCCCAGCGCTGTGGAACTTTCTGGTTCATAGAACAAGGAAGCGTCATTGAGGCTCAATTTACCCAGCGCGTCACGGAAACTTTCGTAATCATCAGAACTGACCGGAAACAGGCCAGCATAGACCTGTGGTTTGACCTTTTTAAATCCAGGCAATGCGCTATCAGCCGGGTTGCGCGCCGTGGTTAGTGTATCGCCCACCGATGCACCATGAATATCTTTAATCGCACATACCAGCCAGCCGACCTCACCGCATCGCAGCTCATTACGGTCAACCCGCTTAGGCGTAAAAATACCAAGACGATCAGCGTTATAAACCTGATCGGTACTCATCACTTTAATTTTATCGCCTTTACGCAGAGTGCCATTTTTAATTCGTACCAGTGAAACGACACCCAGATAGTTATCAAACCAGGAGTCGATGATCAGCGCCTGTAGCGGTGCCTCTGCATCGCCTTCTGGTGGTGGAATATCACGCACCAGACGCTCCAGAACATCTGGCACACCTGCCCCGGTTTTTGCCGAGCAACGTACCGCATCATGGGCATCTATCCCAACGATATCTTCAATCTCTTCTGCGACACGATCCGGATCAGCGGCGGGCAGATCGATCTTATTGAGAACCGGAACAACTTCGAGATCCATCTCTATTGCGGTATAACAGTTCGCGAGGGTTTGTGCTTCAACGCCTTGCCCGGCATCCACGACCAGCAACGCCCCTTCACAGGCGGCAAGCGAGCGAGAAACCTCATAAGAAAAATCGACGTGGCCTGGGGTATCAATAAAGTTCAGTTGATAGATTTCACCATCATTCGCTTTATAATCCAGGGTAACACTTTGCGCCTTAATAGTGATACCACGCTCACGTTCAAGATCCATCGAATCCAGTACCTGAGCTTCCATTTCACGCTCAGACAGTCCACCGCAAATCTGAATAATTCGGTCAGATAACGTCGATTTACCGTGATCGATATGAGCAATGATTGAAAAGTTACGTATATTCTTCATATTTAATTACGCGGATCATGAGGCGACTGTTTTGTGCCTGACGTTTTTGAAGTTGAAAGCGCCGTATTCTACACTACATCGCTAAAACCAGGAACTGCTCTTAACATCAACCCGGCAACGACAAATAAGAAATAAGGACGATCAGGGCTGCTATTGTGAAAACACCTTTTCTACGCACAGCAAATCTGGCGGCAAACCGGTACTTATAATGACCGGCTGCCATGACTGGGATAGGTGATATTTACCATCCAGCCAGCGAACAAGCCCAAAACCACCGCCACTACCCACCACTGCCCCACAAAATGAGACAAAATCACTGGCGAACAAGAACTGAAAAAGAGATGCCACGACCAATAATCCTGCCAGCGGTATGATATACACAAATAACGCAGCGCCGAGAAGATGGTTTTCTGCGATCCCTAGCTCAACTTTTTGTCCCACGGACAGGGGATGTTTACTGGCAACCATCATCCTGTGACAAGAGGGCGAAAGAGATTGATTCAGCGCCGGATTATGGCAACCCGCATGCAAGGCACAACCACCGCAGGCGGTTTTAACCTCACAATCGACCTGTGCGATGCCATTATCCCAGGAGACGACTGTCGCCCAGCATCTTATCACGGTACATTCCTGAATCTGATACTATCGGAAATACGTTTCGCCGTTTGCGCTGGCAATTCACCCACAACCGTAATCTCAAGATTATTACGTATTGCCGTACTCACAGTACGGCGTCCATTGCGCAAAATCTGATTATGACCCTGGGTTATCGCCCGATTGACATTAATTGAGAAACTAAATAATCCGTCAGAATACAAACGAGAATCCATCACGCCATCAAAAGCGGGCAGGCGGCGCTGAGTCGTTGATACTTCGGTCATCCCCTGAGGCAACCAGCCAGGCATCCAGTTAAAATTCACTTTTTCACTGTCTTCTGGCACTGATAACTGAGGCGGAGAAGCCTTCTTCGCCAGCGATGCCATACTGTTATCTATTTTATTATCCACGTTAACAGTGACGACCCTGAATTGCTCCAGCGTTTCGCCATCGCTATCAAGCAGATCAACACGCATCGGCAGTTTAGTTTCGCTATCTAGCCAGGCGATAAAACTATAACGTGTGCCATCCCGGGCCACGATACGAATCACGTCACATAAACGTTCAGTCATGCGAGTGCGCCCAGTCGGAATAAAATCATAGTAGCCAGCTAAGCGTTTAAAGTCAGCATAAACCAGCGTCGGTAATGAATCGACGATATGGTCACCGTTCAAGGTAAACGGATCGACGCCGGGTTCAAAATAGCTGATTTCATTACCTCGCTGGATAATCTCCTGGCGAGGGCCATCCAGTTGTAACAGTTGGGCGATCGTCTGATTATTCAGACGAACATGGCGGTAACGTAACGACTGGACACCCTGTTTACTAATGTTAACAAAGGAGAGCTCATAATTAAGGGTCTGGCTGGCCAGATTCATCTGCTGCAACAACGCCCCGGATACTGGATCGGCTGAGGCGCTGGCAGAAAGGAACAATACACCTGCGATAAAAAACCGAATGACCCACCGACGCTGTTTCATTAGTGTGATTGTGTTCCTAACGTCTGATAGCCAGGCACCTGAATCGCAGCCTGTTGTGTCCTGGATTGACCAAACTGAAGTTGTTCGGTATGCAACCGGCGTTGCAATTCATAATCCTGCAACATGGCATTAATATGACGGCGCTGCTCCTGTATCCTGGCTTGATGACCATTACCTGTCGCGATATCGGCGGGAACACCGAGACTAACCGGGCTCGCCTGACCTATTATCGGCATGGTATTAAAAACAGGCGTTTCAGACGGCGTGGAGGATTCACTTTGCGGGTGATAATACTGTTGTACGCCAACAATAACAGCCAGTGATACACAGGCAGCAACCCCCACCTGGAGCAGTGAATCCATCCACGGACGCACTTTTTGCCAGAACGGCATTTGACGCCACTGATGAGGAGATGGCTGGGATTCAGCAACAAACGGTACGGATTCATTTTCAATGGCAGCCATTACACGGGCCGAAATGTCAAAATGGATGACCTCCGCTGTTTCTCCGCGAAGTGAATCCCGGATGAGATGGTAGCTCTCCCAGGTTCTTTGCATTTCAGAAGAGTTGCTCAGTTCATTGAGCAACTCATTATCCAGCATTTCGCCATCCATTAAAGCTGACAGTTTTTCTTTCTGCATGCCTGATACCTTTTCACTGTTCCGCTATCATCAACGTTTGATTAGCGGTTGAACCTTATTGTCAATAGCCTCTCGAGCACGAAAAATACGCGAACGAACTGTTCCAACCGGACAATCAATGATAGCCGCTATGTCTTCATAGCTCAGACCATCAAGTTCCCGTAACGTAATCGCCATGCGAAGATCTTCCGGTAGTGCGGCAATCGTACGAAACACTATTTCTTTCAGTTCTTCTGACAACATTAAATTCTCAGGGTTCGAAATTTCTTTCAATACACCACCACTGCTGAGATTTTCTGCTTCATTAACGTCAATATCACAGGCCGGAGGACGGCGCCCCTGAGCAGTGAGGTAATTTTTTGCCGTGTTAACAGCAATACGATACAACCAGGTATAAAAAGCGCTCTCTCCCCGGAAAGAGTCTATCGCACGCCATACTTTTACGAACGACTCCTGAACAACATCAGGAACGTCGCCCGGTGGCACATAGCGGGAAAGCAGATTTGCAACCTTATGTTGATAACGTATCACCAGCAAATTAAACGCTTTCTGATCACCTTTCTGGATCCGCTCAACGAGGGCCTGATCCGTTAACTGCTCGCTCATCCGAGGTCATGTCTCCCCAAACTCAATTCCTGTGCATCTGCAAAACACGTCCCATGTAGTATGAGCAAGCAGATGTCTGGAGCACCTGAAAATAACAAAATTATTTACGCTTTTGATTTTTATCCCATCAGAACGGCTTATCAGCGTACTGAATGATGAAAAAACGAGAAACTTGCCAAAAGGGTAACGTAACCTCACTTTTATTTCACTATAAAATCTGAATCCAGTGGTCTGCCATACCTTTTATCATGCTGCGGATGACCGGTAGGTTAGCTTGTCATGTTCTCTTCAGGGACGGCATCAATCAGCATTCCCCGGCGCACATTTTTACATAAAGAGATAGAATTGCTCAGTCAGCGCAATAAAATCGGCGGAATATTGTTTATCTGGTCGCCGGATAACCATGCGATCATGAAAACATTCACCGGCTTTCGGAGAAAACGCCTGTAGTACACGATGTGAGGGGCGTTGGTCATTCTCTGCGACTTCAGTACGTAATCGCAAATGCCAGCCCATCGCTTGCGCGTGCCGGGCAAAATCATGGCCAATATCCACAGGGAGCACCACACAAAAATAACCCTCTTCAGTGATCCATTCCGCCGCGCAATTTAACAGCGTGATGTGATTCAGTGTGGTGGTATAGCGTGCCAGGTCACGTTGTGATGTCGCACACGGTATCCCTGCGGCAAAGAACGGTGGATTACTGACAATCAACTCATAACGTCGGGTTGCTACGGGTTGCCATTGTTGAATGTCCGCATGATAAACATTGATACGTGTGGACCACGGAGATGCCATTATATTTTCCTGCGCCTGGCAGGCGGCTTGCTCATCCAGCTCTACCGCATCAATACCGACTGACTCAATGGTGCGTTGAGCCAACATTAATGCGAGCAAACCGCTACCGGTTCCAATATCAAGGATGTGTTGTACCTGAAATATCGGTGCCCAGGCAGCCAGCAAAATCCCATCAGTCCCCACTTTCATCGCGCAACGATTATGCGCGACAAAGAACTGTTTAAAAGTAAAACCATTACGCGGCAGCATAGATTTAATAGCCTGACCGGATAGACGCTTAAAGTTATGCACAATACCGGAGAAGAGATAACCTGACAAATAGATGAACATTATGCCTGTTATGTCTATAATCGTCGGCCCACTCAGAGGTAAATCATGACTGTAACGACTTTTAGTGAACTTGAACTCGACGAAAAGCTGCTGGATGCTCTTGAGACGAAAGGCTTTACCCGCCCGACCGCCATTCAGACTGCCGCAATCCCACCTGCGCTTGATGGCCGTGACATCCTCGGTTCAGCACCGACAGGTACTGGTAAAACCGCAGCGTATCTGCTGCCTGCGTTGCAACATCTGCTTGATTTTCCGCGCAAGAAATCCGGACCTCCGCGTATTCTTATCCTGACACCGACTCGTGAGCTGGCTATGCAGGTCGCCGCTCATGCACGTGAACTGGCAAGCTCTACCCATCTGGACATCGCAACCATTACCGGTGGCGTCGCGTATATGAACCATGCGGAAGTATTTAGCGAGAATCAGGATATTGTCGTCGCCACAACAGGTCGATTACTACAGTACATCAAAGAAGAAAATTTCGACTGCCGGGCGGTGGAAACCCTGATTCTCGACGAGGCCGATCGCATGCTGGATATGGGATTCGCTCAGGACATCGAACACATTGCTGGCGAAACCCGCTGGCGTAAACAAACGATGCTCTTTTCCGCCACACTGGAAGGTAATGCGGTTAAAGATTTTGCTGAGCGTCTGCTACAGGAGCCGGTTGAGGTTTCTGCGACGCCCTCCACCCGTGAACGTAAAAAAATTCATCAGTGGTACTATCGCGCAGATGACATTCAGCATAAAACAGCCCTTCTGATACATCTGCTAAAAATGCCGGAAGTCACACGTTCTGTGATATTTGTACGTAAACGTGAGCGCGTTCATGAGCTGGCATCATGGTTGAATAAAGCCGGGATCAATAGTTGCTGGCTGGAAGGCGAAATGGTGCAAGCGAAACGCAATGAAGCGATCAAGCGTATCGTTGATGGTCGTATCAATGTACTCATTGCGACCGATGTTGCCGCCCGTGGAATTGATCTTCCTGATATCAGCCATGTATTTAACTTTGATATGCCACGCACTGCCGATATTTATCTGCATCGTATCGGGCGAACAGGGCGTGCGGGAAAAAAAGGAACGGCTATTTCGCTGGTCGAAGCACATGACCATTTGTTACTGGGGAAAATTAGTCGCTATATCGAACAGCCATTAAAATCACGTGCCATCGAGGAACTCCGACCTGTGACCCGAGCCCCTGGTGAAAATCAGCGTAAAAAGCCGTCCCGTAAAGTTTTAGCCAAACGTGCAGAGCAGAAAAAAGAGAAAAATAAAGAAAAATTGCGCGTGAAGAAACGTCATCGTGATACCAAAAACATCGGCAAACGCCGTAAACCCAGTGCTAATACTGGCAATACCGAGCAGCAATAATAAAAAACGCCGGGATAACCCGGCGTTTTGATGTCCGATTGCCGATTTATAAACTTTCAGTGAAAGTACGGGCAATAACATCACGCTGCTGTTCTGGTGTCAGAGAGTTGAAACGCACTGCATAACCTGATACCCGAATAGTCAGTTGTGGATATTTATCTGGATTCTCAACAGCATCCAGCAAGGTTTCACGACGCAGAACATTCACATTCAGATGCTGACCACCTTCAACGCGAACTTCTGGTTTTACATCTACCGGAATTTCACGATATTCGATGTTACCGAGCTTACTCACATTCACAACATCATCAACAGCAAAACCACCTTTTGCACACAGGCAACGTGCTTCACCTTTTTCGCTATCCAGTAGCCAGAAAGAGTTTAACAGGTCGTCGTTTGCCGCTTTAGTAACCTGAATACCAGTAATCATTTTATGCCTCCCTTTAGGCGATAGATATGTATTTTACACTGGCCTTTTTCCGGCCTATTGGTAAAACCATTGTTGTCTTGATGTATATATAACAGTCTGACACCCATCATTCATTGATATAAATCAATTAATGCTATATAGCAAAATCAAACTATATCAGTATTATTGATTTACATCAAATTACGCCATGCCATCTATCCCGCTTTTTCCATCCTGTTTTCGCCATCATATGAACTCCGTTTTGTCATGGTGAAAGAAATCGGTACTCTATACCTCTCTCACATTACAGGAGAACGAGATGGCATCATCATTGACCTGGCACGATGTACTGGCAGAAGAAAAATTGCAGCCCTATTTTGTCAGTACCCTGAAAACTGTCGCTCAGGAACGACAATCGGGTATCACCATTTATCCGCCACAAAAAGATGTTTTCAATGCTTTCCGCTATACCGAACTGAATGATGTAAAAGTAGTGATTCTCGGTCAGGATCCTTATCACGGCCCCGGACAGGCCCACGGTCTGGCCTTCTCAGTACTTCCGGGTATTCAGCCCCCACCATCACTATTAAATATCTATAAAGAACTGGAGAGAACGATTGCTGGCTTCAGGAGCCCAACACATGGTTACCTCGAAAGCTGGGCACATCAAGGGGTTTTATTACTCAATACTGTTTTAACAGTACGTGCTGGACAGGCCCATTCACACGCCAGTCTCGGCTGGGAAACATTCACGGATAAAGTCATTTCATTGATCAACGAGCATCGCCAGAATGTGGTGTTTTTACTTTGGGGGGCGCATGCGCAGAAAAAGGGAGCCATTATTGATCGCCAGCGACATTACGTACTGAAAGCACCTCATCCTTCACCGCTTTCTGCGCACCGTGGTTTTTTTGGCTGTAATCATTTTGAACAGACCAATCAGTGGTTAGCGGGACATGGAGAGCAGACGATCGACTGGATGCCAGTCTTACCCGCTCATTAGTTCTTGCCCCCTCTTTCTGATGCCAGCATAAGACTGGCATCAGATCCGGCAATTATATCTTGTTTTGTCGCCACCATTCCGCCAGAAATACGGCCGCTGAAACCGAAATATTCAGGCTATCCACCTTACCTGTACCGGTAATAACCACATTCAGATCCTTCTCTGGGCTCGCCAAATCAGACAGATTATTTTCCTGAATTATCGCTAAAACCATTTTCTTTGGTAATTCAGTTTGATATAGCGGAGTACCTTTGTGGCGGGAAGTAAAGACAATCGTGTATCCCGCCTGACGAAACTGAGACAGGGTTTCACGGTAGCTATTCCCCGTGATCGGCGCGATATATTCTGCTCCACCTTCCGCTGTACGGATTGCCGCCCCCGACTCCAGTATGCCAGCATCCTGTACCACAATCCCTTTCACGCCAAAATGCGCACAGCTACGCATGATCGCACCGAGATTATGCGGATTGCCAATATCTTCCAGCGCCAGAACACAATCTTCCTCACCCGCTTGCGCCACCCACTGGGCGACAGAAGTACCATGACGTTTCTTAATCAGAAAACAAACGCCACCGTGATGTTCAGTTCCGGAAGCTTTTGCCAGTTCGGCATCATCCACAACATGATAAGCCTTACGATTTGCCGCCATCCAGCGTAGCGCCTCTTTAAAACGAGGAGTCACACTTTGTTCAAACCAGGCGCGAACGATAGCGTCCGGGCGGCTCTGAAATAGTGCCTGGCAAGCATTTTCACCGTAAACTCGTGTCTCTTCTGCTCGCTGACGACGTAACACCTCAGGATCAATAAAGCTTTTGCCACTAATGCCGCCATGATCGGATTTCTGTTCGCTTTCATCATCAGGAGCACGTGATACTGTGCGCCACGGAGAAAAAACATCATGTTCAGAATTATTCTGTTTACGATCTTCCCGATTGCGACCCTGCTCGTCACCACGGGCAAAACGGTTACGATGACTGGCCTGCGCCCTCCCTGAGCCTCCTCCTTTTCCGGTACGCGGATTACGGGTACGTCTGTCAGAATCATCGTCGCTGCGAACATACATCACTTTGACTTTGCCGTTTTTATTTTTCAGTTCATCACTCATTAACTTTCTCCACCTGCGCTGCACAAGGCGCGCAGATTACCCGATGTACCACGACTTCGCCATGATTAGATAAGATCGGGCCTGTTTGTCGGATAAAATACCCACTTTCAGATAACAGGTATATCCTTTTACCTGCACAATGCTTTCGCAGCAACCATAATTATTAACCACATTTGCAAATAATAATGCTATCATCTCGCGTTTATATCAGCTATATGATACAAAAACCATCCAATAACAGAGAAGAAATGCACTGTGATGTTGTCAAAACTTAAGCGTAATAAACATCAACAACACCTTGCCAGACTCCCTAAGATTGCTCAGTCAGTCGATGATATCGAGTTTTATTATACTCCTGTCGATTTTCGACAAGCATTACTGACCAGGATCGCCCATGCTAACCAGCGTATCTGTATTGTTGCGCTTTATCTTGAGCAAGATGATGGCGGTAAAGGCATTTTACAGGCGCTTTATGATGCTAAACGTCAGAATCCGGCGTTAGAGGTTAGCATTCTGGTCGACTGGCATCGCGCGCAGCGTGGCCGTATTGGTGAGGCAGCCGCTAATACGAATGCAGACTGGTATTATCACGTCGCTCAGGAAAATCCTGGTATCCATATCCCAATCTATGGCGTACCGGTGAATACGCGGGAAGCACTTGGTGTTTTACATTTTAAAGGATTTATCATTGATGATTGTATCCTCTATAGCGGTGCAAGCCTCAATGATGTTTACTTACATCAACATGATAAATATCGCTACGATCGTTATCAATGCATCCGTAACCGTAAAATGGCTGATGTGGTCTTCGATTGGGTCGAAAGCAATTTAGTCAAAGGACGAGGCGTTAATCGACTTGATAGCACTGAACGCCCCAAAAGTCCGGAAATCAAAAATGATATCCGCCAGTACCGACAAGATCTTCGTGAAAGCGGTTATCATTTTACCGGTGATGCTGATGATAGTCAGTTATCAGTGACACCATTAGTCGGCCTTGGCAAATCGAGCCCACTGAACAAAACAATCCTCTGTCTTATGCCTTGTACAGAACATAAACTGACTATCTGTACACCTTATTTTAATCTGCCAGTGTTGCTGGTACGCAATATTATTCAACTATTGCGTAATGGAAAACAGGTAGAAATTATTGTTGGCGATAAAACAGCGAATGATTTCTATATTCCAGAAAATCAACCATTTAAAGTTATTGGTGCTATTCCTTATCTGTATGAGATAAATCTACGACGCTTTCTTAGTCGATTACAGTATTATATTGACTCTGAACAGTTGATTGTACGTCTCTGGAAGGATGGTGATAATAGCTATCATCTTAAAGGAATGTGGGTCGATGATGAGTGGTTATTATTAACCGGTAATAATCTCAATCCACGTGCATGGCGTCTGGATCTGGAAAATGCCATTCTTATTCATGATCCACAGCATCAGCTTAAAGCCATGCGCGAAAAAGAATTGCAGCTGATTCGTCATCATACGACTCAGATCAAACACTATAATGATCTGCAGAATATTGCTGACTATCCAGTAAAAGTACGTAAGCTCATTCGCCGTCTGAGACGTATCCGTATTGACAGGCTAATTAGCCGTATTTTATGAATATAGCCCTCATGATGAGGGCTAATCTATGGCATCACTTGCATAATGAGCTTCTGGTCCGCTCGATATACTTTCTTGTGTAATACCTGTTTTATGTACTTTAACGTAGAAATTATATGATACGGTAGTCAGACTAAGAGTCTGGCCCACTTGGTTATTGGCGCAACCAGTACGGATAGCGCGGAGAAACCGCAGCGTACAGGTAGTACGTGATGATTTCGAGCACTGCCCAGGGCCAGCCTGTGATGTTCCCCTTACAACACCACTTTCCCATTTAGATTTAAATGATATTCCACAGATTGCCGCGTTTATTCAGCACTGGCTGGCAGGGAATAAATCCTCATAATCCCCTGTAAGACACATACAAAAAGGACCCGGTCTTCCGACCGGGTCCTTTCCGCTGTTTTAAAGCCTGGCAGCTCCCTGCTCTCGCATGGGGAGTCCCCACACTACCATCGGCGCTTCGGCGTTTCACTTCTGAGTTCGGCATGGGGTCAGGTGGGACCACCGCGCTGTCACCGCCAGGCTGATTCTTTCTAATCCTTCCTCGCTCTTCTTCCGGACCTCGCTGAAAATCTTTCTCTCTCTCCGCTCCACGCTTCCGATAAAACACCTTCGGCGTTGTAAGGTTAAGCCTCACGGGTCATTAGTATCAGTCAGCTCAACGTGTCACCACGCTTACACACCTGACCTATCAACGTCGTCGTCTTCAACGTCCCTTCAGGATACTTTCATATCAGGGATAACTCATCTCAGGGCAAGTTTCGGGCTTAGATGCTTTCAGCACTTATCTCTTCCGCATTTAGCTACCGGGCTGTGCCATTGGCATGACAACCCGTACACCAGTGATGCGTCCACTCCGGTCCTCTCGTACTGGGAGCAGCCCCCCTCAGTTATCCAGCGCCCACGGCAGATAGGGATAAGAACTGTCTCACGACGTTCTAAACCCAGCTCGCGTACCACTTTAAATGGCGAACAGCCATACCCTTGGGACCGCTTCAGCCCCAGGATGTGATGAGCCGACATCGAGGTGCCAAACACCGCCGTCGATATGAACTCTTGGGCGGTATCAGCCTGTTATCCCCGGAGTACCTTTTATCCGTTGAGCGATGGCCTTCCATTCAGAACCACCGGATCACTATGACCTGCTTTCGCACCTGCTCGCACCGTCACGCTCGCAGTCAGGCCAGCTTCTGCCATTGCACTATCCTCCTGATGTCCGACCAGGATTAGCTGACCTTCGTGCTCCTCCGTTACTCTTTGGGAGGAGACCGCCCCAGTCAAACTACCCGCCAGACACTGTCCGCAACCCCGCTCAGGGGCGCGTTAGAACATCAAACATTAAAGGGCGGTATTTCAACAGCGGCTCCATGCAGACTGGCGTCCACACTTCTTCGCCTCCCGCCTATCCTGCACATCAAGGCTCAAGGTTCAGTGTCAAGCTGTAGTAAAGGTTCACGGGGTCTTTCCGTCTTGCCGCGGGTACACTGCATCTTCACAGCGAGTTCAATTTCACTGAGTCCCGGGTGGAGACAGCCTGGCCATCATTACGCCATTCGTGCAGGTCGGAACTTACCCGACAAGGAATTTCGCTACCTTAGGACCGTTATAGTTACGGCCGCCGTTTACCGGGGCTTCAGTCAGCTGCTTCTCCTTTCAGATTACAGCATCATTTAACCTTCCGGCACCGGGCAGGCGTCACACCGTATACTTCCACTTGCGTGTTTGCACAGTGCTGTGTTTTTAATAAACAGTTGCAGCCAGCTGGTCTCTGCGACTGACCTCAGCTCCACGCGTTAAGCGCTTCACCTTGCGTCAGCGTGCCTTCTCCCGAAGTTACGGCACCATTTTGCCTAGTTCCTTCACCCGGGTTCTCTCAAGCGCCTTGGTATGCTCTACCTGACCACCTGTGTCGGTTTCGGGTACGATTTCATGTTACCTGTCGCTTAGAGGCTTTTCCTGGAAGCAGGGCTTCTGTTACTTCGGCACCTCAGTGCCTCGTCATCACGCCTCAGTGTTATAGTGTTCCGGATTTGCCTGAAACACCCACCTGCACGCTTAAACCGGGACTTCCGTCACCCGGATAACATAGCCTTCTCCGTCCCCCCTTCGCAGTAACATAAAGTACGGGAATATTAACCCGTTTCCCATCAGCTACGCCTTTCGGCCTCACCTTAGGGGTCGACTCACCCTGCCCCGATTAACGTTGGACAGGAACCCTTGGTCTTCCGGCGTGCGGGTTTTTCACCCGCATTATCGTTACTTATGTCAGCATTCGCACTTCTGATACCTCCAGCATGCCTCTCAGCACACCTTCTTCAGCTTACAGAACGCTCCCCTACCCAGCAGCTTGCGCCGCTGCCGCAGCTTCGGTGCATGGTTTAGCCCCGTTACATCTTCCGCGCAGGCCGACTCGACCAGTGAGCTATTACGCTTTCTTTTAATGATGGCTGCTTCTAAGCCAACATCCTGGCTGTCTAAGCCTTCCCACTTCGTTTCCCACTTAACCATGACTTCGGGACCTTAGCTGGCGGTCTGGGTTGTTTCCCTCTCCACGACGAACGTTAGCACCCGCCGTGTGTCTCCCGTGGTATCATTCTCCGGTATTCGCAGTTTGCATCGGGTTGGTAAGTCGGGATGACCCCCTTGCCGAAACAGTGCTCTACCCCCGGAGATGAACCCACGAGGCGCTACCTAAATAGCTTTCGGGGAGAACCAGCTATCTCCCGGTTTGATTGGCCTTTCACCCCCAGCCACAGGTCATCCGCTGATTTTTCAACATCAGTCGGTTCGGTCCTCCAGTTAGTGTTACCCAACCTTCAACCTGCCCATGGCTAGATCACCGGGTTTCGGGTCTGTACCCTGCAACTAGTCGCCCAGTTAAGACTCGGTTTCCCTGCGGCTCCCCTATTCGGTTAACCTCGCTACAGAATACAAGTCGCTGACCCATTATACAAAAGGTACGCAGTCACCCCACCACTAAGCCCCCTCTGCTTCTTTTGGCGGCTGGGCGTCGCTCACGCTCCGCCTGCCCTGCCTTACAGCAAAGGATGCCTCGTGGAATCTCACCACTGGCTTAGTGGTGGGGCTTCCACTGCTTGTACGTACACGGTTTCAGGTTCTCTTTCACTCCCCTCGCCGGGGTTCTTTTCGCCTTTCCCTCACGGTACTGGTTCACTATCGGTCAGTCAGGAGTATTTAGCCTTGGAGGATGGTCCCCCCTTCTTCAGACAGGATTTCTCGTGTCCCGCCTTACTCTTCGAGTCCACAGCATGCGCGCTTTCGTGTACGGGGCTGTCACCCTCTTTTGCCGGACTTTCCAGACCGTTCCACTAACACCCATGCTGATTATGACTCCGGGCTCCTCCCCTTTCGCTCGCCGCTACTCGGGGAATCTCGGTTGATTTCTTTTCCTCGGGGTACTGAGATGTTTCAGTTCCCCCGGTTCGCCTCGTTAACCTATGAATTCAGTTAACGATGATGTGATTACTCACACCGGGTTTCCCCATTCGGACATCGCCGGGTCACAGGCCCATATCACCTCGCCGGCGCTTTTCGCAGATTTGCACGTCCTTCATCGCCTCTGACTGCCAGGGCATCCACCGTGTACGCTTAGTCACTTAACCTCACAACCCGAAGATGTCTCTTCCGGTCGCTTCGCTTTGAGAGACCCGGACACACTTCTTCGTGTGTCCTCTTTTCAATTTTCAGCTTGATCCAGTTTGTTAAAGAGCAAAATCTCACAGCACGCTGTCTCAGCGTACTCTGACATTTTTTATATGGTGGAGCTATGCGGGATCGAACCGCAGACCTCCTGCGTGCAAAGCAGGCGCTCTCCCAGCTGAGCTATAGCCCCATACAGCGATAAGGTGATCCCTTTTCCTGATTTCCGCCGCAGCAACACTGCATGCGCAAAATCTGGTAGGCCTGAGTGGACTTGAACCACCGACCTCACCCTTATCAGGGGTGCGCTCTGACCACCTGAGCTACAAGCCTGCTGAGATCCCTTTTGCTCATCTTTCATCAGACAATCTGTGTGAACACTTCAGAAATCCAGAACCCTCAGTTTAAGGAGGTGATCCAACCGCAGGTTCCCCTACGGTTACCTTGTTACGACTTCACCCCAGTCATGAATCACAAAGTGGCAGGCGCCCCCCTTTCGGTTAAACTACCTGCTTCTTTTGCAACCCACTCCCATGGTGTGACGGGCGGTGTGTACAAGGCCCGGGAACGTATTCACCGTGGCATTCTGATCCACGATTACTAGCGATTCCGTCTTCGTGGAGTCGGGTTGCAGACTCCAGTCCGGACTACGACGCACTTTATGAGTTCCGCTCACCCTCGCAGGCTCGCCTCCCTTTGTATGCGCCATTGTAGCACGTGTGTAGCCCTGGTCGTAAGAGTATGATGACTTGACGTCATCCCCACCTTCCTCCAGCTTTTCACTGGCAGTCTCCCTGAGTTCCCGGCCAAACCGCTGGCAACAGAGGATAAGGGTTGCGCTCGTTGCGGGACTTAACCCAACATTTCACAACACGAGCTGACGACAGCCATGCAGCACCTGTCTCACAGCTCCCGAAGGCACCCCTCCATCTCTGGAAGGTTCTGTGGATGTCAAGACCAGGTAAGGTTCTTCGCGTTGCATCGAATTAAACCACATGCTCCACCGCTTGTGCGGGCCCCCGTCAATTCATTTGAGTTTTAACCTTGCGGCCGTACTCCCCAGGCGGTCGATTTATCGCGTTTGCTTCGAAAGCCACTCCTCAACGGGAACAACCTCCAAATCGACATCGTTTACAGCGTGGACTACCAGGGTATCTAATCCTGTTTGCTCCCCACGCTTTCGCACCTCAGCGTCAGTCTTCGTCCAGGGGGCCGCCTTCGCCACCGGTATTCCTCCAGATCTCTACGCATTTCACCGCTACACCTGGAATTCCACCCCCCTCTACGAGACTCCAGCCTGTCAGTTTCAAATGCTGTTCCCGGGTTAAGCCCGGGGATTTCACATCTGACTTAACACACCGCCTGCGTGCCCTTTACGCCCAGTTATTCCGATTAACGCTCGCACCCTCCGTATTACCGCGGCTGCTGGCACGGAGTTTGCCGGTGCTTCTTCTGCGGATAACGTCAAAATGAAAGTGTATTAAACTTCCATCCTTCCTCACCGCTGAAAGTACTTTACAACCCGAAGGCCTTCTTCATACACGCGGCATGGCTGCATCAGGGTTTCCCCCATTGTGCAATATTCCCCACTGCTGCCTCCCGCAGGAGTCTGGACCGTGTCTCAGTTCCAGTGTGGCTGGTCATCCTCTCAGACCAGCTAGGGATCGTCGCCCAGGTGAGCCATTACCTCACCTGCAAGCTAATCCCGTCTGGGCACATCCGGTGGCGTGAGGCCATAAGATTTTACTTTGGTCTTCCGACATTATGCGGTATTAGCTACCGTTTCCAGTAGTTATCCCCCTCCACCAGGCAGTTTCCCAGACTTTACTCACCCGTCCGCCACTCGTCAGCAAAGCAGCAAGCTGCTTCCTGTTACCGTTCGACTTGCATGTGTTAGGCCTGCCGCCAGCGTTCAATCTGAGCCATGATCAAACTCTTCAATTCAGGTCTGATCGCTCGTGAATTAAACTTCGTAAATGAATTACGTGTTCACTCAGAGACTTTTTAAATTTGCTTGACCGTCACCGACGGTCAGGCTCTGTCTTCCTGAGTGCCCACACAGATTGTCTGACTGATTGTTAAAGAGCGGTGCTTCAATGAAGCGGGCACATATAATACTCTCATGCGCTTCAGAGTCAAGTGCTTTTTCACTTCCTCTGCCTGATTTCCGGTGGATTCGCTCCGTTATTCCGGGTCAGTGGGAGCGCATTATAGGGAGGAATTTCGTTATGGCAAGTATTAATTCAAAAAAAAGTGTTTCAGGCGGTTTATTGATCAAACGATGGATAAAAACTGACTTTTCCGGAAGTGATCTAACTAGCTCACTTCCGGTTTTTCTATCACTGCACTGCGACGATATGTCCTTCTTTTACTATCAGCTTGATTTCTTTATCAGGGATAAGTTCTCCGGAAAGGATCTGCTGTGCCAGCGGGTTTTCTATCTGTTGCTGGATAGTCCGTTTTAGCGGACGAGCTCCATATACAGGATCGTAACCACTTTCGCTCAATAACTTCAGCGCATCATCAGACATATGCACTTTATAGCCACGTTCTTCCAGACGTTTATATAAACGATGCAACTGAATTTTCGCAATAGAAGCAATATGTTTTTCACTTAATGGATGGAAGACGACAACTTCATCAATACGATTGATAAATTCCGGGCGGAAATTTTGCCCCACAACACCGAGAATGAGTTCTTTCATCTGTGCATAATCCAGGTCACCAAAGCGTTCCTGAATCAGATCGGAACCTAAGTTTGATGTCATAATGACAACCGTATTACGAAAATCAACCGTTCTTCCTTGTCCATCCGTCAAACGACCATCATCCAGCACCTGTAGCAGAATATTGAATACATCCGGATGTGCTTTTTCTACTTCATCAAGCAAAATGACGGAGTAAGGGCGACGGCGTACCGCTTCAGTCAGATACCCCCCCTCTTCATAGCCGACATATCCTGGAGGCGCACCCACCAAACGTGATACGGAGTGTTTTTCCATAAATTCAGACATATCGATACGCACCATTGCGTCATCACTGTCAAACATAAAGTTAGCCAGTGCTTTACAAAGCTCTGTTTTACCGACACCTGTTGGCCCGAGGAATAAAAACGAACCAATTGGCCGGTTAGGATCAGAGAGTCCGGCACGACTACGCCGAATGGCATTCGATACGGCATCAACTGCTTCATTTTGGCCAATAACCCGGCTATGCAACTCCTGCTCCATTCGCAGTAATTTTTCCCGTTCTCCCTCCATCATTCGCGCTACAGGAATACCCGTCCAGCGCGCCAGCACTTCGGCAATTTCGGCATCGGTGACTTTATTACGCAACAGGCGCATAGTTTTGCCTGCGGATTGGGTAGCAGCCGCAAGTTGCTTTTCCAGATTAGGGATCTTGCCATATTGAAGTTCAGACATTCGCGCAAGATCGCCTGTGCGCCGCGCCTGTTCAATGGCAATTTTAGCTTGTTCCAGCTCAGTTTTGATCGTCTGAGTGCCGGAGAGAGAGGCTTTTTCCGCTTTCCACTCTTCTTCCAGAATGGAATACTGGCGTTCTTTATCTTCCAGCTCGTCATTTAACATATCCAGACGTCTCTGACTGGCTTCATCAGGCTCTTTCATCAACGCCTGTTGTTCCAGCTTGAGTTGAATGATACGTCTGTCGAGACGATCAAGCTCTTCGGGTTTCGAATCAATCTGCATACGAATGCTGGATGCCGCTTCATCAATTAAGTCAATCGCTTTATCAGGAAGTTGCCGCCCGGCAATATAACGGTGCGACAGTGTTGCTGCCGCGACAATAGCGGGGTCTGTAATCTGCACGTGGTGATGCAGTTCATAACGCTCTTTCAAACCGCGTAAGATAGCGATGGTATCTTCAACTGAGGGCTCATCAACGAGGACTTTCTGAAAACGGCGCTCCAGCGCAGCATCTTTTTCAATATACTGGCGATATTCATCCAGTGTCGTTGCCCCGACACAATGGAGTTCGCCGCGCGCCAGCGCTGGTTTTAACATATTACCGGCATCCATCGCTCCGTCTGATTTTCCTGCTCCGACCATGGTATGCAGTTCATCAATAAACAGAATAACGTTGCCTTCTTGTTTTGCCAG